>NZ_VWXF01000002.1:0-797276 GCF_011752615.1 Candidatus Pantoea multigeneris
TCTGTAAAACGTCATAATGAATTTCATTATGTGTTCACTCGTGAGACTTGATATTTTTTACGTCCGGAGACGTTGATATCAATCCTGCGAGTGCCCACACAGATTGTCTGATAAATTGTTAAAGAGCAGTGCAATCAGCGCGTTAGCTTGCTGTTGCGAGGTGGCGTATATTACGCTTTCCTCCTTCAGAGTCAAACACTTTTTTCAGTATTTTTCTCTGGCGGGATGAATCACTTCACTCCCTGCTGAGTCGTTTGCGTTTCCGCTTTGCCGTCTCAGTGGTGGCGCATTATAGGGAGTTTATTCAGTCTGACAAGGGCTAATTGCAACTTTTTTCTCGTTCGCTGCAATTTTGAGCTAACCCGCCTGTTTTAACCCTTTTTAATGCGCTCAGGCAGGTCTGCCAGGCTATTTAACACCCAATCCGCTGCTTTTTCGCCCTCTTCCGTCACGGGTTTGCCGCTGCGGACTAAAACTTTCATTCCTACACCCGCTGCCTGCGCAGCCAGCATATCTTCAACTTTATCGCCTACCATATAAGAAGCCGCCATATCGATGTTCAGATGCTGCTGTGCAGTAAGGAACATACCCGGCTGTGGCTTACGGCAGTCACAGACCTGGCGATACTCTTCTATTACTGCTTCAGGATGGTGTGGGCAAAAGTAGATGCCATCGAGATCAACATCACGGTCGGCCAGTGACCAGTCCATCCATTCTGTCAGGTACATGAACTGGTCTTCTGTAAACATGCCACGCGCAATACCGGACTGGTTAGTCACCAGCACCAGCGCATAGCCCATTTTTTTCAGTTCCTGTAGTGCTTCTATAGTACCGTCGATAAACTGGAAATCGTCGATCTGACTAACATAACCATGATCGACATTTAGCGTGCCATCACGATCAAGAAAAATAGCTTTGACGTTGTTCGCCACGTAGTAACTCCTGCTGCAAAATAGGCACGCATTATCGCATGATTGCGTAGGATGAGAGAATCACAGTTTAAGCAGCCAAGATTGATTTGGACGTCTGGATGCCTTAACATCCATCACATACTATCGCCGGAACCCGGCTTTAGCAGCACCATCCACGGCTAAAATCACACGAAAAAAAATAACGTAATGATAAAACTCGAAAATATCAGCAAAGTGTTCCAGCAAGGTTCACGCACTATTCAAGCGCTATCTAACGTTAGCCTGCATGTCCCCGCCGGACAGATATTCGGCGTCATCGGCGCTTCCGGTGCAGGTAAAAGTACCTTGATTCGCTGCGTGAATCTGCTTGAGCGCCCAACATCCGGACGCGTTCTGGTTGATGGCACAGACCTGACCGCCCTCAATGAACGTCAGTTAACACAGTCACGCCGCCAGATTGGCATGATTTTCCAGCACTTCAACCTGATGACGTCACGTACCGTATTCGGCAACGTCGCGCTGCCGCTGGAGCTGGGCAATAACTCCAAAGAGGCTATCAAGCGTCGTGTCACTGAGTTGCTGGAGCTGGTAGGTCTGGCAGATAAACATGATGCATGGCCAGCTAACCTCTCCGGTGGGCAGAAGCAGCGCGTAGCCATTGCGCGTGCATTGGCCAGCGATCCCAAAGTCCTGCTGTGTGATGAAGCCACCAGCGCACTGGACCCGGCAACCACCCGTTCTATCCTTGAACTACTGAAAGACATTAACCGTCGCCTTGGTCTGACAATCCTTCTTATTACTCACGAGATGGATGTAGTGAAGCGCATCTGCGATCAGGTTGCGGTGATCAGCAACGGTGAACTGATTGAGCAAGATAGCGTAAGTGAAGTGTTTTCCCATCCGAAAACCCCACTGGCCCAGCAATTCATTCAGGCAACCCTGCATCTGGATATCCCGGAGGATTACCAGCAGCGCATGAGCCAGGAAGCGAAGCCGGGCAGCGTTCCTTTATTACGTCTGGAATTCACGGGTAAATCCGTTGATGCCCCTTTGCTGTCTGAAGCTGCACGCCGCTTTAATGTGAACAACAACATTATCAGTGCGCAGATGGATTACGCTGGTGGCGTCAAGTTCGGCATCATGCTGGCTGAAATGGGCGGGTCAGATAGCGATGCGCGAGCCGCTATTAGTTGGTTGCAGGAAAATCATGTGAAGGTTGAGGTGCTGGGTTATGTCTGAAGCGATGATGTGGTTAATGGGACGCGGCATCTGGGAAACCCTGATGATGACGTTTGTCTCCGGCTTTTTCGGTTTTGTCCTCGGTCTGCCCGTCGGCGTGATGTTATACGTCACCCGTCCAGGCCAGATTCTGGCTAACCAGGCGCTGTATCGTTTTACCTCAGCAGCGGTCAACATCTTCCGTTCGATTCCGTTCATCATCTTACTGGTGTGGATGATTCCATTTACACGCGCAATTGTCGGTACATCTATTGGCCTGCAGGCAGCGATTGTTCCTTTAACTGTCGGTGCTGCACCCTTTATTGCCCGTATGGTAGAAAACGCCCTGCTGGAACTGCCTACCGGTTTAATTGAGGCCTCCCGCGCAATGGGCGCAACGCCAATGCAGATCATCCGCAAAGTGCTGCTGCCAGAAGCGATGCCAGGGCTGATAAACGCCGCTACAATTACCTTGATTACCTTAGTGGGTTACTCCGCCATGGGCGGTGCCGTAGGTGCTGGTGGTCTGGGTCAGATTGGCTATCAGTACGGTTATATCGGTTATAACGCCACAGTCATGAATACGGTATTAGTGTTACTGGTGGTTCTGGTGTATTTAATTCAACTCGGTGGCGACCGCATTGTGCGTGCAGTGTCCCACAAATAAGCAACAGCCTTTATTTCCTTTAAGGATAAATTATGTCTTTCAATTTTAAAAAGTTTGCCGCTGTGGGTGCACTGATTGGCGTTGTGGCGCTGGCAGGTTGCGATCAAAAACAAAAAGATCAAAACCACATTAAAGTGGGTGTGATTGTGGGTGCGGAACAGCAGGTTGCTGAAGCAGCACAGAAAGTGGCTAAAGAGAAGTATGGTCTGGATGTAGAGCTGGTGACCTTCAGCGATTACGTCCTGCCAAACGAAGCGCTGAGCAAAGGCGATATCGATGTGAATGCTTTCCAGCACAAACCATACCTGGATCAGCAGATCAAAGATCGTGGCTATAAACTGGTGCCAGTCGGCAACACTTTCGTTTATCCAATTGCCGGTTACTCGAAAAAAATCAAATCACTGGATGAGCTGCAAGACGGCGCACAGATCGCTATCCCGAACGATCCAACTAACCTCGGTCGTTCACTGCTGCTGCTGGAAAAAGTGGGCCTGATCAAGCTGAAAGATGGCGTAGGCCTTCTGCCAACCTCACTGGACATCACTGATAACCCTAAACACCTGAAAATCGTTGAGCTGGAAGCGCCACAGCTGCCACGTTCACTGGACGATCAGCAAATTGCCCTGGCGGTTATCAACACCACCTACGCCAGCCAGATTGGTCTGACACCAGCGAAAGACGGTATCTTTGTCGAAGGTAAAGACTCACCTTACGTGAACCTGATCGTCGCGCGTGAAGATAACAAAGACGCAGAGAACGTGAAGAAATTCGTTGAGGCCTATCAGTCTGACGAAGTTGCCGAAGCCGCGAACAAAATCTTCAACGGCGGTGCAGTAAAAGGCTGGTAATCCCCCTGCTTTTGCTGGTTCTTCCCAGGGCGGTGTTTACCGCCCTTTCTTTTATATGCGTGTCCCCTTCACTTGTTATTTTTCCTACTCCTTGGTTCAATACCCGCACTTTTAAAAACTGAGGAAGTCGCCATGCGTTTTATCCCGCTCTGCTTGTTAGCGTTATTGCTGACAGGGTGTGTTCATGAATATCACCCCATAAGCAGCGCCACTCCTGCCACACAACACGGCAGTGAGCCTGCACGCAAACCCGCACCTCGCCCTGCCCCGGTGAAGATCTACACCGATGCCACCGATCTGGTCAGTAAGCCATTCCGCGATCTGGGTGAAGTCTCCGGTGACGATTGCCAGTCCAGCACCCAGGATTCCCCACCGAATATTGCGACAGCACGTAAACGTATGCAGATTAAAGCCTCTAATCTGAAAGCCAATGCGGTGCTGCTGCACAAGTGCGAAATTGTCACGACCACAGCGGGTTGTTATCGCGCTGCCGTATGTCAGGGTTCGGCGCTGCAAGTTACCGATCAATGAGTGAATTTAGCTTTGCCCCGATTGGCACCATTCACTCACCGTGGAAAGAAAAATTTGCCGTACCGCGTCAGCCGGGTCTGATTCAGGATGGAGGCGGCGAGTTGCACTTGCTGCCGCCTTATAACCAGCCGGAAGCGGTTCGCGGCCTGGAAGGCTTTAGTCATCTGTGGGTGCTGTTTGTCTTTCATCAAACCATGGAAGGCGGATGGCGACCCACGGTGCGCCCACCACGCCTTGGCGGTAATGCGCGCATGGGGGTATTTGCTACCCGTTCCACTTTCCGTCCCAATCCGATTGGTATGTCGCTGGTGGAACTTAAAGGCATTCGCTGTGATAAGCAGCAGGTGATTCTGGAGTTAGGCAGCCTCGATCTGGTCGATGGCACCCCAGTGGTGGATATCAAACCCTATCTGCCGTTTGCCGAATCCGTACCCAATGCGCAGGCAGGCTTCGCGCAACATGCACCAGAAGCCAGTATGGCGGTCAGGTTTAGCCCCGAAGCACAGCAGCAGTTGGCGCAACAGCAGCAGCGCTATCCCCATCTTGAACGCTTTATTGCTCAGGTTCTGGCACAGGACCCGCGCCCCGCTTATCGCAAAGCAGAGAGTGAAAGCCGGGAATATGCCGTCTGGCTACTGGATTTCAACGTCCGCTGGCGTGTCGATAGCTATGGCACTGAAGTGATTGCACTGGACCCACGTTAAAAACCCGCTTTTGGGTGCGTGAGGTCGCTGGTACACTAGCCGCCAGCAAAATTTTATCGTGCGGACTTTCCGTTTATCTGGAATCTTAATCAATGCGTACTACTCAATATCTGCTCTCTACCTTAAAAGAGACGCCGTCCGATGCCGAAGTGACCAGCCATCAGCTGATGCTGCGCGCCGGGATGATCCGTAAACTTGCCTCAGGTCTTTATACCTGGCTGCCAACCGGCTTGCGCGTACTGAAAAAAGTCGAAAACATTGTGCGCGAAGAGATGGACAATGCCGGCGCGATTGAGATCTCCATGCCTGTGGTGCAACCCGCCGATCTGTGGCAGGAAAGTGGCCGCTGGGAGCAGTATGGCCCTGAGCTGCTGCGTATTACCGACCGTCACGATCGCCCGTTTGTTCTCGGCCCAACTCATGAAGAAGTGGTCACCGACCTGATTCGTAATGAGCTGAGCTCATACAAACAGCTGCCGTTGAACGTCTATCAGATTCAGACCAAGTTCCGTGACGAAATCCGCCCGCGTTTCGGCGTGATGCGTTCACGTGAATTCATCATGAAAGATGCTTACTCGTTCCATACCTCGCAGGAATCACTGCAGGAAACCTATGATGCGATGTACCGCGCCTACAGCCAGGCCTTTACCCGTATGGGCCTCGATTTCCGTGCCGTACAGGCGGATACCGGTTCAATTGGCGGTAGCGGCTCACATGAATTCCAGGTGCTGGCACAGAGCGGTGAAGATGATGTGATCTTCTCCAGCGAATCGGATTACGCGGCCAACATCGAAAAAGCAGAAGCGCTGGCACCTGCTGGTGAACGTCCGGCAGCGACACAGCCGATGACCCAGTTCGCCACGCCAAACGCAAAAACCATCGCTGAGCTGGTTGAACAGCATCAGGTACCGATCGAGAAAACGGTAAAAACCCTGATTGTGAAAGGTGCCGCAGAGAGCGGTCATGCGCTGGTGGCACTGCTGGTACGTGGCGATCACGAACTCAACGAAATCAAAGCTGAACATCTGGATCTGGTCGCGGCACCATTAGAGATGGGCGGCGAAGCGGAAATCCGTGCTGCTGTGGGCGCAGGCTTTGGCTCGATCGGCCCGGTTGGCTTGAACATGCCAGTGATTGCTGACCGTACCGTAGCAAAAATGAGCGACTTCTCTGCCGGTGCCAACATTGATGGTCAGCACTTCGCTGGCATCAACTGGGCACGTGATTTACCAGAAGCCCGCGTTGAAGATATTCGTAACGTGGTGGAAGGTGATCCAAGCCCAGATGGCAAAGGCACGCTGCAAATCAAACGTGGCATCGAAGTGGGCCACATTTTCCAGCTTGGCACCAAATACTCCGAAGCGATGAAAGCCGCCGTTCAGGGTGAAGAAGGTCGTAATCAGATCATGACCATGGGCTGCTACGGTATCGGTATTACCCGTGTCGTTGCCGCAGCCATCGAGCAGAACAACGACGAGCGTGGCATCATCTGGCCTGCTGCATTAGCGCCATTTGAAGTTGCGATTCTGCCGATGAACATGCAGAAATCTTTCCGCGTGAAAGAAGTCGCGGAAGAGCTGTATAACGCGCTGCGTGCTCGTGGTATTGACGTCATTCTGGATGACCGCAAAGAGCGTCCAGGTGTGATGTTCGCTGATATGGAACTGATTGGCGTACCGCATACCATCGTGATTGGCGATCGTAACCTCGACAATGACGACATTGAGTACAAGTCTCGTCGCGCCAGCGAAAAAGAGATGATCAAACGCGATCAGGTGGTTGAGTTCCTCGCTACCGCACTGAACAAGTAATGATCTCGCCCCTGCCAACGCAGGGGCTTTTTTTATCGCACTTTGCCGCGTAGCGATTTGGTCTGGCTACGTTGCGCCTTCCCTTCTAACCGGCGTTCTTTTGACGCTCTGGTTGGCCGCGTGGCCCGCCGCACTTTCTCTACCACCGTCAATTCACGAATCAAATTCAGCAAGCGTTGCACCGCAGCTTCGCGGTTCATCTCCTGGCTGCGGTACTCCTGCGCTTTAATAATCACAATACCGTCTGGTGTGATTAAGTGATGGCTGGCTGCCAGCAACCTTTCTTTATAAAACTGCGGTAGCGATGACGCGGCAATATCGAAGCGCAAATGAATGGCGGTACTGGTTTTATTGACGTGTTGTCCACCGGCACCCTGTGCGCGAATGGCGGTCAGTTCTATTTCCTGGTCGGGCAGTGATACCTGACGTGATACTACTAACATATTGTCTCCACTTGGCCCTGGTTTCAGCACGCCTGACTTAACGTTGCGTGCGGGGCAGAAATTTCAGTAACTGCGTGAAATCTGTCACTTTCCCGGATTTTAGCCACCCGAATCCCTCCAGGACAGGCTGATTATTCGCATATCCCTGTGATATAGTCGCAAATCAACCAGAGTAATGACACTCTGCTGAGGAGGTGCATGTGCAAACACAGACTCATCATGACAGGTTTGGCAGCGATCAGAATCTGCCATGCCAAATCTCTGGGGCGCGTACAGCGAAACGGATGATCCAGCGGCAAATTCTGCGCTAAACTCATTTTTCAGGGAACCCGCACTGCAAACTTATAGGTGAGCGACTATGTTGACGAATGAAGCTTATAAACCCATCAACTGCGACGATTATGACAATCTGGAACTCGCCTGCACAAAACACTGGACGATAGCGCTGAAACTGAAAGATGGTGAAGCGTTAAGCGCGAAGGCTAAGGATATCCTCTCACGTAAAAACGTAGAGTATCTCGCTATCGAGCTTTCCGGTGAAATCCGCGAGTTACGCCTCGATCACATTGCCAGCTTCAGCCATCCTGAGTTAGGCACCGTTATTGTCAGCGAAGAATAATCCTCTCCCTACGGATGGTAGCCTGGCTGCCATCCGCCTCCTACGGCGTTAACCCTGCATAGTAAGCCGCCAGATCAGCCCTGTCGCTGTCGCTTAATCCCGCAACAAAGGCTTTCATCACCTCCGCTTGCCCGCCACTGCGTTCACCTTTCTGATAGGCCAATATCGCGCGATCAAGATATGCGGCATTCTGCCCCGCCAGGTTCGGGTAAAGGGGTTGTGCGCTTTTTCCCTTCGCACCATGGCAAGCCTGACAGGTTGCTGATTTTTGCGCGCCCGCGTCTGCGTCACCTGCTGCAAAAGCCGGTAACGTCACAGCCAGTAAACCGGCTGCTAACCACTGTTTCATCATTGCTCTCCAGCGAAAACATCCCCTGAGGGGAAAATAGTTATTATTTTTTCCAGATAGCCTGCCACCCCGAGGGCGCATTTGCCGCGCCTTCACGCGTGACAAACAACCCCGGCGCACAAATCAGCGTCTGGTTATAATAAATTAATGGCACTCTCTCACGTTGCCATGGCGGAATATTCATCTCCTGCCACAGCTTTTTCATTTCTCGCCCACCGGATCGCCCAAGCAGATGAAAATGCCCCTGAGCCTGAAACCGCACGCTCACCTCTTCATCTGACTCTGGCCGCCGAATTTCAGGCTGCTGGCCAGTGACTAAACAGCCCAGCCCGGATGGCAGAACCATAGCCGTGCGTTGATCCGGCCAGAACAGCACTTCATCACGTAAAGAAGGCTGTAATGGAAGCCACCACAGTTGCTGACGAAAACGGCGGATTTCATAACGTCCCAGCTGCAAACGCGGCTGCGCATCTTCACGGCTCAGCATCACTTCATGCGTAATGCGCGACAATGCCGCCCGCGAGGGCATTTCTCCGCCCTGGCTGGCCACCCAGCGGCGTAATAATGCGTTGCGCCGTGCCTCGCTCATCGTCAGCAACGAGGTAAACACCAGGCTGCCATCGGGCTGGATTAAAGCAGCCAGTTGCTCTGTGAGTAGCTCATCCAGCAGTTGTTCCTGTTCACCGCATAACGCGGCTGAACGAGAGACAGTTGCAGCAAACTGCGGCCAGCGCTGTTGTAGCTGTGGCAGGATGCACTGACGCAGGAAATTACGGTCATAGCGCGTGTCCTGGTTGCTTTCATCTTCAATCCAGCACAGTTGCCACTGTTCCGCATAGGCTTCCAGCTGTTGACGCGAGCAGTCCAGCAACGGTCGCACTAACGGGTGCCCTGCCAGCAGCATACGCTGTGGCATCGCCGCCAGCCCTGCCGGGCCGCTACCGCGTTTCAGCGCCAGCAGCAGGGTTTCACACTGGTCATCCTGATGCTGTGCCGTCAGCAAAATTTCATCGGGATTCAGTGCCGCAATCATGGCGGCATAACGCGCCTGACGAGCAGCAGCTTCAATGCCCTGCGCGCGACCATCCACCTCAACCTTTAGCACTTCACCTGTAATCTGCCACTGCTGGCACAGTGATAAGCAGTGTTGCGCCCAACTGTCCGCATTAGCGCTCAAACCATGATGAACATGTAACGCACGGAGTGAAGCCTGTGGATGCTGCTGTCGCCACTGCACCATCAGGTGCAGTAGCACGGTGGAATCCAGCCCACCACTCAACGCCACCACTAATTTGGCATCAGGGGTAAACAGGTCTTGAGGCACAGCTTGCAACATAATGGATTCCACGGCGACAGGATAATGCGGCGCTATTTTACGCCTGATACAGCTCCAGCGGCAAACCGTCCGGATCGGCAAAGAAGGTACAGGCTTTACCCGTTAGCGCATCAATTCGGATCGGCTCACAGACCACCCCTTTCTCTGCCAACTGCTGCATGGCTTGCTCAACGTCGGGCACACTAAACGCCAGATGGCGTAAGCCACAGGCTTCAGGTTGGCTCACGCGAGCGGGAGGATTGGGAAAAGAGAACAATTCAATAATGTACTCGCCTTGCAAACCTAAATCGCCCTTCCATGAGTTGCGCTCAGCGCGGAAATGCTCATTCAGTAACGTGAAGCCAAGCACATCGCAATAGAAGGCTTTGCTCCGGGCATAGTCAGAAGCGATGATGGCAATGTGATGCACATGGGTTAACTGCAGCATAAATTCTCCCTGACAGGTTATTGTGTGCCTTACCCTACGAGGTAAGGCACAGTGCCGCAACCGGCGAAAATCCGGAAATTAAAGCTTCAACACTCGCACCTGATACTCTCCCTCTTCGGTCAGGGTCGCACCGTGAATATCGGTTTCAAACCCTGGATAGTGGCGACCAATGGTGCAGAGCATCAGCAGGAAATCGAGCACCGGTCGGCTCTGCTCGGTGAGCATTTCCCCCGGCATCACCAAAGGAACACCTGGCGGATACGGCAGAATCATATTGGCTGAAATGCGCCCCACCAGTTGCGAAATATCCACGGTTTCCACATTGCCACGCACCTGGTGCTGGAACGCCTTGTGCGGCGTCATTTTCATTTCCGGCAAGACATCAAACGCCTGCAACATCAACCGAGGCAGATCGTGTTTGCGGATCAGCTGATGTATCCCCTGCGCCAGCGACTGAATGCGCATATTGCGGTAAAAATCGGGATCTTCCGCATAGAGATCCGGCAGCATATTCTTTACGCGCAGGTTGAGATCATAACCGCGTTTGAACTCCGTCAGCCCACGCAGCACGCTCATCGCACGGGTTTTATCAATGCCAATACTGAACAGGAATAGCAAATTATACGGGCCGGTTTTCTCCACCACGATGCCACGCTGATCGAGGTACTTGGCGACCAGCGCCGCCGGAATCCCCTCATCCGCCATAACCCCCAATTCACTCATGCCTGGCGTCAGAATCGTCACCTTAATCGGATCCAGGTACATATGGTCACGATCGGCATGGGTAAAGCCGTGCCACGTTTCTTCACCCGGCTGAATTGGCCAGCACTCCGCTTGATCAACCTTTTCCGGCTGCCAGATATCAAAGAACCAACTGTCAGACTCCTCACGCAGACGTTGAATCTCACGACGGAAATGCAGCGCACGTTCCACCGAACGGTTAATCAGCCGCTTACCCGGATTCCCGCGCAACATCGCCGCCGCCGTTTCAATGGAGGCCACAATCGCATAGTTAGGCGATGTGGTGGTGTGCATCATGTAGGCTTCGTTAAAGGTCTGCTCATCGTAGTCCCCTTTAATGTGGATCATCGAAGCCTGCGACAGTGCGGCCAACAGCTTGTGAGTGGATTGTGTTTCGTAGATCACCTTGCCAGGAACGCGATCGCCACTCATGCCGCTTTTGCCTTCATAGATCGGGTGGAAGCGGGTGTAAGGCACCCATGCGGAGTCGAAATGGATCGACGGGACATCCAGCGTCTCTTTGATGTACTGCGTGTTGTAGAGCAGGCCATCGTAAGTGGAGTTAGTAATCACGGCGTGTACAGGCCAGCCAGCACCGGCCGTCGTCGCGATTTTTTGCGCGATGCTGTCACGGGTAAATTCGTATTTTGGAATGCCGCCTAAAATGCCCAGCGCATTACGTGTCGGCTTAAGCCACAGCGGCGTGATGTCACTCATCATCAGTAAATGCGTCAGTGACTTATGGCAGTTCCGGTCAATCAGGACTGTGCTGCCCGCCGCTGCGGCATACATCCCGACGATCTTATTTGCCGTTGAAGTGCCGTTGGTCACCATATAGCTCTGCTCAGCACCAAAGGTACGAGCAACATACTCTTCTGCCTCCAGATGTGGGCCGGTGTGGTCCAGCAGTGAACCCAGTTCAGTCACTGAGATTGAGATATCTGCTTTCAGCGTATTCGCGCCAAAGAAGTCGTAGAACAGGCAGCCGACCGGGCTTTTTTGGAATGCCGTGCCGCCCATATGGCCTGGCGTGCAGAAGGTATATTTCCCCTCTTTCACATAGGTAAACAACGCTTTGGTCAAAGGAGGGGTAATGTGGTCGAGGTAATCGTCCGTGTACTGACGGATATGCAGCGCAATATCGTCGGCTGCGTTCAGCGCATACTCAAAGAAATGCAGCGCCATGCGCATTTCATTCAGGCTGACATCCATTTGTGAATGGGTGTTGATAAAGGCATACAGTGGCAGGTGTTCGTTGAGTTCGTTGACGGCACTGCATAAAAGCAGGCTGTCGTGCGCATCCCAGTCAAATATCACGCCGCAAATACGCGGGTTATGCTCAATCAGTTTGAGTAAGTCGTCGCTGTTTTTCGGGTAGATCAGCTGAAAGCCTTGCACTTCCAGCGCTGCGCCCAGTTCACGCAGCGGCTCGTCTTTGTAAAACACGCCATGCGCGCCCATGATCGCCAGAATATTCAATGCCTGCTTCCTCCGTTTATGGCTTACCGGACAAGCATAGCGAATCTGATACAGAAATGCGGACATAAAAAAAGCGGGCATCAGCCCGCTCTTTCACTGTCTGAAAAAGGAATCAGGCGTAACCGTAGCTCATCAGACGCTGATAACGACGATCCAGCAGCTCTTCTGTGCTCAGTTTATCCAACTCAGCCAGATCGGCCAGCAGCTGCTGTTTCAGATTCACAGCCATATCCACAGGATGGCGATGTGCGCCGCCCAGGGGTTCTGGAATAACGGAATCGATCAGCTTCAGCTCTTTCAGACGGTTGGCCGTGATGCCCATCGCCTCTGCGGCCAGCGGAGCTTTATCCGCGCTTTTCCACAGAATTGAGGCACAGCCTTCCGGTGAAATCACCGAGTAGGTGCTGAACTGCAGCATGTTAACTTTATCGCCAACGCCAATGGCCAGTGCACCACCAGAACCACCTTCACCGATAACGGTACAGATGACGGGTACAGTCAGACCTGACATTTCACGCAGATTGCGGGCAATAGCTTCAGACTGCCCACGCTCTTCTGCACCTACGCCAGGATATGCACCCGGTGTATCGATGAAGGTGATAATTGGCATTTTGAAGCGTTCTGCCATCTCCATCAGGCGCAGCGCTTTACGATAGCCTTCAGGTGCTGGCATACCGAAATTGCGGCGAATTTTCTCTTTGGTTTCACGACCCTTCTGGTGACCAATGATCATCACTGGACGGCCATCAAGGCGTGCAATACCACCTACGATCGCTTTGTCGTCGGCGAACGCACGGTCACCCGCCAGTTCGTCAAAATCGTCAAACGCGTTGCGGACATAATCCAGCGTGTAAGGACGCAGAGGATGACGCGCCAGTTGGGCTATCTGCCATGCGCCCAAATCGGCGAAGATTTTACGTGTCAGCTCCAGGCTTTTCTCACGCAGGCGCTGAACTTCATCATCCAGGTTTACGTGCTGATCATCCTGACGACCAATCGAGGTCAGCGAATCAATTTTCGCTTCCAGCTCGGCGATCGGCTGTTCAAAATCCAGGTAATTAAGACTCATAATGTTCCTGTTTTAGTCAAACTCCAGTTCCACCTGCTCCAACCCTACCAACGACCTTAAATCGTTAAGTAGACGATCGCTAGGCGAAATACGCCACGCCGCACCGAAGCGTAGTTTCGCCCGCGCATCTGCTCTCTGGTAATAGAGATGCACCGGGATAGTCCCTGAACGGTGAGGCTCAAGAGACTGACGGAGACGGTTTAAAAGCTGGTCATCAATTTGCCTGTCCGTCAGCGAGATAGCAAGTCCGCGCGCATATTTTTCACGCGCTTCGTCGATGTCCATAACTTCACGAGCGGTCATTTTAAGCCCGCCGCTGAAATCATCAAAGCTGACCTGTCCGCTAACGATCAGGATTCGGTCCTGTTCCAGCAACTGCTGGTATTTATCCAACGCATCGGTAAACAGCATCACTTCCAGACGACCAGAGCGATCGTCAAGGGTGCAGATGCCAATTCGGTTGCCGCGTTTGGTGACCATCACACGTGCGGCAACCACCAGGCCCGCCGCTACGGTAATTTTACCACGTTCAGTCGGATGCATGTCCTTGAGGCGCATACCTCCAACATAACGTTCAATTTCTTTCAGGTACTGGGTGATGGGATGCCCCGTCAGGTATAACCCGAGGGTTTCACGCTCACCATCCAACTGTACCTGTTCCGGCCACGGTGCCACACTGGCATAGGATTGCTCCACCTGCTCCGGTGCCTCAGCCAACACGCCAAACATATCCGCCTGGCCGATAGCCTCGGCTTTGGCGTGCTGATCCGCTGCCTTGAGTGCCTCATTGAGGGAACTCATTAACGCCGCCCGATGTGGTCCAAGGCGATCGAAGGCCCCGGACATAATCAGTTTTTCCATCACGCGGCGGTTAATTTTTTTGGTATCCGTACGGGCGCAAAGGTCGAAGAGCTCGCGGAAATAACCGCCCTGATTACGCGCTTCAATAATGGCTTCGATCGGCCCCTCACCAACGCCTTTAATGGCGCCGATACCGTAAACAATTTCGCCGTCATCATTGACGTGGAACTGATATTGCCCGGAGTTGATATCCGGTGGCAATAACTTCAGCCCCATACGCCAGCACTCATCCACCAGCCCGACAACTTTTTCCGTGTTGTCCATATCCGCCGTCATAACCGCAGCCATGAACTCCGCCGGGTAGTGCGCTTTCAACCATAACGTCTGATAGGAGACTAACGCATACGCCGCTGAGTGCGACTTGTTAAAGCCGTATCCGGCAAATTTCTCTACCAGATCGAAGATTTTCATCGCCAGCTCACCACTGACGCCCATCTTCACTGCACCCTCTTCAAACACCGAGCGCTGCTTCGCCATCTCCTCGGGTTTCTTTTTACCCATTGCACGGCGCAGCATATCCGCGCCGCCCAGCGTGTAACCAGAAAGCTCCTGAGCGATCTGCATGACCTGTTCCTGGTAGAGGATGATGCCGTAAGTCGGTTCCAGAACCGGCTTCAGCACTTCATGCTGCCACTGGATATCAGGATAAGAGATCGCTTCACGGCCGTGCTTACGGTCAATAAAGTTATCTACCATGCCGGATTGCAATGGACCCGGACGGAACAGCGCTACCAGTGCGATCATATCTTCGAAGCAGTCAGGCTTCAGACGTTTGATCAGATCTTTCATGCCGCGCGATTCAAGCTGGAACACCGCAGTGGTTTCCGCGCGCTGCAGCATATCGAAACTTTTCTTATCTTCCAGCGGAATGGCTGCAATATCGATGGGTGCTTCACCGTTCTTTTCACGGCGAGCATTAATCATTTTCAGTGCCCAGTCGATAATGGTCAGCGTGCGCAGGCCGAGGAAGTCAAACTTCACCAACCCGGCATATTCAACGTCATTTTTATCGAACTGCGTGACCGGATGATTACCCAACTCATCGCAATACAATGGCGCAAAATCGGTAATTTTGGTGGGAGAGATCACTACCCCACCCGCGTGCTTACCGGCATTACGCGTGACACCTTCCAGCTTACGCGCCATATCAATCAGCGCTTTAACCTCTTCATCCGCCTCATAAATTTCTGGCAGTTGAGGTTCAGCGGCAAAGGCTTTTTCCAGCGTCATGCCCGGATCGGGCGGTACCAGCTTAGAAATACGATCGACAAATCCGTACGGATGGCCGAGGACACGGCCCACATCACGAATAACCGCTTTCGCCGCCATGGTACCAAAAGTGATGATCTGCGATACCGCATCGCGACCATACATTTCTGCGACGTGATCGATCACCAGATCGCGTTTTTCCATGCAGAAGTCGACGTCAAAGTCGGGCATCGAGACACGTTCCGGGTTAAGGAAGCGTTCGAACAGCAGGTCAAACTCCAGCGGATCGAGGTCGGTAATTTTTAGCGCATACGCCACCAGAGAACCGGCACCGGAACCACGGCCAGGGCCAACCGGAATCCCGTTATCCTTCGACCACTGGATGAACTCCATCACGATCAGGAAGTAGCCTGGGAAGCCCATGTTGTTGATAACCGTCAGCTCAACGTCAAGGCGCTCATCATATTCCGGGCGACGTTCCGCACGTACGGCGTCATCCGGGAACAGGAACTCCAGTCGCTCTTCCAGGCCTTCGCGCGATTTCATGACAAGGAAATCTTCCGTGGTCATTTCACCGGTCGGGAATTGTGGCAGAAAATATTCGCCCAGGCGGACGGTGACGTTACAGCGTTTAGCAATTTCTACGCTGTTCTCCAGGGCTTCCGGGATGTCTGAGAACAGCTCACACATCTCATCGACACTGCGCAGATATTGCTGAGCACTGTAGTTACGCGGGCGCTTAGGATCATCCAGCGTATAACCATCGTGAATGGCGACGCGAATTTCGTGGGCGTCGAAATCCTCTTCATTCAGGAAGCAGACTTCATTGGTGGCAACAACCGGCAGTGATTCTGCCATAGCCAGTTCGACAGCCGCATGGAGATACGCTTCTTCATCGGCACGGCCCGTACGTACCAGCTCCAGATAATAGCGATCGGCAAAGTGCTGTTGGTAAAACTCGACGCACTGCGCCACCAGACTGCTGTTGCCACGGAGCAAACTGCGGCCAACATCACCACTGCGGCCGCCAGACAGCAGCAGCAAGCCCGGATTTAACTCAGCCAGCCAGTCACGGTCAATCACGGGTCCAGCTACGCCGTAACCACGCTGATAAGCACGAGAAATCAGTAACGTCAGGTTTTGGTAGCCAATGTTATCCATGGCTAACACCGTGATCTGCGTCAGCTCATCGCCCATCAGTTCACTGGCAACGAGGAAATCAGCCCCGACAATCGGCTTTACACCCGCATCATGCGCGCTGCCATAGAAACGCACCAGCCCGCACAGGTTCATGAAATCGGTGATTGCCAGCGCGGGCATGCCCAGCGAGGCCGCTTTTTTTACCAGCGGCCCGGTCTTCGCCAGCCCATCGACCATCGAATAATCACTGTGAACACGCAGATGTATGAAACGGGGTTCGGCCATATCGGTTTCCGGTTAAACAAACGCAGGCTATTAAAGCGCAGTCGTCTGGCTGGTTGCCAATACTTCGGCATCAATCAGGGCATTACGTACCGGCGCAAAGCTGCGGCGATGATGAGGAGTGGCACCATGTTGCGACAGACGCTCCATGTGCAGTGCAGTCGGATAGCCCTTGTGCTGGGCAAAGCCGTACTGCGGGAACAGCAAATCCAGCTCGGCCATTTCACGATCGCGTGTGACTTTCGCCAGAATCGATGCGGCACTGATTTCTGCTACCAGGCTGTCGCCTTTTACCACCGCCTGCGAAGGCATCGGAAGTGCCGGACAACGATTTCCGTCAATCAGGACATACTCTGGCACCAGCGACAAACCTGCCACTGCGCGCTGCATCGCCAACATGGTGGCCTGCAGAATATTAATCTGATCGATCTCTTCCGGTTCCGCGCGGCCAAGGCTCCAGGCCAGCGCTTTTTCTTTGATCTCATCAAACAGCGCCAGACGGCGTTTTTCCGACAGCTTTTTCGAGTCCGCCAGGCCTTTAATCGGGTTAGCCGGATCGAGGATCACCGCTGCGGTAACTACCGCGCCCACTAATGGCCCGCGTCCGACTTCGTCCACGCCGGCAATCAGACGTGCCTGTGGGTAGATAAACTCAGACATTTGCTATCTCCAGCACCGCATCCGCAGCCTGCTCATCGGCATTCCAACGGATCTGTTGATGTAATTCATTAAATGTTGCGAGCAGTGCATCGCGATCGGGGCCGCTGTGCAACAACGGCTCAAGCGCCGCCGCCAGTAGATCCGGCTGACACTCGTCCTGGAGCAGCTCTTTGACCAGCTCACGCTTCGCCAGCAGATTAGGCAGCGAGACATACGGCGTTTTTACCAAACGCTTTGCCAGCCAGAAGGTGAATGGCTTCATACGATAGCCAACCACCATCGGACACTTCGCCAACATGCACTCCAGCGCAGCAGTGCCAGATGCCAGAATAGCGGCATCGCTGGCAATCATCGCGTCACGCCCCTGTCCATCCAGCAGATGCATGGGCAGTTCAGGAGCCACTTCCGCTTTGATGCGCTCAAACTGCTCACGGCGCTTCGCATTCACCAGCGGGACCACAATCTCTAACTGGGGATAGCGCACGCGTAGAATTTGTGCGGCTTTCAGGAAGTCCGCGCTGAGCATTTCTACTTCGGCATTACGGCTACCCGGCAGCAAGGCAAGACAGAGAGCATCTGGCGCAATCGACAGACGCTGGCGTGCAGCCTGCTTATCCGGTTGCAACGGCATGGCATCTGCCATGGTGTGGCCGATAAAACGGCACGGCACGTTATAGCGATCGTAAAAGGCTTTTTCAAACGGCAGGAATGCCAACACCATGTGCGTGTTGCGGCCAATTTTGAAAACACGCTTTTGTCGCCACGCCCACACCGAAGGACTGACGTAATGCACGGTACGGATACCGGCACGTTTCAAACGCCCTTCCAGCGTCAGATTAAAATCGGGTGCATCAATGCCGACAAAGACATCGGGTTGCAGCGCAGTGAAGCGCTGCGTCAGGTCACGGCCGATTTTCATCAACCGCGGCAAGCGACCGAGCACTTCAACAATGCCCATCACCGCTAGCTCTTCCATCTCATACCAGGCTTCACAGCCCTCGGCCTGCATACGCGGGCCCGCAACACCGACAAAGCGTGCTTCAGGATGGCGTGCTTTGATAGCACGAATGAGACCTGCACCAAGAATATCGCCGGAGGTTTCTCCGGCGACCAGGGCTATCGTAAGGGGACGCACTGACATGGATTAGCGAATTAATCCACGGGTGGAACGGTCAAAGAAGTCGTAGAACGGCTGAACTTCGCTGTGCTGTTTTGCCAGTTCTTCGATTTCAGGTTTGACTTCATCCAGTGTTCTGCCGCTGCGGTACAACAGTTTGTAGGCGTTACGAATCGCGTGCAGCGCTTCTTTGCTGAAACCACGACGCTTCAAACCTTCAATGTTGATACCAAATGGCGTCGCGTGGTTGCCTTGAGCAATCACATACGGCGGTACGTCCTGGGCAACGCCAGAACAACCACCCACCATTACGTGAGCACCAATGGTGCACCACTGGTGAACTGCCGTCATACCACCGATGATGGCGAAATCATCCACGGTAACGTGGCCGCCCAGTGTAGCGTTATTCGCGAAAATACAGCGGTTACCCACAATACAGTCATGTGCAATGTGCGCATTAACCATCAGCAGGTTATCGCTGCCAATCCGGGTGACGTTGCCGCCCTGCACCGTACCACGGTGAATAGTCACGCTTTCACGGATACGGTTACGGTCGCCGATTTCGACACGGGTCGGTTCGCCGACGTATTTCAGATCCTGATTCACCTCGCCGATAGAAGCGAACTGGAAGATCTGATTATCTTTCCCAATACGCGTATGGCCATTGACCACCACATGGGATTTCAGAAATGTCCCTTCACCAATCTCCACATTTGCCCCGATGAAACAGAAGGGACCGATGTGCACGTTGGGCCCGATAATGGCCCCATCCTCAATGACAGAACTTGGATGAATGCTGGCGGTTGAATCAATCACAGATTACGCCTCCCGGCTGCGGGCACACATCATGGTGGCTTCACAGACAATTTTACCATCAACGGTAGCAACGCCTTTAAAGCGCGTAACGCCACGACGGGTTTTCTCGAATGTGACTTCCATAATCATCTGGTCGCCTGGTACTACAGGGCGTTTGAAGCGAGCATCATCGATACCTGCGAACAGGTACAGTTCACCAGGTTCCAGTTTGCCGACGCTCTTAAACGCCAGAATGCCTGTGGCCTGAGCCATAGCTTCAAGAATCAGTACACCCGGGAAAATCGGTTTACCAGGGAAGTGGCCCTGGAAAAACGGCTCGTTCACGGAAACATTCTTAACAGCTTTTAAGTACTCGTGGTCTCGCCACTCCAGAACGCGATCTACCAACAAAAACGGGTAGCGGTGTGGCAATAGCTCAACAATCTCTTCAATGTTCAGAGTATGAGTTTCAGTTGTCAAAATACTCTTCCTGTCCTAAAAAATGCGGATGACATCAATAACACGGCCTGCACAGATCAAAACGATCGTTCGCAGGCCGCAAATCAGCTCAATATTCCTGGCTTCCGCGCTTAGCATCATTATTATGAAAAGCCGGTCAGTCGTGGGATGGCGCTTAGTCGTCTTTGCCGACTTTACGCTCGATGGCTTTTAAGCGTTTGCTTATCTCATCGATATTCATCACCAGCGCAGCAGTTTTGCGCCAGGTTTTGTTGGGTTGCAACGGAATGCCCGAAGAGTATACCCCAGGTTCCGTGATTGGCCGCATTACCATTCCCATACCGGTTACGGTAACTTTGTCGCAGATCTCCATATGGCCGTTAATGACGCTGGCACCGCCAATCATGCAATAACGTCCAATTTTGAGACTGCCGGCCATAATCACACCGCCAGCAACCGCAGTGTTATCACCGATCACCACGTTGTGGGCGATCTGACACTGGTTGTCTATGATAACACCATTGCCGATCAGAGTGTTATCCAGAGCACCGCGATCAATGGTGGTACAAGCGCCAATTTCGACGCGATCGCCGATAATAACGGCACCTAGCTGAGGAATTTTAATCCAGTTGCCACGGTCGTTGGCGTAACCAAAGCCATCGGCACCAATGACTGTGCCTGACTGGATCAGGCAATCTTGCCCAATCTGAATCTCATGGTAAACCGTCACGTTGGCCCACAGGCGAGAACCGCGACCAATCCGAGTTTTCTTACCGACAAAACAACCCGCACCAATGACGACGTTATCACCCAGTTCCACGTCGGATTCGATCACCGCGTTGGCGCCAATCGAGACGTTGTTGCCCAATTTGGCAGTGGGATCGATAACCGCACTCGGTGCAATGTTCTGGGCCGGCTGTGGCGTTGTATCCAGCAGCTGCGCCATACGAGCATAGGTAAGATAAGGATTTTTAACGACCAGGGCAGCCGTGTGGCACCACGCCAGATCTGCTTCCGTCAGCACCACAGCCGAGGCATGGCACTCAGCGAGCTGCTCGCGGTAGCGACTGTTAGAGAGAAAAGTAATTTGGCCAGTTACTGCGGATGCCATAGAAGCAATGCCGGAGATGGCGATATCGCCATCTCCGTGCAATTCTGCATCCAACTGCTGGGCTAATTCAGCGAGTCGAATCGAAGACATTAATTATTTAACCTGTTTTACAACGTCAGCAGTAATGTCTTTTGCATCAGCAGAGGAGTACAGCACTGCCTGAGAATCCAGAACCAGATCGTATCCACCGCTCTTCGCTACAGACTGAACTGCGGTCTGAATTTTTTGCAGCAGCTTGGTACGCTCTTCGCCCTGACGCTTCTGGTTGTCTTGTTCGAAAGCCTGCGCTTTCTGTTCAAAAGCAGCGCGCTCAGAAGCAATCTGCTTCTCTTTTTTGGTGCGGTCGCTGGCTTTCATGGTTGAAGCATTACGCTGCAGATCCTGGATTTCACCCTGGATTTTATTCTGCTGAGCCTGAAGGTCAGAAGCACGGCCTTTGAACTCATTTTCCAGCTGCTGAGCAACAGTAGCACGCTGTGGAGACTGCTGGAAAACCTGACCCAGGTTAACAACAGCGATTTTTTCAGCAGCTTGTACGCCAGCAGATGCTGCGAATGCAAGACCCAGAGCAGCGGCACAGAACAACTTTTTCACTATAAACTCCTTACCCTCAACGTGTGTGTTTGCAGCGGCAGCATAGTATAGCTGCACGCATGCAAGACGGTATTTACACTTCCCTGCTCAGAGCTTTACCAGGTTTTACCAATGTTAAACTGGAACTGCTCTGATTTATCTCCCTCGACTTTCTTAATGGGCTGCGCATAGGAGAAGACCAACGGTCCTAGCGGAGACATCCATTGCAATGCAACACCCGAGGATACGCGAATATTGTTTGGATCGCTGTAGTCAGGAATACCTGCAGCACGGGTTTCTGCCGTGTTCTGCCATTTGGTATCCCAAACCGTACCTGCATCAAGGAATACAGAAGTACGCAACGAGTTAGCATATTTTTCGCTGACGAACGGCGTTGGCGTAATCAGCTCAAGGCTGGCCGTCGCCATCGCGTTACCGCCCACGGCATCATCGGATTTACAGATCGCATTCGAGCCGGAGCAGGTATACGAACTGTCATTATAGTAGGCAGCTTTAGGACCAATGGTATTGGACTGGAAGCCGCGCACAGAGCTGGAGCCGCCCGCATAGAAGTTCTCGTAGAACGGCATCTCTTTGCCGCCGAGACCGCCGCCATAACCAATACGGCCACGACCCAGAATAACCCAGGTGTGATCGCGGTTAAGCGGAACATACTGCTGCGTATCCAGCGTTGCTTTATAGAAGCTGTTATCTGAACCCGGGATCGTGATTTTTCCGTTCAGGTTGGTACGGTTACCTGCCGTCGGGAAGAAACCACGGTCCAGCGTGTTATAGGTCCAACCGTAGTTGAACGTGAAGTCATCGGTCGTGTAAGTACCACGACTATTGATGCCCTGCGCATGACCTACAGAGTCGAGATAACGCCACATCGCAATTTGCGGCTGCATGTTCGACAGGCTGTTGTGCGTCCAGCCAAGGCCCGCACGCAATGAGTTGTTCTCATTGATTGGGAAGCCCAGCGTACCGTCTAAACCATAACTCTTGTTGGTATAGTCGGAGAGATCCGCATCATCAGCTTTAAAGTCGTTGTAGAACAGGCGTCCGCCCAGACTTACACCATCCACGGTGAAGTACGGGTTGGTCATCGACAGTTCAGCATAGGTCTGGTAGTCGTTCTTGGTTCCGCTAATACCCACGGTATTACCGGTGCCAAGCCAGTTATCCTGCGTCACGCCAACCTGGAAGCTCACACCACTTTCGGTGCCGTAGCCCACGCCGAAGTTGAACGTACCGGTGTTGCGCTCTTTAACTTTGTAGACAACATCAACCTGATCCGTCGTACCTGGTACGCGCTGCGTATCAGTATCAACGGTTTCAAAGTAACCGGTACGGTTGAGGCGCTCTTTACCCTGATCAACCAGGTCGCTCCCCAGCCATGCCCCTTCCATCTGGCGCATTTCACGGCGCAGCACTGCATCTTTTGAGGTGTCGTTACCTTCGAAACGTACTTTACGCACGTAGTAACGATTACCTGCATCAACGCTGATATGCAGTTTTACTGTTTTATCTGCGTCATTGATTTCAGGCTGCGTCTGCACGCGTGGATAGGCGTAACCATAACGGCCAAGCAGTTTTTTGATGTCATCTTCCATCTGCGTCACTTTGGTGCCGTTGTACAGCTCACCGTTTGGAATGTGCGTCAGATGTTCGATTTCAGCGGAGTGACCCGCCATATCACCGTTCACAATCACACCGGCAATCTTGTACTGATCGCCTTCGGTGATGTTTACCGTGATATAAATGCCTTTTTTATCCGGCGTCAGGCTGACCTGCGTCGAATCGATATTGAAGCGGGCATAACCGCGATCGAGGTAGAAGCTGCGCAGGGTTTCGAGATCCCCAGCCAGTTTCTGCTTCTGATATTTGCGATCGCCAACCAGGTTCCACCATGGCACTTCATCGCGCAGCTGGAAGCGTGAAATCAGCTCATCAGAGTTGAACGCTTTGTTGCCCACAATGTTGATCTGCTGAATCTTGGCAGACACACCTTCCTGGAAGACGAATTTCAGATCTACACGGTTACGCGGCAGCGGTGTCACAATCGCTTTGACGCTTGCGGTATATTTACCGACGCTGTAGTAGAAATCCTCCAGCCCTTTCTCAATGGAAGAGAGCGTGGTGCGATCCAGAGCTTCACCTACACGGACACCAGAAGCTTCGAGGTTCTGCTTAAGCTGATCCTCTTTAATGGCTTTGTTACCGCTAAAGGTAATGCTGGCAATGGTGGGGCGTTCCTTGACCTCGACGATCAGGGTAGTTCCGTCGCGTAAGACCTGTACATCTTCAAAGTTGCCGGTCGCAAACAGAGAACGGATGGTGTTGCGGATGTCATCATCGCTCACCGTGTCCCCTACGCGAACTGGCATACTCAGCAGAGCCGCGCCGACGGCGACTCGCTGCAAGCCTTCGAAATGAATGTCTTTCACCACGAAATTGTCTGCACCGTAAACGGTGGCGCTGCTAAACAGCAGCGACGCTATGAGCAACTTTTTCATCGCCATCGTTATTATGCGTTTTCCTAACACATCCCGCGTCTGTCCGCTTTCCCGCTGTTACAGACGTGAGAAATCATTGAAAAGTGCAAGCCCCATTAACAGCACCAGTAAAACCGAACCAATGCGATAACTGAAGTCCTGAACTCGTTCGGACACCGGTCCGCCTTTGATCTTTTCGATCGCCAGGAACAGTAAGTGCCCACCATCTAATACCGGCAATGGGAACAGGTTGATGATGCCCAGATTGACGCTAATCAACGCCAGGAACATCAGGTAATAAATCAACCCATACTCTGCTGACATCCCGGCACCTTGCGCAATCGAAATTGGCCCACTCAGGTTGTTCAGCTTTACATCGCCTGTGATTAACTTGCCCAGCATGGTGACTGTCAACTTCATCAGTTGCCAGGTTTTCGCCGTTGCTTCGCCAATAGCGGAGAACGCGCCATACTGCCTGACCGTTTTGTACTCTTCTGGCAGAGGAATCACCCGAGGGATTACCCCAGCAAAACCTGTGTTATGTGCTTTGGCGTTCGCTTCTGGCGTCATCGTTAGCTGCAACGACTCCCCTTTACGATCCACCTCCAGCGCCATGTTCTTACCGGCGCTGTCACGCACCTGAGTAACAAAATCCTGCCACTGCGTTAAAGACTGACCATCGACTTTAACGATCCTGTCGCCCGCTTGCAAACCGGCTTTACTGGCAGGTGAGTTAGCTTGCACTTCCGCCAGTGTAGTTTCAATTTGCGGGCCACGAGGACGCATGCCCATTGACGTTACGGGGTCCTGCTTATCTGGCTCAAACTGCCAGTGACGGAGATCCAGTGTCTTTTGCTGGGTTGCGCTTTCACCAAACTGCGCCACCGTAACTGTGGTCGAAGTGTCACCGATTTTACCAATCAGCGCCATTCGCACTGCATCCCAATCAGGCGTTTCGATACCATCTACGGCTTTAAGTTCCATCCCGGACGTAATTTGCGCTTCCGCCGCGATAGATCCGCCGCTAATTTCAGCAATAACCGGGCGAACACCCGGCACACCGTGGATGAACACCACCCAATAGGCAAAAATAGCAAAAATGAAATTAGCGATGGGGCCCGCCGCAATCACAGAAGCGCGCTGCCAGACAGGTTTATTGTTGAAGGCTTGATGACGCAGCTCTGCCGGAACGCTTTCGACGCGTTCATCAAGCATTTTGACGTAGCCGCCAAGAGGAATCAGGGCAATAACATACTCGGTGCCTTGCTTGTCACGGCGCTGCCATAACGCTTTGCCGAACCCAATCGAAAAGCGTTCAACACGAATCCCACAGCGACGTGCCACCCAAAAATGACCAAACTCATGCACGGTGATCAACACGCCCAGTGCAATGATAAAGGCCGCAAAACTCCAGAGTATGTTCAACATATTCGCCTGTCCTTAGAGAGTATGGAAGACCAGCAACAGCAGGCAGGCAAACACCGGCACAGCAGCCGTCAGGCTATCAATACGATCGAGAATGCCACCGTGACCAGGAATTAAATGACCACTGTCCTTAATACCCGCTTCACGCTTGAACATGCTTTCTGTCAAATCGCCCAGTACAGAGGCCAGAGCAGCAATTACAGCGCAAATCACCAGCGTCGTCGCGGCAATCGTCAACGGCGCAAACAGGGCGAATAGCCAGGCAATCAGTGCGGAAGAGAGTAACCCGCCAAGGAAGCCTTCCCAGGTTTTACCCGGTGAGACTTTCGGTGCCAGCTTGTGTTTGCCAAACAGCTTGCCAAACATATAGGCACCAGAATCTGCACCCCAGACCAGGAACATAACGAACAGCAGCCACCATGCACCTGCAAAGTGGTCGATGTCATAGTGATACTGACGCAGGGCAATCATGCCCCAGAAAAACGGCACCAACGTAAGAATGCCGAACAGCAGACGCAACGGACGGGAATGCCGCCACAGCGCCGCAGATGAAGGGTAAGTAAGTACTAACAGCAGAGCTGCAATCCACCAGGCCAGTGAAGCCCACAGCGACATAGCGACCTGAGGCAAATGCACATCACGCTGATACGGTGGGAGCATAAACAGCATCCCAGCCAAGAGCAGACCACACAACAGTGCCAGCCAGATACGCTGCTGACGTGTTGCTAATCCGGCCAGTTGCCCCCATTCCCAGGCGGCAAGCATACAGATGATAATGGTTGTAATCGCAAAGCCAACAATGGGTAACCAAAACAGCGCGGCGATCACCAGCGGAATAAGAATCAACGCGGTAATCAAACGAGACTTCAGCAAAGGTTACCCCCAGTGTGCTCAGGCACCGCCAGGCGCTGCGCCACCATAACGGCGCTCCCGCAGAGAGAATGCATTTATTGCACCTTCAAAAACATGTTCATCAAAATCAGGCCAGAGAACATCGCTAAAGTAAAACTCCGCATAGGCGATTTGCCACAGCAGGAAATTACTGATCCGATGCTCTCCCCCGGTCCTTATTACTAAATCCACTGGCGCCAGCTCCTGCATGCAGAGATGCGGAGCCAGATGTTCTTCCGTGATCTGGTCAGGACGCAGTAACCCTTCCTGTACCTGCTCCGCCAGTTTTTTGGCACCCTGGATAATATCCCAACGACCACCGTAGTTAGCAGCGATGTTGAGTGTCAGTCCATTGTTTTGCTGAGTTAACTCTTCAGAGCGACGAATCCGCTCCTGGATACGCGTATTGAAACGGCTGGTATCCCCGATAACTCGCAAACGAACGTTATGTTTATGCAGGTTCTTTACTTCGCTGTCGAGCGCCCAGACAAACAGCTCCATCAGCGCTGAGACTTCCTGAGACGGGCGGCTCCAGTTTTCACTGCTGAACGCATAGAGCGTGAGCGCCTCAAGATTATTGCTTACCGCGAAGCTGACCGCGCGACGCACAGCTTTAACGCCTGCGCGATGCCCAGAAATACGCAGTTTGCCCCGGTTTTTTGCCCAGCGGCCGTTGCCATCCATAATGATGGCCACATGACGCGGTCCACTTCCGTGCAGGTCATCAGTTTTGTTGTGATTGTTGGACGACATAACGCGTTATCAATTCCTTTCATCAGAAATACTGTGGTTTCTGAATACATTGCGCCTGGTAAACATCCCGACAACAACCCCACGGCACCCACCCTATCCGGTGCTACGCCATCAAATGAGAGCCAGCGACTATACCATTATCACCCGAATCGAACAAATAGCAGGGGCGTGCGCCTACCCTGCCAGCGAAAATCGCGGCAGCAACGCCTCTGCCGCCATTCGAGCCTGACGGTCAATTTCAATCACGGCTTCCACCGACTCCGGCTCCGCAGACACCACTTTCGCCAGCACCTCACTGTTCAGGGCGGCAATATCCGTGAACCGGATCTGATGGTTGAGGAAGGCAGCCACAGCAATTTCATTGGCTGCATTCAGGGTGGTTGTCGCCACCTGCCCTGTGTCACAGGCATCAATTGCCAGCTTCAGGCAGGGATAACGTGAAAAATCCGGCTCCGCGAAGGTCAGAGAGGCCATTCGCGTGAAGTCCAGTGGTGTCACGCCAGCCTGAATGCGCTGAGGCCATGCCATGCTGTGGGCTATCGGCGTTCGCATATCGGGTGAGCCGAGCTGCGCCAGTACACTGCCATCGCAGTAGCGCACCATCGAGTGGATGACCGATTGCGGATGCAATATGACTTCCATCTGTGCTGCACTGGCGTTAAACAGCCAGCGGGCTTCAATGTATTCGAGACCTTTATTCATCATGGTGGCCGAATCAACGGAGATTTTACGCCCCATTGACCAGTTCGGATGCGCACAAGCTTGATCCGGTGACATCGCCGCTAAATCCTGCAGTGGCGTGTCACGAAAAGGGCCACCCGATCCCGTAAGGATAACCGACTCAATGCCGTTATCTCGCAGGTCAGCGTATCCTAACTGATGCTGGATGGAAGCCGGTAAACTCTGAAAAATCGCGTTATGTTCGCTATCAACCGGTAACAACTGGGCCTGGTGCTGTTGCACGGCCTCCATAAATAAACGGCCGCAAGTGACCAGTGATTCTTTATTCGCCAATAGCACGGTTTTACCCGCGCGGATCGCCGCCAGAGTAGGCAGCAGGCCCGAAGCACCGACAATCGCCGCCATCACCTGATCGACGTCATCCAGGGCTGCCAACTCGCAAGCGGCCTGAACGCCGGAGAGCACTTCAGTATCAAGATTGAGTGCTCTCAGTCGTTCACGCAGAGCCACAGCAGAGGCTTCATCCGCCATTGATGCGTAGCGTGGCTTAAAGGCCAGACACTGTTCAGCCATCACCGCGACGTTTTGTCCGGCGACCAAAGCGACAACCTGGTAAAGATGGGGATTCTGGCTGACTACCGAAAGCGTGCTGACACCGATAGAACCGGTTGAGCCGAGGATTGTGAGTCGCTTCATGTGGCTATCCATGTAGGGGGAAAAACAGGCCTTTTTTGCAATCAGGCACAATGTAAAACGCCGCAAGAGAGCACATTCTTATGAACAGCTTTCTGTACGGCGTTTTGGGCAGAACCTGACGGGATTAGAAATCCATCAGTTCCTTCTCTTTTTCAGCCAATGCAGCATCAATCAGTTTGATGTAGGCATCGGTTTTTTTCTGGATATCATCTTGCGCACGACGTTCGTCGTCTTCGCTGATCTCTTTATCTTTCAGCAGCGCTTTGATCTTGTCGTTAGCATCACGACGAACGTTACGCACAGAGACACGACCCTGCTCGGCATCTGCACGAACAATTTTGGTCAGGTCTTTACGACGTTCTTCGGTCAGTGCTGGCAGCGGAACACGAATGTCAGTACCGGCTGAGCTTGGGTTCAGACCGAGGTCAGAAGCCATGATAGCTTTCTCAACGGCGGCGCTCAGAGAGCGATCAAACACGTTGATTTTCAGTGTACGTGAATCTTCAACCGTCACTGACGCCAACTGACGCAGTGGGGTTGGCGTGCCGTAGTAAGAAACCACAATGCCGTCGAGTAAAGCAGGCGAAGCACGACCAGTGCGCACTTTGCTGATGGTATTTTTGAACGCTTCTACGCATTTTTCCATGCGTACGTAAGCATCTTTTGTAATATCGTTAATCACGTTGAAACCCTTGGATTCGGTTTGACCTGGCCATTTCCGGCCGTGCCGGAAGCGGTATCGATAGCTATCGATCATCCTGAACGGTGCGTTGTGCCTGTGCCCAACGCACCCAGAATATACCCTATTTTATGCTGTGGCGGGTATTAATGCGTAATCAGAGTGCCTTCTTTTTCACCCATCACTACGCGGCGCAGTGCGCCAGGCTTGTTCATGTTGAAGACGCGAATCGGCAGTTGATGGTCACGAGCCAGCGTAAACGCCGCCAGATCCATCACTTTCAGCTCACGTTCGAGTACTTCAGCATAAGTCAGTTGATCGTACAGGGTTGCATCCGGATTTTTTACTGGATCGGCAGAATAGACGCCGTCAACTTTAGTGGCTTTCAGCACCACATCCGCTTCGATTTCAATGCCGCGCAAACATGCAGCAGAATCAGTAGTAAAGAACGGGTTACCCGTACCTGCTGAGAAAATCACGACGCGGTTATTACGCAGCAAGCTGATCGCTTCAGCCCAGCTGTAGTTGTCACAAACGCCGTTTAATGGGATTGCGGACATCAGGCGTGCATTCACATAGGCGCGGTGCAGTGCATCACGCATTGCCAGGCCGTTCATCACGGTTGCCAGCATTCCCATGTGGTCGCCTACTACGCGGTTCATACCAGCTTGTGCCAGGCCTGCGCCACGGAACAGGTTGCCTCCACCGATCACTACGCCAACCTGAATACCCAATTCAACCAGCTCTTTGACCTCCTGCGCCATACGGTCTAATACGCTTGCGTCAATGCCAAAACCTTCAGCGCCTTGAAGGGCTTCGCCACTCAGTTTTAACAGGATACGTTGATAAACAGGTTTCGCGTTGGTCGCCATGGTCGATTCTTCCTGGAAGATATGATGAATAGGAGCAATAAATCTGGTCAATCATCCACTTAGTGCAACGGAATTGCTAGTGGGAGGAGACTGAAAAAAATCTGATAATTGGCTGGAGCCAACCACAGACAAAAAAGAACCGCCTTCTGGCGGTTCTTTCAGAGCATTAAGACTGCTTAGACATTGCAGCAACTTCTGCTGCGAAGTCAGCTTCAACTTTCTCAATGCCTTCACCCACTTCGAAGCGGATGAAGTTAATCACGTCTGCGCCCTGCTCTTTCAGAGCCTGACCAACGGTTTTAGCAGGATCGATAACGAAAGCCTGACCAGTCAGAGAAACTTCGCCGGTGAATTTCTTCATACGGCCTTCAACCATTTTCTCAGCGATTTCTTTAGGCTTGCCTGACTCGATCGCGATGTCCAGCTGAATCTGGTACTCTTTCGCTACCACGTCTGCAGAAACGTCTTCTGGCTTAACGAATTCTGGCTTGCTTGCAGCAACGTGCATTGCAACTTGCTTGCTCAGTTCTTCGTTAGCACCAGTGGTAGAAACCAGAACGCCGATACGTGCGCCGTGCTGGTAAGAGTTCAGCTCTGCACCTTCCAGGAGAGCAACACGACGGATGTTGATGTTCTCACCGATTTTAGCAACCAGTGCAACGCGCTCTTCTTCGAACTGCGCTTTCAGAACTTCAACGTCGGTGATTTTGCCAGCAGTTGCTGCATCCAGAACTTTGTCAGCAAACGCCTGGAAACCGCCATCTTTTGCTACGAAGTCAGTCTGGCAGTTTACTTCCAGAATCACGCCATAACCGTCAACGATTTTGGTTTTGATCACGCCATCAGCAGCAACGTTGCCTGCTTTCTTAGCGGCTTTGATTGCGCCAGATTTACGCATGTTCTCAATTGCCAGCTCGATGTCGCCGCTCGCTTCAGTCAGCGCTTTTTTGCAGTCCATCATGCCTGCGCCAGTACGCTCACGCAGTTCTTTTACCAGTGCTGCGGTAATTTCAGCCATTCCATAATCCTCGATTCGTCTCTGGGTGTATTCACACTGTCAGAAACTTGTTGCGGAAAATTTACTCTGCCCCGCGAACCACAGCCCGCGTGACAGGGTGAGATAAAATAAAGGGGCCTTCGCGGCCCCTTAGCAGATCACATCTGAAGTCTAAGGGCTCTCAGAAAGAGCAAACCTTATTAACCTTCTAAGGCAGCTTCTTCAGCCTGCTCAGCCAGGTCCTGTGAACGGCCTTCGCGCACGGTGGTCGCAACGGCAGTCAGGTACAGGCTTACAGCACGGATTGCATCGTCGTTACCAGGGATAACGAAATCAACACCGTCTGGATCAGAGTTGGTATCAACGATAGCAAATACTGGGATACCCAGGTTGTTTGCTTCTTTGATCGCGATGTGTTCGTGATCAGCGTCAACTACGAACAGTGCATCCGGCAGACCGCCCATGTCTTTGATACCGCCCAGGCTGTTTTCCAGCTTGGCCAGTTCACGAGCACGCATCAGTGCTTCTTTCTTGGTCAGTTTGTCGAAAGTACCGTCCTGAGACTGAGTTTCCAGATCTTTCAGACGTTTGATTGACTGACGAACGGTTTTCCAGTTGGTCAGCATACCACCCAACCAGCGGTGGTTAACGAAGTACTGGTCACAGCTCAGAGCTGACTCTTTGATAGCTTCGGCAGCAGCGCGCTTAGTACCAACGAAAAGGATTTTGCCTTTACGTGAAGAAATCTTCTGCAACTCAGCCAGAGCTTCGTTGAACATTGGTACAGTCTGCTCGAGGTTGATGATGTGAACCTTGTTACGAGCGCCGAAGATGAATGGCTTCATTTTCGGGTTCCAGTAACGGGTCTGGTGACCGAAGTGTACACCAGCCTTGAGCATGTCGCGCATTGAAACAGTTGCCATGATTACCTCTAAAGTAAGATTGGGGTTGGGCCTCCATGTATCCCATACAACCGACCTCTTTCAAGGCACCCCGGCGTATGTGTCGATACATGTGTGTTTTAAGACACAATTGAGATTTTTGGTAATGGCTACCCACCAGTGGTGTGCAGCACACATTACTCAGATTGCGTTTCCTGCGAAGTCTTACGACCGCACAGAGAATCGTCGGCGCGCTTTATACCATAATGAGCAGTAATACGCCAATCATTGTTCACCCGACGTCCGCAGGCTGTGAACTGTTTGGCAGCCCTTTTTCAGACTGCTAACATAACAGCACAGCATTAATTATTGCCCAAAAAAGCGGCACTGCGGATGAATTTAATGGCAATCTCACTCAAGACCCCTGAAGAAATCGAAAAAATGCGCGTGGCTGGCCGCCTGGCGGCGGAAGTGCTGGAGATGATCGCTCCCCACGTTAAGCCTGGCATTTCCACCGCCGAGCTGGATCGCCTGTGCCATGAGCACATTACTCAGCAGCAGCAAGCCATCTCTGCTTGCCTGGGCTATCACGGCTTCCCGAAATCCGTCTGTATCTCAATCAATGAAGTGGTCTGTCACGGCATCCCAAGTGATGACCGTCTGTTAAAAGATGGCGATATCGTCAACATTGATGTCACCGTGATCAAAGATGAATACCACGGCGACACGTCAAAAATGTTCATCGTGGGTAAACCGACCATTTTGGGTGAGCGCCTGTGCCGCATTACTCAAGAGAGTCTTTATCTGTCACTGCGTCTGGTGAAGCCAGGCATCCGCCTGCGTGAACTGGGTCGCGCCATTCAGCAATTCGTTGAAGCACAGAACTTTTCTGTGGTGCGCGAATACTGTGGCCACGGCATTGGTAAAGGTTTCCACGAAGAGCCACAGGTTCTGCACTACGACACCGATGATGGCGGCGTCGTGCTGCAGGCGGGCATGACATTTACCGTAGAGCCAATGGTCAATGCTGGTGATTACCGCATCCGTACCATGAAGGATGGCTGGACGGTGAAAACCAAGGATCGCAGCTTGTCGGCGCAATACGAGCATACTATTGTGGTGACTGATAACGGCTGTGAGATCCTCACCCTGCGCAGCGACGACACCATCGAAAGAGTGTTAGTCAACGAGGGGTGATCTTCTCCTGATTTGCTAAAAGCCGGCCCCGAGCCGGCTTTTTTATGTCATTTGACCAGGAATACTGAATGAGCGCGATCCTCACTGATGAAGTAAGAAAAGGGTTAAAAGACTCTGCGGCCCACTGGGATGATGACAGCCTGACACGGGATCAGCTCAAACAGCGGCTGGAACACTTTAATCATCTGCTGGCCACCGCGTTTGATGCGGGTGAGCCCGTGGAAAATCTTATCGCTGCTCGTACCCGCTATATTGACCGTCTGTTACGCCGCCTGTGGCGCTTTTTTGGCTTCGATGCCCTCCCTGCGATAACGCTGGTCGCGGTAGGCGGTTATGGCCGTGGCGAACTACACCCGCTGTCTGATATCGATATTCTGATCCTCAGCCGCACACCGCTGGATGAGGAAGCCGCAGCGCAGACCAGCGCCCTGTTAACCCTGATGTGGGATCTCAAGCTGGAAGTGGGTCACAGCGTACGCACGCTTGAAGAGTGCCTACTGGAAGGCCTCTCTGACCTCACTATCGCCACCAACCTGGTGGAGTCCCGCATGTTGAGCGGGGATGTTGCACTGTTCCTTGAGATGCAGAAAAACGTCTTCAGTGATGGCTTCTGGCCTTCAGCCCAGTTCTTTGCCGCAAAAATTGATGAGCAAAATGAACGCCATCAGCGCTATCACGGCACCAGCTACAATCTGGAACCGGATATCAAAAGCAGCCCCGGTGGGCTGCGCGATATTCATATGTTGCAGTGGGTCGCGCGGCGGCACTTTGGTGCCACCACCTTAAGTGAGATGGTGGGTTTTGGCTTTCTGACCGAAGCAGAGCGTAATGAACTGAACGAGTGTCAGCTCTTTCTCTGGCGTATCCGTTTTGCGCTGCATCTCACCCTCACTCGCTATGACAACCGCCTGCTGTTTGATCGCCAGCTGACCGTGGCACAACGCCTGAAATACCAGGGCGAAGGCAACGAGCCGGTTGAACGTATGATGAAGGATTTCTACCGCGTCACGCACCGCATTGGCGAGCTGAATCACATGCTGCTCCAGCTGTTTGATGAAGCCATTCTGGCGCTCTCTACCACGGAAAAGCCGCGTCCACTGGACGATGAGTTTCAGCTACGTGGCAGCCTGATTGACCTGCGCGATGAAACGCTGTTTGTCCGCGAGCCAGAGTCAATTTTGCGCATGTTCTACGTGATGGTGCGTAACGAAAATATCAGTGGGATCTACTCCACAACGCTACGGCACCTTCGCTTCGCGCGTCGCCACCTGGCGCAGCCGCTGTGTCAGATCCCGGAAGCGCGCCAGCTGTTTATGGCGATTTTGCGCCATCCGGGTGCGGTGCGCCGTGCGCTGGTGCCGATGCACCGTCACAGCGTGCTATGGGCTTATACCCCACTGTGGGGGCATATCGTGGGTCAGATGCAGTTTGATCTGTTCCATGCCTACACCGTGGATGAACACACCATCCGCGTGCTGCAAAAGCTGGAAAGCTTCGCAGATGAAGCCACCCGCCCGATGCACCCGCTGTGTGTTGAACTATGGCCACGCTTGCCCCAGCAAGAGTTACTGCTCATGGCTGCTCTGCTGCACGATATTGCGAAGGGCCGCCACGGCGATCACTCCATTCTCGGTGCGCAAGATGCCATTGAATTCGCAGAGCTGCATGGGCTGAACTCACGCGAGATGCAACTGGTTGCCTGGCTGGTACGTCATCACCTGTTAATGTCTGTCACCGCGCAACGTCGCGACATTCAGGACCCGACCGAAATTCAGCAGTTTGCTGAAGTGATGCAAAACGAAAACCGCCTGCGCTATCTGGTGTGTTTAACCGTGGCCGACATCTGCGCCACCAATGAGAGCTTGTGGAACAGCTGGAAACAGAGCCTGTTGCGCGAGCTGTTCTTCGCCACCGAAAAACAGCTGCGTCGCGGTATGGAAAACAGCCCAGACCTGCGCGATCGCGTCCGCCATCACCGCCTACAGGCACTGGCCCTGTTACGCATGGATAACATCAACGAAGAGCGCCTGAATGAAATCTGGCGACGCTGCCGGGCCGAATATTTCCTGCGTCACACGCCGAACCAGTTAGCGTGGCATGCACGCCATCTGATGGATCATGACCTGAATAAACCGCTGGTGTTGGTTAGCCCGCAAGCCACGCGCGGCGGCACGGAAATCTTCATCTGGAGTCCAGACCGTCCTTATCTGTTTGCCGCCGTGGCGGGTGAGCTCGATCGGCGTAATCTCAGCGTGCACGATGCGCAAATCTTTACCAGCCGGGATGGAATGGCAATGGACACGTTTATTGTGCTGGAGCCGGATGGCAGCCCCCTGGCGGCGGATCGCCATCTGATGATTATTCAGGCGCTGGAACAATCTATTGCCCATACCGAGTGGGTGCCTCCGCGCACGCGCCGCGCCTCTTCGCGTCTGAAACACTTCAGCGTAGACACCGAAGTTAACTTCTTGCCTGGCCACACAGACAGACGGAGCTACCTTGAACTGGTGGCGTTAGACCAGCCTGGTTTGCTGGCACGCGTGGGTGAAGTGTTCGCTGATTTGGGCGTCTCGCTCCATGGCGCGCGGATCAGCACCATCGGTGAACGCGTAGAGGATTTGTTTATTCTGGCAAATAGCGAACGCCGCGCACTTGACGCTAAAATGCAGGCGGTATTGCAACAACGGTTGACAGAAGCCCTTAATCCAAACGATAAAGTGTGATCCAGATTCACGTCCGGTACAGGCCGGACATTCGCTAAGACAGACTCAGGAAATAATTATGCAACAGTTACAGAGCGTTATTGAAACTGCCTTCGAGCGCCGTGCCGATATCACGCCAACCAGCGTTGATACCGTTACTCGTGAAGCCATTAACCAGGTTATTGCCCTGCTGGACAGTGGTGCACTGCGCGTCTCTGAAAAGATCGACGGCCAGTGGGTAACGCATCAGTGGCTGAAGAAAGCCGTGCTGCTCTCTTTCCGCATCAATGACAATCAGGTCATGGAAGGCGCAGAAACGCGTTTCTACGACAAAGTGCCAATGAAATTCGCTGGCTGGGATGATGCTCGCTTCAAAGAAGCTGGCTTCCGCGTAGTACCACCGGCAGCGGTTCGTCAGGGTGCATTCATTGCACGTAACACCGTACTGATGCCTTCTTACGTCAACATTGGCGCCTACGTTGATGAAGGCACCATGGTTGATACCTGGGCGACTGTGGGTTCATGTGCTCAGATCGGTAAAAACGTTCACCTGTCTGGCGGCGTTGGCATCGGCGGCGTACTGGAGCCACTGCAGGCTAACCCAACCATCATCGAAGATAACTGCTTCATCGGTGCACGTTCAGAGATCGTTGAAGGTGTCATCGTTGAAGAAGGTTCTGTGATCTCAATGGGCGTTTACATCGGCCAGAGCACCAAAATCTTTGACCGTGAAACTGGCGAAGTTCACTACGGCCGCGTACCTGCTGGCTCCGTGGTGGTTTCAGGTAACCTGCCTTCTAAAGATGGCAGCTACAGCCTGTACTGTGCCGTGATCGTGAAGAAAGTTGACGCGAAAACCCTCGCGAAAACCGGTATCAACGAACTGCTGCGCACCATCGACTAAGCCTCTCCGACGGGTTGTTTACAGCCCGTCATCTTTTCTTTACGTGAATATCCCGCCAACCTGCTTCGCTGCGCAAATTAACTGCTGCGTTTGTTTTTTATCCAGGTCATAATCCGCGCCAGCTAACTCCCCGCGCGCTGTCATTGTGAAATTTAGAGCTACAGTTATTGGGTAGCAGAGTGCAATTGCGCGCCTCTCAATGATGATGGAATGAAATTATGTATGACAATCTGAAGAGTCTCGGCATCACCAATCCGGATGATATCGACCGCTATAGCCTGCGTCAGGAAGCCAATAACGACATCCTGAAAATCTACTTCCGCAAAGACAAAGGCGAGTTTTTTGCCAAAAGCGTAAAATTCAAATACCCACGCCAGCGCAAAACGGTGGTGTCCGATCACGCCAACCAGGGTTACAAAGAAGTTCAGGAGATCAGCCCGAATCTGCGTTACATCATCGATGAGCTGGATCAGCTGTGCCAGCGCGATCAGGTTGAAGTGGATCTGAAACGTAAGATCCTCGCCGATCTGCATCACCTCGAAAGCGTTGTCGCGAACAAGATCGCCGAAATCGAATCCGATCTGGAACAGCTGACGCGTAACGGGCGTTAATCTTGCCAGGGATGCGCGCCCCGCCATCCCCGCTTATTGCTGTGCGGTTGTTTGATCGCCTTCTATCAAACAACCGCACGGGATATTACTCATCCAGTTGCAACGCCACATACAGCAACAGACGATCATCAAAATCGGTCAGATCCAGACCGGTCAGCTCCGATACCCGATTAAGCCGGTACTCCAGCGTATTACGATGAATAGATAACGCGCGCGCGGTCGCGCTAGGCTGTACGTTAAAGCGAAACCAGGTAATCAGCGTGCGGCGTAACAGCCCGTTGCTGTCGAGTTCTTTCAGGCGCGAGAGTGGCCGTGCCAGCTCGTTGGCCTGCCAGCCACCCCGCAAGTTATCCAGCAACACGGGTAAGACTAAATCCTGATAGAAGAAACCATGTGCCTCGGGCTGACGCTGCTTACCGACTCGCAAAGTGGTACGCGCGGTGCGCCAGGAGCGCGCAACGCTACCAGCACCCGTGAAATAGTTCCCCAACGCGAAACGCACACGCAGCGGAGATTGATCCTGCAACAGGCTTTGCCAGTGCTCAATCCGCTGGCGATGGCTATCCGCATCAAACTCGCCCGCACTGTTGAGTGCAGGCCGCAACACCACTAGCTCAGTCAACGAGACCAGCGTGCTCAAATCCCCAGCTTCGAGTGAATGCGGGAGGTGCTGTAACTGTTGCAATGCCGATAACACCGCATCGGCATCCTGCACATCACTCTCCACTTCAATCACAATTGCCACGCGCGGCAGACAGGGGTCAATACCGAGTAAATCGGCCCAGACCAGTAAAGAAGGCGCTAACTGATCGTGATGAATCAGGCTCAGCACTAACTCTTCACGCTGTCGACTCTCTTGCTGTTGTGCATTCAGGCGATGTGCCTGCACCAGCATCATTTCGGCCGTCATGGCCACTAGCTCAGCGTACTGGCGTAAAGAACCGGACTCACCGCGTAAGACAATCACGCCAGCCAGTTCGCTGTCGAGATGCAGAGGCAGACAAACTTCGGGCTGTTGAGTAAAAAAAGCCGCATCGGACTCATGGGAAGGGAGATGACTCCGCGCCAGCAAACGTAGCGCGCCTTCATGTAATTCCCCAATCTGCTCGCGGTCGCTACTGCCAATAATCCGGCCTCTGACATCCACAACCAGTACTTCACAATCAATAACCCTGACGGTACGGGCAATAATATCCTGAGCCAGACGAGCATCCAGGTGATAGCGAGCCATTTCTCACTCCCGAAAAAACAGCAAACACAAAGCATACGCGCCCGCAAAAACACTGGCATAACGCGGCTGCGTTTAACCTCAAAGTTTATGCGGGATATGTGGCAAAGGTCACACTATTTACGGGGTTAAGTATGACAGAAAAAAGGCGAACCGGAGTTCGCCTTGAGTACGCTAAAGGGAAATTACTGCATTAGCAGGTAAAGATTGCTATCGGCGCGCTTAATGTTCAGCGCCAGTACCGATGGCTTAGCGTCGAGGATTTTACGCAGCTCGCCGAGGTTAGCGATGGACTGCTGGTTAACGCCGACAATCACATCACCTTTCTTCAGACCGATGCGTGCAGCGGCAGTGCCCGGTTTAACGCTGTCGACCTGAACGCCTTTCTGGCCACCAGTGCTGATGTTGCTCAGCTCTGCGCCTTCAATGCCGGTATAGATATTGGCAGATTGCACTTTGTCTGCGGTGCTCTGTTGCAGCTCAACGGTCACTTGCACCGGTTTACCATCACGCAGCAGACCCAGCTCCAGCTTGGTGCCCACTGGCAATGAACCCACTTCAGCACGCAGGGCAGCAAAGCTGCTCAGAGGACGATTATTGAGTGAAACCACCACGTCCCCGGCTTTGATACCGGCTTTCGCCGCCGCAGAGTTCGGCAGCACCTGGCTGACAAACGCACCGCGCTGCGCGTCAACGTTCATCGCTTTTGCCAGCTCAGAGTTCAACTCAGTGCCCATAATGCCCAGTTCACCGCGTTTCACCTGGCCGTATTCGACCATCTGCGCTGACAGGTTTTTCACCATGTTACTCGGGATCGCAAAGCCGATACCGATATTGCCGCCGTCTGGTGCCAGAATCGCGGTGTTAATACCAATCAGCTCACCGTTGAGGTTGACCAGCGCGCCCCCTGAGTTACCCCGGTTGATCGCGGCATCGGTCTGGATAAAGTTCTCGTAATTTTCAACATTCAAACCACTACGACCCAGTGCCGATACGATACCGGAAGTCACGGTTTCACCCAGGCCATAAGGGTTACCGATCGCGACGGTGTAATCACCCACGCGCAGATTATCGGAGTCGGCCACTTTAATGGCTGTCAGGTTTTTCGCATCTTTCAGTTGGATCAGCGCAATGTCAGACAGCGGATCTTTACCGATCACTTTGGCATCGTAACGACGGCCATCGCTCAGCTGTACCTGAATTTTGGTGGCATTTTCTACCACGTGGTTATTGGTAACCACATAGCCCTTGTCGGCGTTAATCACCACGCCAGAGCCCAGCGCGCGGAATTTTTCCTGCTGGGTGTTGGAACCGCCGTCACCGCCACCGGCACCGCCCTGCTGGCAGACCGGAGAGCTCTGGAACGGAGAACCGTCCTGGCACAGCGGCGAGTTATCGCCAAAGAATTGCTGGAACTGCTGTGGCAAGCGCGGCGTTTTCACCGTGGTGCTGCCTTCAACACTGATACTCACCACCGAAGGCATCACTTTTTCCAGCATCGGGGCCAGGCTTGGCAGCTGTTGGCTGGAGGAAGAGGCACTCTCAGCGGCAAAAACCGTAACCGGAGTCAGCGCCATGCCAAGACTCAGCGCCAGCGCACTCAACATTAATGTGCTTTTTTTCATTTGTCTTTGTCTCTTCTGAATATAACGTCCAGACCATTGCTGCGGTCTCAGGTTGAGATTTACGTTTTACCGTGAAGTTCCTGAGAAAGTTTTGGTCAAAGGTAAAAATTTATGCCGCATCTTTACAAAACTCGGACTATTCCACTGCCATTAAACGCCGGTACTCATCCCATGCATACAAATCGGTCATCCCGCTAATGTAATCCTGAATCAACCTGAAGCGATAATAGCGCTCCCACAGCAGATACTGATAAACCGGAAGGGCGGCCAGTGTTTCCATTTTAGCCTGATAAGCCCGCCGATGCTTACCCGAGAGCTTATGAAACAGACGCGTCTCTATGGGATGCTTAGCGAGATAATCCTCTGCCATTAACCGCTGAAACTGTTGGCTGCTGAGTTTCATCAGCGGCTGGTAAATCTCCAACAGCCCCCGAATCACGCGATAGCCCTGTAGCTCCAACTGCTCCACTTCCGAATGGTTAAATACGTGCCGACGCGCCACCGTTTTAAATAATTGCAGTAAACGCCCTTCTTCGCCTTCATCTTCTAATAACGCATGATTAAAGTCGCCGTTGAAAATAGCAGGTAGATTGTCGATAAAACGCTTAACGGCATAAGTCACTAATAACGATTGCACGTTGACGCGCAGCGACATAAAAAACTGATCGTTTGTGCTACGGCGTTTTTTTGTTTTAGCTTCCTGCCATGCTTGCCCAATCGTCCGGCTGAAAACATCGCCGGGTTTTATCTCCCCCCAGTTTTCCGTGAGGTAACGATAAAGCGTCTCGACATCAAAAATCTCTTTCTCAATCGCGTCATCCAGATCGGCAATGCAATATGAAATGTCGTCAGCGGCTTCCATAATATAGGTCAGAGGAAAACGATGATGCTCCTCCAGCTGGGTTGCCGCGCGTAATTCAGCAATATATTCACGTTCTGACAAATAAAAGCCGGGCTTCTTCATCAATACGCTAAACGCTTCTGGCTTCTCCCCCTGCCACCAGGCCGGCGCGGTATATTTCAACACACAGGCAACCTGCGAATAGCTGAGATTCAGCTGAAGGAGCGAATGCACGATGCGAATCGCCTGCGCGTTGCCTTCGAAGTTACACAAATCTTGACGAATCATTGCATTTAGCCGATCAAAATCGGCCTGCTGCTGCGCGTTCTTGACCTCTGCCTGCTGCGGCGTGAGGAGTTGTTGCGGCAGATGCTCCTCGAACCAGTCATTAATGGCCGCCTCACCAAAATGCCCAAAAGGCGGATTGCCGACGTCGTGCATTAAACAGGCCATCTCAACCAGGCTCTCAAACGCCCCGGCCATCTCTTCCAGACCGTACTGGGCTAAACCTTCGCCGCTGCGCAAAGCCTGCAATATTTCCCGCGCGATGTAGCGCCCGGTTTGCTGTACTTCCAGTGAATGCGTCAGGCGCGAGCGCACCGCCGCGTTGCGCTCCAGTGGAAAGACCTGAGTTTTCTGTTGCAGGCGGCGAATGGCCGCTGAGTTGATGATCCGCCCTCGATCGCTTTCGAAATGGCGGCTAATGGCATATTCCCCCGCAGGGACATCTTCACCATTATTATAAGGACGGGTAAAACAGATTCTCTCCCTGAAATTAATCGTTCCCATTGTTCCCTCCGGTATTTTGCTGAATTCATCCCGCTGGAGCCATGCTAGACTATGCCTCACTTTTTATCTTCACATCCACCACATTAGCGAGACTCTCTATGAAAGTAGGCATCATTGGCGCGATGGAGCAGGAAGTTACTCTGCTGCGTGACAAAATCGACAACCGTGAAACCCATAAGCTGGCTGGCGCTGAAATCTACACCGGTACACTGAACGGCGTTGAGGTTGCACTGCTGAAATCAGGTATTGGCAAGACCTCTGCGGCGCTAGGCACCACCCTGCTGCTGCAACTGTGCAAGCCAGATGTGATTATCAATACCGGTTCGGCGGGTGGTCTGGCGAGCAGTCTGAAAGTCGGCGATATCGTCGTTTCTGATGAAGTGCGTTATCACGATGCCGATGTCACCGCTTTCGGGTATGAACCCGGCCAGATGGCTGGTTGCCCGGCAGCGTTTGTGGCTGACAATACGTTGATTGAAGCGGCTGAAGAGGTGATTCAACAGCTGAACCTGAATGCCGTACGGGGTCTGGTAGTCAGTGGTGATGCGTTTATCAACGGTGCTGAGCCGCTGGCCCGTATCCGTAAGACCTTCCCACAGGCCGTTGCCGTGGAAATGGAAGCCACTGCGATTGGTCACGTGTGCCATCAGTTTGGTGTGCCATTTGTGGTGGTACGCGCCATCTCTGACGTTGCCGATCAGGAATCGCACCTCAGCTTTGATGAGTTCCTCAGCGTGGCAGCCGCTCAGTCTTCACTGATGGTGGAAAACCTGCTGACTCACCTCACGCGTGGCTAAATCCCTTTGGCTTTGCTGGCTGCTGCTCCTGAGCGGCAGCCTGTTTGCCGCACCAAGGGTGATTACCCTTGCCCCTCACCTCACCGAACTCGCTTTCAGTGCAGGTATCACGCCGGTTGCGGTCAGCGCCTGGTCAGACTATCCGCCAGCGGCGAAAAATATCGAGCAGGTGGCGAACTGGCAAGGTATTAACCTTGAACGTATTCTGCAACTCAAACCCGATGTGGTGCTGGCATGGCGCGGCGGGAATCCCACCCGACAGCTAGATCTGCTACAGCGTACGGGCATTGATGTTGAATGGATCGATCCTGACAGTATTAGCGATATGATCGCCGCATTGACGAAGCTCGCCAGGTGGAGTCCCCATCCTGAACAAGCAAACGAGCAGGCACAACAGCTACGCCAGCAGGAAATTCAGCTGCGCCAGCGCTACAGTCATCTCCCCGCAGTACCGGTGTTTTTGCAGTTTGGAATGCAGCCCCTGTTTACCGCCGCCAAAGACACGCTGCAAAACAACATCATTCAGCTGTGTGCCGGTAAAAACGTGTTTGCCGACAGCCGCGTAAGCTGGCCGCAAGTGAGCCGCGAGCAGGTACTGATGCGTCATCCGCAGGCGATTATCATTGGCGGCAGCGAACAACAGGCCAAAAACGTGGCGCAATTCTGGCAGCCGCAGCTTACGGTTCCCGTGATTGCAATCAATGACGACTGGCTCAGCCGCCCAGGTCCGCGTATGCTGATGGCTGCGGCTCAGCTCTGTGCCGCACTGCATCCTGAAGCCACAAAATAATGATTAAAGTTTGATCAGAACTTGTCGATAAAGACTGTGAAGCGATTACGCACGTACGTAGTCGCTCAGCTTTCGCCCGAATGGGCCATTTTGACTACACCAGGTACCTATCATGATCAGAACATTAGTCCTGATCACCGGGCTGCTGACGGCCTTCACGCTGCCAGCCGCAACCACCACCGGCACAATTGCGGTGCAACTGGTGATCTATTCCCGTTGTAATGTGCAAGCCGTTAGCTCGCTTGAGAGACCGGTGATTGATTGCGGGCAGCACTTCAGTGCGCAGCCCCGCGTGACCAGCGAAGCCTATCCGGGCGATGCAAATAGCCGGATAACAGAAAGATTAGTCACGGTAGAGTGGTAAACAGGCCGCCCAGGCGGCCTGAATCATCAGATACTGAACGAGGAACCACAGCCACAGGTGGTTTTGGCGTTGGGGTTGGTGACAACAAAGCGTGAACCTTCCAGCCCTTCGGTATAATCCACTGAACCACCAACCAGATATTGCAGGCTCATTGGGTCCACCACCAGAGAAACGCCCTGCTTCTCGATGGTCATGTCGCCGTCGTTCATTTGATCGTCGAAAGTAAAGCCATACTGGAACCCGCTGCAACCGCCGCCGGTAATGTAAACGCGCAGTTTCAGTGCCGGGTTCTCTTCATCAGCAATCAGGTTTTTGACCTTTTTGGCTGCGGCATCGGTAAATTGCAACGGCAGTGCTGCTACATCATCACTCATGTTTTACTCCGGTAAACGCCCAGGTCAGAAAACGACCTTAATGCCCTTATTATCTGTCAGCCCTGTGTTGCAATCAAGTTTCACCTTTCGCACTCTGTGCCAGTGGGCTGATTGCAGAGAGGTTTGGCTCGCCCTGCCACTTCCCGTAGAATAGCGCGAAATTTCTCAGGACAGCAGGAGTCCAGGATGAGTAAGTCAGAAAATTTATTTACCGCAGCCCAACGTCTGATCCCCGGCGGCGTAAACTCGCCAGTGCGTGCTTTCAACGGCGTAGGCGGCGTTCCCCTGTTTATTGAACGTGCCAACGGTGCCTATCTGTATGATGCCGACGGCAAAGCCTATATCGATTATGTTGGCTCCTGGGGCCCAATGGTGCTGGGTCACAACAACGCGGAAATTCGCAACGCGGTGATTGAGGCCGCTGAGCGTGGCCTGAGTTTCGGTGCCCCTACCGAAATGGAAGTCAAAATGGCCGAGCTGGTCTGCGAGTTAGTGCCAAGTATGGATATGGTGCGCATGGTGAACTCCGGTACTGAAGCCACCATGAGCGCCATTCGTCTGGCGCGTGGCTTCACCGGCCGTGACAAGATCATCAAGTTCGAAGGTTGCTATCACGGCCACGCGGACTGCCTGCTGGTAAAAGCCGGTTCAGGCGCGCTGACGCTGGGTCAGCCCAACTCACCTGGCGTTCCGGCGGACTTCGCGCGTCATACCCTGACCTGCACCTACAACGATCTGGACAGCGTGCGCGCGGCGTTTACTCAGTATCCAGGCGAAGTCGCCTGTATCATCGTTGAACCCGTTGCGGGCAATATGAACTGCATCCCGCCACAGCCGGGCTTCCTCCAGGGTCTGCGTGCGCTGTGTGACGAGTTTGGTGCCCTGCTGATTATCGACGAAGTGATGACCGGTTTCCGTGTCGCCCTAGGCGGCGCACAGGCACACTATGGCGTCACGCCGGACCTGACCTGCCTCGGCAAAATCATTGGTGGCGGTATGCCAGTGGGGGCTTTCGGTGGTCGCCGTGAAGTGATGGAAGCGCTGGCACCTACCGGCCCGGTTTACCAGGCTGGTACGCTCTCCGGTAACCCCATCGCGATGGCCGCAGGCTTTGCCTGTCTGTCACAGATTGCCCAGCCGGGCACGCATCAGACGCTGACCGAGCTGACTAACCAGTTGGCCGCAGGCTTGCTGGCGGCAGCAAAAGAAGAGAACATCCCGTTGGTGATCAACCATGTCGGCGGGATGTTTGGCATCTTCTTTACCGCCGCCGCGGAAGTGACCTGCTACCAGGACGTGACCCAGTGTGACGTAGAGCGCTTCAAGAAGTTCTTCCATCTGATGCTGCAAGAAGGCGTTTATCTTGCGCCTTCTGCCTTCGAAGCAGGCTTTATGTCTCTGGCCCACAGCGCAGAAGACATTCAACGCACCGTGGATGCAGCACGTCGCTGCTTCGCGCAGCTGTAAGCGCCCAGCCTGCCTTCACGGTTGTTCTGCGTGAAGGCGGGCACGACAAGGAACCGCCCGTCAGCGCGAGCCGTACCGTTCTCTTTTTTCTGGATAAAAGGATTTTATCGTGACATCTGTTAGCTGCTACAAGTGTCGTAAAGAAGTTGAAGAACCTCGCCAGCCCTGCAAAAACTGTGGCTCGTCCCCGGAGAAACCGGCTGAACGTAAAGTCAGTATTAAGCTGGGTTTTGGCATCGCCTTTATGCCGGTTATTTTTTACTGGTTTCTGTTACGTAAAGGCTATTCGAAACGCGCCAGAATTATTGGGTTTATTTTTCTGGTGATATTCGTCTGGTCGATGTGTAATAAAATCGATCGTGCGCTGGAGATCATCAATGCTCCCAGCCCCTATCACGTGCAAAGTGCTGACCAGCTCTACCGCAATTAAAGCCCGCAGCGCGGGCTTTGTTATTCACGGGTAACTCAGCGCGCCCGGCGCATCAGCCAGATAAAGTAAGGCGCGCCAATAAAGGTCGCCATCAACCCAGCCGGGATCTGCTGCGGGAATGCCAACATGCGGCCACACCAGTCAGCAGCCATCATCAATGCCGCGCCTAATAGTGCTGAAACCAGCAATTGCGGCAGCGCGCGGCGGAAGCCAAGCATACGCACAATGTGAGGAGCCATCAGGCCGATAAAGCTCAACGGTCCAATCGTCAGCGTTGAGGCAGCGGTCAATGCCGCAGCCAGCAGCAGCAACATAGCACGCGAGGTGCCCAACGCCATCCCCGTTGAACGCGCAGTCGCCCCGCCTAACGGCAGGATCGTCAACCAGCGGCTGGCCAGCGGAGCCAGCGCAACCAGCACCACTGCGCACAGTGAGCTGACACCCGCCTGGTGCAAAGTAATGTTATAGGTCGAACCTGATATCCAGCTCAACAGCCCCGCCATACGCGGATCGCCACTTGCCAGCAGCAACATCAGCACCGTGACAAACGCGCTATTCAGGGCCATGCCCGCCAGCAGCATCCGTTCTGGTGAGAAGCCGCCACGGCTGGCAACCAGCATAATCACCAGTAGAGTCAGCGCTGCGCCAAGAATACCCGCAGGCAGCAGCCACAGCGTGGCATTGCCGGGAACAAAGAACATCATCACGACAACACCAAACGCCGAACCCGAGCTGATCCCCAGCACTTCAGGGCTGGCCATCGGGTTACCGGTCAGGCGCTGAATCAAGCATCCCGCCACTCCCAGCATCATGCCCACGGCCAGCGCCGCCAGCACACGCGGCAAGCGCCACGGCAGCAGTTGTTGCCACATTTCACCGCTGGCCCAGTGCCAGTTCCCGGCCCCTCGCCCAAAGCTGAGTGCCAGCCAGAAGAGCAGCGCCAGCAGCAGCAGGCCCATCAGGCACCACAGCATCACCGACTGACGCTCAGCAGGCACTTTATCGCCCTGATTCAGCGCCGGTGGTACGGAACCGGTGCGCAGGCGAGGCAACAGCCATAACAACACCGGTGCGCCCAGTAAGGCAGTTAACGTCCCGGTGGAGACTTCACGCCAGTGACCCGCCAGCCACAGCACGCACTGGTCTGCCAGCCACAGCATTAATGCCCCAATCAGCGGGGCCAGCAGCATACGGCTCAGCAACCGTCTTCCGCCCAGCAGCCGCGCCATAAGCGGCGCAAACAGGCCAATAAAACCAATAATCCCGGCGACGTTCACCAACTGCGCACTCAACACAATCGCGAGAGCCAGTCCGCCAATACGCGCCAGATTGAGTGCCAGGCCCAGATTTTGCGCCACGCCATCATCCAGGCCCATCAGGGTTAATGGCCGCAGCAGCGCCAGCGCCAGTAATAGGGCGAGCAGCAAACGCGGCCACAGTTGGCTGACATTACTCCAGTCCACCTGGTTCAACGAACCACTGCTCCAGAGGAACATGTTTTGCAGTTGGTCGTGATTAAAAATGGCGAAAATCTGGTTCACTGCCCCGCTGTACAGGCTGAGAACCAGCCCCGCGAGGATCAAGGTGACGGGAGACAGGCGCTTGCCCCAGGCGACGCCAAACACCAGTAAGCCCACCAACACCGCCCCCGCCAGGGCCGCAAACTGATGCAATCCCCACGGCAACTGCCACAGCGTGGCTACCGTCAAGCCCAGTTGCGCCCCGGATGAGACCCCCAGCGTGGTCGGTTCCGCCAGTGGGTTGCGTAATAGCTGCTGGAACAGCAACCCGGCTAGCCCGAGGCCCGCGCCAACCAGCAAGGACAGCACCAGCCGCGATAACAGGCTGTAGTGAAACACCATCTGCTGGATATTGTTGATATTCGGCATCCACAGCGCTTCACCCCATTGCGCATAAGGCAGGGCTTCATGCAGATTGAGCAGGGTTAAACCGAGTGCAGCGGCCAGTAATCCCAGCGGCAGCAACCCTGAAACGGGTGTCCGGCTCATCATTTCCCCTCCAGCGCACGCAGTAACACGCGGACAAATTGCAGCGCCGAGAGCGTTGCGCCGTAGTACCACACCGCAGGCACCGAGATAAAACGCTGCTGCTGAATAAACGGCAGTGATTGCCACAGCGGGCTGCTCTGCACTTGTTGCAGCATCTCCGCATTATCATGATCAAAGCAGATCGCCTGTGCATGTTCGATGGTTGCCAGACGTTCAATACCAATCACCGCACTTCCCCAAAAATTGGTCTCACCTTGCCAGGCGTTTTGTAAGCCCAGCAGTTGCATGACATCAAGAAACAGGCTGCTTTTGCCAAAGACAATCGCGTGGCGACTGTCCATCAGCGACATCAGCAGCAGTGGACGCTGGGCAAAAGGTGCCAGCCGCTGGCGTGCCGCGGCCACTTCGGCATCAAATGCCTGCAAGTGCTGTTCCGCCTGCGCTTCGCGACCGAGCAGACTTGCCAGCCGACGGAGCGATTGACGGGCGGTAGCCAATGGATGGCCCGAACCATCATTGAGATCAAAACCTTCTACCGGGGCGATACGCTGCAACTGCGCGGGATTGGGTCCATAGCCGTTCGAGTGCAGGATCAGCGAAGGCTGCATCTGGCTCATCAATTCCAGATTGGGTTCGGTGCGGAGCCCCACATCAATCACGCCTGCGGGTAAAGCCGGTTTTCCCACCCAAACGTTGTAGTTGTGCAGATCGGCCACGCCATAAGGGCGTATCCCCAGCGCCAGCAGTAGTTCCACTGGCAGCCACTCAAGGGCGATAATGCGCTGAAGATCAGGAGAGGCTGCACGAGACGCGAATGTCGTGAGTAGCGGCGAGAGCGCAAAAGCCGTCAGTAAACGGCGACGGAGATAATCAGGCATCGGCTGACCTCAGTAGACAAAACTGACAGGCGATCCGCCCTGTGGATGTGGCAATATTCCCATCGGAATACCATAAATCTCCTGCAATACCGCGGGCTGCATAATCGCCTCTTCACTGCCTGCGGCAATCATTTTTCCGCCGCGCAGCGCCACCAGGTGGTCGCAATAGCGTGCCGCCATATTGATATCATGCAGAACCGCAATCACGGTTAGCCCGCGCTCACGGCTCAAGCGTTGAATCAGTGCCAATACCTCAACCTGATGCGCAATATCCAGCGCCGAGGTCGGCTCATCCAGCAGCAGGCAGCGGCTGTTTTGCGCCACCAGCATGGCCAGCCAGGCGCGTTGTCGTTCACCCCCGGAAAGGCTATCCACCAGTCGGGCCGCAAACGGTTTAAGCCCCACCAGGGTTATCGCCTCTTCGACCCGGTCACGATCTTCCTGACCGTAGCGGCCCAGCGCGCCGTGCCACGGATAACGGCCAATCGCCACCAGTTCACGTACCGTCATACCTTCTGCGGCGGGCAGTTGCTGCGGCAGATACGCCACCTGACGCGCAAACGCTTTACTGGCCCACTGTTCCACCGGCAGATCATTTAACAGCACTTCACCCGCCGTGGCCGCATGATGGCGGCCCAGCATTTTCAGCAGGGTCGATTTTCCTGAGCCGTTATGGCCGATCAAGGCCGTGACTTTGCCTGGCGGGAACGTCAGTGAGAGGGGGGATAGCAGCATTCGGCCCGGCACTTCAAAGCTGACGTTATTCAGGGTGAATGTGGATTCGCTGGCGTGCTGCTGCATGATGATTCCTGCTGGCTGTTCGGAGTAGAAGGCGACATGATAACGAGAATGATTCGTATAGTCGGCGCGATAATATGCGAAAGCAAGGATAGCCTGCAACAAAAAGGGCGCCAGAGCGCCCAGTGGGAATCATGAAGCTGAAGCGGGTGCGAAGCCAGTGCCTCGCACCACTATCAGTTATTACCGAACATATCTTTGATCCAGCCAGCAACACCGTTGCTGTCTTTCTGTTCGTTTTGCTGCTGTTGCTGCAACTGCTGCTGTTGTTGCAACTGCTGTTCCTGCTGCTGTTGTTGCTGCTGAATCATCTGTTGCTGCTGTTGGCACAACGCGTTCTGATCCACCGCCCACACTGGCAGGCTGCGCCATGTCGGCGCATCGCTGCCGCCGCACAGGAAATTACCGTTACCGTCGATATTCATGGTGGAGATATCTTCCGGCGGCGTCAGCACCAGCGGTGTCGGTGCCTGGTTATCCAGATAGCGACGATAAATCTGCATTGCACCGTTTGCACCCCACAGCTTGGTGGTCTGGTTGTTATCACGTCCAACCCACGTCACCGTGACCTCTTTGCCATCGATACCGGTAAACCAGCTGTCGATCTGGTCGTTGGTGGTACCGGTTTTACCAGCCAGATGCGCATTTGGATAGCGCGCGCCCAGGGCATGAGCCGTACCACGCTGTGCAACCTGCTGCATCGCATACAAGGTCAGATAAGCGGCCTGAGCAGGCTCAACACGCTGTGCCTGTGGGAAGCTTTGATACAGCACCGTACCGTCTTCAGCAATCACTGAACGCACCGCAGAGAGTGGTGCGCGGTTACCGCCACTGGCAATGGACTGGAACGCCTGCGCGACTTCAATTGGCGTCAGGTTAAGCGCACCTAACAGCATTGCCGGAACCGGATGCAGCTGATCTTTCGGCACACCCAGTTTGGTCCAGGTATCCACAATCGAATCCAGCCCCAGCGTCATACCCAGGTTAACCGTTGGTACGTTCATGGAGTTGGTCAAGGCGTCAACCAGCAGGACTTTCCCGCTAAAGCGATGATCGTCATTCTGTGGACGCCAGACGGTGCCGTTAGACTGCTTCAGCGCTATCGGCTCATCCGCCAGCCAGGTATTGAGGCGATAGCTGTTCGGCTGTGCCAGCGCCGTCAGGTAGGTTGCCGGTTTTGCCAGTGAGCCGATGGAACGGCGCGCCTGAATAGCACGGTTATAACCCGCAAACTGCGGATCAGACCCGCCGACCATCGCACGGATTTCACCGGTAAAGCGGTCAACCACCACCATCGCCGTTTCAAGATCTTTCAGGTTCTTCTGCTTTTTCAGCGCCGGAATCCCGTCGATCACCGCTTTTTCTGCCGCATCCTGCGAGATCGCATCCAGCGTGGTGAAGATCTTCACGCCCGAGAGATCCTGGACTTTATCGCCCAGCTTCGCCTGCAACTCACTGCGTACCACCTGCATGAAAGCAGGCTGCGGTGAAATCACCCCGCCCTTCGGCTGAACGCCAAGCGGACGCGCTGAGAGCATGTCATACAGCGGTTGGTCGATAATTTTCTGCTCTTGCAACAGACGCAGCACCAGGTTACGCCGCTGCAACGCCAGCTGCGGATTACGCCACGGGTTATACAGCGAAGCCCCTTTCACCATCCCGACCAGCAGTGCCTGCTGATCAAGGCTCAGCTCATCCACCGGGCGACCAAAGTAATACAGGCTCGCCAGCGGGAAGCCGCGAATCTGATCGTTACCCGCCTGGCCGAGATACACTTCGTTGAGATACAGCTCCAGAATGCGATCTTTGCTGTAGCGCGCATCCATGATCACCGCCATATAGGCTTCACGCGCTTTACGCCATAGCGAACGCTCGTTGGTGAGGAACAGGTTTTTCACCAGCTGCTGTGTCAGGGTACTTCCGCCCTGCACCGCTTTACCGGCGGTGATATTCGCCAGGAAAGCACGGCCAATGGAATAAGGGCTGATCCCGTCATGCTCATAGAAGTGGCGGTCTTCGGTCGCCACCAGGGTATCGACCAGCAGATCCGGGAAGCCAGCACGCGGCACAAACAGACGCTGCTCGCCATTTGGCGATTGCAGCATCGTGATAAGACGCGGGTCGAGGCGGAAGAAACCAAAATCGCGGCCGGTATCGAGGTTTTTAATCTCCTCCAGCCCGTCATTGGTGAAGGTCATCCGTGCATTGATCTGGCCTTCTTTACCATCCGGGAAATCAAACGGACGACGCAGCAGATCGATGCTGTTCCCTTTGACGGTAAACTCACCAGGACGGGTAATACGCGTTACTTCGCGATATTGCGTCCCTTCCAGCAGAGCAACCATCTCTTTGCGGTTCATCGGCATGCCTGGTTCGAGGCTCACCACACGGCCATAGACGGCCGCAGGCAACTGCCACACTTTACCGTCGATGCGACTGCGGATCTCAGAATCGAGATAGATGCCCCAAACGGCCATCACAACCACAAACACCAGGAAAAGCTTGATAAACCAGCCTAACCAGCGGCGTTTTTTTCCGCCCGCTGGGCGCTTCGCTTTACTTTTACGTGGCACTGATGCCCTCTCCTCGTTATCTTCGCCGCTGGCGAAATCATCTTCATCATCCCTGCGGCGACCCCGCCCGGCAGAAGTGCGGGGCGGTTTGGGCTGTTTTCCTTTGCGCCCAATGGGTTCGCGATCGTTCCCAGACATTTATTTTTTCTCCAGGCATAGCTTCGGCTGCGCCGCTACTCTAACTGCTTTCGGACATTTCGCCTCGCAGAACCCTCTGAATTTCAGATCCTGCACGTGCTTAAGGTGAAAACTTTTTGGTGCGCCGGGTCGGCAGTGCATTGGCCGGATCGTCTGGCCATGCATGTTTGGGATAGCGCCCTTTCATCTCTTTCTGCACTTCGCGCCAGGAACCGCGCCAGAAGGCAGCCAGATCCCGGGTGATCTGCAAGGGACGATGGGCCGGAGATAGCAGCTCCAGCACCAGCGGTACACGCCCTTCCGCAATCACCGGATTAGAGGCTTCACCAAACATCTCCTGAATCCTGACCGCCAGCGCAGGTGGCTTATCACTGGCATAACAAATTGGCAGCCGGCTTCCGGTCGGCACAGTGTAATGAGTTGGCAGTACACTATCCAGACGCTGACGTTGTGACCATGTGAGTAAATGTAAGAGTGCACTGACAAGATTGACGCTTTGCAGCCCTTTCACATCGCGCACCTGACTCATCTGCGGCAGCAGCCAGTGAGACAGAGAGTGTAGCAGTGATTCATCGTCTACTGCGGGCCACGCCTCTTCCGGTAGCCACTCGGCAGCGCATTGCATCCGCAGGCGCAGTTGCTGAGATTCATCGCTCCAGCCCAACACTTGCAGCCCTTTTTCTGCCACCCAGCGCAGCATTGCCGCATGTAAAATTTCCGGTTCGGGCCGCGCCATCGGCTGGCTGCGCAGCACCAGTGCGCCAATCTGATCGCGCTTCAACGTGCGCAATGTGCCTTTCTCTTCATCCCACTCGACCTCAATGCGGCTCTCTACCAGCTGCGGTAACGTCAGCAGCAGCGCGTCGAGATCCACCGGCAGCGCCAGTAAAATACGCGCATCCGGCGTGTTTGCACTTTGTAGCAGCTGCGGCGCAATCAGCCACGGCTGGCGGGTTAATCCTTCCTGCTGATCCAGCATCGCACCTTGCCCATTGGCGAGTTGGTAGCGCCCACTGTCATCACGGCGGCGTGCCAGGCGATCGGCAAATCCAGCGGCTAACAGGCGCGGTAACAGGGATTCATCATACTGACCGCGTGGCGCACCCAGCCGTTTTTGCCAGTGCGCGGCACGTCTCTGCCAGTGGGGTTGTGGCCGATGCAACGCATCACGCAGATCCGGTGAACCGCTGCGGGGCGGCTCCTCCAGAATGGCCACCAGCAAGGCGGCACTGGCGATGGCATCTGCATCACGGCCAGCGGCACACAGGATTGCCGCATGGCGGGGATCGCCACCCAGTTGCGCCATACGGCTCCCCAAAGGCGTTAAGCGGCCCTGATTATCCAGTGCGCCCAGTTGGGTCAGGGTTTGTTGTGCGGCAGAGAGCGCACGCTGTGGAGGGGCATCCATCCAGGTTAGCTGAGCCGGATCGCTGCATCCCCAACTCAGGAGATCGAGCCACAGTGGGCTGAGATCGCTGTGTAAAATCTCGGGTTCGCTCTGCGCTGCCGCCCGCTCGGCCTGCTCCATAGGTATCAGATGGAGACAGATCCCCGCCTCCAGTCGGCCTGCACGGCCTGCGCGCTGCACCATAGAAGCCTGGCTAATCCGCTGCGTTTGCAGGCGCGTCACCCCGGTGCGCACATCAAACTGCGCGGCCCGTTCCAGCGCACTGTCAACCACCAGACGAATACCTTCAATGGTCAGACTGGTCTCTGCAATATTGGTTGCCAATACCACTTTGCGTCGACCTGTGGCCGCAGGCTGAATAGCACGCTGCTGAGCAGCCAGCGGCAAAGCGCCATACAGTGGCGTGAGGTCAACATCCTGCGCGATCCGGCTCTCCAGCTCCCGCTTTACGCGTTCAATTTCCGCCACGCCGGGTAAAAACAGCAGCAGTGAACCCGTTTCATCGCGCAGCAGCTGTGCCACTTCGCGCGCAACCGCTTCTTCAAAGCGAGTTTGAGAATGAAGTGAAGCATAACGGCGCTCTACCGGGAAACTGCGTCCAGCAGAAATCACCCATGGCGCATCAGGCAACAGGGCGGAAAGTCGGGCGTTATCGAGCGTGGCGGACATCAGCAGAATTTTGAGATCGTCGCGCAGCCCCTGCTGCACATCCAGCAGCAGTGCCAGTGCCAAATCCGCCTGTAAACTGCGTTCATGGAACTCATCGAGGATCACCAGGCTCACCCCTTGCAGCTCAGGATCTTGCTGCAACATGAGGGTCAGAATACCTTCAGTAACCACTTCCAGCCGGGTATCAGGCCCACAGCAGCTTTCGCCCCGCATGCGGAAGCCCACCGTACCGCCAGGCTGCTCCCCCAACTGTTGCGCCAGGCGCTGAGCAACATTACGCGCGGCTAACCGGCGCGGCTCCAGCATAATGATCCGCCCTGGCAGGTTCGCCTGCTGCAACAACTGGAGCGGTAGCCAGGTGGATTTCCCCGCCCCGGTGGGCGCGGCTAATAGCACCTGCCGCGACTGTTCCAGCGCCGTCAGTAATTCAGGTAGCACTGCGCTCACTGGTAAATCATTCACCGCCAACTCCACTTATCACCTGTGTTAATATGCCGCGCATTGTATCACTGCCTTAACGAGAAGCCGCTATGGCGACACAACGCCTGTTTTTTGCGCTTAGCCTGCCTAAACCCCTGCCGCAGCAGCTCGTTAACTGGCGGGCAGAACAGTTCGCCGCGGAAGACGGTAAACCGGTAGAAGCGGCCAACCTGCACCTGACGCTGGCGTTTTTAGGTGACGTCAGTGACACCACATCCGCGCGTTTACAGCAAGCCGCCGCACGTATTCAGCAGCCCGGTTTTCAGATTGAGTTAAATGATGCAGGCCACTGGCCGCGACCGGGCGTGGTGTGGTTGGGCTGCCAGCGTGCGCCGCGTGGGCTGCTGCAACTGGCCAGCCTGTTGCGTTCTCAGGCCGCGCGCCACGGCTGCCCGCAGAGCACTCAGCCGTTTCATCCGCATATCACGCTGTTGCGTCACGCTACCCAGCGCGTGGCACTGCCAGCACCCGGTTTCCACTGGCAATTTGCGGTAGAGCACTTTGGCCTTTATTCCTCCAGTTTTAGCCGTGGCCGCACCCGCTATAAACAGCTGGCCCGCTGGCCGCTGCTGCCTCTCGCATAAGGAGATGTATGCTGTTCGATCCCCCACTGCAACCGGCGCGTTTAATTGCCCGCTATAAGCGCTTCCTGGCGGATGTCGTCACGCCTGCTGGCGAGACTTTTACGCTGCACTGCGCCAATACCGGCGCCATGACCGGCTGTGCCACGCCAGGTGATACCGTCTGGTATTCCACCTCGACTAGCCTGACGCGCAAATATCCGCACAGCTGGGAATTAACCGAGACTCAAACCGGTGACTGGATCTGCGTAAATACCCTGCGCGCCAACCAGTTGGTGCGGGAAGCACTCGCGTTACAGCTCATCCCGGAATTATCCGGTTATGATCGCTGCCAGGCGGAGATCAAATATGGCAGTGAAAAAAGCCGAATCGATTTTCTGCTGCAAGCAGAGGGTCGGCGCAACTGCTATATTGAAGTCAAGTCCGTAACCCTTTTACAGCAGGGAAAAGGCTATTTTCCGGATGCGGTGACGCTGCGAGGCCAAAAGCACCTGCGCGAACTGAGCACGGTTGCGCAGGCGGGCCATCGGGCAGTCTTGTTGTTTACTGTTTTGCACTCGGGGATTGAGGACGTCTCTCCGGCACGGCATATCGATGCCGCGTATGCAGAACAACTGGTCCAGGCGCATAAAAGCGGTGTGGAACTTCTGGCGTATCAGGCTTCGCTTTCGACTTCGGGCATGTTAATAAATAAGTCGTTGCCCATCGCATTGTAATATTCCAGACAATTTGCTGTGATAAGAATGCGTTGAGCCGTGCGCCGATTACGCTGTTCCTCACAGGCTTGTCAAGGTGTTGACAGGAATAATTGCCAACCCTGACTGCTTCTGCTATTTATAGCGGCCTGTTTTTCCCCGTTGGGGGATCGATGTACCAAAGAATCTTCAGAAAGCCGTTGGATGGTCGCTATATGCTGAGCTGAAGCAGCAATCTGAAGATGATAGGTATAGTGCGTGTTATCCAGGAGAAACAACATGCAAGAAGGGCAAAACCGTAAAACATCGTCCCTGAGTATTCTCGCTATCGCTGGGGTAGAGCCATATCAGGTTCAACCAGGCGAAGAGTATATGAATGACGCTCAGTTGGGTCATTTCAAGAAAATACTGGAAGCGTGGCGTAATCAACTGCGGGATGAAGTGGACCGCACTGTTTCACATATGCAGGACGAAGCAGCAAACTTCCCGGATCCGGTCGACCGTGCCGCACAGGAAGAAGAGTTCAGTCTTGAACTGCGTAACCGTGACCGCGAGCGTAAGCTGATCAAGAAGATCGAGAAAACGCTGAAAAAAGTGGAAGATGACGATTTCGGCTACTGCGATTCATGCGGTGTAGAAATTGGCATTCGCCGCCTGGAAGCGCGTCCAACTGCTGACCTTTGCATTGATTGCAAAACGCTGGCAGAAATCCGCGAGAAGCAGATGGCTGGCTGATGTGCCGCCTCTGTGAATCACCAAACGGCGGGGAAACCTCTGTTTTCCCGCTGTGCGGTCACCTCTGAGATGAACAGTTCTTCCCCCTGTGTTGGGCGCTTCGCACCCTCTCCTTCTGGTGAACTCCATTTTGGTTCTTTGATTGCTGCGCTGGGTAGCTATCTCAACGCGCGTGCGCAACAGGGCCGCTGGCTGGTTCGCATCGAAGATATCGATCCGCCACGAGAAGTGGCCGGTGCCGCACAGCAAATCCTGCATCAACTGGAACATTATGGCCTGCACTGGGATGGCGACGTGCTGTGGCAGTCCCAGCGCCATGAAGCCTACCGCGAAGTGCTGAACTGGCTGTGCCAGGAACGGCAAAGTTACTGGTGTACCTGCCCACGCAGCCGCATTCAACAGTTAGGCGGTTTCTACGACGGCCACTGCCGCACGCTGCAACACGGGCCAGAACACGCGGCTTTGCGCTTGCGCCAGCATCAGCCGGTGTATCAGTTTCATGATGGTTTGCAGGGCCTGTTAAGCGTAGATGCACGGATGGCAGAAGAAGACTTTATTATCCATCGCCGTGATGGGCTGTTTGCTTACAATCTGGCGGTGGTGGTGGACGATCACTATCAAGGCGTCACGGAAATCGTGCGCGGCGCGGATTTAATTGAGCCCACCGTGCGACAAATCACCCTGTATCAACAGCTCGGTTGGTCAGTGCCCGATTACCTGCATCTGCCGCTGGCGTTAAACCCAGATGGCAATAAATTATCCAAGCAGAATCACGCGCCAGCCTTGCCAGCAGGCGATCCGCGCCCGCTACTGGTGGCCGCATTACGCTTTCTGGGTCAGCCCGTCAGTGACGGCTGGGCCGACGAAACGCAGGCACAATTACTGGCTGCTGCGGTGAACCATTGGGATATTGCTGGCATCCCTCGTGGGAACATGCTGACAACAGCATTCTCAAACGGTTCACTTCAAGCTATGATTAGCCGCTGATTTTAACAACACCCTTTTTATGTCACTGTCGAGGTGTACTATTTTTACCCGAGTAGCGAATTTTTGCCGCAAAGTCCTCAAACGTGATGAGGAGGCACCCGCAGAGGTGATTGAACCGGAGCGTCAACATATGGCGATCGTCCCTCGTGAGAGCCACAACATTTCGCGCAAAGATATCAGCGAAAATGCCCTGAAAGTGCTCTATCGCCTGAACAAAGCCGGTTTTGAAGCCTACCTGGTGGGCGGTGGCGTACGTGATTTACTGCTGGGCAAACAGCCGAAAGACTTCGATGTCTCCACCAACGCCACGCCAGAACAGATGCGCAAGCTGTTCCGCAACTGCCGTCTGGTCGGTCGTCGCTTCCGTCTGGCGCACGTCATGTTTGGCCCGGAAGTGATTGAAGTCGCCACTTTCCGTGGTCATCATCAGGAAGAAGAGCAGGATCGCAACAACTCACAGCGCGGCCAGAACGGTATGCTGCTGCGTGATAACATCTTTGGCTCAATTGAAGATGATGCCCAACGCCGCGATCTCACCATCAACAGCCTCTATTACAGCGTGGCCGATTTCACCGTGCGTGATTACGTTGGCGGGTTGCAGGATCTGGAGCTGGGGATTATCCGCATGATTGGCGATCCGGAAACCCGCTACCGCGAAGATCCGGTGCGTATGCTGCGCGTGGTGCGATTTGCCGCCAAACTGGATATGCGCGTTGCGGCAGAAACCGCAGAGCCGATTCCGCGCCTCGCCACGTTGCTGAATGATATTCCTCCTGCACGTCTGTTCGAGGAGTCACTGAAGCTGCTGCAAGCAGGTCACGGTTACAGCACCTACCTGAAGCTGCGTGAATTCCAGCTGTTCCAGCCGCTGTTCCCGACGATCACGCGGAACTTCACCGAAGCCGGTGACAGCGCGATGGAACGCATGATTATTCAGGTGCTGAAAAACACCGATAACCGCATTCAAAACGACATGCGTGTGAATCCCGCCTTCCTGTTTGCCGCGATTTTCTGGTATCCGCAAATGGAAGCGGCGCAGCAAATGGCACAAGAGAGCGGTCTGCCTTGGTATGAAGCCTTTGCCCTGGCGATGAACGATACGCTGGATGAAGCCTGCCGTGCGCTGGCAATCCCGAAACGCATTACCACCCTGGTACGTGATATCTGGACGCTGCAACTGCGCATTTCGCGCCGTCACGGTAAACGCGCCTGGAAGCTGATGGAGCATCCGAAGTTCCGCGCGGCTTATGATCTGCTGGCACTGCGTGCCGAAGTGGAAAACAACCAGGAGCTACAGCGTCTGACGCATTGGTGGGGTGAATTCCAGGCGGCAGCACCGGTACAGCAAAAAACCATGCTGAACACCCTCGGGGATGATCCGGTTCCGCGCCGTAAAACCACCCGTCGCCCGCGCCGCCGTCCGAATGGCCCTGCGCGTAGCAACAACAGCAATAACAACGCCTCATGACCCGCGTTTACCTGGCGCTGGGCAGTAATCTCGCCGATCCACTGCATCAGGTGGATGCGGCGTTACAGGCGCTGGATGCACTGCCGCTGAGCCGCCGTGTGGCGACCTCAGCGCTGTATCGCACACCGCCCTATGGCCCACCCGATCAGCCCGACTATCTCAATGCCGCCGTCGCACTGGAAACCGAACTCAGTGCTGAAGCCTTGCTGGACCACACGCAGCGCATTGAGCTTGAGCATGGCCGGGTGCGCAAAGCGGAACGTTGGGGACCACGCACGCTGGATATCGACATTATGCTGTTCGGAGATGCGGTGATTAACACCGAGCGTCTCACCGTACCGCACTACGATATGCACCAACGGGCGTTTATGCTGCTTCCCCTGCTGGAAATCGCCCCTACCCTCTGCTTCCCTGACGGAAAACCGTTAAAATCTCTGCTGGATGCGCTAGATAGCAGCACGATTCAGCCCTGGTTCAACTGAATAGCACCGCAGACATATCCCTGCGGTGTTCATTGCAGTAAACTGCGCGCATCATAAATTGCTGTAATGAGCGCGTCATGAAACCCACCACTATTACTCAGTTACGCCAGTGGAAAGCCAGTGGTCACAAATTTGCCACTCTGACTGCCTATGACTTCAGTTTTGCTCGTCTGTTTGCCGATGAAGGCATTCAGGTGCTGCTGGTAGGCGACTCTCTCGGTATGACGGTACAGGGCCATGAGTCTACCCTGCCCGTCACCCTTGACGATATTGCCTACCATACCGCTGCGGTACGCCGTGGGGCACCGCAATCACTGCTGTTAGCCGATCTCCCCTTTATGAGCTATGCCACGCCGGAACAGGCGTGTATCAGTTCCGCACAGCTGATGCGTGCCGGGGCCAATATGGTCAAGCTGGAAGGCGGAGCATGGCTGGCAGAAACCGTACGCACGCTGACCGAGCGCGCGGTGCCGGTATGTGGTCACATCGGCTTAACGCCACAGTCGGTGAACATTTTTGGCGGCTATAAAATTCAGGGACGTGGCGACGAAGCCGCCGATCGTCTGCTGGCAGATGCGCTGGCAATTGAAGCCGCAGGCGCACAGCTCATGGTACTGGAGTGCGTGCCTGTGGCCGTGGCACAGCGTATCACCCAGGCATTAACCATTCCGGTGATCGGCATCGGTGCTGGTAACGTCACAGACGGCCAGATTCTGGTAATGCACGATGCTTTTGGTATTACTGGCGGCCACATTCCGAAATTTGCGAAAAACTTCCTCGCGGAAACCGGCGATGCGCGCGCGGCTATTCGCCAGTATATCGCTGAAGTGGAAGGCGGCCTCTATCCCGGTGCTGAACACAGCTTCCAGTAAGCAGGAGAAGAACGTGTTAATTGTTGAAACTATTGCGCTGCTGCGCCAGGAAATCCGCCGTCATCGCCTGCAAGGGAAACGCATTGCGTTGGTTCCCACCATGGGCAGCTTGCATGATGGCCACTTAACACTGGTGGATGAAGCTCGCGCGCGTGGTGATATTGTTGTCGCCTCAATCTTCGTGAACCCGATGCAGTTTGAACACGCGGATGATTTGGCGCGTTATCCCCGCACCTTGCAGGAAGATTGCGAGAAGCTGAACCGCCGCAAAGTCGATATTGTTTTCGCTCCAGCCCCGGCTGAAGTCTATCCCGAAGGTCTGGATACCCACACCTATGTTGAAGTGCCGGTGCTGTCCGAAGTGCTGGAAGGTGCCAGCCGTCCCGGCCACTTCCGTGGTGTTGCTACCGTGGTGAGTAAGCTGTTCCATCTGGTGCAGCCTGACGTTGCCTGCTTCGGTGAGAAAGACTTCCAGCAGTTAGCCATCATTCGCAAAATGGTGCGTGATATGGGCTTTGACATCGAAATCATCGGTGTGCCAACGGTGCGTGCCAAAGATGGCCTGGCGCTGAGTTCACGCAATGCCTACCTCACTTCTGAAGAGCGTAAGCTGGCACCGGGTCTGTCACAGGTGATGAACGCGATTGCCGAACGCCTGGCAAACGGCGAACGCCACGTCGAAGAGATTCTGGCCGAAGCCGAAACCGCGTTGCAGGAGAAAGGACTGCGCCCGGACGGACTGGCGATCTGTGATGCCGACTCGTTGCAGCCGCTGACCACCGAAAGCCAGCGCGCCGTAATCCTGATGGCTGGCTGGTTAGGTAAAGCGCGATTGATTGATAACCAACAGGTTGATTTGACGCAGTAAGCGTCACTCTGACACAGGAATTACCGCTATGATTCGCACGGTTTTGCAAGGCAAACTGCACCGCGTTACGGTGACACAGGCCGATCTTAATTACGAAGGCTCCTGCGCTATCGATCAGGATTTCCTGGATGCTTCCGGCATCCTGCAATATGAAGCCATCGATATCTATAACGTGACCAACGGTCAGCGTTTTTCCACCTACGCAATTTCTGCGGAAGCGGGCTCAAAAATTATCTCGGTCAATGGCGCGGCAGCACGCTGTGCCTGCGAAGGGGATATTTTGATTATCTGCTCTTACGTACAGGTAGAAGATGCCGTGGCACGCGAATGGCAGCCAAAGGTCGCTTACTTCGAAGGCCAGAATGAAATGAAGCGCCTGGCAAAGGCGCTTCCGGTACAGGTGGCTTAATCGTCGCTATTCCCCCCGGTTCTCCGGGGGTGAAGAGTCAGTCTTTTACACACACAAAATTATTCGATGCTGAGTTGATGGTCGTTGTGTAGTGATAGCCGGGTTGTCTGGTACTCCCATCGCTGCTTATGTATGTCCTGAAAAGCCCCATCGTAACGGTGTTCCCAGAACGAGTACCGAACATTTGGTAATACTCTTTGGAGAACTCTCTGGTCCAATAGCCAGAGCCAGCCTCCATCTCATTGAAATTCGCTTTTTGCGCGGCAAAATAAGCCAAATCGTTCAAATTAGCCGCCCGACCGCCACCGTAAGTACGGCATTCGTTATTCGCCTGCACCTCTTCAACTGTTTTGAATTCCGTATACATCGTCCAGTAGTAGCGGTTACCCACAGCATAAACTGGACGAACCGTTACCGCCCGACTCTCGGAAGTTAAATTGGTATCCACAATCACAGAGACCTGTGTTTTGACTTTGGAGGTGTTTTTGGCATAAAGGATTGCCGTTGCTTCCCCTCTATCATTGGTTACAGAAGTTCGCTCAATCCTGCCGCCTGAAGTGGCACTCCAGTTAACGACCTGCCCTTCAACAAATCGCCCTTCGGCATCTTTCACTACCGCAATGAGGGTATTCAAGTCACCGTCTGAACCGGTCATCACAGCCTTTGATTCTGACAATGAAGCAACACGCGCTGTTTTGGTATCGCCGGTAAACAGCACTGCATCTGCATTAACTTTGGTTTTCACCTGCGCTGAGACCACTGCGCGTCCGGTATTGCTGTTACGTAACGTCGCCGTTACTCGCCCCTGTTCGTTGCTATCGCTAAAGCTCTGACTTAAGACGCCCGCGGTGGTTGACCAGTTAACACGTTGGTTTTTCAACAGATTACCTTTAGCATCCTGCACAATCGCGGTATAGATAATGCCATCAATGCCGTCTGCGACCGCGCGGGTTTTATCAGGCGAAATACTCCCTTTGACAATGTCTGCACTGCTGGCATCCGCGATAAACTGCACGTCTTTACTGGTGTTTTTCCCCTCTCCCGTACTGGCTCGTACCGTAACGGTTTCCGCCTTAACGTTGACCAGTTTGACAGAGACATAGCCATCAGCGTCGCTATTTCGCTTTAGTGAACTACCCGCGGCAACCTGCGCAGAACCTGAAAGGCTAAAGGTGACTTCATGGCCCACGACCGGATTACCGTTTTTATCCGTAACGCGAGCGCGGACTTCGGCAGTGGCTGTGCCATCAGCGACCACATTATTGTTAATCACTACCAGATCGGTATCGAGAATTCCTGGTAACCCGCTATCGGCGATTTGGTTAATTTTTAGCGAATTCAAGGCGGTGTTCAGCACCGAGGTGATAACCGTCAGTTCACCAGGCAGTGTTCCGGCAATAATGGCAAACTCGTAGCGTCCAGCGCTGACTTCACGTATATCCCCCCGAGTGGCGTTTTGCTGGCGCAGCGTCGCTTTTGACTGACTCAAATCAACCTGCAGTTGCTGCGACATCCCGCTTAGCGGCTGACCATCTTTAGCAACCAGCGTGACGGTCACTGTGGTTGAGGATATTCCATCGGCGACCAGAGAATAATCACTGGCATCAACTCTGCTGGCCCTGCTATCAACGCCTGGCTCCTGAATGATGATCTGTGTGGTTGCAACTGCCGAAGCGACATTACGGCGATCGTAGGCGACACCGCTCAGCGTGTACTGATTTTTAGCGCCAAAGTTATAGCGTGGCAGTGTCAGCTGATAGCTCTCCGCGCTCAGCGCTTCGACTTTACCGCCCGCAGCCACTAGCTCAGCATCATTCCAGACAATACGGCTTAGGCCGTGACGACTTTTCAGCGTGTAATCCAGGGATTGTGTCCCTCCACTTACCCCACTGATAGTGGATGGCAGGATCAGCACAAAGCTCTCCTGCTGACGATATTCCAGCACGATATTATTGTTACGTTCCACCAGATCCATGGCGCTACCCGCTAAGGTACGACGTTCGTCTATCGCCATATGATCCAGCTGTTTTTCCACTGGCACACCAAGCTGATAGTTCACCTGCATGCCAAAACGTGTGTCGCTGATACCACTGCCCACTTTATGGTCGGCAGTAAACGTCAAAAGTGGAAACGGTGTGTAGCTAGCACCTCCTGTAAAAGCGCTGGGATCTTTTTGCCTTGTATCCCTACCGCCCAATGCCACTTCATTGCCGTAATACTGCTCATACATCAGCCTACCGCCGATAGCGGGCCAGTCCGGCAGCCAGCCTTCAGCGCGCAGGTCAAAACCATTCGCCGGCCGAGCTTCATATCCAGTAACGTCACGCGAGGTTTTCCAGTCAGACAGACGGTAGTAACTGTTAACCGACAGTTTCAGGTAATCGCGCCACAGTTCCCCACCCAGGCCGAGGCGCTTGTGACCCAGGCTAATGTTATGATCGTAAAAGGCGTTGTAACCCAGCATCCAGTCATCAATAAAGTGACGATGCCCAAAGCCGAGATTGCCCGTTACCTGTGAATCGAGCGTGCGCAGGCCTGGCTGGGAAAAAATAATATGGTCATCATCCTGATACAGCGGTAACAGGAGATCTACCGAACCTGAGTGGGTTTTGAATTTGCTGTCTGCGCCCAGCTCAACGCGAGCGGTGCCAAATTGCTCCAGCCACTGCTGCATCTGGCTGGATGCCAGGCTGGTAGCCTGCTGGGTGAAGTAGCTTCCAGCATCGCGCGATTGAGCCAACTCGCTGGCATGCTGCGCAGCACCATCAAGCAAAAAGTTTTTTGCCGAAGCATCAAAAGAAGCCCGCACCATAGCTGCATAAAATGGGGTAAGAGCGACACCAAGCAGCACGGCAACCTGCGCCAGTGCAAAGCGACGCATTAAGCGTCTTCCTGGTGATTGTGGCTCCCCACGGGTGGAAGGGTGTTTGCGCATATATTCTCTCTTCTCAATAACAGGATGTTGAATGTCATGATTCAATCGAGCCCGCGAAAATACGCGAATCGATAGGCGGGAGAATTGTGAGAAATAAGTTGGAAGGCTAATACAAGCAGTAGCTGGGAATTATTGAAGAATTTTAAATATAAAAAAACGAGACCGGGCTAAGGTCTCGTTTTAAAAACTAAATAACTAAATAACTAAATATCAGGTGCGCAGTCCGCGCCCTTTTTGAATCAGGCTGTAAACAATCGCATAAAAAGCAATGATAAACGCCAGTAATACCGACAAACTCAGTACCAGTGAGACATCATGAATCCCTAAGAAACCGTAGCGGAATCCACTGATCATATACACAACCGGATTAAGCTTAGACACCGCCTGCCAGAAAGGAGGCAGTAACGTCAGGGAGTAAAATACGCCGCCCAGATAGGTTAACGGGGTCAATACAAAGGTCGGAATCAGGCTGATGTCATCAAATGTGCGGGCAAATACCGCATTTAACAGGCCCGCCAGCGAGAACAGAATCGCGGTCAGCAACAGCGTCAACGCCACCATGCCCCAGTCATAAACGTGGAAAGGCACGAAGAACAGCGAAATCGCCGTCACCAGAATGCCGACACACAGCCCACGAGCAACGCCACCGCCAACATAACCGGCGATAATAATGTGCGTCGGGACCGGAGCCACCAGCAGCTCTTCAATATTGTGCTGAAACTTCGCACTGAAAAATGAAGAGGCGACATTGGCGTAAGCGTTGGTGATCACCGCCATCATGATCAGTCCTGGCACAATAAACTGCATATAGCTAAAGCCATGCATATCGCCAATGCGAGAGCCAATTAAATTACCGAAAATAATAAAGTACAGCGTCATGGTAATAACCGGCGGCACCAGGGTCTGCACCCAAATACGTGCAAAGCGATTAATCTCTTTCGCCCAGATACTTTTCAGTGCTACCCAGTAAAGATGCGTCATACTTTTCCTCCTGCCTTGCCCTGCACCAGGCTAACAAACAGCTCTTCCAGACGGTTCGCTTTGTTGCGCATACTCAACACCTGCACCCCTTGCCCGCTGAGCTGGCTAAATACGCTGTTCAGGCCCTGTTCACGCAGGACTTCCACTTCCAGCGTTGAGGTATCGACCAGGCGATACTGGAACCCTTCCAGGGTGGGGACCGGGCTGTGTGGTGCCAGATCGAGAATAAAGGTTTCGGATTTCAGCTTCGCCAACAGCCCTTTCATGGAGGTGTTTTCTACCAGTTCACCGCTCTGAATGATCCCGATGTTGCGGCACAGCATTTCCGCCTCTTCCAGGTAGTGCGTGGTCAGAATAATGGTGGTGCCCTGTGCATTGAGTTCCTTGAGGAAGCCCCACATGGAACGACGCAGTTCGATATCCACCCCGGCTGTTGGCTCATCAAGAATCAGCAGCTTTGGCTCATGCATCAACGCACGGGCAATCATCAGGCGACGTTTCATCCCGCCGGAAAGCATACGTGCGCGTTCGTTGCGTTTGCCCCACAGATCAAGCTGCGTCAGATATTTCTCTGCGCGCACCAGCGCATCACGGCGCTCTACGCCATAGTAACCCGCCTGGTTAACCACAATCTGTAGCACCGTTTCAAACGGGTTAAAGTTAAATTCTTGCGGTACCAGCCCAAGCTGGCGTTTCGCATTGACCTTATCTTTTTCCAGGTCATAGCCGAATACGCGCACATTGCCGCCAGACTTGTTGACCAGAGAACTGATAATGCCAATGGTGGTTGATTTCCCGGCACCGTTTGGCCCGAGCAGCGCATAAAAATCGCCGGCTTCAACGTTAAGATCGATGCCTTTCAGCGCCTGTACGCCGCCAGAATAGGTTTTAGTTAGCCGGGAAAGTTCCAGTGCATAAGTCATGACGAATCCATACCCTGTATTAAGTTTTCCGCCAGCGTGATGCTGGCGGGAGCGCATTGTAGCGGAGTTGGTACAGGCGAACCTGAAAGATCGTGCGATTATTCGTCCAGCAGAACAACGTGACCGATATAAGGCAGGTGGCGATAGCGCTGCGCGTAGTCAATACCGAATCCAACAACAAACTTATCCGGGATGCTGAAACCGACATATTCTACCGGCACTTCAACTTCACGGCGTTCTGGCTTATCAAGCAGCGTACAAATCGCCAGTGATTTTGGTTCACGCAGCGCCAGAATTTCACGCACTTTGCTCAGTGTATTACCTGAATCGATAATATCTTCGACGATCAGCACATCTTTGCCGCGAATATCTTCGTCGAGATCTTTAAGGATTTTCACGTCACGCGTGGATGACATTCCACTGCCGTAGCTTGAGGCGGTCATGAAGTCCACTTCATGCGGCACATCGATCGCACGGCACAGATCGGCCATAAACATAAAGGAACCGCGCAGCAGCCCAACTAATACCATTTCACTGCCGCTCTCACGGTAGTGTTCAGTAATGGCTTTACCCAGCTCAGCGATACGGGTGGCGATCTCTTCAGTGGAGATCATCACATCAACAGTGTGTTTCATAACCTTTGTCTCACAGACGTTAACCAGAAAAATCATGTCGCGAATGCACGGAGGCGAGCAAACAGCGAACCAATGAGGACCGGAGTATAACAGCAACCGTAGAAGAGGGAAAAAGCGCCTGTGCGTTATCCGTTACCGGAACCGCCAGGATAACGCCATCACGCGGCCTCGCTCCCCCCGTTGAGGAGTAGCGAAAACGATCAGGATCGGCGTGAAGATATCCGTCAGGAGAGCCCGCCGGGACTGGCCCGGCGGTGTGCGTTAAGCGACGGTGAAGCCCAGCATCATACCGGTGTCTTCATGCTCCAGCAGATGGCAGTGCGCCATATAGGCGTGTTCACTGGTCGCCGCATGATTGAAGCGCACCAGCACTTCGCTGCGCCAGCCGTTGACGCTGACCATATCCTTCCAGCCCTGGCGATGCGGCGCAGGGGCTTTACCGTTTTCCGACAAAATGCGGAACTGTGTGCCATGAATATGGAACGGGTGCAGCATCATGTCGCCTTCGCCAGAAATGGTCCATTTCTCCATGCTGCCCTGCGCCACATTAAACGCCGGGTGCTGCATGTCGAAGGCTTTACCGTTGATTTTATTGCCGTTGTGGAAATCATATTCAGCCGCTTTTGGCGGGTTTGCCATACCATGCTGGCTATGATCCATTGCCATACCTGGCATATCAGACATGCCCTTCATCTCTGAGTCTGAGGCACCGGCGTCCATTTTCATTCCCGCCATATCGTGATGGCTGTTTGCCATACCGTGCCCTTTGCCCATCGCCTGTGCGCCATAGCGCTGCATCAACGCCTGCATGCCCTGTTGGTCGAGCTGGGCATCCATAGAGAGTTGCAGCCAGCGGCTATTAAGCTTATCGGTTGCGTGAACCGCAGGCAGGTCAACGAGCTTGTCCGGCAAGGTAGCGCTGGCCATCACGCGCAGCGGCAGAATCTGCACCAGCGGCAGCGGTTGGTCAAACGGCGCCAACGTCATCCCCATCTGCTCGACCGGCAGGGTCACCAGATCAAACGCTTTGCCATCGGAGGTATCCACCATCACCTCGAAACGCTCTCCCGGCAACAGCGGCAGGCTGCTCACGCTGACCGGTTCGGCCAGTAATCCCCCGTCGCTGCCGATCACATACAGTGGACGTTTATCACTGGCGGCGATGTGCAGCGAGCGTGCATTACAGCCGTTAAGTAACCGCAGACGCAGCCAGCCGCGTGGCACGGCATGCTGCGGATACTGCACGCCGTTGGTCAGCATCATATTGCCAAACCAGCCTACCGCCGCACGCATAATATCGAGCTGGTAGTCAATCGCATCGCCTGCGGTGTTGAGCTGCTTATCCTGGAAAATAAGCGGAACGTCATCCACGCCCCACTGCACCGGTAGGCGCAACTTGCCGCTTTCGCTGTCTTCCAGTAACACCAGGCCCGCCAGTCCTTGTGCCACCTGGAAGCCAGTACGGCCATGCAGGTGTGGGTGGAACCAACACGTGGCGGCGGGTTGATCGGGCGTAAAAGTGACCTGACGAGAGGCACCAGGCGCAATGCGTGCCTGTGGACCGCCATCAACCTCACCGGGGATCTCCAGCCCATGCCAGTGTACCGTCGTCGCTTCAGGCAGCTGATTAAACAGGCTCACCGTCACCGGCTGGTTACGTTGCAAACGCAGGGCTGGCCCGAGCAGATTGCCGTTGTAGCCCCAGGTTGGCACCTTTTTGCCAGCAAATTCGCTGGTGCCGGTCATCGCCGTCAGAGTGATGTGCCCGCGTCCATCGGGCTCCAGCAGCGTAGGCAACGGGAGCAGCGGCCGGGTTTCAGCCATGAGAGAGCGGCTCCACAACGGTAAAGCGCCTGCGGCACCCAGTGCAGCGGTCAGTTTGAGGAATTGCCGACGTTGCATGACATCACTTCCTTATAATAAATATGGGTATGCAAATGCTAAACTGTCCCCTTGCGGTAGGGTCAAGTGGCGATTACAGAATGCACTGAAAAAAAAGCCTTCCGTGACGCAAAACGCATATTTATCGAAATACCTATATCAACTATGCTAACGTCAAACGACTATTCCTGATTGAGACAAACTATGAAGAAGAGCATCAGGCTGCTGATGGTTCTGGTGGGGCTGCTGAGCTTCTCCTCCTCCAGCTTCGCCCTGAGTGAATCAGAGGCGGAGGATATGGCTGATTTAACCGCCGTATTTGTCTACCTGAAAAACGATTGTGGTTATCAGGAACTTCCGGACGCACAAATCCGCAAGGCACTGGTGTTTTTTGCTCAGCAAAATCGCTGGGATTTAAGTAATTACAGCAGCTACAACATGAAGTCTCTGGGTGAAGACAGCTATAAAGATCTCAGCGGTATCGCCATCAGCAACAGCCAGAAGTGCAAAGCACTGGCGCGTGACTCCCTGAGTTTGCTGGCTTACGTCCGTTAAGTTTTCGCCAGCGGGTATAAATTTCGTTATGATGGGTCGCTCTTATTTTCTGGCGTCCCCATCAGAGGAGAGCACCCGCAATGAGCGAAAAACCCACCTGGAATGAAACCCTGCACAACGGGTTTGGTCAGTACTTCTCCGTCGATCAGCCACTCTATCGTGATAAAACCGACCATCAGGATCTGGTGATCTTCGAAAATGCCGCCTTTGGTCGGATCATGGCGCTGGATGGCGTGGTACAAACCACCGAACGCGATGAGTTTATCTACCACGAGATGATGGCCCACGTGCCCATTCTGGCGCACGGTGCGGCAAAAAGCGTGCTGATTATTGGCGGCGGTGATGGCGGCATGCTGCGTGAAGTTACGCGCCACCCTGGCGTAGAGTCGATCACCATGGTGGAAATTGACGCTGGTGTGGTGAGCTTCTGCCAGCAGTACCTGCCGAATCACAGCGCTGGCGCCTATGCCGATCCCCGCTTCACCCTGGTGATTGATGATGGCGTCAACTTCGTGACTCAGACGCAGCAGAAATTTGATGTGATTATCTCTGACTGCACCGATCCCATCGGCCCCGGTGAAAGCCTGTTTACCTCAGAATTCTATGCTGGCTGTAAAAACGCCCTGCATCCCGGGGGCATTTTCGTGGCTCAGAACGGGGTGTGCTTCCTGCAACAGGATGAAGCCGTCACCAGCCATCGTAAATTAAGCCACTACTTTAGCGATGTCAGCTTTTACCAGGCGGCGGTGCCCACCTATTACGGTGGTATCATGACGTTTGCCTGGGCCAGCGATAATCCCGCCCTGCGCGAACTGGATCTCCCCACGTTAACATCACGCTTTGCCGCCGCCGGATTGCGCTGCCGTTATTACAATCCAGCGATTCACCTGGGTAGCTTTGCCTTGCCGCAGTATCTACTGGATGCACTGGCCCCCGCCGCTGAGTAAAAGGGATAAATCAAATTGCAAAAGCTAAAACTGCATGGCTTCAATAACCTGACAAAAAGCCTGAGTTTTTGTATCTACGATATCTGTTACGCGAACAGCGATGCCGAACGCGATGGCTATATTGCCTATATCGATGAGCAATATAACGCCAACCGCCTGACAGAGATCCTGTCTGAAACCTGTTCGATCATTGGCGCTAACGTCCTGAATATTGCGCGTCAGGATTACGAGCCACAGGGTGCCAGCGTCACGATACTGGTCAGCGAAGAGCCGATCGATCCAAAAGATATTGATACCTCTGAGCATCCCGGCCCGCTGCCCAATTCTGTGGTCGCCCACCTCGATAAAAGCCATATCTGTGTACACACCTACCCGGAGAGCCACCCGGAAGGCGGGCTGTGCACCTTCCGTGCTGATATCGAAGTCTCCACCTGCGGAGTTATCTCACCGCTAAAAGCCCTCAACTATCTGATTCACCAACTGGAATCAGATATTGTCACCATTGATTACCGCGTGCGTGGCTTCACCCGCGATGTGAACGGCATCAAGCACTTTATCGACCATGAAATTAACTCGATTCAGAACTTCATGTCCGAAGATATGAAAGCGATGTATGACATGGTGGATGTGAATGTCTATCAGGAAAATATCTTCCACACCAAGATGCTGCTTAAAAAGTTCGAGTTGAAACACTACCTGTTCAACACCCGGCCAGAAGATCTCAGTGCTGATGAACATCAGCGCATCACCGGGCTGCTCTGGAAAGAGATGCGTGAAATTTACTACGGACGGAATATTCCAGCGCTGGGCGTGAGATAATCCATAATTATGGCGGTGTGTAATCCATGCCATTAAAACTGCGGGCAAGAATTTTCTCTTCCCGCAGCATATATTCCAGTTCAATCACCTTCACTGATTGCCGGGCAAGTCGCTGTTCCCCAATGTTTACTACACGAAAAATCTGGCCGGGTGGGATCACACCTTCAATCTTCACCCCTTGTGCAGCGTCGGCAGCATGATTCAGGTTTGCAGCCCGATAATGATTTTTTATTCGGGTATAGTGCAGAGGCAAAACATCGAGTTTTCCTACACTGCCAGCACTGGCAACCGGTAGGCGATAAATAACCTTCACCTCCTTTTCAGCAAACTGCTTAAAATAACTCGCAACGTAAATTTCCGGGCTGAAAAAGGTCAATTGATGAGACTGGAGCAAATCTCCCGCTTTCAAGGCGATGCTGTCAGCAACCGTAATTGCATCACCATGAAAGAGTGTTGCGGCCTCCTGTAACGTTATATCCGGCATGCCTTTTACCAGCGTTAATATCTCCGTCAGCGTCTGGCGTTGCCAGGCATTCAGCGAATGACTACCGCGCAAAAAATAACTTTTCGTCAGATGATTGGGGTACATGCCAGCCGCGAGATCGCTCATTAGCGCAGATTTTCTGCTATCACTCAGCGTTATCGCTTTTAGTTTCCTGGTGGGAGCGGTATGTAACTCCTGTTCATGCAGGAGCTCCGACATTAACACCGGCTTCCTGATGTCCTGCATTGACTGAGCATACAACTTGACTGGCTGACCTTCGCTATTCAACGGCCCGGCCATTCCCCATCTCAAATCGGTATGTAAATCGATCTGAGTCGCAACCGAAGAAAAGTAAAAATCCAGATGCGTCGTCAGCCACTGATTACTGACTCCCACCGCACGCCCCTCCTTTAAATAGATCATCGCGTGATTCATCGCTTGCTGATGAGGTCCATTTTCAGCAATAAACGCCAGGCGGGCACCGAGTGGGATCGCTTTAAGTTGTGCCGTCGAAGTAATCAGTAACGCATCTTTTCCGATGAAATCCTGAAAACTATTTGAACGGGTTTTGAGTAACTGCAACGCCTGTTGTGGCGTGATCATGCCCGCTTTGCGTTGAATATCAATCACGAAATCCCAGCAGCTTTTTAGCATGACATCCTGACGCATTGAGGTGGTATAGCGTTCGGCAAATTTGGTGGCTTTTGCCGATGCCTCTGTACATAACGTCGGCCATAGCGAGCGGCGCGTTCGACAGACCGGCAAATCATCACTGGTATCACTGCGAGCCTGCACCTGTGCTTTTGCCTGACGATAGCGCGTTTCTTCAGATGCGGCAGGCAGAAAATGGGGGGCTGCCAGCAACAGGTTGATCTCCAGCGTCTCTGTCAGTTGAATAAACTCACGCTGGGCCTGTAGCGAGTGATTGACCGCACTGCTGTAGCGTTGCCACTGTGCGACAACCGGCAAAGCGAGTGAGGCCGCGTTAATCACTTTTCCTGTGACCTGCAAGCCCTCTTCGACAATCGTTTTGGTTACCCCTTCAATGACCAGCGCTTCCAGAGCCAGCGGCTCGGCCAGCGGGATAACCAGCGTCACATCAGTGGCAATCTCGGCCAGACGATCGTAAAAGCGCACCTTATTTAACTCGGCAGTTTCTTCTGCCGAGTTAGCCAACTGTTTCGCCACGCGTTTTCGCGCGTCTTTGTGCGCTTCCACTAATGCAACCACAGGATTACTGTTTTCCACCAATGAAAAACCTTCCCTGAGCGTCATCTCAACCGGCCGTGTGCGCTCAGGTGTAGGCACGGCTAGCCGCTGCGTTTTCATCAGGCTGTTGCCGGGGAAAAAATCCTGCAAAAAATCAACGACATCGTCATGAACCCGCAGATTATTGCCATCCGGTGTCAGGGTGATGGTGTGAAAAACCTTGTTCCCGAGAGAAACGCTACAGGCGAGATAATCATGGGGCCGAGCGCCACCGATCAGAATCAACCTGTCGGCCAGCGTATCTTCTTCGCCGTTATGTTGCAGAAGTAAGGCACCCGGTTTCCCCAGGCGAATCGCCTCCGCCTGTTGTGCATAAGCCTGCCGTTGAGTGGTATCGAGGGTGAGATATTGCGGATACTGCCCGTTGATAACCCGATCAAGCGTGGCCGCCAGCGAGAGATCCATCACGTTAAGATAAGCGGACAAATATCGGTCATCAGCAAATAGTGCATCAATATAGCTTTCCCAGGCGCTACGCAGCACGGCAGGATGATTAACACACTCCCTGATCAAACTGCTGTTGCTGGCTGCTGGGCTTGCAAAGCGCACCCGCTGGAAATTCTCTTCAAAGGTCAGCCTGGCACCGCTGCGAAAACGTATAGAAGGTACCCCATCGAGCTGAATCTCTCTCGGCTCAAAAAAATTTTTGCGCTGCTGTAAAAATCGCCAGAGGCTTTGTGAGCTGGTTTTTTCATCGTAGTTCAGGCTCTCCAGTAGCGAACCAACGAGGGGATTAATCGCTGAAGCCGTGCTGCGTGCTGTACCGCGCAAAGTGGGATACTGAGCCTTGATGGACTCATAATAGGTCGCTGTCACGGTGCTATTCAGCACATCGTTAATCTTTGTCTTCCGCTCTAACCAGTGATTAAGAAACCCTTTAAAGTCATTGAGCCATTTTCCTGTACCATCATTAATTCTGCGAGATAACAGGGCTAATACCGCCTCGGTCTGACCGGTTGTCTGCGATTTGTTACCTGCAATGTGCATAATTTCGTTCGCCAGGTGAGTGGCCGACTGGCGATAACCAAACGGTTTTTTTTCTGCGGCCTGCGTGAGCCAGACGCTACGATGAGCAACAGCAATGGGTTCTGGGTCGATAATCCGCCATGCAACGTCATACACGTCACTCTCTTTTTTTACCAGAAACAGGTTCCTGCATGGGGAATCCACGTAGCCGCTTTCAATATGCGGTGTGGTGCTGTTATAGCTGGTTGCCGTAATTGCAGCCAGATGCAGGTAATTTTTGCTCTCTAGTCCGGATACGGGCATTGCCCGACTAATCTGTTCCAGAATGTTGAAATGCCAACTTTCGGTACAATTATTCTGGTGAAGGGGAACATAATTACGCGAGAACAGCACATTGCCAAGGCGATCGCTTAATTCAAGCGCGAAAACTTTACCAGGCGGAAAATCATGACCTTGCGCATTTTCAGGGTTTCGATCGTGTAATATGCCAACCATACGATAATCACCCGGCATATTAATGATGTTTTTCCAGCCGTTTCTCCGGGCAATATAATTTAACAGCGCCATTCCCTCGCAGGGATCGTCATAGATAAAATAACGCTCTGCCAGCTCCATCTTTACTTTTTTCTGCTCCAGCGGATCGCAGGAAATGTTCCAGTAGGCGTCATATCGCTGTTGCGCATTCATTTGGCTCAGCGCCCGTAGTGTCTGGGCGGCTGTCGGCTCAAATTTAACCTGCCGATTTTGGCCCCCCTCAGTCTGGTTAAACAGGGGGGCAGGCGTAGAACGGAAAAGCGTTGAAAGTTTGGTCGAAGTGAGATCAAAAGTCATTAATCCTCCCGTGTGTCATCGCACCATTCTAATTAATGGTTTGATACTGAAGCAGTTAGGTGCAAGCCGTGATGGCTGAGTTCAGTAATAACAGGGAGAGGAAGACCAGGAGAGAAAGAAAATAGTGAAGAAAAAAGGGAGCCGGACGGGCTCCCTTACGGTTATTTGCTCAGGCTGAGTGGTTTTTCCACTTCCGCACCAGGCGCTTTGACCTGATGCAGATGCACATCCATCTGCGGATAAGGGATGCCGATACCCTTCGCATCCAGCGCATTTTTAAAGTCTTTCATCAGATCCCAGTAGACGTTTTGCAGATCGCCACTGTTGCTCCAGCAACGCACGATGAAGTTAAGTGAAGAAGGTGCCATCTCGTTCAGGCCAATCTGAATGCCCTTCTCCTGGATAACGCGCGCATCAGCTTCAACCACCTGGCGCAGCAAAGCCAGCACTTCGTCAACGTTCGCATCGTACGCCACACCAATCACAAACTCATTGCGGCGCATCGGTTCACGTGAATAGTTGAGGATATTGCCGGAGATGATCTTGCTGTTCGGCACCACCACAATTTTGCCGTCAGAAGAACGCATGGTGGTAGAGAAAATCTGCACGTTCAGCACCGTACCGGCCACCCCGCCCAGATCAACATATTCACCGGTACGGATCGGACGGAAGGTGACCAGCAGCACGCCTGCGGCAAGGTTGGAGAGTGAACCCTGCAACGACAGCGCAACGGCCAATGTCGCCGCACCCAACACCGCAATCACCGAAGCGGTTTGCACCCCTACGCGGCCCAGCGCGGCAATCAGCGTAAAGGCGATGATGGCATAACGCAGCATGGAGGAGAGGAAGTCCGCCACGGTCACATCAATACTGCGCGCCCGCATCACGCGGTTAATGCCATTCGAGATGACGCGTGCCGCGATAATACCAACAACAATAATGCCGAGGGCCGCAACGATATTCACAGCATAGCTAAGCAGCAACGCCTGATTACGCACTAACCAGCCACCGGCATTATGGATGCCGTCTACCACATTTAAATCTTCCATTTCATTACCCTGTTGTTAAGTTCCGCAGCGCGGAATGAACAAAAACGGCCAGAGAAGCTCCGACACTCCAAGCCAAAAGGGTAACTAAAAAACCGGGTCTGTGCCAAATTTGCGACGAAATCGTCTATTTTTCCGCCACATAACGGAGAAAAAAGCGCATTCTGCCGCAAATGCGCGCCAGAATGGCCTGGTCAGGCGAAAATTTTGGGCTTGTCGATCTTACCAACTGGCGTACGCGGCACCTGCGCCAAAGATTCAATGACATAGCTGATATTCCACGCGGCCAGTGCCTGCTCCACCCGATGCTGCGCCTGCGCAAACTGTGCCGCTTCCCGAGCATGAATCGCCACGCGAAGATGCTGCTCACCCGCCTGTGGCTGTGCAACCTGGGTGAATACCTCCGCGTCCGCCGCCAGCGCCGTCAGAACATAATCCAGTTCGGCGCTGAATTTTGCCCCTTCTGTGGTGATCAGCACATCATTCACCCGCCCCAGAATCACATATTTACCATCGTCACGCAGTGAAGCGATATCGCCGGTAAAGTAGCGTCCGTTGCGGAAGGTTTTGGCATTCGCCGCTGGATTAGCCAGATAGCCCTCGCTGGTAAAAGGTGAGATCAACACCAGCTCGCCGCAGTTATGTGCCAGACCTGGCAACGGTGAAAGCTCAGCCCGCACGCCCGGCAACAGGCTCATGCCAAGATCGCCCGCCACTTCACGGCTGTGACGGACCATCGCTAAACCAAAGTCCGTGGAACCGTAGAGCTGCTTAAGCGCCAGCCCAGCCTGCTGATAGACCTGCTGCAACAGATGCTGATTAATGTAGCTACCGCCGCAAAACGGCTGACGAATAAAGCTGAGATCTTCACCCTGGCACAGCGCCGCCAGCGCCTGATAGTGCGCGGGCAGTGCGCTCATGATGCTGGGGCGGAAATGCAGAATCAGCCGCAGGATCTCGGCATCACTCTCCTTGCCTGAGCACAGAATCAGTTTTGCCCCCGCCAGCAAACTGGTAAACACATGCAGGTCAGTTGCGTGAGCCACATCCAGCGCATGACGACAGAACACCACATCGTTCTCACCAGCACCGATGCCACGGATCCAACGCTGACGCTCCAGCACCAGCTTATGCTGATTCCAGACAATCACTTTAGGGAAACCAGTGGAGCCAGAAGACCACAGCATGCGGAAGACACCGGTATGCACCGTTGCGTCAACCGGCTCTGACGGCACAGTAGCGCTAAACAGCTGTGTCAGTTCAAGCGTCGCAAGAGGCTGCGGATCAATCTGGCGCGAGCCATCAACAACCAGCACTGCCGGGCGAATCACCTCAATGGACTGACGAATATAATCCGCACTGAAATTTTCCAGCACCGGGTAGTAAGCAATGCCCGATTTCGCACAGGCCACAATCAGCGCGATGTAGTTAATGCTGTTGCTCAGCAGAAGAGCAATGGATTGTCCGGCACTTAGCCCCTGTTGCGCCAGCCCAGCGGCAGCAAGGTCGATGCGCGCCATCAGTTCGCCATACGTCACCTGCTCACCAGAGACACAGGTAATAGCGACTTTGTCCTCGTGCTCCAGCGCAATCGCCAACAGGGCATCATACAGCGAGGAGTGAGTGGAATAGCTCATCTTGCGCTCCTACTTCCAGCCCGCGTAAGTGGCAAAGCGCCATGATTTTGCCAGACAATCCGCTGCACTGAATCCCGCTTCCCGCAGCCAGGTTAGCTGATCATAAACTTCCGCGCAGATATCCAGCTTCATACGCTCGCGTCCGGCCTGCCACTCTTCCGGTGGCGTATTGCTGTCCACGACATGCTTTTCATGCTGGATGTCGTACATCTTCTCAATCACGTCATTCGGCGCACTCACCTGCTCCACGTTGATAAACACGCCTTGTGGTGCCAGTGCCGCCTGAATTTCCCCGAACAGTTTGCGCTTACCCTCGTGGCTCAGGTGATGAATCGCCAGACCAGACACCACCACATCGTACTCGCCGTGCAACTGTGGCTGTTGCAGATCAAAACGGACAAAATCAATGCCTGCCACACCGTGAAAACGCCGCTGCGCTTCCGCCAGCATCGCCTCAGAGCGATCGGCCAGCGTGATACGCGCCTGGGGCAATTTTTCTTTGATCAGGAAACTCAGTAACCCGGTTCCTGCGCCAAGATCGATAATGCGCGGATCGGGCCGGTTTACTGACATCAAAAGGGTATTCACCGCCGATTGATAGAGCAAATCGAAAGACGGAATAAGCTGTTTGCGGAGGGTGTCATATTTTTCCGGGAACCAGATGTTTTTACTGATATCAATTTCCGCAGCGGTAACACTGTTATTTTCTGCAAAATCTCTCTGATGAACAGACATACGCAACTCCTGATTTTCAGCCAGATGAATAAGTCGTGCGCAAACGCACGTCGACAAGACGCGATCGTGAGAACTGGTTAGTGCTGAGACAGTGAGGAACTTTGTTGACTGCGTAATGTGATACCAGTCACGCGACAAATAGTCAAATTAATTAATGTTTCAGTTACGTTAATCACACACCCACTGGCGAAAACATCCAAATAAAAAACAACAAGCAATTGAATTACAACAATAAAAAACAAATCACCGATTACACATATGAAAAATCAATGAAATAAACTTTACCTATCGTTAAGTAAGGAGAGGAGCAGAGGGCGGATGTGAGGGGGAAACCGGAGGAATAAAAAAAGGCTCCGAAGAGCCTTTATATCGCATGATACTGAAATTACAGCGTATCGATGTTATTCAGTTCTTTAAATGCCTGCTCTAAACGCACCACCATTGAAGCCTGCGCAGCACGCAGCCATACACGTGGGTCGTAGTATTTCTTGTTCGGGCTATCTACGCCATTTGGGTTACCCAACTGGCCTTGCAGGTAGTCTTCGTTCTTTTTGTAATACTGCAGGATGCCGTCCCAGGTTGCCCATTGGGTATCGGTATCGATGTTCATCTTGATTACGCCGTAACCAATTGACTCTTCGATTTCTGCAGCAGAAGAACCGGAACCGCCGTGGAACACGAAGTCCAGCGAGTTGTGCGGCAGGTTGTGCTTTTTAGACACGTATTCCTGAGAATCACGCAGGATGGTTGGAGTCAGCTTCACGTTGCCTGGCTTGTACACGCCGTGTACGTTACCGAAAGAGGCCGCGATGGTGAAACGTGGGCTGATTTTGCTCAGCTCAACGTAAGCGTAATCCACGTCTTCTGGCTGGGTGTACAGTGCAGAAGCGTCCATATGACTGTTATCTACGCCATCTTCTTCACCACCGGTGCAGCCCAGTTCGATCTCCAGCGTCATGTCGATTTTCGCCATGCGCGCCAGGTATTTGCTTGAGATCTCGATGTTCTCTTCCAGTGACTCTTCAGACAGGTCGATCATGTGTGAAGAGAACAGTGGCTTACCGGTTTTCTTGTAGTGCTCTTCACCTGCGTCCAGCAGACCGTCGATCCACGGCAGCAGTTTCTTCGCGCAGTGGTCAGTGTGCAGGATAACTGGCACACCGTAGTGTTCCGCCATCAGGTGAACGTGTTGCGCACCCAGGATACCACCCAGGATAGCAGCATGCTGAGGAACGTCAGATTTGAAGCCTTTACCGGCGAAGAACGCAGCACCACCGTTAGAGAACTGGATAATAACCGGCGCTTTTACTTTTGCAGCGGCTTCCAGTACGGCGTTCACCGAATCAGTACCGATGCAGTTAACGGCCGGCAGCGCGAATTTGTTCTCTTTCGCGACCTGGAAAACTTTCTGTACGTCATCGCCAGTGACAACGCCTGGTTTTACGAAATCAAAAATTTTAGACATGGTTGTGTCCCGTTTCGGTTACCGTAAATTCCCACTCCATGCAGGAATCGGATTGGATGCCCGTGAGGGCAGTGCTTAGGGCAATGCAACAGCATTGCCCACCAGAATTACTGTTTTGCGCGCTCTTCTAACATCGCTACAGCTGGGAGGATTTTGCCTTCCACGAACTCGAGGAATGCACCACCACCGGTAGAAATATAGGAGATTTTATCTTCAATGCCGAACAGATCGATCGCGGCCAGCGTATCACCGCCGCCTGCAACAGAGAATGCGTCACTGTCTGCAATGGCGTTGGCAACGATTTCGGTGCCTTTGCGGAAGTTAGGGAATTCAAATACGCCAACCGGGCCGTTCCACAGGATGGTTTTAGCGCTTTTCAGCAGGTCAGCCATCGCCAGGGCAGTTTCATCGCCGAAGTCCATGATCTCTTCATTGTCGGCCACTTCTGAGACTTTTTTCACGGTGGCAGGTGCAGTTTCAGAGAACTCAGTACCCACGCGTGAGTCAGTTGGCACCGGAATACCGTGCTCATCACGCAGTTTCTTCGCGGCTTCCACGAAATCTGGCTCGTAGAGTGATTTACCTACGTTGTTGTCAATTGCCACGAAGGTGTTGGCGATGCCGCCGCCGACAATCACGGTATCCGCGATTTTCACCAGTGACTGCAACACGTCGAATTTGGTCGACACTTTAGAACCGCCAACCACGGCAACCAGTGGACGCTCTGGGTTGCTCATGACTTTGCCCAGGGCTTCCAGCTCAGCAGAAAGCAGCGGACCCGCACAAGCTACTGGAGCAAACTTGCCAACGCCGTGGGTAGAAGCCTGTGCGCGGTGCGCAGTACCGAAGGCATCCATCACGAAGACGTCACACAGCGCAGCGTATTTCTTCGACAGGGTTTCGTCGTCTTTTTTCTCGCCCTTGTTGAAGCGCACGTTCTCCAGAACCACCAGTTCACCGGCAGACAGCTCAACGCCTTCGAGGTAGTCTTTAGCCAGGGTCACTTTGGTGCCGTTAAGCTTGTCTTTCAGGTAGTTAACTACCGGCAGCAGGGAGAATTCTTCGTTGTATTCACCCTCGGTCGGACGACCCAGGTGAGAGGTAACCATCACTTTAGCACCCTGTTTCAGCGCGGCTTCGATGGTCGGCAGGGAGGCACGGATACGTGCGTCAGACGTCACTTTTCCTTCTTTAACTGGCACGTTCAGATCGGCACGGATCAGAACACGCTTACCAGCCAGATCCAGATCGCTCATCTTAATTACAGACATGGTGAACCCTCTCGTTGATTCGCTTAAGTTTGCTGGCGCAGACCGCGCCTTAGCTGAAACCTTTGGCAGCCATCGCTAACGTAGTATCAATCATACGATTAGCAAAGCCCCACTCATTATCGCACCAGACCAGGGTCTTGATCAGGTGCTGACCACTGACCCGCGTCTGCGTGCCATCGACAATGGCACTGTGCGGATCGTGATTAAAATCGACAGAGACTAACGGTAATTCCGTATAGTCAACTATACCACGGAATGCCCCTTCCGAAGCCGAGCGCAGCACTGCGTTGACGTCACAGGCCGCCACAGGCTGACTCACAGTGACGCTGAGATCAATCGCCGTGACGTTAATCGTCGGCACGCGCACCGCTATAGCTTCAAAGCGGTCGTTAAATTTCGGAAAAATACGGGTAATCCCCGCCGCCAGTCTCGTATCCACCGGAATGATTGACTGGCTGGCCGCTCGGGTACGGCGCAGGTCGCTGTGATAGGCGTCAATCACCTGCTGATCGTGCATCGCCGAGTGGATGGTGGTCACCGTGCCGGACTCAATGCCAAAAGCATCATCCAACAGTTTGATGACCGGAATGATGCAGTTCGTGGTACAGGAGGCATTCGACACAATGCGATGTTCCTGTTTCAGCTCCTGCTCGTTCACGCCAAACACCACGGTGGCATCGAGGTCGTTTCCACCCGGATGGGAAAACAGCACTTTTTTCGCTCCAGCCTGCAAATGGGCTTCGCCATCGGCACGACTGCCATACACGCCGGTGCAGTCCAGCACCACGTCAACGTTCAGATCGCCCCACGGCAAATCCTTAATTTCAGAAAGATGCAGAATACGGATGGTGTCATCACCCACGCACAGCTGATCTCTTTCCTGACGAACATCCCAGGCAAAGCGCCCATGGCTGGTGTCGTACTTCAGCAGATGCGCCATGCCCTCTGCCGGTGCCAGTTCGTTGACCGCAACCACGCTAATTTCGGCACGACGCCCTGTTTCATACAGCGCCCGCAATACGTTGCGTCCAATACGGCCAAAGCCATTGATTGCTACCCGAATGGTCATAACCCTGCCAGTCCTGCAAAAAAAGGTGCCGTTAGCCTGAGCGTTTCAGGGCAATTTGTACAGGAATTTTCTCCTGTTTTTCAGCAGGTCGGCGTTGAGCTTTCACTATGACTGAAACGGTTCAGCTAGAGTAGATGATCACAGGAATAACGGGAACCATTAGCGGTAAGGAAAGTGACTAAAATTAGATCTGAATCACAATTTATGCGGATTAAAAGCGCAGTGAGGGGAGAATAAAAATCGGGCTGGTGGAATAACAAACGGGCGGCACAGTGGCCGCCCGTAAGAATAATGGCGAGAATTACAGCAATTCTTTCGCTTTAGCGACAACGTTTTCTACGGTGAAACCGAACAGATCGAACAGTTTTTCCGCAGGGGCAGACTCACCGAAGGTGGTCATGCCGACGATAGCGCCGTTCAGGCCGGTGTACTTGTACCAGTAATCCGCGATGCCTGCTTCGATAGCCACACGCGCAGCAACCGCTTTTGGCAGCACAGATTCACGGTAAGCCGCGTCCTGCTTGTCGAAGGCATCGGTTGATGGCATAGACACGACGCGCACTTTACGGCCTTCGCTGGTCAGCTTGTCGTAAGCGGCTACAGCCAGTTCAACTTCTGAACCGGTCGCGATCAGGATCAGCTCTGGCTGGCCAGCGCTGTCTTTCAGCACATAACCACCGCGTGCTACGTTTGCCAACTGCTCAGGGGTACGATCCTGCTGCGCCAGGTTCTGACGAGAGAAGATCAGCGCCGATGGGCCATCCTGACGTTCGATAGCATATTTCCACGCCACCGCAGATTCTACCTGGTCACATGGACGCCACAGGCTCATGTTCGGGGTAGTACGCAGGCTGGCGATCTGCTCAACCGGCTGGTGCGTTGGACCATCTTCACCCAGACCGATGGAGTCGTGGGTGTAGACCAGTACCTGACGGATTTTCATCAGAGCGGCCATACGCGCAGCGTTACGCGCATATTCCACGAACATCAGGAAGGTTGCGGTGTACGGCAGGAAGCCGCCGTGCAGTGAGATGCCGTTGGCAATCGCGGTCATACCGAATTCGCGCACGCCGTAATGGATGTAGTTACCGGCTGCATCTTCGTTGATTGGCTTAGAACCTGACCACATGGTGAGGTTACTTGGTGCCAGGTCCGCAGAACCGCCGAGGTATTCTGGCAGGATCTTACCGAACGCTTCGATTGCATTCTGAGAAGCTTTACGGCTAGCGATTTTCGCCGGATTCGCCTGCAGCTGCTCGATGAATTTCTGTGACTCTTCCTGCCAGTTAGCTGGCAGTGCGTTGGTGCTACGACGGGTGAACTCTGCCGCCAGCTCCGGGAACGCCTGTGCGTAAGCCGCGAACTTCTCGTTCCAGGCGGCTTCTTTCGCCTGGCCCGCTTCTTTCGCATCCCACTCAGCATAGATGTCTGAAGGGATTTCAAATGGTGCGTGGTTCCAGCCCAGCTGCTTACGGGTCAGTGCGATCTCTTCATCACCCAGCGGTGCGCCGTGTGAATCGTGCGTACCCGCTTTGTTTGGTGAACCAAAACCGATGATGGTTTTGCACATCAGCAGTGAAGGCTTATCGGTAACCGCCTGCGCTTCTTCTACTGCTTTGGTGATTGCCGCTGCATCGTGACCATCTACGCCACGGATAACGTGCCAGCCGTAAGACTCGAAACGCATCGCGGTATCGTCGGTGAACCAGCCTTCAATGTGACCATCGATAGAGATACCGTTGTCATCATAGAATGCGACCAGTTTGCCCAGCTTCAGGGTACCCGCCAGTGAACACACTTCATGGGAGATACCTTCCATCATGCAGCCGTCGCCCATGAACACATAGGTGTTGTGGTCAACGATGTCATGGCCAGGACGGTTGAACTGTGCTGCCAGCGTGCGCTCTGCAATTGCGAAGCCCACGGCGTTAGCAATACCCTGCCCCAGTGGGCCAGTGGTGGTTTCTACACCCACGGTGTAGCCGTATTCCGGGTGACCTGGAGTTTTAGAGTGCAGTTGACGGAAGTTTTCCAGCTCGCTGATTGGCAGGTCATAACCGGTGAGGTGCAGCAGGCTGTAGATCAGCATGGAACCGTGGCCGTTAGACAGAATAAAGCGGTCGCGATCTGCCCACTGCGGGTTAGTTGGGTTGTGGTTCAGGAAACCACGCCACAGCACTTCGGCGATGTCTGCCATGCCCATTGGGGCACCCGGGTGTCCCGATTTGGCTTTCTGTACTGCATCCATACTTAACGCGCGAATGGCGTTGGCAAGCTCTTTACGAGAGGGCATTTTTAACTCCAGGTCGGATTGATGCCTCGCCGAACCTAACTTATTGTAATTAATCAGTTATCGTACAAGGCAAGAATAAAGTCGCCCATCAATGTACATGATAATCAGGGCAAAAGTACATGCCACAAAGGCTAATTCTGTGCGCAACTGACTGCATTCAGCAGCTCCTCTTTCGTACGAAAGCGTGAAACAAGCTGTTTACAATCCAGGGCACAAGTCAGGTGCTTGATTTTACTGGAGGTGGTGCTGTTGGGCGGTAATTAAGAAAAAAATGCCCCTAATTGTGCTGTGGTGAATCGCTGCCCTATTACCCACGAAAAGTGTTAATGCTGGTTTTTATATAGTTAACAAAACGAGCCAATTGAATCATTAAAAAAAGAAACCAATAAACATAAGAAAAAATAACAAATTACAACCATTTTATGTGTGGGGAAATAATTTAGATATATCTAAAAAATGACTATTTATGAATGAACTACAGCAAAAAAACATCAAAAAGACGCCCATAAACTTACACTAAAGCATCATCTTTACTAAAATTTACACACCGAAATGTTGCAAGCGTGTAAAAAAAAGACGTCAAATGATAAATGGAGTTAATTAATGTCTTTTTTGCTTAATCACTATCTGATCACCTGGTTCGTACTGTTGTTTATGATTGAATTTGCAATTTACTTCAGGAATACCGTCAAAAACGCGCGCTTTAAACAGCACTGGGCAACAAATGTCACGACCTACCTGGCCTCAAAAATTTTTACTCTGCTGTTCTTTGTGCCAATGATTGCTTTTTCAGCTCATCATCCTTTAACATCGTTTATTGGAAGAGGAGGTCAGGCTCTGGCTATTATTGCGGGTGTTGTTCTTCTCGATATAGCAGGATACTTTTTCCATCGTTTAAGTCATGAAATTGAATTTCTTTGGAAATTTCATGAAATCCACCATTTAGATGAATATCTCGATGTCACCACTGGCTTAAGGGTTCACTTTCTGGAAATATTTTTCCATACACTGGTCAGTTGCGCAGTAATCATGCTATTTGGCATTAATGCGGAAACAATTGTCATACATTCATTAATCGCATTTGTGTTAGCAACCTATCATCATTCCCGCTTTTATATTCCCATCAAGGTTGAGGAAAAACTGTCGTGGTTTATAACAACGCCTCGATTCCATGAGCCACATCATGATAAGCAAATAGAGAATAATCAAAGTAATTATGCTTTTATCTTCCCGATCTGGGACAGAATTTTCGGTTCTTTTCACAAGGACAGTTTTAAGCGTAACTGGGATTACGGCCTGGCTTACAAAGAAGACGTATCCCCTATCGAATCTATTATCAGACCGCTGAGAAAGGAAGACAGCAAATGATCACTATCCCAGTTTACTATGTGCGTGGCGGAACATCATCAGGTGCCATTTTCTTCAAAAATCAATTACCCTCAGGCGAGATATTGATAGAAGAAATTCTCCGAAAAACCTTCGGCGTTCCTTTAGACGGGGAGAACCGAAAAAATAAGCAGGTCGAGGGAATAGGGAAAAGCAAAAGTACAACTAACAAAGCATTTATTATTGATATCGATAAGAATAAGAAATTTGTTATTAGCAACTTCGCCCAATTAGAAGCAACCAGCAATCAGATAGCATGGAACGTTAACTGTGGCAATATGTCCTCAGCCATTCCTCTGGTGTTACATGAGGCTGGATTGATCAAGACCATTGCACAGGACAATGAAATCACCATCAACAATATAAATACGGGGAAAACCCTACGCTGCCGTATTTATCCCCGGTCTGATCAGCAACTCGCCTGCTGCAAAATTCCCGGCATTAATGAAGCTTACCCACGTGTGGATGTTGCATTTGTTGATCCCGAAGGCAGCAAAACCGGCCTGGCATTGCCTACGGGAAATGTGAGGGATCGAATTCATGGCGTTGAGGTCAGCTGCGTGGATGTCGTCGTACCGATGGTAATCATCGCCGCTGATTCCCTGGGCCTGAAAGGGGATGAGCAAGCTGAAATCCTGTTAACCAACCCTTCTCTGTTACAGCGAATCGATGCGATCCGTATTGAAGCTGGCCTGAGAATGAAGCTTAGAAATAAGGCAGGTAATCTGATGAGCGAGCAGGAGATCGCCGTTTCAACCACCTTACCCAAAGTGGGGATTGTTGCACGCTCGCAGCTTCAGCAGCGCGGGATACGCATTATTTACCTCACACCAAAGGAAGTTCATGGTTCAATCGCAGTGTCAGGTGGAAGCTGCCTGGCTTATGCATGTGCTCAGTCAGGCAGCATCGCAGCGGATATTTTTCCTGTTTCGGTTGGTGAGAGTGTCCCGGTGGAGCATTACGCTGGCATCTCTGAGTTTGAAATTGATCGGGAGGATGGCCGCCTACTGGCGAAAACTGTTCGTAATGCTCAGATAATTATTAAAGGTGAAGTAATGATTCATAATCCTTCCCCGGCTTTACTGCACTATTACTCTTCTCTGGCCATAACAGCTTAACCCTGGCCGTTGCGGGGATCACTGTTGACTGATCCCCGTCCATCGTGAACTGCCCCCTGGCGCGTTATTCCAGCCAGGCCAGCAGCTCGGCGGTGGTAGCAATACCACTGCGGCGCTGCACCTCTGCGCCATTCCGGAAACGGATAAGCGTGGGCAGGCTACGCACGTTAAGCTGAGTCGCCAGCCCGGCATGGAGATCGGCATTCAGATAGCGGGTGCGCCGCGCACTCAATGCCGCCTCTAACGGCTCAGACTCCAGCACTCGCCACAGTCCACGGCAGTGAACACAACGCTCCGCGCCTACCAGCAGCAGTACTTCACCCTGCTCTTGCCATGCTGCGGCCTCAGTTATCTCTTCAAAACGGCTGCCCTCGACGCGGAACAGTTTCGGGCTGCGCAGCAGCGTTGAGTTATCCGTTGCGACGCAAAGTGCATCGGCACTGTCGAGATAAGGCTGCACCCCGGCCACCTGCACCACGCTCTCTGGCGCAGCAGCAGGTGCAGCACCCGGCTGGCGAAGCTGGCGTACATCCACCGCTTCCACGGCGGTCTCCTCCGGCTGAGTTAATTGCGGCACCCAGCTATAGGGCACGCGATAAGCGCGGTACACCATATTGTTATTCAGCGACTTGCCCCAGAACGGCGAAATATACTCCCACACGACCTGGTGATCGGCGGTGACTTCGAAAATGCGCCCGTTGGAACCTTCGTTGATCAGGGTATTGCCGTTTTCCAGCCGCTGCGCGTTGCTGATGTACGGGCTGTAAAAACGGTAGGAGTCGGTGGGATGAGGTAAACCGGCTTCATACGGTGAGTAGCGCCACTCCACATCCAACGTCACCGGGTTGATCTCCAGAATGCGCGAATAGTCACGCCAGGCATTCTTTACGCCATCAGGTGATGCGGGGTTTGGCGCACCATAACCCGCCCAGCCGCCGTTATCGAAAATCAGGATATTACCCGCGCCAGGCAGCCCCTGCGGGATCATATGTGCATGGTGCTGGCCGATAATCCAGCCAATATGTTTGAGCTCTGGTGTGCTGTAATCCGGCCCCAGCTGCCAGACAATAGCGCCGCTCTGCTTATCGATAATCGCAATGATGTTCGACTCACGCGCATCCCAGATGATGTTATCAGGGTGGAAACGTTGATCGCCGGCATCAAACCACTTGTTCGGCCCCAGTGCGGACATTGAGTTGATGTGCATCCAGTCGCCCATTCCGCCACCGCTGCTGCGCATATTGGGGTTATTCCACAGCGCTGAACGGGCGGCATCATCAAAGCCCAGCTCTTCGAAATGGTCGCTACAGCGCCACTCCCACACCACGTTGCCTTGCCAGTCCACTTCAATGATGGTGTCATCCAGCAGCTGTTTATCTGAGATTTTGCTGTTGTGCAGGTTGGTATGGGCCAGAATCAGCGTATTGCCCCCCTCGACCTGCGGCTCCAGCCCCGGTGCGTAATACCCCACGGGATTGCCGCTGCGCTGGTAGTCGTGGTGCGCTCGCGCCATCCAGCGCGGCTCCTGACCGGGATCGCTGATGTGCTCGTAGCGGTCAAAACGCCACGTCACGTTGCCTTCCCAATCCACCTGCACCAAATCCAGCATATCCTGCATGCCGTAACGTGGATCACGCTCACCGCTGTGGCCGAGAATGCTGCCATCCGGCAGCAATTTATTGGGGAAACCGTGCAGATTGGGCCACAAACGCACCACTTTGCCGTTCATATCGATCAGCACCGCGCCAGTGTCCGTTCCCTGAAACAGGGTATATCCGCTCCAGGTTTGGGCGGGATCGAACAACGTGGTTCCGGTGGGATAAACGCTAGGATGACCCATTTAAAACTCCTTATCGGGCTGAACAATCAGGTTGCGAATTTGCGTACAGAGGGCACTGAAGGCGGCGCTGTCACGCTCTCTTGGATGGGGGAAGTCGAGTGGAACCGTGCGGCGAATCCTTCCCGGTCGCGGCGACAGCACCACAATGCGATCCGCCAACGCCACCGCCTCTTCCACATCATGCGTTACGATCAGGGTAGTGGTGCCCTGACGTTGATGAATTTCCAGTAGCGCCTGTTGCAGGCTGTGACGGGTCAGCGCATCCAGCGCGCTGAACGGCTCATCCAGCATCAGAATGCGCGGCTGAGCCACCAGACCACGGGCAATCGCCACGCGCTGTGCCATGCCACCGGAAAGTTGTGCCGGTAAGGCGCTGGCAAAATCGGCCAGATGCACCAGCTTGAGCATCTCCGCTACCCGGCTCTGCTCGGCTTCCCGACTGAGGGATTCACTCGCCAGGCCCAACGCGACGTTTTGCGCCACGGTCAGCCAGGGGAACAGACGCGGTTCCTGAAACACGATGCCGCGATCCGCACCAATGCCGTTAATCGGCTTGCCCTCAATTTGAATTTCCCCTTCGAACTCGCCATCCAGCCCGACCAACAGCCGTAACAAGGTTGATTTGCCACAGCCGCTGCTGCCAACCAGCGCCACCAACTCACCGGCGGCAATATCAAGGCTAAAGTTGTCGATAGCGGTTATCTGCTGCCACTGTTTGCGCACGTGGCGAAAGCCCACGGCAGTTTGCAGACTCATAGCTCCTCCTGCTGACGCCAGCGCGTGGCGCGTTGTTCCAGTAAGCGCCCACCTTTGTTAAGCAGCGCGCCCGTCAGGCCAATCAGCAACATGCCGGACATAATGGTGGGCATATCCAGTAGCTGTTGGGCGTTAATCATCAGGCTGCCAATACCGGTGCCGGATGACATGAAATACTCCGCCCCGATGCTGCCGAGCCAGGCATAAATCAGCGCCAGCCTGACCCCGGCAAAAATGCCAGGCGCAGCACCGGGCAGCACCAGCCAGCGCAGTCGCTGTAGCCGGTTAAAGCGCAACACCTGAGCAACTTCCATCAGTTGGGGGCTGGTACGCAGTGCCGCATTCAGGGTGCTGATGGTCATGGGGAAAAAGGCCGCGAGGGCAATAAACGTGATCTTGCCTGGGTTATCATTCCCGACCCAGGCGCTAAGCAGCGGTAACCAGGCAAACAGGGCCACCTGACGCAGCGCATTGAGAGAAGGCAGGATTAAGCGCCGAGCAAACGGGCTTTGCGCCAACGCAATCCCCGCCAGCAGCCCGGCTCCAATACCCAGCAGCGCACCGGCCGCCATGCGTAACAAGCTCTGTGCCAGCGCACTGCTTAATTCACCGCTCACCACCCCGGCATACAGCCGGGCAATCACTGCGGCGGGCGAGGCAAACAGGCGCACATCAATCCACTGCTCGTGGCTGGCCACCTGCCAAAGCACCAACAGCATCAGCGGCAGCCCGATCCCCTGGAGGCTGGCTTTCGCGCCGGGAGGTTGCACACTCAGGGCGGTTTGCGGCCAGAAGATCACCCGCTGCTGCAACCGCGCCGCCAGCCAGGAGAGCATCACGCCGCTCAGCCCAATAATCACAATGGTGACGAACACGATATCTAACTGGAACAGCTGACGCCCCCACACCATCAGGTAACCGATGCCAGAAGACGAGGCCAACAGTTCCACCACAATCAGCGAGATCCATGCCTCGGCCAGCGCCAGCTGGCAGCCGGTGAACCAGCCCGGCAGGCTCGCAGGGATCACTAAGCGCAGAAGCTGCTGACGCGGTGAAAGCAGTAAGGCCTGCGCCACTTCGCGGAGCTGGGCGGGCAGATTCTCCACCGCCTGCTGGGTATTGAGCGTCACCGGCACCAGTACGCTTTTGATCAGCACCGCCAGTTTCAGGCCATCACCAATACCAAACATCACCATAAACAGCGGGATCCAGCCCAGCGTAGGGATTTGCACCAGCAGCCAAAACAGTGGCTCCAGCCAGGCACTGGCGCGGCGAGATAAACCAAACAGCAGTCCCAGCAGGCTGCCCGCGATGATCCCCAGGACCACGCCGATAATCAGTTGATGCAGGCTGCTCCACCACTGCGCAAGCAGATCGCCCTGGAGCAGAGACAAGCCCGTTGCCAGCACCGTAGCGGGCGCAGGCACAATCTGGTCTGGCATCCAATGGCATATCGCGGTGAGCTGCCACAGACCCAGCAGGCAGAGTGGCAGCAGCAGCGACCAGCCATTAACACGAAGAGACCATGCCTTGGGCTTGCGCAGTTTCAGGATCATCAAAGACATGGCTATCGGCCTCGGGATGCGGGAAAGCCGACAGCAAAAGGCATTTACCCCCACGCTGCCTAATGCATTCGACGAATATCCCCGATGCAATAAATGCATGCGCCACGCCAGCCCCGGCCCGCTGTGATTTAGCTGTTTTTCTGCTGTGTTTTGCCGGAAACGGTATTTATCTCAACCCACTAGCGCCTGCTTAGCTATCGCAAAAACAGCAAGGAGTGAGTGATGAGAGCAGCAGTGAGTCGCTATGTCAGACTGTGGGCGGTGGCCTTGATTTGCCTCGCCTCAACCGCCGTCAGCGCTGAGGCGTTAACCGTTCGCATTGGCGTCCCGGACCAGAGCGCGGGCAATAAACCCTTTATTGGCGGCCCCGTGGGGATGGCATTTATGCGCCATCAGCTAGAGCAGAGCCTGCAATCGCAAGGCGTTACGGTAAAGTGGCAGTTCTTTAAAGGGGCTGGCCCGGCGGTGAATGAGGCGCTGGCAAACCAGCAGCTGGATTTCGCCTACCTCGGCGACCTGGCGGCAATTATTGGCCGCGCCAGCGGATTGCAGACGCGCCTGCTGCTCGGCAGTCGCGGTTCTGACTGTTGGCTCGCCGCTACCCAGGCCTCCGGCATCCAGCAGATTACCGATCTCAAAGGCAAACGCGTGGCGGTTTATCGCGGCACGGCCGATCAGCTCTCCTTTGACCGTACGCTGGCCAGCAAAGGGTTGAGCGAGCGGGATATTCAAGTGATTAATCTCGACTGGAATGCCGCCAAAGCCGCCCTGGCGGCGGGAAGAGTCGATGCCGTATGGGGCGGTGTATCGCTACTGGCGCTGAAAAGCACGGCCATTAACATCGTCGCCCGCAGCAGTGATTTTGGCCTGGCGAACACGACTCAGGCCGGGTTTGTGGGTACTGATGCGTTTATTCAGCAGCACCCGGACATCACGCAGAGCATCATTAATGTGCTGGTACAGAATGCCGCCACCATCAGCGATGTACAGCAGCGTGAAGCATGGGCGCAGGAGATGGCACAACATAGCCAGCTACCGGCGGATCTGTTGCTGCAAGAGATGCAGACAAATTATCTCAACTTTGACACCTCGCCACGGCGCGATCCTTTCCTGCTCAGCAGTTTCAGTACCAGCATTCAACAGGCGCAGCAGGACCGTTTGATTCGTAAAGGCTTTGATGCCGCTACCTGGATCGACGGCCAGTTTGTTGATAACGCCTTGAAGACGCTGCAACTGGAGCAGCACTGGCCACAATATGACGCCAGTGGCAAAACCCAGAGCGGCAGTTAACTGCCCTGCCCTTCATCCTGCCACTGCTGCTGTTCATCGGTGAGCAGGATGATGTCCGTCATTTTATCCACCAGCGGCGTCCGCGCCTGCTGGGCGGGAGAAATCAGCCCAAAGCGGGTCTGCATAAAACGCCACTCATCGGGCACATCGCGTAGCTCCAGCTTGACCAGTTGATGGCTCTGGCGACAGAGTTGAAAGCCGTCTTCACTGGCGAAGCTGATCGCCTGACTTTGCGCAAGAATGCTCAGCAGCGCATAGATGTGATCGCACTGAATAGCAGGTGTGTAATCAGCCTGGCCGCTCAGCGTTGCCAGCACTTTGCGTACCCCCGGCGGTAAATAGGGTGCTGCAAGTGGGTAGCGCATCAGCTCTTGTGCCGTAACCGCCTCCCGGCGTGCCAGCGGGTGGCTACGATGACAAATAAAGAAACAGCGCTGTGAGCGTAACGGCTGCACTCGCAGTTGCGTATCCAGCTCCGCGTGCCAGGTATCCGCCACCACAAACGGCAGTTCACCGCTTGCCAGCGCGATGCGAAGCGCATTCCAGTTATCGACCCGAAAATTGACTTTGGCCTGCGGCGTCAGACGATTAAACTCCGCCACCGCCGCCGGGATCAGACGCGCCGTGGGTGCCGGGCCACAGCCAAAAATCAGTTCGCCGTTCTGCTCATCATCCACTTCCCGCAGCAGCCCCTTCAGCTCCAGGGTTAAATCCTGAAAACGCCGTGCGTAGGGCAGCAGCTTGTGGCCGTAGGGCGTGAGTTGCAGAAATTTACTTTGCCGATCAATCAGCGGATGACCCACGCTCTGTTCCAGTGCCTGAATACTGCGGCTGAAAGCTGACTGCGACAGGCATACCACATCTGCCGCCTGGCCAAAGCTACCCTGTTCCACCAGGGCGACGAAGTTTCTTAACTGCCGAAAATCGAGGTGCATAGCGAGGCGCTTATTCCGTTAAGGGGGGATTAACGTTACCCGAAAGCGCTCAACGGGCAAAACAAGAATAAGTGGATTAGAGGATGGAAGATCAACAAGACGAGCCAAACTCTGATTGAACCCCTTCAGGCGCTGTGTACACAATAGCCACGCAGGCTGGAGGTTAAATACGTCAATAAAGACGCCTACCCTCTGCCCTGAGTGAAAGAGAACTTTTTATTTTTATTCCGTTATTGCTTATCCAACCGTTGCTTTTGGGGTTTTTAAATGAAGAAGATGCCTTTACTGGTTTTAGGGGCCGCCGTTGTGTTGAGCGGCTGCGAAGGAATGGACAGCAGCGCACTGATGCAATCTGGCGCGCAGGCGTTCCAGGCTTACACGCTAAGTAACGAACAGGTGGTGCAGCTCAGCAACCAGTCCTGCGAGCAGATGGACAAAGAGAACAAAATCGCCCCTGCCAACAGCAGCTATCAGCAGCGCCTGAACCGTATCTCTGCCGCTCTGGGTGACAACATCAATGGCATTCCTGCCAACTATAAAGTGTATGAGACCAAAGACGTGAACGCCTGGGCGATGGCCAACGGCTGCATCCGCGTTTATAGCGGCCTGATGGATATGATGAGCGACAATGAAGTCGAAGCCGTGGTCGGCCATGAAATGGGCCACGTCGCGCTGGGCCATTCGCGCAAAGCGATGCAGGTGGCCTTTGCGACCGCAGCAGCGCGCAATGCGGTGAGTTCAGTAGGCGGGACGCTGGCTTCACTTTCTCAGTCTCAACTTGGCGACCTGAGTGCGCGTTTTGTCAGTGCGCAGTTCTCCCAGACCCAGGAATCTCAGGCGGATGACTATTCTTATGATCTGCTGAAAAAACGCGGTATCAACCCAAATGGGCTAGTGACCAGTTTCGAGAAGCTGGCAAAGCTGGAACAGGGCCAACAAAGCAGCATGTTTGACGACCACCCCGCCTCAGCGGAACGCGCCCAACATATTCGCGACCGTATTAAGGCCGATGGCGGGAAATAATTTTTGAGGTTAGGCAGCACCTACTCAACAATTTGCAGGCTATCGGTGTAATGCCGATAGCTGTCAATCACGGGCTTGGGACTTTATATATGCCTTACGAAAAATCTTATGAAGACGCCTTTTCCTGATGTCACACTTTACATTGTGGAACAATGCATTAAAAAACCAGCTAACTTTTTAAAAACAGCTTACTTAACACTCCCGCAGACCCAGTGGTGCGAACGGAAAGAGATAATTTACTAAACGGATTCTCCTCAGCCATTCTATCTATGCCGCTCATCTGTTCTCTTGCTCGCCTTTGCGCTGAACACTGCTCCCCTGCACTATGTAAAATATTCTTTATCTCTTCACGACTCAATGTCACCTTTTTTCCATAAAACATAATTAGCCACTCCTTTTAAACAAACAGCTAATAAAAAATCAAATCATTAAGCACGAAGAAAACAAACAGTAAAAATCAAAGCGAAATATATCAGCAAAAGAATCATCAGCAATTAATATTTACCAACACGCCGAGGGATATCACAAAGGAGGAAAATCAGTTTCTGGCAATTCGACACTGTTTTGTGAACTTGCTCACAATCAACAGACAAAACCCCAGGATTACACCCTATTTTGCCAGACAAAAATCAGACAACTGCCATGCGGATTTGCAGGCGACCGCAAACTTACTGCAACAATTGCCAGCTAGCTTTGATAACAGAGACCAACAGGAGGTGACCTATGCTGCCAACTCTCGTTATCGTACTGACCGCTGTGGTGGTGATTGCCGCCCTGCGCATCCTACGCTCAGCTGCTCAGGACGTTAGCAACGACTACTGAGCACTATCCCAGCCAGACGCCCGCGTTCGCTGAATCAATCAAAAGCTGTGGTGGTGGTGAAACTGGGCTGTATCCGACTCTTTTATCAATGGTTACGTAATACAGCCTAGTAGCGATGCGATAGCTTTATCTCAGGCTAGTCGATTTTTTTCGCTATTGGTGATTTCATATATTCACCAAATGTTAAATTATATACTAAGTGAAATTTATCGTTAAGATCTTTATAGTGCGTGTCGTCAGTTATCAGATACAATCCTGTGTTCCCATTTTTTTTACAATCAATAAATTTTAATTTTTCAATCTTGGGTAGGAACTGTTCTAGGAAGTTAGAGTTTAAAAAATAAACATTTTTAAACCATACACCAATCTTGAAGTGATTTTCATCCTTTCCCTTTTTCAATTCAAAATAGAAAGAATCTCTGTTATTTTTTATAAAGATTGGGTACCAAAAGTTTTTGGTTTCATTACTAAAAGTCAATCCATCTGGAAGGTCTATTAATTCTTGAGTCTTAAGCCAAGTGTTAGTTAAGTTCACTTGTTTTAGATAAAGCCCTCTGTTTATTCTTTTTAAATCTGGATAGTTGAATGACGATTTTTTAACCCAGCCATCATAATACCCTAACCACTCTGGGAATATTGACATCATGTCATGGTCATCCCATATTTTTTTCCCTACAAAATGTACAATGCGAGAGTCATTATTAACCATTTCTGGTACAACATTAAACTCACTGCTGCTCAAGATGTTTAAATTTACATTCAACATCGCAACAGGGAGAGCTATAGATATTTCATCAATATGCGCAGTGAAATTAGCATAATTTTCTGAAATAAATTTTTTAGCAATTAATTTCATTTCATTATATGGAATACTATCCTCTACAAAAATCAGCCCTCCGTTTGGTGCTGGAGAGCGCTCATCTAAATCATTTAAAAAATCAAACTTTTTATTCACTCTATTTCTAGATAGTTTCTCCTTTAAGCTAAACCCATTCCGCCAGGAAACCCCTTGGTGTTGAAATATAGCACTAATATCTTTTAGAATTAAAATATCGACGTCTAAAAACAATATTGCCTTATAATAATCCAACATCTCAAAAATTTTATACTTTACAAAAGATAAGAAACTATATCTTTTAATGAAGTTTTTAAAGAACGTACTATCACCATTGACATCATGTTCAGCAATAAAATCGCCAAGTGTATATTTAAAGAATTTTATACTCTCGTTTACACTACTTAAATCATGAATGGCCTCTTGTGATAAACCATCATGCATCACTACTACATCATATAGAAAATTAGGGTTTTTATCTTTTAAATTAAGTAGTGTCGCACCCAAAGCAAAAACCATGCTTTCATTAATGACAAACATTAAGGCATTTTTTTTCATTTCTAACTCCATCTTTTAATTATTTAAAACACCTTACACTCTAAATAGCTTGAACAGTGGGAAGACGGCAACACATCGAATCCCTAAGCGTTTAATAAGGTGAACGACTAAGGTAAACAAGTAAAACCAACGTGCATTCGAATTGGATTTTATCAGGTGCGCAATTAAATATCAACCATTCCTAGATCTGGTTTTTATGAATAAAAAGTCAACATCAAAACCAAAGAAAATTTAACGGGTGTATTTATTCAATATCCAGCCTATATTTTAACATTACTTTCCTATGTGATTGACTGATTAACTGACCGATTGATTGGTTAATTGGACGATTGATTGATTAATAATATGCGATATACTTTTTTTAATCCTTTTTAATAGCTCAACGCTACAAAGAAATCATTCACCAACACCCAATAGTAGACTATGTAGAGGGAACTGTGTTCCTATTCACCAATAGTGGGCACGCAACTAAGTGAGTAAAATTCCAACCAGGGGTGAATCACATGACAAAACTTTTACCCGTTAACCGAAAACTCCGTAAGCAATATATGACCGAATTTCGTGATGAAGCCCTGAAGCTGGTCAAACATATTAGTGTAGCCTCTGTAGCACGCGAACTAAGTCCATACAAATCCAAGCTCTACAACTGGCGAAGCAAACAACAGAACCCGTTACCGTTGTAGGACTCAGCAAGCTTAAATAACAGCTGAGCTATATCATCAAACATTTTCCCTCTACTAATTTTTATTCAAGAACAAACAATGACTGATATTATCAATCAGACAGATAAAAATAACATTGAATAAAGGTTATAGATATTGAGGACAAAGACACGCCCTGCCCTCAATAATTAATTAACGCTTAGTTGCTGCCTGAACGTGCAGCATATCCAGCGCCAGAGTTGCCGCCGCCAGTGCAGTGATATCAGACTGGTCATAGCCTGGTGCCACTTCTACCAGATCCATTCCGACGATATTCATCCCCTGAAGGCCGCGCACCAGTTTGGTGGCTTTATCGCTGGTCAAGCCACCGATAACCGGCGTACCGGTACCAGGCGCGTGCGCCGGGTCGAGGCAGTCGATATCAAAGGTCAGATAAACCGGCAGATCGCCCACGGTGCGTTTAACTTCCGCCAGAATGTCATCCACGCTGCGATCGTTCACCTGCGCAGCATCCAGTACATTAAAGCCGAGGCTCTTATCAAACTCAGTACGGATACCAATCTGTACGGAATGATGCGGATCGATCAGGCCTTCCTGCGGCGCAGTGTAGAACATGGTGCCGTGGTCGAAGGTTGGACCGTTGGAGTAGGTATCGGTGTGCGCATCAAAATGCACCAGCGCCATTTTGCCGAAGTGCTTGGCGTGCGCACGCAGCAGCGGCAGGCTGATGTAGTGATCTCCACCGAAAGTCAGCATGCGCTTGCCGTTTGCCAGCAGCTTCTCAGCATGGGCTTGCAGCTTATCGGACAGATCCTGTGAATCACCGAACGCATACACCAAATCACCACAGTCGACTACGCGCAGACGCTGACGCAGATCGAAATCCCACGGCCAGCGGCAACCTTCCCAGGCGAGGTTGGTTGAGATTTGGCGAATCGCACCCGGCCCAAGGCGGCTACCAGGACGGCCAGAGGTAGCAGCATCAAAAGGTACACCGGTAATCACCCACTCGGCATCGCTATCGTATGGCTGGAAGTTGAGTGGGAAACGCATGAAACCGAAGGCGTTGGATACCAGGGAGTTGTCGTACTGATTGCCCAGGGTGTTATACATAAAAAGTCCTCTGTTGATACGAAAACCGGCTCTGCCGGTCACCACACGTTAAAGGTGTTACAGGTATAGCCAAAAAAAATCCCTTCCGCGTCGTTAGGCCCGACGAGGAAAGGATTATGCATAGGTTATGTTGCGAACATTATCGCGGAGGCAGAGAGCGTGCGCAATGAAATTTGCGATAACACACGATTAACATCGTGACAAAAGTTACTGTTTTTACAGTTAAAATTCAGCCATGCTTACATTAGCGTGTAAAAATCCATCAGAAAAAGATGAATCCTCTCACCTTGCGAAACTAATAAATTCAATGAGTTAAATATAATTAACCCAAATTCACCAGGTGATAGGCCTAACGTATTGTTAAAACCTGATTAATAGACCAAACCGGTTAGGAATTTTCCCGCGGTCATTGTAACGTAGCTGCAATAATTGGTAGTAAAATTGTACAGTTTTTCAGGATTCTACATTCGCATTTAAAATCTTTCATAAATGTTCTGCCTTTCGTAAGCAGAAGGTGAGTTTTTCTCATATTTATTTCAGCGCTCAATGCACTGAAATGATGAATGGTTGATTATTTATTGTGCAATAAAACCATCCTGAACATCCTGACAATCCCCCCTAAAATTTCTGATTAGCGGTTCAGCCCATTGGTTGCTGTAAAGCCAAGGGCGGTAGCATCGCTTTAATTCACCCACCTGTTTGAGTTCATCATGGCCAGAAGCGGTTTAGAAGTGCAGCAGGCTGCCATTAAGGCACTGTTTTTAAGGGAAATAAAGACACGGTTTGGAAAGTTTCGCCTTGGTTACTTTTGGGCGGTGCTTGAGCCATCCGCGCACTTGCTTGTTATGTTAGCGATCTTTGGCTTTATTATGCATCGCACCATGCCTGATATTTCCTTCCCGGTATTTTTGCTTAACGGCATCATCCCATACTTTATTTTTAGTAATATAAGCACCCGTTCTGTTGATGCGATTGAAGCTAACCAAGGCCTGTTTAACTACCGCCCGGTAAAACCGATAGATACCATTATCGCCCGTGCAATACTTGAAACTGCGATTTATGCCGCCGTTTATGTCGTATTAATGCTGATAGTGTGGATGGCAGGAGAATACTTCTCTATAACAAACTTGGTACAGCTGATCTGTACTTGGACACTGTTAGTGTTGTTCTCTTGCGGTGTTGGACTGATCTTTATGGTAGTCGGCAAAACCTATGCGGAAACACAAAAGTTTCTGCCGATTCTGCTGAAACCTCTCTACTTTATCTCCTGCATTATGTTCCCACTGCACTCGATTCCCACCGACTACTGGCCGTATCTGTTGTGGAACCCATTAGTGCATGCCGTTGAGCTAAGCCGTGAAGCCGTTATGCCCGGCTATGCGAGTGAAGGGGTCAGCCTAACTTATCTGGCATTGAGTACTTTAGTCACCGTATTTGTCGGCCTGGCGCTGTACCGCACCCGTGAGGAGGCGATGCTAACCTCATGATAAAGATTGAGAACCTGACTAAGTCTTACCGTACGCCAGCTGGCCGGCATTATGTATTCAAAGACCTGAATATTGAGTTACCGAGTGGTAAAAGCGTGGCGCTGGTGGGGCGTAATGGTGCAGGAAAATCGACCCTGCTCCGCATGATTGGCGGTATCGACCGCCCAGACAGCGGTAGCATCACCACAGATAAGACCATCTCCTGGCCGGTAGGACTCTCTGGTGGCTTCCAAGGCAGCCTTACCGGACGTGAGAACGTGAAGTTCGTTGCGCGCCTCTATGCCAAGAAAGACGAACTGAAAGACAAAGTCGCCTATGTGGAGGAGTTTGCTGAACTGGGCAAATACTTCGATATGCCGATTAAGACCTACTCCTCGGGTATGAAGTCTCGCTTAGGCTTTGGTCTGAGCATGGCATTTAAGTTCGATTACTACCTAGTGGATGAAGTCACTGCGGTGGGTGATGCACGGTTTAAAAAGAAGTGTTCAGATATTTTTAAAGAACGCCATGCTGAAGCCAGTTTTTTAATGGTTTCACACAGCCTTAACTCGTTGAAAGAGTTTTGTGATGTAGCACTATACATAGGAAAAAATAATGAAATCAGCTACTTTGATGATGTTGAAGTAGCCCTCGATTATTATAAAACTAACGAAAACCTCAGTTAATCAAAAGGACATAGGATATGCGTACAGTAATTACTTTTGGGACCTTTGACGTGCTGCACATCGGCCATATTAATATCTTAAGAAGAGCAAAAGCCCACGGAGACAGGCTGATTGTAGGCGTTTCGTCAGATGCTTTAAACTTTAGTAAAAAGCAGCGTTACCCTGTTTACAGTGAAGCCGACCGTGCTGAGATCATTTCAAGCCTTCAGTTTGTTGATGAAGTATTCATTGAAGAGTCACTTGAACTTAAGGGCGAATATATCAAGAAATTTGGTGCTGACATTCTGATCATGGGTAATGATTGGGAAGGCCGTTTTGATATATTTAAAGAGCTGTGTGAAGTTGAATACCTTCCTAGAACCGAGGGTATTTCTACAACTGAATTAATTGCTGAAATTAAAGCACGAGAGGATAACGTTGCCGCTTAATATGTTAAAAATAAAAAGCAGAATAAAAAGGGCACATTTAGAGTCTAAAAAAATTGGGAATAGCAAAATTTCTAGTTTCTTTTTTAGCTATGTGCTCAGCACATTGATTAAAAGAGGTTATTCGAAGGAGATAGCAAGGAATTTCAAATTTCTTGTTAAATTTAAAAATCCAGTTATACACTTCTACTTAGCTAAATCCTTACACCTCAATGGGATATATGACAAAGCCATTGAGGTAATAAAAATTAATTTAGTTAAAAACTTTAGTTTCCTTGACAGTCACTACATTCTTTCTGATTGCTATTATAGAATAAATAATAGTGAAGAATCTTGGGAAGTCTTAGAAGGTGTTTTAACTCATTCGAATAGATTAAAAACCTGGCTCCTCTTAGCCAATCAAGTAAATACAAAGGATGATTTTGCGAAACTTCATGAGCTTTGGCAATTACACGTAAATAAGCAAACTATCCCTTCTTATCATTTTGAACTTAACGGTTACATAGCAACTGGTGCACTGAGAGCAAAAGAATATGCATTTGCCGAGTCAATTTGGCGCGATGTTATTCAAAGCATCATTGATAAACGTTGTGTTTACTCTTCGCCAAAAAATAAAAAACTAAATATTAATGATGCCAGCGAGGCACTTCTGGATTTAAAAAGAGTCTTGCAAACACATCATATTGAGTTTTTTTTGGTTAGCGGCACACTTTTAGGCTGCATTAGAGAAAATACTCTTCTCGGCCATGATAAAGATATAGACATAGGTATTTGGAGAGAAACACCACCTAAGGAAGTTGAAAAAATAATAACCAATTCAGGTTTATTTGAAATGCAAGCAATAAGATCTGAACATGTTCTAAGAATAAAGCATGTTAATCAAGTTGCAATAGATATATTCTATCATTACAAAGAAGAATCTAACTATTGGCATGGTGGCGTAAAGCTTAAATGGAATAACACTCCCTTTAGACTTATTGACCACGGATTCTTAGGCGACATTTTTAAAATACCTGAAGACCATAATTTATATCTCACAGAAAATTATGGCGACTGGAAGACACCAAAAAAAGATTTCGATTCAGCATTTGATACGCCTAACGCAATTATCATGAATCAAGATGAAATGAACATTCATGCTTATAAGCAGCTTGCCATGGCATATCTTGAAGGGAATCAAATTAATATTAAAAAGTTTTCTAACTACTTGAAAACAAATTTAGTTTAATAGCAGCACGAGGAAATTATGCTATCTTATTATTATTACGGCCAATCAAAAATACATCAATACAAGAAAGACTGGAAAAAAACAGCCTATTTTCTAGAGAAGTCACTTGGGAAAAGTACAACTAAAAATCCTAAAGCAAATTATTTACTGGGATTTGCATACTCTAAGTTGAAGAAATGGGATGATGCTGCTGTACAACTCCAACATGCAGTGAAACGCAGCCCAGAAAATTCTAGATGGCAATTCCGTTATGCTATTGCTTTAGAAAACACCGGTAATAAAGATGCAGCCAATGACGTCTTTCATTCAGTTTTTGAATCGCTAATTAATGATGGGGATGCACTATATAAAGCTGGGTTACTCCTCGATGGTTTTACACGACCAGCTATGGCAGAAATGTTTTTCAAACGATCGATCGAATTAGAAAAAAATAATTATCAATATTATAAATCACTAGCTAGAAGCCAACACATTCAAAAAAAATGGTGGCAAGAGCTTGAGTCACTTGAGAAAGCCGCATCCTTAAATTTTACTGATGCTGAACTCTACTCTTGGCTTGGTTTTGCATATGAAAAAATGACTTCATATGATAAAGCGATTATAGCATTAAATACAGCAACAAAAATCAATCCTGATAATGCAGACTGGTTTTATCGGCTAGGTTTTTCTTATGAAAAATTCGGAGATAAAGAAAATGCACTTGCCTCCTACAATAAAGCATTAAAACTATCTAATAATAAAGATGTAAAAAAGTATGGTCCGGCAGTTTTCCATCAAAAACGTGGGTTATGGCCAGAAACCGTTAGTGCTTTGGAGAGCATTAGCAAAGGAAAGGATGCTGCATATCATTACACATTAGGCTTAGCATATGATCGTTCTTATCAGTGGAAAAAGGCGTTTCTTGCATATCATAAAGCTAACTCGGCCAAACCGGGTGATTCTGCATCATACTTCCGAACAGCATTTGTTCTTGAAAAAGACCATCGCTATGCCGATGCCGCAAAGCATTATGAAATGTCAGCGCGTTCGAGTACAAAATTAAATAAACACATTTTCTATCGACTTGGTTATACGTTACACAAAACAGGTCTTCATGACAGAGCATGTTATGCTTTCATGATGATGGAAGATAATATTGACGTAAGTAAAAAAGATTTATCTCATAAAAATTTCTCTTCAAACCCATGGACTGCTGAAGAGTTTTATCAACGTGCGATTGATTTTGAATTACTCAATGAGTTTACTATGGCTGAGCAATACTACATGTCAGCTATTGAAAGAACAAATAACCATAAAGCATATTGGTTCTTCCGCCTTGGCTGTGTCAGAACTAAACTAAAAAATTACAATGATGCATGTGAAGCTTTTATTGAGTACAAAACACTCACTAAACCTTATGGTGTTCCTTTAGATGAATATGAATCTAATGCCAGTTTAAAATTGCAAACGACATATTTAGAATATTATGATCGTTTGAAAATAAAAAATGATGTTATTCTATTTGAAAGTTTCCATGGTGCATCAATAAGTTGCAATCCATATGCTATTTTCAAAAGTATTTATAATCACAAGAACTTCAGTTCTTTTAAATTTGTTTGGGTTATTGGAAAAGACACAAAAACCCCTGACTTTGTTAAAAGAAAGAAAAATGTAATTATAATACAACGAGAGTCAAATGCTTACTTGCGCTATCTTTGCTCTGCTAAGTATGTGATTAATAATGTCTCATTCCCGTGGTATTACATTAGAAAGCCTGACCAAAAGTATTTAAACACATGGCATGGCACTCCAATGAAGTTTTTGGGTAAGGATATCAAAGATAGCTATCTTTCTCATACCAATGTTAGTAGAAACTTTTTACAAGCCAGCCATATCATTAGTCAAAACGACTATACTAATGAGATTATTCTTGATAGATATGATGTGTCAAATTTAACATCAGCGATTGTTTCCGCTACTGGTTATCCAAGAGTTGACCTTACATTAAATGCAACCAGCTCAGAGATTTCAGCTATAAGGAAGAAGTTGAATGTATCAACTGGTTCAAAATTAGTCCTTTACGCACCTACTTGGCGAGGACTTCATGGTAAAGCAAGCTTTAATACTAAGCAATTAATCGATGACCTAACTAAGATGTGTCGCCCAGGTGTTGTAGTCGCCTTCCGTGGCCATCATATGATAGAAGACATAATTGCAGATCTAAACTTGCCGGCAGTCATAGTTCCCCCATCAATTGATACTAACGTATTACTTTCAGCCGTAGATATTCTTATTACTGATTACTCTAGCATTGCTTTTGATTTTATGCCGCTAGGTAAGCCGGTAATCTATTACATGCATGATCTTGAAGAATACAAAAATGAAAGAGGACTTTATTTATCAATTGATGAGCTGCCAGGAGTTGTGAGCTTTAACATTGAAGAACTAGATTTTGAGATTAATAACGCTCTTAGTAGTGAGATACTAGTTAGCTCTAAAAACAACACTGATAAGTTTATTGCCAAAGAAGATGGACAATCAACTAAACGCGTCGTAGATTTATTTTTCTTAGGAAAAACACCAGATGACATTACGCATACACATGATAAGAAGTCGCTTGTCATTTATGCAGGTCCTTTCTTCCCTAATGGAATTGCTACTTCAGTAATAAATCTTCTTGACCATATAGATTATGATGGCTATAAGGTAACATTAGTAGTTGATGTTTCATCGATAAAAAATCATGAAGACAGGCAGTTCATGCTGTCTAAAATAAACCATAACGTTCAAATTGTTGGCTGGGATGGAGGCCTGATTTTAGACCCAGAAGAAAAATGGCTAGCAAATAAGTTTGATGTTTACAAATCATTTTCAAGCAGTGAAATGAAGAAATTGTATATTTCAGCTTATCAACGAGAGTTTACTCGTGTATTAGGCCACTCAATTCCTGATGCAGTTATCCATTTTGAAGGTTATAATAAAAAATGGGCTTCACTTTTTGCGTCTATAAACAATGGTCACACTAAAAAAATAATTTATCAGCACAATGACATGCTGTCTGAAAATAAAGAAAAGTATCCTTATCTCGAAGGTGTTTTTAATTTATACCCTGACTTCGACAAAGTTGTTTCTGTTTCAGAAGCTACTAGCATACTGAATAAATCAACCTTAGCCGACAAGTATATTGTTCATGAGAAAAAATTTGTTTTCTCAGACAATCTACAAAATCCAAAATATGTATTGGAGTCGTCTAGTGAACCTATCGAGGAGGAAAACTTATTCAACAATGGTAAATTTACCTTTGTTAATCTAGGTAGGCTTTCACCTGAAAAAGATCATATAAAATTACTTCATGCATTCTCGCAACTTAAAAAAATCAAAGCGGATATACAGCTAATAATTTTGGGTGATGGGCCATTACATAGTGAGATTAGTTCAGAAATAGTTAGCCTCGGCTTAAGCAATGATGTTTATCTTTTGGGAAGAAAATCTAACCCATTCCCTTACCTCCTAAAATCCGATTGTTTTGTATTATCGTCAAATCATGAAGGGCAACCTATGGTGCTCTTTGAAGCTTTAATATTAGATAAGCCTATAGTTGCAACAGACATAGTTGGTAATCGTGGCGTCCTCAAAGGCGAGTATGGCATGCTCGTTGAAAATTCTGTAGATGGTGTATTAAAAGGTTTAACAGCGGCTGCCGATAAAAAAGTTAACGCAAAAGGATTTGACATAAATAGCTACCAAAACAGCGCAATGAAAATGTTTTACAACCTAATATCTCATTAAGGCACTACATGTCATCTGTCGTATTAAAAATTGATTCTGACATTCCAAAAGAAGAGCTAAAATTTTTAGTTTCTACCGGTAATTTTAAGTATATTCACGTTAATCATTCCTCCCTTAAGGGGGGAGTGAAAGAAAATATCATTTCACTCTCAAGGAAAAATAAAGATATAAAGAGTAAACTAGTGTTGCTGGCAAATGAAAATTACTTCCTTTATGTATTGCGTGATGGAATATCTTCTTTTGTTCATAAATCTACACTTGCTAACTTATGGCAACCCATAATAAACAATGAATATTTAATTGATAAAAATGGTTTAGTCTACCAATACTCCCCAGCAAAACAGGCTTTTAATAAAAAATTATTAGTAGTGTTTTCGCAAACTCCGCCAGATCCACATAGTTCAAGTTTAGCTCGTTACTTCCCAACAAGTTTTTCTAACATAGATAAACATGTCGGCGATAATGTATCCATACTCAGAGTTGCTGATATAGGCGGCATTTGCGGTTCTTTTTATCTGAATTCAATTGGCCTTCCAGAAAATGAAAGTAATATACAATCTTTAATTTCTGATGTTTGTCATGAATATAACATTGATGCTGAAAATGTTATTTTATATGGCGAATCAAAAGGTGCAACAGGTTCCTTATACCATGGTATTATTGGTAATTATAAAAGTATTTGTGTAGATCCGATTCTAGATGATGAGCATTACATCAATAAATTAAATGATTTCTATATGATTGAAGGTGTTTTCCCCGAGAAAAAAAAAGGAAAATTCACTCGATTATTAGAATCCATTAGTGAGAATGAAATTCCAGAAGTGAAAATAATAACATCTGAATCGTCAGAACAATACAATGCAATCAATGAGTTATTTAAAGGACTTAGCGAGAAAGTTTTAATTCTTAATAGTCTAAATGATAACATCAAATCTCATCCTGATGTTGCACCAAACAGTATTCATGCTATAACTACCCTTATCAACATGACACTTTTGGGTATCAGGAGCAAAAATGAACACATTCTCTTTGTTTAAATTGCCAAACTTAACAGCAGGCCTACGGGCCTGCCTGGCCATTATAAGCATAGCAGCACTAAACCCCGTTATGTCTTATGCCAGCAATACTCATAATGAGCATTATGATAAGTTACCACTGCAATTTGATGGCTATCAAACACTTATTCAGCAGTATCCAAAAGCTAAATATATTTACCCAAGTTCTTTTACAATATCGAAGAGTAATGACCTGTACATTCAATACATTTTCGAGCCGAAACAAAAGACAAATGTCGTAGTAAAATATGATAAAGACAGAAAGTTTTCTGGCTATGCCTTGATTTCTAATGGTGGGCGGGGTGTAGGTGGTGAAGGTTTGGTTATTGCGAAATCTCCTTCAGGAGTTGAAAGTTTAGTTGCTGGTAGCAATCAAGGAAAAATACAATTTTATGATCTTGAGCGAAATTTCGAAGGCCAACAACTTCACAAAAATAGTGAGGTTAATGTTGGTCTATTCAATGAATTTGCTCATTACAAAGACAAATGGCTTGTTGAAGCAAATGACGGCAACATGTCAATACAGAATCCAAGGAATAAGCTAGTTCTCTTAGACGAGAAGTTCAATGTTATCAAAGAAATAGAACAACCGCTTGAGTATTCTGGTTTCATTACTGACTTTGCAACACATGATGCTAAGCAGTATAATAAACGCCAAGGATTGAGTTTAGGTGAAAACTTTTTCATTAGCGGCTACGGCGCTTATTATCAATTAGGAAAACCCCAAACATTAAACACCTATCCCGGGTATAGGGTTTTCGATATTAATGGTAAATTAATTCAAGATAATGTATCGTCTCCGAGCGATTTCTTTGACAAGAAACCCTGGTTAAAACCCTATAGCCGAATTGAAAATGAGGGGGTTTTTTTTGACCCAGATCGCAATTTAATCTCTGCTATATATATATATCTTGACCGAAAATATCCTGAATTAGTTCCAAAAGAAGGTGTTTTGATTACCTATGACACATATATCTCAAGATAGATTTTCTTGATTAAGATATATTTCGCCATGGTTTTTTGATGGGACTCCTTGCAAATTGTAATTTTGTCCATAATAAACCGCATTCACCTGCGTATTCTCCAGCAGATAGCTTCTAAACTTCTTAAACAGCCGCATATCTGGCTTGAAGTCTGCCTGCCAGAACTGGTGTAAATGGCCCTGATACGTCAGTCCTTTGATGTCGTACAGGGCATTTCCCATCACTTTCAGTGGCTTATTGTGAATCAGCGCTGAGATCCCCGCCGTACTGTTAATCGTCACTACCGCCTTCGCATGGGTCAGCAGATCCGGCATTGGCAGGTCATGCACGTAGATCACCCTACCCACAATCCCAAACTCTTTGCTTAGTTTTTTGATTAATGGGCCGTACAGGCGATGGCCGCGATCCATCGGGTGATGCTTAATCACCAGATGGCTGCCTTCCGGCGCTTTGCGCGCAAATGAGAACATCACATCGTTGATGTAATCACGCACATCTTTGTAAGGGCTGTGATTGCGAATCTGGCTGTCGTTGTACACCTGCAAAATCGCCAGGTAGTAACGCTGGTCCAGTTCGGTTTTCAGCTTATCCAACACGTTACGCTGCTTAAAGCCGTACAGCTCTTTACGCCACCAGGCACGCACCCAGCACTTCGCCTCATACCACGGCGAGAATGATTTATGGTGTCGATAGTGATGAAACTCATGGCGGTAACGCCAGCCTAGCGCGTAATACCACATCGCATGGCCGATGCGCTTTTTCGCTGAGGGCTTGAGGTTTTCTACCTGCATCGGCGGCAGTTCCGGCAAGCGACGGTAAAACTCAGGATCGCGTGGCAGCGAGGAGAAGGCGTTAACGCCGCCCTCTTCCACCGTAATAAAGTGCGGCCTTAAGTAGCCCTCTTCGAAGGCAAGGAAACGTACGCCTTTAGCCTGCGCCCAGCGTTTGGCTGCCTGATGTAACGGACGGCAGTCACCAAAGCAGAGAATGGTATCGAAGTCATACTCTTTATGCGCATCCCGCAGCCACGCCGGAAACTCTTTTGGCGTCTGCATGTAAGGCAGGTATTTACGCTGGCGACAGTAAAAACGATCGCCACCGTTAAATACTACATTGATGGCTTCACGTTCATGTAATTCCAGCCACTCGGCAATATCATTAAAGAACGGGCCCATCGGCCCCTGCAATAACAGATATTTTTTTCCTGCTAACAATGTGCTTAAAGCGTTACTGTTCATAGCTACCCAGTGGATAAAAATATTAACCAGCTAACTGATGCTAGCCAAACCTGACCTTCATAAACATCTTCAACTTCCTGTAATACCTTACTGCTATCCATGCTTTCTTTTTCTGAATAAACATTTTACCGCGCGGTGCACCAATCAATATCTCCGCCGCTTCCTCCACCGCCATCGCCTCAAGGCGCAGCGGGTGAATATAAGTCGGATAGGCAATCAAAGCCTGATACACCAGATCCGTTAGACCTAGCTGCCGTTGGCGGCGTTCGCTGTGGTGTTCATCCTGCGTCAGTCCCCAGCCGGCGTAGAATGGCATCCCGTAGCAGTGAACCTGCTTCCCATGCATCAGTGCTTCAAAGCCCGAGAGTGAGGTCATGGTGTGCAGTTCGTCCGCCACCTGGATGCACTGAATAATATCGGCATCCAGCGCCTGATAATTAGCAAGTTTTTCAACATCCTGCGCAGCAATGTGGCCTTTGCGGTTGCCGGTAAGCACATCCGGATGCGGTTTGTAGATGATAAACGCCTGTGGATTACGCTCACGTACCGCGCTCAGCAAACCAAGGTTAGTGTTGATGCTGAGCGTGCCGGTCTGAATCGACGCGTCATCTTCTACCTGCCCCGGAACCAACAGCACGCGTTTACCAAGCGCTGCTTCTGGCAGCGTGAAGTCTGCACCAAGGTTGTATTTACTCAGCTTGCTGCTGACGAGCTGCTGCTGTAATTTTTCCGCCCGCTGCTGCTGTGCCAGGCTGAGCTGGCTGTGGTTGAGCAGCACTTCAAGGTCGCTCGGACGCGTAGCATCGTAATAGATGCCGCGTTTGTCCAACACCAGCGACAGCGGTGGCAGTAAGTCAGAGCCCAGTCCGGAAGAGCGTAGGAAACCATCCTCCATGCGCCACACCGGCAGCTGACGCGCCTGAGCCTGCGCATTCCAGCGCTGTTCGCCCCGCGTTCCCCACACTACACACGCCGTTGCCCCTTTACCGCTGCGGCTGAAGGCCAGCCGGTTTTTACCGGTTTTCAGGAATGGCTTGAGGATGGTGGATTTCCACAGCGTCAGGCCAGGTGCCCAGAGTGATCCCTGCCGCGCCTGGTAATGGCGGCGCTGTAGCGCTAACCCATGCAGCACATCGAACAGCGTAGCCGCTTGCCCGGTTTGTGGGTGGATGTAGCGGCTGTAACGCAAGTACGCCGCCGCAAACAGTGTGGCCAATGTCGCTGATCCACGGCGTGCGCTTAATTGCGCCGCCTGCGGATGACGGTCATCCGTCAATCCCCATCCGGCATACCAGGGCTGACCAAAACACACCACTGGTTTCCCCGCCATCAGCGCTTCAAAACCGTATTGCGAAGTCATGGCATAGACGCGCCCAACGTGGCGCAACAGCGACTGTGGGCTAACATCTTCAGCAAACAACCTTACGCGGTCGACGCTTTGCAGCTCTGCGTAATAACCGGCTTTCTTGCCCTGCAATACATCCGGGTGGACTTTCACCCACACCGGCGCATCTGGGTTATCTTGCAGTGCGGCCTCAATCATCGCGGCGAAATCAGCCGGGCCAGCATTGCCGTAAGTCACCGACATATCGCCAAAGGTTTGATCGATAACCAACACGGGCAGAACGTCTTGCGGCGCATCCGCAATAAACGGCGCGGCCTGGTTATATTTGGATAAATCTTCGCTGACGATGATCTGCATCGCTTCCTGCGCTTGCGCAGCCAGAGCCTGATTTCCAGCCTGATCTTTGATCAATAGCTCCAGCGAACTCGGCTGGCTGGCATCGTAATAGATGCCCTGCGTATCCACCACCATCGAGAGCGGTGGCGCACCGTTAACGCCTAAATCCAGTGAGCGGATAAAGCCATCTTCTAGCCGGATCACCGTTTTACCGGCCTGTTCAGCCAGCTGTACCGGTTTACGCGCGCTAGGACGATGGCCCCATACCGCCACCGCGTTTATCTCATCCGGCACCGCCTGCAATGGGGAGAGTTTGCGGCACGGCTGCGCCAAAAACTGCTCCAGATGCGGGATACGCCAAATGCCTGGTGAGAAAACGCCAATCATATTACTCGTCCTTACAGAGACAGAATTACTTTTGCACCCACCGCCAACTGGTAGAGGATGGTCGAGATACCGCGCGTCACTTCGATGTTCTTCGAGTCGTACTTCGGCAGAACCATCAGCTCATCGCCTGGTTGCAGGGTTTTCACATCTTCTGCATCTTCAGATTCGCCGTTCTGGCGGATCACAATCACTTTGCTGTTGCTGGCTTTCTGCGTCAGGCCACCACATTTCTTGATGTAGTCGTTCGGGCTGAGGCCTTTCTCCCAGGATACCGCGTTCGGGAACAGCACTTCGCCGTGAACCATTACCAGTGAAGTCTTCTCTGGGATGCTGACCACATCACCATCTTCCAGCAGAACACTGTCAAGGTTGCTTTGATCTAACACCACCTGGCCGCGCGGAACTGCCTGTCGTGCTTTAGCTACAAAGCGACTCACTAGCTGTGCTTCTTGCATACGCAGGCTGGCTTCTTCTTTCGTCGATGACTGCGCAGAGAGCGAAGCCTCTTCCAGTTTTTGCAGTGACAGGTTCAGCATCTCTTTCTGACGCTGGGCCACAGACTGGCGATAAAGCTGAATGGCGTTCATTTGCGACATGCTGTTAGGGCGGATCTGAGCCAGAACCTGACGCATCGTCGAACCGTACGGCAAGATCATGGCGTGTTCGCCAGAGTGCGCCCCTTCAATACGTACCTGAATAGTGCCTGCGTAGCGATCAGAGCTGACCACCAGCGTATCGCCATCCTGCAACATGCGACCTGGTGCAGAGCCGATTGGGTAGTACTCACTACGCTTCACCGTCCCTTGCTGCCTCATGATGGTGATGTTAGTGGCACCCGGTTTAGGTCTGGCCCAGCTCAGTGCTTCCGTCACCGGAATGGCGCTATCGCGGAATTCAAAGTCATAGCTGTTAAACACATCACCCTGCACGCTAAAGGTGTGCTGACGTGGGCCAACCACGATGGTGTCGCCATCGGCGAACTGTGACAGGCCTAATTTGCCATCCAGCAGGAAGTCATACAGGTTGACGGAGGCACGGGTGCGGTTGCCACGCTTGATAGTGATATCCACATAGCTGCCGCGATCCGGATCAACCCCACCCGCTTTAATCAGGTAGTTCAGCAGTGAATCAGAGGTGATGCCGCCATACAGGCCAGGGTTACGGACAAAGCCGGTGACATACACTTTTACTGGCTGTGCCTGTAACAGCGAGGCGTAAACGCTGACGTTGGCCTGATAGACCTCTTTCACTTTGGCCGTCACCAGCGCGTTAAGGTTGCCGTTGCTGGTTCCCGCCACTTTTACCGGGCCAACGTTTGGCAGGAAGATGTTGCCTTTCGGGTCCACCGCCATTGCGCCGTCATAGGTAAATGCGCCCCACAGGCGGATCTGAATAGTGTCGCCAGGGTTGATCACATAGCCTGGGTTAAACCCGACTGTCGCGCCGCTGTCCGCGCTGTTGCCGTTAAACAGTTGGGCACCAAACATGCGGCTTGGCATGACCGGCGCTGACGGCGCAGGCGTGTTATCAAAACCACTGCTGTCGTTGGTGGTTTGCTGTTGGCCGCTGAGGATACCCGGCAAAGGTGCTGCACCCGTCAGTTCCGGGTCGGCATTAATCCCTACTGCCGCACCCGCTTGCGCCGCCTGCACGGCAAGGAGAAAGACTAAAGATTTTACGTATTTCATGGCTAACTCTTATGTTGTTCTACGGGCGCATTAATCGCGATGGTCTTCAATGACGGCAATCAGCAATTTCAGCGATCCAAATAGCAGGCAGCACACCAGCAGCCAGCAGGCGATCAGATAAGGTTTGTTCGGGTACGTCGATTCTTGCGGCAGTTGCGGTGAGCTAATCACCGACAGCACTTTCAGCTTGCGCAGCGCTTCAACACGGGTCTTCTCAACTGAAGTGAGTGCTAACTTATAAACTTCAGTATCAAACGCCACCTGGGATTTAATCTGGTCGAAATCCACCGCCATGCTGTTGAGCTTGCGGCCTTCCGGTGCGGTAAGTTTGCCCTTCTCGTTTTCAATCTGCGCTTCCAGAGACTTGATGGCATTCTTCGCGCTGATCACCTGCGGGGCATCATCACGCAGATAGGTCAGCAGGTTACGCAGGTCGGCTTCCATCTGGATTTTTTGTCCCACCAGGGTATTCACCAGCGTGTTCGCCGCCATCGCGGAGGCTTCCGGGTCGAGCACGTTGTTGTGGTTCTGGTAGGCAAGCAGCTGTGCCTGGCTGGCATTGAGGCGCTGGCGTGCTTTATCCATCTCCCCTTCGGCGAAGGTGAGCTGCTCGCGCGCAATCTTATGCGACATTTCGTTAATGAAGCGTTCAGACTCTTTTAGCACAGCCTGGTTAAACTGCTGCGCGAACGCCGGAGTGAAGCCCTGAGTCTGGATATCCAGCAGGCCAGTTTTGTCATCGTAAGAGACGGTAATGCGGCTCAGGTAGTACTGAAGGAAGCGTTCAGCGGTGTCGTCTTTGCCAAGATGGTTAAGAAAATCTAAACCACTGTGGCTGAAGGCTTCATGGAAGTGGAGCTGCTTGTCGAGTGCAGCCAGCATGTCTGGCGAGTTGATGTACTCTTTCAAATAGAGCGCATCTCCGGATGAATCGCCGCTTGAAGAACCCAGCAGTAAACCCACGCTGAGGCTCGCGCTATTAAGGTCATCAGAGCGCTTAATCGCAACCTTGGATTCGCTCATATAGCGTGGCTGACTAAAAATAATGAGATATATCAACAACACAGCCATTGGAATAACAATGACAATCTTTACCAGATGGCGCTGAATATTTTCCAGCGTAATAGCGGACATCCGCGCGCGTAGCGGGGCAGCACGGGATTTTAGTTTCTCGATCAACATGAAGCTATCATCATTTCCTGTTCGGGTGCTCAACGCCGGGAAGGCAAAAAGGCAATCCGCCTCTGAAAAGGCGCGTAAGCACGGGCTTTTGCTTCCCTGTCAGCCGCTGGGTTCCATTATCCCGGAGCACTTATTGGATTAAATTCCCACCAGAGTGCAATAAAATAAATAAGAATTTCTAAACAAATATTTCACTGTACATAGCCCTATTGTTGGGCGAACTCAGCGCATTTCACTGCATCAGGGGGGATAAAAAGTCCTTTTGCAGAGTGAGGCTGGTTGTTTTTTGTACATACCTTTGTAGGTGCATCATGACAACGTTACAGAGTGATGACCAACGGAAATAATTGCGCCCATTATGTAACACATGGCAATAAAATGTACAAGTTGTTTGAGAATTTTCTTTCTCCATATTTAATTTTTCAATAAATTCATACCACACCTTTGGTTAGTGATTATCATGTTTAATTTTATCTTACTCAATATTTAAGAAGATACATTTTAATATCATATGAGTTTTCGTCCTCATAACGTTGATAAAATTTACAATCATGTTCATCTGGTATTACAACACCATTAACTAACTTGCCCATTCTAAGTTCTGCGTATATATAATTGAATTGATCGGCCAATTTTTTCATGAAAACACCAGCATTTGAAATCTTAGTGTCGGATGGGAACCACGTGAGTAAAGTGCTATATTTTTTCCCATTTTTCTTTATATCAATACAAATATCAAAAGTATAATAATTCATATTAATATAAGGAGGCTTTCGTGATGAACCAAGAGTCGACAGAACATGAGTTAAATCAAACACATCTCGACCATTAACAACGAACTCAGGGGTTGGTAACGGTCCATCATTAACTGATACCAGTTTACCAGGCAATGAAAAAATCAGCGCTGAGCTAGTGAATTCAAAGGGATCTATATTAGAAATTTTTCTAGTGAATGAATTTCGTAAATCTTTATATTGCCTATCATCTTTTTTGAAAAGAACACGAATTTGATAGCCTGGATAATCTTTATTATTATAAATATTTAAAATAGGCCCCGAAGGGTCATTAAATTCCCTCTCTGGAATACTTAAATCACCTGCTTTGAAATAAGGAAGATCTTTATTTATTGCATGACTAACTTGCCGGGAAAGTGCAGTATCAACGTCAACGTTATCATCCGGAGTAAAAGTAAATGTTGTTCTTTTCACTTCCGTATTACTACTATCAGTACAAAAAATAGTTACTAATGAATCATATCTAGCAGCGACCTTTTCCTCACCGGATTTATGTGAATGGGCTATCCAATAATTATGGTTGCTTGGGTATTTATCTAAAAACGTTGAACGTCCAATATATATAGATAATTGTTTTTCCTCTGGAAGATAAGTGAATCCGGAAAAATCCATTTTTTTATTAGAATCAGGGGTTGTCTCAAAGTCAGGATTATAAAGTGAAGGAAGAATCACTCGATAGGCCTCGGGATCCTTATACAATAAAACATCAATGCTAAAATCATCTTGAGATTGATATATTTGATAGACAGAGTTTCCAGTACCATCGGCAGAAGGAATAATATTATATGAACTGGTTAACTGCCCTACCCTAAAAATATCATTTTTCGGATCGTTATTTATACATTCTGCAACAAAATAAGCCAATTCGTTGGAAACATCACCATCACTGGTTGTTGTGAATATATATCTCTCCACAAATATTTCGTTATCACCTAGCATAATAAAAATAGCAATCTCAGGTTTGTATTTATGTTCTTCTTTTTTCTTAGTCGAGTTGTGAGAGGTAAATATGTCTCTGGAGTTGCTGTTGGTATAATCATTCTTGAATAACTTAGGCTCGACATCAACAAGCAGAATGTTACTTTCTTTATCGTATTTATAGCCAGAAAAATCTAAATTCATATCAGGTCGTTCAATAAAGTAGTCATAGCTGGTTCTGATATTTTTTTGAGATTTAACCAGTTCGAAATAAAAATCAACAACATAGATATTTTCGTCAGCGGAGAGCTGATACAAGATATTGTCGCCTATATCTTCCTTGATTTGTTCATCTGCAACCTTACCCATTTTTACAGTGTTTGAAACCTGATTAAAAGCTGTTGCAAACGACTGATTAAAATGCTCACTTTTGGTGATATTTTCGCCAGAACTGGTACTATCAGGCTCGGTGCTGTTGACAGGAACAGTGAACTTAACTGTCTGATAAAACCTCCCATTACGCAGGATTTCAGCTTCAACGGAAGTTGCAATCGTGTATACATAGTCACCCGAGCGATGAGTCAGATCACGAAGGCCTTGCAATCCCATTAAACGATCTTCTCTGGGAGCTGTTTCCGAAAAAGAATAATGGTAGTAATTATTTGATTTGATATCAATTGCGCCTGGCGTTACCTTAACGATATCAGCTTCCCTAAAGTCTATAGGGTCAGCATATTGTGATATAGCCTTGAATTTACCAACTGTATTAACACTCCCACTTCCATTATTTGACTCATTTTCACCAGATAACACATCGAAAATTACACTTATATTAACATTCTTAACCGCCTCGTTTACATACACACCATTCATGCTATTACTACGATAAACAGACCGCTGCCCATGATGATTGATGTTACCCATGAAAATAAAGTTTTTAAATCTTGAGTCATTTATAGCATTTGCTATTAAGAGTGACAATTCATCACTTACATCTCCATTGTGGTCAGTGGTAAAACTTACTTTTATATTTACTGGAAGATGATCATCAGCAGTGATGTGAATTGTAGCATCGGTACTGAAATTACAACTTGTCTTATATTCACCATTTCTACTTTCTTTTATCACAGATAAAGTTAGTTTATTTTTATCAATATAATTTGAAGCCAGTACTGGAGCAGATAAATAACCTTGTTCTTTATTGTAAGTGAATCCTGACAGATCCATTTCTACTCGATCAGTATAACTAAAATCTAAGTGGGAATCATTATCCCCACTTAACTTTTCATCTTTTCTCTCAACGCTAATGGAAATATTGGCTAAATCAGGATTTAAATCTTGCTTAATGAAGAAGTTATTTTCTTCCGGATTTTCACTAACTTTAATTGTACCGCCAGAAAAACAACCATAGCTAAAGATATTATCATCTCCTTCTGCATTAACTTTCTTACCTATCTCATTTACCCAGTCATATTTTTCAAATTTATTGATATCCAGATGAAAAGTTTTTAAAGGATATCCTGGATATCTCATCAGCACTGTAATCGTAGAAGAAAAGTAGAGCGTCTTTGACTTCATTATCATGTTGACTGGCGGGAATGGAAGCTCTTCTAATGTTGGTTTATCACTCAGGGTTTCAGGGTTTAATACTAATTTTAACAGGCCACCTTCACCATCAGGATAGAATCCTTTCAGAACATCAAAATAACCCTTGGCTGTTTTGAAAAATTTTACTGCAGGCAACGGATATTGTTCCGATCCTTTATAAATTTCATAAAGGGGTAATCCTAGCAACTGCCCCCACAAAGGGAAATAACGAAGCTGATCTAAGGAAGAATTCTGCTCTGTAGAAGAATTCTGATCTGAAGAGTTAGCTTGTTCTAAAGAAGAATTATTGGTTGCCGATCTTTTTTTTCTGCTGTTTTCATGATTTGAATTATCTGCAGATAACTCATTCTGAACATTCGTTACTGTATCGCCTTCTACTGGAACACTTTTCTCTTCTGATTCCGATGAGTTAACTGGATCTTTTATTTCTGGATGCGTGGTCAAAATATCAAAAAAGTTAAGGACACCATCAGATGGGATGATATATCCAAATTTATCTAACACAAACTGTATAGACGAGTTGAGCTTATTATATAGGGATGCATTATTTTTTACTGTTTTCAACGTTTCGCGCACTGTGACTAATCTTTCTATTACTTCTCGATTTTTTTTGGAGAAATTCGTGGGAATGCTAAAGATATTGCCAAGTTCATCTGCGATTCGCCTTGAAAGGCTGGTAACTTCATCGGCACTCATTGAAGTTTCTCTTGCAATCTGTCGTATCCAGGTTTCTTTATCAACCCCTTTCCCCGCTTTTCTTATCTGAGACATCGTATTGATATAATCAACTGTAAAATTTACATATTCTGTTTTTTTCGCTGTATTGTTTACAAAATAATCAAAATACTCTTGGTATTTAATTCTATTGGATAATGATGACGAAGGGGGCACTCCTTCGAACGAAAATGCGCTTGAACCTGAACCTGAACCTGAACCTGAACCTGAACCTGAACCTGAGTCTAGACTTGAACCTATACCTGAATCAGAAACTGAACCAGATTCATTCTTCTTTCTCTCTAAGAAACGTTTAAGATCATCATCAATATCTTTGCGGTTTACGGTCTCAAAGAGATCATCTCTATCCACATCTAATGCATTGCTTACATCATCATCAACAGTTCCATTTGCTTTACCCTTTGTAGCAACGTCACGATGAATGGGCTTTTCATACAGAGATAAAAGATCATCTTCTATTTTATTTAGCTCTGCTAAATCAGTTTCAGAAAGAGTATTGCCTGCACGTTTTTTGATATCTTTAACCAGAAATAAGGTGGTATTTTCTGGTATACCCGCGGTTGATGCTATAGACTCATAAACATCCATTCTTTTATTTAATTTAACTCCTTCAGAAATACTCGCCAATGCTGTGAGGAAATCAAATGACTTGTCAGCAACGTTAGAAACAGAACTGCGAAACTCGTTCTTGAATGCGTTAAAGCTATCACCCACAGGGTTAGATCCCACTTTAATTTTTAGTTTATTTATCCCACTAAGTTTCGCGCTCTTTATTATCTCAGTCAATATTGCACCGGCCCCTTCCAGAATTGAATCAGCAACCAGGCCACCCGTTAACCAGTAGCCGAAAGTTCTTATTGCATTTAATTTCGCATCCTGTACTTGGTCATAATTCTCAGCAAGGTCGAATGCAGCGTGAGCTGAGAAAAAATTCACTGCGAAATCAAATGCTAACATTAGATAATATTTCAGACTCATGAAGTTAATACTCAATGGTAATGTCACCAGAGTAAAAGCCGTAATGAAAGTATCCAGGATTCCTTTTCGAACTTTCTGGTCATCTTCGTCGCCGCTGATGAAAGCAGAATCGATATCCTTAAAAAGCTTACTGAATGTCTGCTCATAGAAATGATTTTTGAACTCTTCAGTATTATCTAGTTGATCAAATGAAAACAACGGGAAGGATTCATAATCCCATACAACTCTTGGTTTTCTTTTAACTTCATATGCACTCCAAATAGTTCTATCACCACTGGATTCTGAAACTTCAAACCATTTTTTTGCATCATTTTTTTGATCAATCACAGCGATTCCATTGACTATAAAATCTATTAATTTTGGTGAGAGTATTTTTTCCGAACTTTTTAAAATGCCGAATCTTTCTTTTCTTTCACGCTTATTAAGGTTTATTAATGAAGTATTGACCTTATTCCAGTAGATTGGGAATCTGGCCAACTTACGATTAACAACATCATAAAGCAACCCCTGCTCTGCAGTTTCTATATTATCGTCATCTACAAGTATTAAATAGATGTTACTAAGGTCTACTTTATCCACCTTATCACTGTTCTTTATATACTCATTTACACTATGGATACTTTCATTAGGACGATTAACCTGAAATGGAACTGTAGTTCTGTTAGGGTTAGGTAGATAGTTAATTTTTATTTTATGTAACTTCCTACCGCCAACTTCATTGTTATAATATTTTTTAACTTTTTCGATTGCATCTTTTTCACTTGTAGTAAGGTATTTGCTAGTTATTAACCCACCTTCATTCGGTATAAATACCACCTCCTGTTCTTCATCTTTTAGTGTCGGAATACCGTATAAGAAATTGAGAGAGTCTACAGCACTCTGCTGAATATTTTTTTTAATCTGGGGGTCTCTCTGAAAAGCTTTAACTCTCGATGTTAATATGCTTTGAAAATTATAACTTTGAGATAAAATGCCAATCTCTTTAGCATGTTCTACGTAGTCAGTGTAAGGTATACTCAAGTTTCCTTTGCTATATGATGTTTCCTGAGTTCTGCGCATTGGAAATTTAGTGAGAACCTCATGCATAGGAAGAACTTGCATATTATTATAACTATACAAAGTATCAGCCTGCTCATACATTTCTTTTGTATGTGAGGGCCATCCGTAAAAGATAGTATTAAAACTCGACGCCAATCCGGGATCTGCAGTATAGCTCACTAATAGTTCTGTATCATATTTCAAGCCAGCAGCAGAAAAAACTGAATTCCCTGTATTTAAGGCATCAATGCCTTCCATTATATTTTCCTTGTACATCTCGTTCCAGTTTACTAAAGTTGGGTGTTTAGCCAACTCCTCTCCTGACTGTTTAATTTTATCAGTTATTTCTTCTGACAGAGTTTTTGTTGATATCAAGGTATCAATTCCCGTAACAAGCAGGGGGTTGTAACTTTCCAGGAGTTTTTTAAACTCTTCAGAATTAGCCGGGCTAAAAGCGGGCCTTTTGTAGCGTAAATAAACTTCTTTTAGCACAAATGTAATTGCATAAGACAATTTATTCCTTAGCCTTTCAAAATCGTTGTCATGTATATCTGGTGGAATGAATTCATCAACGTAATCACAAGCATAAATAACTTCGTCATTTATATAACTAATAGTATCATTCGATAGTATATTATTTACCTCCATGTCATGGGCTCTCATGTATTCTTTTCTGCTTATTTTCCCTTTTACATAATCACAATCATCTGAAAGATATTGTCTTGCATTATTAATTTCGATAACACCTGGGCTTGAAATCTTTTTCCTCGATGAACCATACCTTTCAATTTTGCGATCTAATAGATCTTTTAAAATAGCCACTGAGAGAATATCACTGTATTTTTTTAACTGGCAATAATATAAAAACTGATATGCATTCTGCTCGCTAATGACTTCCTTATTCACCTTACGTTTAATATTTAAATTTTTATCCGAATTAATTTCCTGAACAATATTATTGACAACATCATGTTCATCAATACTTTTAGCATGCTCTAACAGAGATTTTTCATTGATGAGTTCAATATAATAAGGCATTGATTCTATTATTTTATTCGTTATTTTAACGTTCATCTCTGGCGAGCTGTAGTTCATCGCTTCGTACCACTCAGCTATTTTTTTATGTACTAGCTGATGAAGCTGCTTGACGACTTCAAGTCTTTTTTGGTAGCTTGATACACCTGTAATGCTCGATAAGTCATCGCCTCGTTTAAAAGTGACTATATTATTAATGTCGGGATCTATTGATTCAAAATCACTTTTTTTGATTTCATTTCTTAGATTATTATTATAATTTTTCGGCATTGTCACCATAAACTTATTCATCATGTAGAGATAATCTTCATTAAATACTGTTCTTTTAATTGTTTTTATATCTACATTATTTACCACGTGTTTGTTAACATCCTTTACAAAATGATCTTCAACTTTGTAGATTGCTGTTAATGTTTGTTCAAGCTGCGATATTCTTTTTCTTGTGCCTACACTCTGATTTAAATGTGCTTTAGCGTAAGCGGCATTAATTTTTCTTGCCTTCCACTCTGGTAATTTTGAAGCGTCAAAATTTTTAAATTTATCTGATATTTTTTTCCTGTTAACCAGTTTGACGATTAAACTAATTGTAAAATAAGCGAGGGCTAATACTGCAATCGTACCTAAAACCACTCCTCTTTTGGTTCTTTTTTTAGAAGGCGCTGTAAAGTTCTGTTTTACGTTAATATCAAATTTCTTGGGTTCGGCTACTAAATTTCGGGGGGCAAACAACCCCACATCCTGTGCTTGCGCGGCACTATTTTCAATAGAGATGTTATTATCTCCATCGTCTTCATAGGAAAGAACATCCGTCAATATTTGACTGACTTCATCTACATCCTCATGCTCAAAAATACGATTGCATATCTGTTTTATTTCTTCTTTTTCTTCTTTAGTAAACAGTAAACCACGCATCTCTAAATGCCTGTCCACCTGGCCTTTATACTGCCTATTCGCTGCTGCATAGCCAAATGCGGCCCCGCCAATCAACCCAGAAGAGAAACCCGCCATAATACGCCAGCGTTCTCTTTTTAAAAGTCGTATAACTCTGCTTTCTTGTGGGTTTTTTATATTATCGGAAGAGGGGTTAGCATGAGGTTTTCCTGAATCGGAGCCTATATCATCAAGAATAAAATTACGCTGCTTATTGCTTGTGCCAGCACTATTATTCAGAAGTGATTTACTTTCAGTATCATCCGTTGTTCCAACCAGCTCGGTATAATTGCCCGTTGGGTTATTAATCAATCGTTCTTTTGCAGATACAACAATCTCTTCGAGGGGGATATCATTTTGCCCTTCATCTACTGCTGATTTACCTTTCTTGTAGATCTTCCAGCCTTTATACGCCATATCTCCGGCGGGAATGAGTAACGCCACAGTACCGATGATGTTGGCCATCAGGCTCCTGTTGTCATATTCACTTCTCTGGCTTTCTAGCTGCTCAAATTTCATTATTTTTAACGTTTCATTCTCTTGTTCATCAGCGCTGGAGAATGTCTGCATGCCTATATAGCCTGATGCAAGCCCTGAGCCTACCGTAACAAGATACATGGCAGCGTTCTGTAGCAGGTGCGTCATCGTATCAAAGCCTTCTGCCGTCCGGTCAACAGCGGAGTAACCCGTTTCTGATGCCTCCGCTTGCGGCAGCGAACTAGCAAGATACGCTGCCGTCCCAACACCCAGAGCGCTCAGGACCGTGGTATGGTTACGGATTAATTCTCTCGTTACTGCAATCGCGAGTTTTTTTGCCTGGAAAAGTGCTCCTCTGGTCACACCCACCGCCAAATTAACGCCACCAATTACCGTATTCGCAGCGCCTTTGGCAGCATAACTCCCCAGGTTTGCCAGCCCGGTTGCGGCATCTTGAATACCATACTGATTAACATTAATATGCGGCTGGACCATGTTCATGACGTTTTCATGCGTCCAGTAATTCATCAGCAGATTGGCGACGGTTTCGGTACTCTTCAGCGACAACTCTTTGCCAGACTGTCGTAATGAGTCAGCGATAATTTCTTTTACTTTCTGACTGACCAGTAGGCGAGTGATAGTTTTAGAGACCAGCAGATCGCGGTCAAAGTGGCCCCACGAGGTCCATGAGCCCCAGATATCGTTTTTGATCACATCCCAGGTGGTTGGGTTATCCTCAATCAGGTCATTAACAAAATTAAACCAGTTAACAATACCAACAAGATGTTTACTCCAGCCATCTGGCACGCTATAGGCCAGTTTGCTCAACTCCTGCAATCTATTTTCTCTTGTTTTTTTATCAGCGATGCGCATGATGTTTACTAATTTATAGACATATCTGAACGCTCTAATTGAGTCGATATATTTATCAAACCCTGTGACATTTACACCTGATTTCATTAGCGCTTCGATTGAGATATGTTCTTCTAACTCAGTACTCTTTTCGTTCATTATGACATCAAACGCATTTATAGCTTCGGCATCCGTAACTCCACCATCACCTTCCTTCCATTCTTCGCCACCATAATATCCCTGAATGAGATTTACAGCAAACCTCCCTGTTTTTAATATTACCGTGCGGTCATTATTATATACCGCTAGTATTGAGTGTTTAACGACGGCATACGTGAGATTTAAAGCAGCCTTGGCTCCACCATCATTGTGGTAGCGAATATAATTCTCTAAAATCTCTAGCCCACCATTCCCCAACACTTGCTTTGGTATTCTGTGCCGCAGTTCAGCAAAGTTGCTGACCAGTTTTTTGGTAAATACGGTATTTTTGGTTTTATTTTTAAGTTCCTGATGATAGCGATCGTTGACCAGGAAATCCCATAATCCCTCTGCTCGGTTAAAGGACTCATGCACCTCCATCATGGCAAAGGTCTCACGGGTTACATCCCATGCAGAGCTGTCTGCTACAACACTCCCTGTCAACTTATAGTATTCGGGTAAAACATACAGATTAAAAAATTGATAATGATTAGCAAGAATCACCTGAAGATAAGTGATTTTTACCCACGGAGAGGGTTCTTGCATCATCTCATTAACCACTTCGACGAATGTATTATATTCATCTCTTGCTTCGCTGCTTAGTTGGTCAAAATTGCTTAGATGGCTTCTGAACCATGCAAAAGAGGTACTGATGGCGTTCATCCAGCCAGCCAGTGGTTCTGGCAAAGTCTGATGATTATAAGATAGTGCTTTTGATACGAAGTCTAATGGGTTTTTCTCCGCAGGAAGATCCTGAATGTCGTTGTAATATTTTATTAAAGCGCCGCTATATTCAGTAAGCGAGATAATTTCATCCCAGTTCCATTGCTCCGGGATCTGACCACCATTCTCTCCCAGACTCCCTTTCACGTATTGCATCGCCCGTGTTGCGTTGGCCTTGATCCAGTTGCCAGAGAAGCTATTTTTTAACAGATGCATGCTTGTCACTACATCATCTATCCCCAGCGCCAACATTTTTTCCCAGCTTGTCGCCGTCTGTGATTTCTCATATGCCCTGACGAGATTGAGCGCTGTTTGCAAATACGTTCTAAACTCCTCTATCCACATCTTGTGGCTAGCAGATTTAGCTTTATATCCCTCTGGAATTAACACACCATAAAAGCTCGTTTGTAAATCTGATTCTAGCTTTTTAACCAGGTCAATAAGCTGTATAGCGGCTTGAAGTCTTTTTACCAGAGAACTCGTGGCGGTAATCTCTTTTATCAGCGATTGAATATGGGCCCAGTTCACCGCGTTGATATTTTTTTCAGTGCTACGCTTAACGTCAGCGCCCTCAGTTTCGCGGGTAAGAGCTGCACTGCTGCTGGTCGACGGTGATATTTTAACTGCCGCAACCGATGCCTGGTCTTGTGCAATTAAATGATTGTTTAATTGCTCCAGTAACCAACTGTCCAGTTTGTCTCGCCATTCATCTATTTGTAATTCTATCCATGAAACCGCCACGTTCCAGACAACATTCATTCCATAGTTAATCACCAGGCCCATAACACCGTCAGACTGCTGTAACCATCCCAGTCCAGCAGCCTGTGCCGCCTTACTATCCGTAATCCCCATCGCCTTAGCAGAATGACCTGCTAATTCCGATAGACTAAAATCCACATCACTACTCTCAGCACTGTTTTTATTAATGCCGGATACTTTTACGTTTTCATTGGTCTCTTCATTTACGCCTTCATTTTTTAATAATTGATCGCTTTCAGAACCCATAAAAAGACCCTCGCGCAAAAGCTTAAGCTAAGATGTGAATTCAGGATGAGACTGGAAATAAAGATGATGTGCTAGCTTGAGGATAGGAGCGCTGCTACCAAAAATCAAAAAACAAGGATCGATTTAATTATCCAAGTAAATCAGATAGATAAAAAAACAACATTGATTTTTAACGACTTTATTCGTGTGATTTATGTCAACTTTCAGAAAACACCCATCAAAAAATCTGGTCCTGGAGGCTGACTACCTGCCCCGTCACTTCATGCAGATAGCCAACGCATCCCGAATTACCGCTCGCGCAGCGCCTCTTTCGCTTTATTAAACGGTTTAATTAAATAATCCATAATCGTCTTCTCACCGGTTTTAATATCCACCGTTGCCACCATGCCGGGGCTGATAGAGAAGCGCGTGCCCGCTTTATTCTGCACGTAATCGTGATCGGTGCGGATATAAACGCGGTAATAATAGACTTCCGGTTTGACTTCATCCTGAATGGTATCCGGCGAAATCCCTTCAACTTTGCCCGGCATACCACCGTAAATTGCGTAGTCGTAGGCGGAGATTTTTACCGTGGCTTCCTGGCCGGGATGGATAAAGGCCACGTCACGCGGTGATACGCGTGCCTCAATCAACAGGCGGTCGTCCATTGGCACAATGGTCATCAGCTCCCCGTTGGGGGGCACTACACCGCCGCGAGTGGTGACTTTGATGTTTTTCACAATGCCACGCACCGGCGCACGGATGGTCAGACGCGTTACGCTGTCTTCACGTCCTTTAATGGTTTCCGCCAGGCTGTCGGCTTCGGCAGTGGCTTTTGCCAGGTCTTCACGCGCCTGCACATAATATTGTGAACGGGTGTCGGTCAGTTTCAGCTCCAGGTCCGATTTATCCCGCTGTAAGCGCAGAACCTCAACGCTACTGGCTGCGCCGGTTTTTGCTAACCGCTGTGTAATACCCAGTTCCTGATTTGCCAGCGCCAGAGACTGCTGAATTTGTCCGGTGGTGTCATTGAGCTGCGCACGCCGGGTTTTGTACAACCGGGTTTCTGAGGCGATAAGATCCGGATAGGCCTGGAGTTCCGCCGGGAATTTCAGCGGTTGATCGTTCACTTCGGCATTCAGACGCGCCGCCGCCGCCAGAGAAGCGCGATAGCGCGCCGCGCTTTCGCCGACGCTGGAAGCAAAGCGGGTGGGATCAAGTTTGGCCACGATCTGCCCGGCTTGTACTTTATCCCCTTCGTGTACGTAAAGCTCGGCGACAATCCCGCCCTCCAGCGAACCCAGCACCTGGTCACGCGAACTCGGGATCACTTTGCCAGTCCCGGTAGAGACTTCATCCAGCACGCCAAACCATGCCCAGACGCCCGCCACCAGCATCAGTAGCAGGCTGAGCAGAATCAGCCGTACCGAGCCAGAATAGTGCGCTTCAGAACGCAAATCCGCATCGAGATCGTCGGCACTGTCGCCGGGTGCGGCACCCACTAACTGTAACTTCGCGAGTTGTTTCATTCTTCATTGGCCTCCGGGCGATTGAGCGCAGGACGCGTAGGCGGCAGGGCATTATCTTTCGGGCTGTCCATCACCAACTGCCCCTCTTTCAGCACCAGAATACGGTCTACCAGAGAGAGAATTGCCGCACGGTGCGTGGCCACAATCAGGGTGCGCCCGTTGAGCCAGTTGCCCAGCCGTTCGATAAACTCCTTCTCGGTGTGATCATCCAGCGAAGCCGTTGGCTCATCCAGCAGCACAATGTTGGGATCGCGCAGTAACATACGCGCCAGCAGCACAGACTGGCGCTGACCGCCAGACAGCCCTACCCCGCCTTCCATCACCGGATGGTCCAGCCCGAGGGGCAACCGGCGGATAAAATCAGCCCCGCCACTCACGGTCAGCGCGGCAAAGATCGCCTCATCGCTGGCGTGGGGGGCACCCATAATCAGGTTTTCACGTAGTGTGCTGTGGAACAGGCGCGCATTCTGCGTCATCAGGCCAACGTTGCGCCGCACGTCTGCCATGTCGATCTGCGGCAGGCTGAGGTTATCTAGCCTGACTTCGCCCCCCACCAGCTCCACACCGCCTGCCAGTGCCTGCAGCATGGTGGATTTACCCGCCCCGTTGCGGCCCAGCAGGGCAATGCGTTCTCCCTGCTTAATGGTGAGACGATTAATGCGCAGCGCGATGGTCAGTGAGTCGTTGTAGTAGCGGAACATAGCGTCAGTAAACTGATAGTTACCAAACAGCACCGGGCAGTGAATGCGCGTCTCTTCCCGGCTGTTCTCAACCGGCAGGGACATCAGGGAATCAAGGCTGGTTTTCGCCGCTTTGACCTGCTGCCAACGTGCCAGCACGCCGCACAGCGTCGCCATGGGGGCAATCATACGTGAGGAGAGCAGCGAAGCAGCCACGATAGAACCGGTCGTGATATCGCCATCAATCACCATTGGCGCACCGACCACGATCACGCTGGCGTACACCAGCCCCTGAATCGTCACACCCCAGGTGATCAGCGAGTGCATCACTTTGCGCATCTCGACGCCCGACTGCGCCGTAATGCGAATGTAGCTGTTCCACTGTTGCAGGAAGCGATCTTCTGCCTGCATCAGCTTGATATCCTCCAGCCCCTGCACACTCTCCACCAGCACGGCGTTGCGCAGCGTGGCTTCCTTGAGATTTTTATGTGCCAGAATCGCCAGTTTCTTCTGCACAAACAGCCCCGGCAGGATCATCAGTAACACCGCCACCGGGGCGATCCACGCCAGCTGCGGTGCAATGATCGCCATCACCAGCAGGAACAGCAGGAAGAACGGCATATCCACAATCGCGGTAACGGTGGTGGACGTCACCATTTCACGGATCGATTCCAGTTCACGCAGTTGGGAGATAAACGTCCCGGTGGAACGGGGAATGGCGCTGTTGCGCAGCCGCAAGGCATGACCAAACACCCGGTCGGAGACGCGCATATCCGCCCGCTTGCCCAGCAGGTCCGTGACGTGATCGCGCGCCACGCGTAACACATAGGTGAAGATCACCGTAATAATCACGCCGCCATACAGTACATACAATGTGGGATAGGATTGGGCCGGGATCACCCGATCGTACACCTGCATTGAGAAGATAATGCCGCCGAGCGCCATCAGGTTAATCAGGAAGGAAGCCAGCATGACATGGCTGTAAGGCCGCATCTCCTGGAACACCAGGCGGCGCAGCCAGTCGGGCTTAGCCGCTTCCAGATAGCGATCGATACGGCTGTCTTTACCGGAAGCCAGCGGGCGGAAAGCCGCCGCATGGCGAATCTCTGGCAACAGTGTGCCGAGCGCCAGCGGCGTGGGTTGTTCTTCTCCGGCAAAATGGACCCGCACTTCATCTTCGCCATCAAAGCTGGTGATAACCCCCACCTGACCGTCGGCCATTTCCACTGCCAGCGGCAAGCGCCAGCTCGAAACCTCAAACTGCTGCTCTTTAAACAGCTGCAACGAAAGCCCCGCTTGCCGTGCCAAATGGCGCAGCGCCTTGTCACGCGTCTGTTTGCCCTGCCATTCGCTGGCGGCGAGGATCATGCCGGGTGAACAGGGTAAGCGATAGTGATTGGCGATCAGGATAATGGCCGTGGCCCAGCCGTGCAGCGGTATCTTTTCCGCCTCGTCGGGCTTTCCGGCTGGACTGTCTGGGATCTGCATCTGTGTCATGGCTGGATCTCCACCGACTGAATTCGCTGATTATTCAGGCCAAACGCCGACCGCATATGCCCGGTGCTGTAGAGGCAGTCGAGTTGCAGTGAGCGCAGCTGGCTAATGGTTTGTTGCAGGGTAAAGCGCGTCTGGAACACTTCCTGCTCGGCATTGAGCACGTCCAACAGCGGACGGGTGCCGAGTTGCAGGTACTGGTCCTGATACAGCTGCTGGGTTTTCTCACCCAACTGCTGCTGACGCGCCATGATCGAGAGGCTAAGGGCGAGGCTCTGCGCCTGATCCTGCGATTCATTCAACTGCTGACGGGCTTTCAGTCGCGCTGAATCCACCGCTGCGTTGGCCGCGCCCACCGCATGGGCTGCGGCATCGCGCCCGGCGGTCAGCCCGCCGCCCTGGTAGAGCGGCATCTGGACTTTAATAAACGCCGAATACTGAGTCTTATCCAGCACTTCACTGCTGGAGTAGTGATTGTTCAGGTAGCGAGTGACTTCCGGCTCCAGCGAGATGGTGGGCATCATCTGCGCATTGGCGTTATCCAGCTTTGCCTGCGCCTGACGCGCCTGCGCCCACGCGGCCAGCACCGCCGGAATCAGCCGGTCATCGTTGCGTAGGTTCTGGCAGGAGTTCATGAGTTTTTGCGGGAAGTCATCACTGACTTTTTTCACCAGCGGCCAGCCGAGGTAAGTGGCAAGGGAGGCACGCCAGCGATCAAGATTGGCCTGGTACTGGGTAAGCGTGGTGCGCGCACCTTCAATACGGGCATCGGTTTGCGTGGCATCCGAAAGTGACGCCGCGCCTTCGTCGTTACGCTGCCGCGCAAGGTCGCCAATTTTTTGTAATGCAGCGAGCTGTTGTTGGGCGATTTTAACCAGTTGTTGATAGCCCTGAACTTCGATCAGCGCGGCGGCGGTGTCATGGGCCACGGTATCAATACTGACCAGCACTTCCGCTTGCTCCTGGGCAACGCCCGCTTCAGCGGAACGCACTGAACTGCTGACTTTACCGAAGTCATACAGCATCTGAGAAACCGACAGCACAAACGACGGACTGTACCCTTTTTCGGTGTAGCTATTGGTGTAGCCGTTGTTCATACCGGCACTCACCTGTGGATAGTATTTCGACTTCGCCACATCCACCTGCGAGCCCTGTTCCTGCAATTTTCCTACTGCTTCTGCGATATCCGGGTGCCACTGCACCGCGCGTGAAACCGCCTGTCCGATGGTTAGCGTATCCGGGACATGGGCCAGTGCCGGGGCAGACACTTCACCGGTTAATGCGGGGAGATCTTGTTGCTGCGCCAGATTGTCAGGCGCGATTTGGGTAATCGATGAGAACGGTGACTCCGCGGCCACCCCTTGAGAACTGGAAAAAAGCATGCCAGCACACAGCATACTGAGTTTGAAGGAACGGCGATATATTGCGCTTGATTGCATCAAATCCATCGATAGTCCACCAATATGTAAGAGAAATGGGCACTTCCTTGTGCCCTTGTGCTTGCATCCTTACGTCGGTATATCAGCCGTTAAACGTTATGGATCTGGTGTGGTTGCTGTACCAGTTCCTCCAGAGTTGCATTGACGCCTTCCAGGGTAATCAGCTGCGTACTGCTGTAAGCCGTACCCGTACCATCACGGTCAATTGATAGCACAGTGTTACCGTCAGAAGTATGGTCCACTTTCACAAAATCATTAATATTACTTGTGGAATCATTCCATCCGATCAGCAGGTTGCTGACGTCAATTTTGTCACCGTTCGCCACAGAGAAATCGGTCCAGGTATCGTGACCGTTTCCGCCCGTCGCATCGGCACTGCTCAACAGGTGATACACCAGGGTATCGGTGCCTGCTCCCGAAGTGATGGTGTCGTCATAGGCGCTACTGGTCAGCGTGTCATTACCACTGGTTCCGGTGATTGTCGGATGCAGCTCAATCGTGAACGTGTTGGTGGTAATGGTGCCGTTGGTAGACGCCAGGCTGTAGCTGAACTCCTCTTTGTGGGTAATGGTCTGCGCATCCAGGCCTGCGGTCAGGGTGTAGGTGTAGCTACCGTCGGCCGCAATGCTCAACGTACCGTAGTCACCCGCCACCTGAGTGGTACCACTGCTGCTCACGGTGGTGGTGTCGCCGTGCTCATTGGTGATGCTCAGGGTGCCGGTATGGCTGGTAGACGAATCGCTGTAGATGCTGCCATGGGCTGAGGTGGCATCACTGTCCGCCGTCTCAACGCTGGCGGTCGCGAACAGACTGTTCGTACTCAGCAGCGCCGCAGAGTGGGTCAGGTCAACCGTCAGCGTGGCGGATGTCACCGCACCGTGGGAATCCGTCACCGAGTAGCTGAAGGTATCGGCACCTGGCAGTGTTGCAATGTCGATGCCGGCCTTCAGCACGTAGGTGTAGTTCCCGTGCGAATCAATCGTCAGCGTACCGTAAGCGGTGGTGATGGTTGTAACACCGGTGCTGCCTACCGTCTGGCCTGCAATGGTGGTCACCGCCGTGCCAGCCGGGATGGTTCCCGCTACGGAGCTGGTGTCATTGGTCAGCAGGTTACCGGTGACCGTACTGGAGACAGAGAGCTGCTCGGTTGACACGTCACTGGTGGTTCTGACGGTGTTGGTGGTCAACAGCCCCACGCCACTGGCAGCAAGGAACACGATATAGGTGCCTGAACCGTTCAGTGTCACCGTGGTACTACCGGAGTTAGTCACCGCGAAGATGGAGACCAGCGTACTGAACAGCGTGGTTGCGGAGACCTTGGTATAGCTGTTGGTGGCTGCATCCGTCAGTTTGTACACCTCCAGATAGACCGTTGACAGCACCGAGATACCGGTTTGCGAACCGGTCACCGCCAGCGTACGGGTCTCACCATTGCCCACCGTGAACGACAGGTATGGGTTGTTACCCAACACGTTGAGGTTGATGACATCCCCAAGTCCCACTGACAACAGCGCTGAAGCAGATTTCGACGTCACACCGTGCGTGGTGGTCTGCGTAGTCGCCGTGTAGTTCAGGTTGGTAACATCATTCACCGCACTGATCAGGATGGCACCGGTTGCCGAGGCGCTGTTAGAAACGTTGCCCGCCGCATCCGTCAGGGTAACCGCGAGCGCCGCGCCGGTGGTCTGAGCGGTGGTCAACGTGACAGAGAAGCTGCCGCTGCTGTTCACCGTACCCGTACCCACCACGTTGCCGCCAGCATCACGGACCGTGACGGTGGTTCCCGCTTCACCCAGACCGGTGAGGAGGGTCCCGGCATCATTCACCACCAGCGAAGTTGGCGCGTTTGGCGCAACAGTATCAACAATCAAGGTTGACGTTGCTGCGTTGCCCACGTTGCCTGCTGCATCCGTTACCGTCACGCTCAGGTTGTGCGTGCCGTTACTCAGCGTTCCACTTTGATATGTCCACGCCCCCGTAGCGGCATTCGCGACCACTGAACCCAGCAGCGTTGCACCATCGTAGATGGTGACCAGGCCACCCGCTTCCGCCGTACCACTCAACAGCGGCGTTGCATCACGGGTATAAGCCCCGTTGGCAATCGTCGTGTTAGGGGTAACATCGTTGTTGGTCACGGTCAGCGTTGAGGCATTCGGCGCTACCGTATCCACCGTCAGCGTGAGCGTAACGTTGGCTCCGGTGTTACCGGCCGCATCGGTCTGGTTGATGACCAGCGTATGGGTTCCCTGAGACAGCGTCGACGTGACGAAGCTCCAGGTGCCGTTGCTGGCAACGGTAGTGGTGCCCAGCAGCGTGGTGCCATCGTAAACACTGACTTTCGCCCCCACTTCACCACTGCCGCTTAACTGCGGTGTGCTGTCGTTGGTGACCGCGCCGTTGGCAATCGCCACTGGCGTGCTGCCGTTGTTGTTGGCCGCTGCCGCCGTCAGACCCACTGGCGCAATGGTATCCACGATGATGGTGGCCGAGGTGGTGCCACTCACGTTACCGGCAGTATCTCTGACGCTGACGTTGAGGGTGTGCGTACCTTCAGCCAACGCGCTGGAGATAAAGGTCCAGGTGCCCGCACTGCCTACGGTGACCGAGCCAAGCACGTTGGTGCCATCAAGGATGGTGACCACACTGCCCACTTCTGCTGACCCGCTCAACAACGGCGTGTTGTCGTTGGTTGCGGCCCCATTCGCCACTGTGACGTTTGGCGTCACGTTGTTGTTGGTGATCGCCAGCGTAGAAGCCGTTGGCGCGATGGTATCCACCGTGATGGTGATGGCCGTTGAAGAGACGCCGGTATTACCCGCCGAATCCGTCGCCTTCACGCTCAGCGTATGGTTACCTTCGCTCAACGCATTGGTGGTGTAAGTCCATGCGCCAGTGGTGGCGTTCGCCGTGACCGATCCCAGCACGGTTGTACCGTCGTAGACGGTAACAATGCTACCGGCTTCAGCCGTACCGGCCAGGGTTGGCCGGTTGTCATCCGTGACTGCACCACTGCTCAGGAAGCCCTGACTGGTGCCCACATCATCATAGACCGTTAACGTACTGGCACCCGGTGCCACGGTATCCACGGTCAGCGTTACCGCCGAAGTGGCACCGATGTTTCCGGCGGCATCCACCTGATTGACGTTCAGCGTGTGCAGACCCTGGCTCAGCGTCGAGGTGACGAAGCTCCAGGTGCCCGCACTGGTGACCGTGGTGCTGCCCAGCAGCGTAGTGCCGTCGTAGACATACACTTTGGCCCCGATCTCACCATTCCCACGCAGCAGAGGTGTGCTGTCGTTGGTTACGCCGTTGTTGGCAATCGCCACGACAGTGCTGCCGTTATTGTTCGCGGCAGAGAGCGTCAGGCCGGTTGGTGCCACGGTATCCACAGTCACTGATGCCGTGGTGGTGCCGCTGACGTTACCTGCTGCATCCGTCACGGTCACGCTGATCGGATGGAAGCCATCGGTCAGCGCGGTGGTGACGTTAAAGCTCCATGCACCGGTGGTGGCATTGGTGGTGGTACTGCCCAGCACGTTGCCGTTGTCGTAAATGGTGATAACCGTACCTGGTTCCGCCACGCCGCTGAGACGTGGTGTGCTGTCGTTGGTGGAACTCCCCGCCGCAATGGTGGTGTTTGGCGTCACGTTGTCGTTGGTCAGCACCAGCGTCGAAGCATCCGGCGCGGTGGTATCCACGGTGATATTCACTGTGGTCGACGCTACGCTGGTGTTGCCTGCGGCATCGGTGACCGTCACGTTCAGCGCATGAGCACCGGTACTCAACGGATTGGTGGTGTAGGTCCACGCGCCGGTAGTGGCGTTAGCGGCCACAGAACCCAGCACCGTTGTGCCGTCATAGATGGTCACCAGGCTACCCGCTTCGGCAGTGCCGCTCAGGGTTGGCGTGGTGTCATCGGTGAAGGCTCCATTCGCCAACGTTCCCTGATTTGGCCCCACATCATCAGTCACCGTCAGGCTGCTGGCGGCTGGCGCGATGGTATCGACAGTGAAGGTCGTCGTTACTGCCGTGCTGGTGTTACCTGCTGCATCGGTTGCCGTGGCGCTCAGCGTATGCGCGCCCTGGCCCAGTGCGGTAGTCACCACCAGGCTCCACTGTCCGTTGCTGCCTGCCGTGGTAGAACCAATCACCGTGGTACCTTCGGTGATCACCACACGACTGCCCGCTTCCGCCACACCGTTCAGGGTTGGCGTGCTGTCATTGGTGATGCCGTTGTTGGCAATCAATACCGGCGTTGCGCCGTTATTGTTGCTGGCACTCAATGTCAGCCCGGTAGGTGCCAGCGTATCGATAATCACGCTGGCGTTAGTGGTCCCACTGACATTACCTGCTGCATCAGTCACTGTGACGCTCAGCGGATGAGTACCATCCGGCAGCGCTGAGGTGATGTAGCTCCAGGCCCCGGTCGTGGCATTCGCCACCACTGACCCCAGCAAAGCACCATTGTCGTAGATTTTGACAATGCTGCCCGCTTCCGCCGTGCCGCTCAGCAGTGGCGTGTTGTCGTTGGTGGTGCCGCCGTTGGTGACCGTGACGTTTGGCGTCACGTTGTTGTTGCTGATGGTGAGCGTTGAAGCCACCGGTGCCGTGGTATCGACCACCAGCGAGAAGCTGGTGGCGGCACTGGTGTTACCCGCCGCATCTTTCACCGTCACGCTCAGAGGATGAGTACCATCGCTCAGGGCGTTAGTCGTGAAGGTCCATGCGCCGCTGGTAGCATCCGCGACCACAGAGCCCAGCACCGTGCTGCCATCAACAATGGTCACAATGCTGCCTGCCTCGGCGGTGCCGCTCAGGGTTGGCGTATTGTCATCCGTTGCCGTGCCGCTGGTGACTGCACCGGTAATCGCACCGACGTTATCGGTCACGGTGAGGGTAGTAGCACCAGGCGCGACCGAGTCGATATTCAGCGTCGTGGTGACCGTGGTGCTGATGTTGCCCGCCGCATCCGTTGCAGTGGCACTCAGGGTATGAAGCCCCTGCGCCAGCGCGGTGGTGGTGATGAAACTCCACGCCCCGCTGCTGCCTGCCACCACTGAACCCAGCAGGTTAGCCCCGTCATACACTCTGACCACGCTGTTCGCCTCTGCCTGCCCGCTCAACAGCGGTGTGCTGTCGTTGGTCAGGCCGCCGTTGGCAATCAGCACCGGCGTAGAGCCGTCGTTGTTGCTGGCGTTCAGCGTCAAGCCGGTTGGTGCCACAGTATCCACCACCACCGTTGCCGTGCTGGAGGCCACACTGACGTTACCCGCCGCGTCCGTTACTCTGGCGCTCAGGGTATGGGTGCCTTCGCTCAGGGCCGTGGTGGTGTAGCTCCACGCACCGGTTGCACTGGCAGTGACCGAGCCGAGAACCAGCGTGCCATCATAAATGGTGACAATGCTGTTGGCTTCGGCCTGGCCGCTGACGGCTGGCGTATTGTCGTTGGTGGTACCCCCGTTAGGGACAGTTACGTTTGGCGTGACGTTGTTGTTGCTGACCGTCAGGCCGGTGGCCGGAGACGGAGCCACAGTATCCACCAGGAAGGCGGTAGTAGAAGAAGGCTGGCTGACGTTGCCCGCTGCATCCGTTACCGTCACGCTGATAAAGTGGCTACCGTTGCTCAACAGCGGGCTGGTGAAGGTCCAGGCACCACTGGTGGCATCGGCAACGGTAGAGCCCAGCACCGTGGTGCCATCGTAGATGGTGACCAGACCGCCCGCTTCCGCCGTCCCCGAAACCGCTGGGGTGTTGTCGTTGGTAGCCGTGCCGTTGGCAATTTCCACCGGCGTTGCGCCGTTGTTATTGCTCACCAGCAGGTTATCCACCGCATCTGGGGCAAGGGTGTCAACGGTAATCGTGACCGAGGCCGTTTCACCAGGGTTACCCACCGCATCGATCACCACCACTGAGAGGGTATGAGGTCCATCCAGCAGCGCAGCAGTAGGGGTATAGCTCCACTGACCGTTAGCATCCACCGTCACACTGGCCGCAACCACGGTGCCATCTATCGAAATATCGACGTAAGTGCCGGTGGCCGTTACCCCGGTGAGAACCGGTGTGGAGTCTTTGGTTTCGCCACCGTCTGCTACCGCCAGCGGTACTGCCCCACTGTCATCGGTGATTTGCAGCGTGCTGGTAGCAGGCGGCAGATCCGCGTCGATGTTAATAGCGAATGATGGGTTCGGTGCCGCACCACTGACGTTACCCGCTGCATCGGTGACGGTGGTGGTGAAGTCGTGGCGACCATTGCTCAACACCGCGGTGGTGAAGGTCCAGTTACCGTCTGCATCGGTCACTGCCGTGCCAAGCAGCGTCGAACCATCATAGATGGAGACGATGCTGTTCAGCTCAGCCGAACCCGAGAGAGTTGGCGTACTGTCATCGGTGATTTCACCGTAGGCCAGCTCACCCGTTGCAGCACCGGCATTGTCGAAGACCACCAGGTCACCAACCGGGTCTGGTGCCACGGTATCGATGGTTAACGTGAAGTCTGCTGACGCTGTGCTCACGTTACCGGCCGCATCCGTCGCGGTGATGGTGAGAATGTGCGTGCCATCCAGCAGCGCAGAGGTTTCTACACGCCACACGCCGTTGTCACCCACGGTGGCCGAGCCCACCAGCACGTCATCTGAGTAGACCTGAATCAGTGAGCCAGGCTCACCGGTGGTGCCACGCAGAACCGGAGTGCTGTCGTTGGTGCTGTCGCCATTCAGGATAGCCACAGGCACCGCGCCGGCGTTGTTATTCACGGTGTAAGTCGTGATTTGAGCCGGTGCAATCGTATCCACGGTGACGGTGACGCTGGACAAGCCGCTGACGTTCCCCGCTGCATCGGTGACGCTGGCGGAGAGAGTATGCGTAGCGTCAGTCAGCGCTGGACTGAGCACATAGCTCCACTCGCCGCTGGAGTTGGCCGTTACAGAACCCTGCTCCACGCCATCCACCAGAATACGTACGATGCTGTTGGCTTCCGCGACCCCGCTAAACAGCGGTGTGCTGTCGTTGGTGAGGCCACCATTGGCAATATCTACCGGCGTTGCTGTGCTGTTGTTTTGCAGCAGCAGTTCGCTGGCAGCATCAGGTGCCGTTGCATCCACCGTAATGGTGTAAGGTGCAGACGCCTGGCTAACGTTGCCGATCTCATCGGTGACGGTGGCGGTAAAGACATGGTCTCCATCTGTCAGTGAAGCCGGGCTAAAGCTCCAGTTACCCCCGGCATCCGCAGTGGTAGAACCAATCACCACATTGTTGTCATACAGGGTAATTATCGCGTTTGCCTCGGTGGTGATGCCCGACAACAATGGCGTATTGTCGTTGGTCAGTCCCGCATCGCCGATTTCAAACGGCGTAGCGCCGTTATCATCGCTGGCAATCAGCGTAGTGACATTAGGATCGGTGGCATCCACGGTGAAGGTGAACGGATCCGTTGCATCGCTGACGTTACCTGCCGCATCAGTGACCGTGACGGTCAAGGTGTAGGTTCCATCGTCCAGCGTTGGCGTGAAGCTCCAGCTGCCGCTGCTACCGACGGCAACGCTGCCCAGCACGCCGAGGTTGGCGTCAATGATTGTGACAATACTGCCCACTTCCGCACTGCCACTGATCAGCGGCGTGTTGTCGTTGGTAGTCGTGTTATCGCCAATGGCGACCGGCGTAGCGCCGTTATTATTGACGATGGTGAGATTGCCTGCGGCATCCGGTGCTATGGAGTCAACATCCAGGCTAATAGAAGCCGGAGCACTGACGTTACCTGCGGCATCGGTCACCGTGACGTTCAGGGTATGTAACCCTTCGGACAGGCTGGCGTTGTAGCTCCAGACCCCCGCGTCATTTGCCACCACAGAGCCGAGCAGGACATCGCCATCATAAACAGTGACAATCCCATTGCCTTCGGTGGTTCCGCTCAACAACGGTGTGTTGTCATTGGTCAGGGCACCATCGGCAATGCCGGTCTCTGGAGTGACATTGTCGTTGCTCAACGTCAGGTCGCTAATCGCCTCTGGTGCCACGGTATCGACAGTAAAGTCATAGCCTTCACTTGCTGGCCCGACGTTACCTGCCGCATCGGTGACAGTGGTGGTCAGGCTGTGGCTGCCATCCGCCAGCGTTGGCGTTGTAAAGCTCCATTCGCCCGTGCCTGCTGCGGCGACCGTACTGCCAAGGACTACGCCGTTATCAGAGATCGTCACGATGCCGCCCGGTTCAGCGGTGCCGCTAAACACTGGCGTGTTATCGCGGGTGCTGCTGTCTGCTGCAATCGGTACGTCAGTCCCACTCAGGTCGTTGTTCAGGGCCAGATCGCCCGCCACAATCGGTGGCGTGGTGTCGATGGTAAAGGTCACCGAGGCCGGATCGCTCACGTTGCCTGCGGCATCCGTGACCGTGACGTCCAGGGTATAGGTTGTGCCTGGCGTACCTTCCGGCGTAATAAAGATCCATTTACCGTCCGCGCCCACACTGACAGAGCCCAGCGCCAGCTCACCGTAGTAAACCGTCACGATACTGCCTGCTTCGGCCGTACCGGTCAGTTCTGGCGTGGTGTCGTTGGTCGAACCGCCATCGGCGATTGGCACCAGCGTTGCTCCGGCGTTGTTGTTCACCACCAGGTCACCCACGGCATCAGGCGCAATGGTATCGACGTTGATCGTGACCACCGTTGACGCCGGGCTAACGTTGCCCACGGCATCGGTTACGGTCACGCTCAACGGATGGCTACCCTCACCCAACGCGTTGGTGTTGAAGCTCCAGTCGCCGGTGATCGCATCCGCCTGCACGGAACCGATCTCTACATCGTTATCGTAAATGGTCACCAGGGCACCCGCTTCCGCGTTGCCGCTCAGCAGAGGTGTGTTGTCGTTGGTCGTCCCCTCATTCGGGACTAGCACGCCCGGCGTCACATTGTCGTTGGTCACGATAAAGTCTGAGGTTTCCGGCGCTGTCGCATCCACGTTCAGCGTGACGGAGTTACCCGCCGGGCTGACGTTTCCTGCGGCATCGGTCGCCAGTGCGCTCAGGGTATGGCTACCATCTGCCAACTGCGGCACGTTAAAGCTCCATGCGCCGGTAGTGGCATCCGCCTGTACGGAACCAATCGGATTATCGCCGTCATACAAGGTGACGATCGCCCCGGCTTCTGCCGTACCGCTCAGGACTGGGACGTTATCGCTGGTTGCACCGCTGAGTGGGTTACCATTCGCATCTTCCGCCACCAGGTTAACTGCTGCCGGTGGAATGGTATCCACGGTGAAGGTGATTGCCGCTGTTGCACCGCTGCTGTTCCCTGCCGCATCGGTTACGACGGTGGTAATACTGTGACCGCCTTCACCCAGCGTTGGCAGCGTGAAGCTCCAGGCACCATCATCCGCCACAATCAGCGATCCAATTGGCGTATCACTTCCGTCATAGATGTATACGGTGCTGCCGATCTCTGCCGTACCGCTCAGGACTGGTGAAGCATCATTGGTGATATCGCCATCGTTAATCACCACTGGTGTACTGCCAACGTTGCTGCTCAGCAATACCGCATCCGCTGCCTCAGGTGCTGCGGTGTCGACCACGAAGGTGACAGGCGTACTGGCCGGGCTGGTGTTACCTGCGTCATCCACCACGGTGGCGCTCAGGCTATGGCTGCCGTCGGCAAGGCTGGCGGTATAGCTCCAGCTTCCGTCATCGTTGACGCTGGCCGTACCCAGCAGGTCATCGCCATCATAGACGTAGACCGTGCTACCCACTTCTGCACTGCCGCTCAGGACTGGCGTTGCGTCGTTGGTGTAGTCGCCGGTGATAATCGCCACTGGCGTTGCGCCATTGTCGTTATTCAGCACCACATCCGCTGGCGTGGCGGGTGCCACCGTATCCACCGTGAAGCTGATAGCGTCACTGCCAGTGCTCACGTTGCCTGCTGCGTCCGTCACTGTCACGCTCAGGCTGTGGTTGCCTTCGCTCAGGACTGGCGTATTGAAACTCCAGACCCCGTCACCATCCGCAACCACCGAGCCGAGCACAGTGGTGCCATCCAGGATAGTGACCACACTGTCGGCTTCAGCATTTCCGCTCAACAGCGGTGTATTGTCCGTGGTGTAGCTGCCATCCGCGATCAGCACCAGACCTGCGCCATTGTCATTGTTGAGCACAATGTCTGTGGCTGCCGCAGGTGCCGTCGCATCGACGGTGAAGGTGATTGGTGAGGTGGCAGAGCTGCTGTTACCTGCCGCATCAGTCACCGTAGCACTCAGGCTATGGTCGCCATTACCCAGCGCTGGCACGCTGAAACTCCAGCTACCATCAGGACCGGCAATCACACTCCCCAGAACGGTATCGCCATCGCTGACAATGACCGTGCTGCCCGCTTCTGCGCTGCCGCTAAACAGCGGCGTTGCATCGTTGGTGAGCCCTCCTTCCCCGATCGGCTGTGGCGAACTGCCGTTGTCGTTTTCCAGCGTCAGATCGCCCGCCGTTGCCGGTGGCAGCGTATCGACCGTGAAGGTGATAGGTGTTGTCGCCGGGCTGCTGTTGCCTGCGGCATCCACCAGGGTGGCGCTCAGGCTGTGCTCCCCTTCGCCCAGAATCGGGGTAGTAAAGCTCCAGCTGCCGTCGTCATTAACGGTGGTGCTGCCCAGCGGGTTAGCGCCATCAGAAACAATGACAATGGTTCCAGCTTCCCCGATGCCGCTCAGCACTGGCGTTGCGTCATTAGTAATATCACCGCTTACAATCGACACTGGCGTATCACCGGTGTCGTTGTTGAGCACCACTTCACTGGCTACGGCTGGTGCAGCAGTATCCACCGTGAAGGTGATGGGATCGCTGGCGGCGCTACTGTTACCTGCCGGGTCAGTCACCGTGGCTGACAGGCTGTGATCGCCGTCGCCCAGGGTCGGTGTAGTGAAGCTCCAGTTGCCATCGGCATCGACCGTGGTGGTCCCAAGGACCGCATCACCGTCAGTCACCGTTACCGTACTGCCCACTTCACCTGTGCCACTCAGCACCGGCGTAACATCGCTGGTTGACTGGCCTTCGGTGATTGGCAGCCCGGTTACATCATTGGTCAATGCAAGGTTATCTGCTGCGGCCGGTGCGGTGGTATCCACAGTGACGGTCACCGGTGCGCTCGCCGGGCTGGTGTTCCCAGCCGGGTCGGTCACGGTGGTGGTCAGGCTGTGATCGCCCTCATTCAACACAGGCGTGGTGTAGCTCCAGTTCCCCTCGCTGTCTGTGGTGGTTGAACCCAGGATGTTGTCGCCATCAGAAACGGTGACCGTACTGCCAGGTTCCGCCGTACCGCTCAATACCGGTGTCACGTCGTTGGTTGAGCCACCATTCGCAATCGGTTGAGGATTTTCACCCTCATCGTTGCTCAACTGGACATTGTCCGCAGCCGCCGGTGCCTGAGTATCTACCGTGACAGCCACAGGATCGGTCGCCGGGCTGGTGTTGCCCGCCGGATCGGTCACTGTCGTCGTCAGGCTGTGGTCGCCATCGTTGAGTGGTGGTGTGGTGTAGGTCCAGGTGCCATCGTCACCCACGGTGGTGCTACCCAGCACGGTGTTGCCATCAGAGATGGTCACGGTGCTGCCCGCTTCTCCGCTGCCGCTGACGGTTGGCGTGTTGTCATTGGTTGCGCCGCCCGCAGGGATAGTATCGCCCTGGTCATTGGTCAACGTCACGCCTGACGCCGGATCCGGTGCCACGGTATCAATGGTGATGTTAATGGTGCCGGAATCCGCCGAGTTACCTGCTGCGTCAGTGGCCACTGCATGGAATGCATAGTCACCGTCTGGCAGCGTGGTGGTCGCAAACACCCACTGGCCGTTTTCATCGGCGGTGGTGCTACCGATCACGTCATCACCGTTGTAGAGAGTGATGGCATCATTCGGGTTCGCTACACCGCTCAGGGTTGGGGTGTTGTCATGGGTATTGGCACCCTCACCCAACTGCACCAGGGTCGCGCCGGTATCATCGGTCACTTCAAGTGAGTTGGTCGCCGGAGGCAGATCGCCTGCGACGGTGACGTTGAACGGTGTCGTGGCAAGGCTAACGTTGCCCGCGGCATCGGTGACGGTCACATTCAGGCTGTGCAGGCCATTACTCAGGGCATCGGTGGTGAAGGTCCAGCTACCATCAGCGCCCGCCGTGGTGCTGCCTAGCAGCACATCACCGTCGTAAACCTTCACGAGGGTGTTGGCTTCAGCATCACCGGCCAGCGTTAACGTGCGGTCATCTGTGGTTGCACCGGCTGTCAGTGGTCCCTGGATGTCGCCAACGTTATCGGTGACCGTCAGGTTGGTTGCCGCCACAGGTGGCACGGTATCCAGAGTGAAGGTGACAGGATCGCTGGTGCCGCTGACGTTACCCGCTGCATCGGTGACGGTGGTGGTCAGGCTGTGGTCGCCGTCGGTCAGGGCTGGGGTAGTAAAGCTCCAGTTGCCGTCGTCTCCCACCGTGGTGCTGCCGATCACGTTGCCGTTATCGGATACGGTGACCACGCTGCCCGCTTCCGCCGTACCGCTCAGGGCTGGCGTGCTGTCGTTGGTTGGCGCGCCATCAGCGATGGTTACTGGCGTTGCGCCGTTGTTGTTGATCAGCGTCAGATCGCCTGCCGCATCCGGTGCCAGCGTATCAATAGTGATATTGATGGTAACGGAGTCAGCGTTGTTGCCTGCCGCATCCGTGGCTACCGCGTGGAAGGCATAGGTGCCGTCCGGCAGCGTGCTGGTATCGAATACCCACTGGCCGTCTGCATCCGCCGTGGTATTGCCAATCACCACATCACCGTTGTACAGCGTGATGGCGTTATTCGCGCCAGCAAAGCCGCTCAGGGTTGGCGTGTCATCATGGGTGAAGGCACCGTTCTGCAACTGAACCAGCGTCGAACCGGTGTCGTCGGTCACCACCAGCGAGCTGGTGGTTGGCGGTACGCCCGCTGCGATGGTCAGGTCAAACGCCGGGCTGGCTGCGCTGACGTTGCCTGCGGCATCGGTCACGGTGGCGGTGAAGCTGTGCGCGCCGTTGGTCAGGGCATCTGGCGTGATGCTCCAGCTGCCATCTGTACCCGCCGTCGCACTGCCCAGCAGCGTATCGCCGTCATACAGCCGGACAATGGCACCGGCTTCTGCCTGACCGGCGAAGGTTGGCGTGTTGTCGTCGGTGGTTACGCCACTGGCGAGTTCGCCCTGGCTGTCGCCCACGTTGTCGGTCACGGTGACCCCGCTGACGCCTTCTGGTGCCTCGGTGTCTACCGTGAAACCGATCGGATCGCTGGCCGGGCTGGTGTTGCCTGCCGGATCAGTGACCGTGGTGCTCAGGCTGTGGTCGCCATCGCCGAGGGAAGGCGTGGTGAAGCTCCAGTTGCCATCGCTGCCAACGGTGGTGCTGCCAATCACGTTGCCGTTATCGGTGACGATAACCGTGCTGCCTGCCTCCGCTGTCCCGCTCAGAGCAGGCGTCGGATCGTTGGTTGCCGTACCTGCCGGAACCGGGACAGAAGCGCTGCCTTCGTTGTTGCTCAGCGTAATGTCTCCCGCCGCCGCCGGAGCCTGAGTATCCACCGTGAAGCTGACGGGATCGCTGGCCGGGCTGCTGTTACCCGCTGCATCGGTGACGGTGGTGGTCAGGCTGTGGTCGCCGTCGGTCAGGGCTGGGGTAGTAAAGCTCCAGTTGCCGTCATCGCCCGCCGTGGTGCTGCCGATCACGTTGCCGTTATCGGATACGGTCACCACACTGCCTGCTTCCGCCGTGCCGCTCAGGGTTGGCGTGCTGTCGTTGGTGGCGCTGCCGTCAGCGATAGTGACTGGGGTTTCGCCGTTGTCGTTCACCAGCGTCTGATCGCCTGCCGCTTCCGGTGCCACGGTGTCGATAGTCACGGTGATGGTGATGGAGTCCGCACTGTTGCCTGCCGCATCAGTAGATACCGCGTGGAAGGCATAAGTGCCGTCCGGCAGCGTGCTGGTATCGAACACCCACTGGCCATCTGCATCCGCCGTGGTATTGCCAATCACCACATCCCCGTTGTACAGCGTGATGGCGTCATTTGCGCCAGCAAAGCCGCTCAGGGTTGGGGTGTTGTCATGGGTGGATGCGCCATCCGCCAGTTGTACCAGCGTTGCGCCAGTGTCGTCGGTCACCACCAGCGAGCTGGTGGTTGGTGGTACACCTGCTGCGATGGTCAGGTCAAACGCCGGGCTTTCTGCACTGACGTTGCCTGCCGCATCGGTGACGGTGGTGGTGAAGCTGTGCGCACCGTTGGTCAGGGCATCCGGCGTGAAGCTCCAGCTGCCGTCTGTACCTGCGGTGACGCTGCCCAGCAGGGTGTCGCCATCGTAGACTTTAACCACCCCGCCCGCTTCCGCCTGACCGGCGAAGGTTGGTGTGTTGTCATCGGTGGTTGCGCCACTGGCGAGTTCGCCCTGGCTGTCGCCCACGTTGTCGGTCACGGTGACCCCGCTGGTCGCTTCTGGTGCCACGGTATCTACCGTGAAGCCGATCGGATCGCTGGCCGGGCTGGTGTTGCCTGCCGGATCAGTGACCGTGGTGCTCAGGCTGTGGTCGCCATCGTCCAGGGAAGGCGTGGTGAAGCTCCAGCTGCCATCACTGCCTACGGTGGTGCTGCCGATCACATTGCCGTTATCGGTCACAATAACCGTGCTGCCCGCCTCGCCAGTACCGCTCAGAACCGGGGTATCGGTGTTGGTCGCGCCGCCATTTTCTACCGGTACGCTGGTGTCGCCGCTGTTGTTGCTCAGCGTCACGTCACCCGCCGCTGCCGGAGCCTGAGTATCAACCGTAAAGCCAATCGGATCGCTGGCCGGGCTGCTGTTACCGGCGGCATCGGTGACGGTGGTGGTCAGGCTGTGGTCGCCGTCGGTCAGCGCTGGAGTCGTGAAGCTCCAGCTGCCGTCATCGCCCGCCGTGGTGCTGCCGATCACGTTGCCGTTATCGGATACCGTTACCACACTGCCTGCTTCCGCCGTACCTCTCAGGGTTGGCGTGTTGTCGTTGGTGGCGCCGCCGTCAGCGATAGTGACTGGGGTTTCGCCGTTGTCGTTCACCAGCGTCTGATCGCCTGCCGCATCCGGTGCCACGGTGTCGATAGTCACGGTGATGGTGATGGAGTCCGCGCTGTTGCCTGCCGCATCAGTAGATACCGCGTGGAAGGCATAAGTGCCGTCCGGCAGCGTGCTGGTATCGAACACCCACTGGCCGTCTGCATCCGCCGTGGTATTGCCAATCACCACATCCCCGTTGTACAGCGTGATGGCGTCATTCGCGCCAGCAAAGCCGCTCAGGGTTGGGGTGTTGTCATGGGTGGATGCGCCATCCGCCAGTTGTACCAGGGTTGCGCCGGTGTCGTCGGTCACCACCAGCGAGCTGGTGGTTGGCGGTACACCTGCTGCGATGGTCAGGTCAAACGCCGGGCTCGCCGCACTGACGTTGCCTGCGGCATCGGTCACGGTAGCGGTGAAGCTGTGCGCACCGTTGGTCAGGGCATCTGGCGTGAAGCTCCAGCTACCGTCTGTACCTGCGGTGACGCTGCCCAGCAGGGTATCGCCATCGTAGACTTTCACCACTGCACCCGCTTCCGCCTGACCAGCGAAGGTTGGTGTGTTGTCATCGGTGGTTGCACCACTGGCGAGTTCGCCCTGGCTGTCGCCCACGTTGTCGGTCACGGTGATCCCGCTGACGCCTTCTGGCACGACAGTATCGATGGTGATGTTGATCGTGTCAGAGTCAGTGTTGTTACCGGCGGAGTCGGTCGCTACAGCGTGGAACGCATAGCTGCCGTCCGGCAACGCACTGGTATCAAATACCCATTTACCTTCGGTATCGGCAGTCGCGAAGCCAATCACGGTGTTGCCGTTATACAGCGTAATCAGCGCACTCGCTGACGCCGTACCACTCAGGGTTGGCGTGCTGTCATGAGTAAATGCACCATTCGCCAGTTCCACCAGCGTTGCGCCGGTATCGTCAGTCACGACCAGAGTTGTCGTTACTGGCGGTGCGCCCGCGTCAATGGTCAGATCAAACGCTGGACTTGCCGCGCTGACGTTGCCTGCGGCATCCGTCACGGTGGTGGTGAAGCTGTGCGCGCCGTTGGTCAGTGCATCCGGCGTGAAGCTCCAGCTGCCGTCCGTACCCACGGTGACGCTACCCAGCAAGGTATCGCCATCGTAGACGCTAACCACTGCACCCGCTTCCGCCTGACCGGCGAAGGTTGGTGTGTTGTCATCGGTGGTTGCGCCACTGGCGAGTTCGCCCTGGCTGTCGCCTACGTTGTCGGTCACGGTGACCCCGCTGACCGCATCTGGCGCAACGGTATCCACAGTGAAGCCAATCGGGTCGCTGGCCGGGCTGCTGTTACCGGCTGCATCGGTGACGGTGGTGGTCAGGCTGTGGTCGCCGTCGGTCAGCGCTGGGGTGGTGAAGCTCCAGCTGCCGTCGTCTCCCGCCGTGGTGCTGCCGATCACGTTGCCGTTATCGGATACGGTCACCACGCTGCCCGCTTCCGCCGTGCCGCTCAGGGTTGGCGTGTTGTCGTTGGTGGCGCTACCGTCCGCAATTGCCACTGGCTCTGCGCCGTTGTCATTCACCAGCGTCTGATCGCCTGCCGCTTCTGGTGCCACGGTGTCGATAGTGATGGTGATAGTGATGGAGTCTGCCGTGTTACCGGTTGGATCGACGGCTACCGCGTGGAAGGCATAGGTGCCGTCTGGCAGTGTCGTGGTATCAAACACCCACTGGCCGTCTGCACCGGCGGTCACGCTGCCGATCGCTTCCGTGCCGTTGTAGAGGGTGATAGCAGAACCAGCCGGTGCCAAACCGCTCAGGGTTGGCGTGTTGTCATGGGTAAAGGCCCCATCAGCCAGTTGCACCAGGGTCGCACCGGTATCGTCGGTCACCTCCAGTGAGCTGGTGGCAGCTGGCGGATTACCATCAATGTTGAGTTCAAAGGCCGCAGAGGCTGAGCTGACGTTCCCCGCTGCATCGGTCACGGTGGTGGTGAAGCTATGTGCGCCGTTGCTCAAGGCAACAGGCGTGAAGCTCCAGCTACCATCGCTGCCCACCGTGGTGCTGCCCAGCAGGACTTCACCATCGTAAATTTTCACGGTGGTGCCTGCTTCCGCCTGACCGGCAAAGGTTGGCGTGTTGTCATCCGTGGTTGCGCCCGACGCCAGTTGGCCTTGTGAATCGCCCACGTCATCCGTCACCGTCAATCCGGTAATGGCTTCGGGGGCTACCGTGTCGACCGTAAACGCAATCGGATCGGAAGCCGCACTGACGTTACCCGCCGCATCGGTCACGGTGGTGGTCAGGCTGTGTGCGCCATCATCCAGTGCCGGAACAGTGAAGCTCCAGCTGCCGTCTTGCCCCACGGTGGCCGTACCCAGCAGTGTAGTACCGTCGTAGATGGAAACCGTGTCGCCCGCTTCCGCTGTGCCGCTCAGGACCGGCGTGCTGTCGTTGGTATCGCTGCCAGCGGTGATTGGCACAACGGTGCTGCCGCTGTCGTTCGCCAGTTGCAGATCGGTCGCCGCTTCTGGTGCAACAGTGTCCAGCGTGAAGGTGATCGGATCGGAAGCCGCGCTGACGTTACCCGCCGCATCGGTCACGGTGGTAGTCAGACTGTGACTGCCGTCATTCAGTTCTGGTGTGGTGAAGCTCCAGTTGCCATCGGCATCTACCGCCGCGCTGCCCAGCAGGGTATCGCCGTCGTAGACTTTCACCACCGTACCCGCTTCCGCTGTACCGCTCAGGGTTGGCGTGCTGTCGTTGGTAGAGGAACCATCGGCGATCACCACCGGTGTTGCGCCATTGTCGTTCACCAGCGACTGATCGCCCGCCGCTTCCGGCACAACGGTGTCGATGGTGATGTTAATGGTGACGGAATCTGCGCTGTTACCTGCAACGTCAGTGGCTACCGCATGGAAGGCATAGCTACCGTCCGGCAGCGTGGTGGTATCAAACACCCACTGACCTGTGGCATCAGCCGTTGCGCTGCCAATTACCACATCACCGTTGTAAATCACGATGGAGGCATTCGCTGTAGCAAGACCGCTCAGGGTTGGTGTGTTGTCATGGGTAAACGCCCCGTCCGCCAGTTGTACCAGTGCTGAACCGGTATCGTCGGTGACTTCCAGTGAACTGGTGGCCGGTGGCAGAGAAGCTTCCACCGTCAGATCAAAGGCCGGGGTCGCCGCGCTGACGTTACCCGCGGCATCGGTTACTGTGACGGTGAAGCTGTGTGCGCCGTTGCTGAGAGCGTCAGGCGTGAAGACCCAGTTGCCGTCAGTGCCCACCGTTGCGCTACCGAGCAGCGTTTCGCCGTCGTAGATCTTAACGATGGAATCAGGCTCAGCCGTACCGCGCAGAATTGGCGTGCTGTCATCGGTGGTATCGCCGCTGGCCAGCGGCCCTTGAGCATCACCCACGTCATCCGTCACGCTGACCAGCGTTGCCGCTTCAGGTGCGACGGTATCAATGGTGAAGGTGATGTCAGTGGCTGGGCTAACGTTGCCCGCAGCATCGGTCGCCGTGACGCTCAGCGTGTAGGTGCCATCGGCCAGGGTTGAGTTGGTGAAGCTCCAACTGCCATCGCTGCCTGCAACTACGCTGCCCAGCACGGTATCGCCGTTGGAGATGGTGATCACCGCACCGGCTTCTGCCGTTCCTGTCAGTTCTGGCGTGTTGTCGTTAGTGATGCCGTTGGCGGCAATCGGTACGTCCACGCTGCCGTTGTTGTTGAGCAGTGCCAGCTCACCTACCGCAACTGGCGGTACGGTATCGACGCTGAAGTTGAACGCATCAGAGGCGGCGCTGGTATTGCCTGCCGCATCCGTCACCGTGGTGGTCAGGCTGTGGTTGCCATCGGTCAGCGTTGGGGTGGTGAAACTCCATTTGCCCTCGGCATCTGCGGTGACACTGCCCAGCAGGGTACTGCCATCGTAAACCTTCACGAGAGCACCCGCTTCCGCCGTACCGCTCAGGGTTGGCGTGCTGTCGTTGGTAGCACCGCCTTCGGCTACGGCCAGCGGCTCAGCGCCGTTGTCATTCACCAGCGCCAGATCGCCGGCGGCGTCAGGCGCGGTCGTATCAATGGTGATGTTGATGGTGATGGAATCAGCGGTGTTGCCTGCGACATCGGTGGCGACCGCATGGAAGCTGTATTCGCCATCAGGTAGCGCAGTGGTGTCGAATACCCATTGCCCGTCAGCATCGGCCGTTGCGCTACCGATAATCTGATCGCCGTTGTAAATCACGATAGAGGCATTGGCCGTTGCCAGCCCGCTCAGGGTTGGCGTGTTGTCATGGGTGAACGCACCGTTTGCCAGTAACACCAGCGTCGCCCCGGTATCGTCGGTCACTTCCAGCGAACTGGTGGCCGGTGGCAGGCTGGCTTCGATGTTGATATCAAAGGCACCCGTCGCCGGGCTGACGTTGCCTGCGGCATCGGTCACGGTCACGGTGAAGCTGTGTGCGCCGTTACTCAGCGCCTGGGTAGTGAAGCTCCAGCTGCCGTCTGAACCGGCAGTGACGCTGCCGAGCAGGGTGTCGCCGTCATAGATGGTGACGATGCCGCCTGCTTCTGCCAGGCCTGCCAGGGTTGGCGTGTTGTCATCGGTGGTTGCGCCGTTGGCAAGTTCGCCCTGGCTGTCGCCGACGTTGTCTGACACGGTCAGGCCGGTTGCCGCTTCAGGCGCGAGGGTATCCACGGTGAAGTTAACAGGATCACTCGCTGGGCTGACGTTGCCCGCCGCATCCGTCACGGTGGTGGTCAGACTGTGTGCGCCCTCACCCAACTGCGGCGAGGTGAAGCTCCAGCTACCGTCACTGCCAACAGTGACCGTACCCAGCAGCGTTGACCCATCGTAGACAGAGACAATGCTGCCTGCTTCTGCGGTACCGCTCAGCACTGGCGTGTTGTCGTTGGTGGATGCGCCATCAGCAATCGCGACCGGTGTCGCGCCATCATCATTGGTCAGCGCCAGGTTGCCTGCGGCTTCCGGAGCGACGGTGTCGATGGTGATGGAGATGGTGATGGAGTCGGCAGTGTTGCCTGCGGCATCAGTGGCAACCGCGTGGAAGCTGTAAACGCCATCTGGCAGAGTACTGGTCGGGAAGACCCATTGACCGTCCGCATCGGCGGTCGCCGTGCCAATCACCACATCGCCGTTGTAGATCACGATGGAGGCGTTAGCGCTCGCCAAACCGCTCAGGGTTGGCGTGTTGTCATGGGTGAACGCGCCGTTTGCCAGTAGCACCAGCGCAGCACCGGTATCGTCGGTGACTTCCAGCGAACTGGTGGCTGGAGGCAGGCTGGCTTCGATGTTGATATCAAAGGCATCGGTGGCCGGGCTGACGTTGCCTGCGGCATCGGTCACGGTGACGGTGAAGCTGTGTGCGCCATTACTCAGCGCCTGAGTAGTGAAGCTCCAGTTGCCGTCTGAACCCGCAGTGACGCTGCCGAGCAGGGTGTCGCCGTCATAGATGGTGACGATGCTGCCTGCTTCCGCCTGACCTGCCAGGGTTGGCGTGTTGTCATCGGTGGTTGCGCCGTTGGCCAGTTCGCCCTGGCTGTCGCCGACGTTGTCTGTGACGGTCAAACCGGTTGCCGCTTCCGGTGCGATGGTGTCCACCGTGAAGCTGATTGGATCACTGGCCGGGCTGACGTTACCGGCCGCATCGGTCACGGTGGTGGTCAGGCTGTGTTCGCCCTCGGTCAGTGCTGGAGTGGTGAAGCTCCAGCTACCGTCACTGCCAACCGTGACCGTACCGAGCAGCGTTGAACCATCATAAACAGACACAATGCTGCCTGCTTCTGCGGTACCGCTCAGCACTGGCGTGTTGTCGTTGGTGGATGAACCATCGGCAATGGCGACCGGTGCGGTGCCATCGTTATTGTCGAGTACCAGGTTGCCAGCGGCTTCCGGAGCGACGGTATCAATGGTGATGGAGATGGTGATGGAATCGGCGGTGTTGCCTGCGGCATCTGTCGCTACTGCGTGGAAGCTATACGTCCCGTCTGGCAGGGTTGAAGTATCAAACACCCACTGTCCGTCTGCATCCGCCGTAGCATTACCAATCACCACATCGCCGCTGTAGATCACGATGGTGGCATTGGCGCTGGCAAGGCCGCTCAGGGTTGGCGTGTTGTCATGGGTAAACGCGCCGTTTGCCAGTTGTACCAGCGTTGCCCCGGTATCGTCGGTGACTTCCAGCGAACTGGTGGCCGGAGGCAGGCTGGCTTCGATGTTGATATCAAAGGCATCGGTGGCCGGGCTGACGTTACCTGCGGCATCGGTCACGGTGACGGTGAAGCTGTGTGTGCCGTTGCTCAGCGCCTGAGTAGTGAAGCTCCAGCTGCCGTCTGAACCGGCAGTGACGCTGCCGAGCAGGGTGTCGCCGTCATAGATGGTGACGATACTGCCCGCTTCCGCCTGGCCTGCCAGCGTTGGCGTGTTGTCGTCGGTGGTTGCGCCGTTGGCCAGTTCGCCCTGGCTGTCGCCGACGTTGTCTGTCACGGTCAGGCCGGTTGCCGCTTCCGGTGCAATAGTGTCCACCGTGAAGCTGATTGGATCGCTGGCCGGGCTGACGTTACCGGCCGCATCGGTCACGGTGGTGGTCAGGCTGTGCTCACCCTCACCCAACTGTGGCGAGGTAAAGCTCCAGGTGCCGTCGCTGCCGACGAGAACCGTGCCCAGCAGCGTAGAGCCATCGTAGATGGATACGGTGCTGCCCGCTTCCGCCGTGCCGCTCAGCTCTGGCGTGTTGTCATTGGTTTCACCACCCGCGCTGATTGGCACGAGTGTCTCGCCGTTGTTGTTTTCCAGTTGCAGATCGCTGGCCGCATCCGGCGCAACGGTATCCACGGTGAAGCTGATAGGGTCGCTCGCTGGGCTGACATTGCCCGCCGCATCGGTCACCGTGGTGGTCAGGCTGTGTTCGCCATCGGTCAGTTTTGGTGACGTGAAGCTCCAGGTGCCATCACTGCCCACAGTCACGGTGCCCAGCAGCGTTGTGCCATCGTAGATGGATACCGTGCTGCCCGCTTCAGCGGTACCGGTCAGGACTGGGGTGCTGTCGTTGGTGGCACTGCCATCTGTGATGGCAACCCCATCGCCGTTATCCAGAGCCAGATCGCCTGCGGCTTCCGGTGCGACGGTATCAATGGTGATGGAAATGGTGATGGAGTCTGCGGTGTTGCCTGCGGCATCGGTGGCTACTGCATGGAAGCTATACGTCCCGTCTGGCAGGGTTGAAGTATCAAACACCCACTGACCGTCTGCATCCGCCGTGGCATTACCAATCACCACATCGCCGTTGTAGATCACGATGGTGGCATTGGCGCTGGCAAGGCCGCTCAGGGTTGGCGTGTTGTCGTGGGTAAACGCGCCGTTTGCCAGCTGTACCAGCGTTGCCCCGGTATCGTCGGTGACTTCCAGCGAACTGGTGGCTGGAGGCAGGCTGGCTTCAATGTTGATATCAAAGGCATCGGTGGCCGGGCTGACGTTGCCTGCGGCATCGGTCACGGTCACGGTGAAGCTGTGTGCGCCGTTGGTTAGCGCCTGAGTGGTGAAGCTCCAGCTGCCGTCTGAACCGGCAGTGACGCTGCCGAGCAGGGTGTCGCCGTCATAGATGGTGACGATACTGCCAGCTTCCGCCTGGCCTGCCAGCGTTGGCGTGTTGTCGTCGGTGGTTGCGCCGTTGGCCAGTTCGCCCTGGCTGTCGCCGACGTTGTCTGTCACGGTCAGGCCGGTTGCCGCTTCCGGTGCAATAGTGTCCACCGTGAAGCTGATTGGATCGCTGGCCGGGCTGACGTTACCGGCCGCATCGGTCACGGTGGTGGTCAGGCTGTGCTCACCCTCACCCAACTGTGGCGAGGTAAAGCTCCAGGTGCCATCGCTGCCGACGAGAACCGTGCCTAACAACGTAGTGCCATCGTAGATGGATACCGTGCTGCCCGCTTCCGCTTTACCGCTCAGGACTGGGGTGTTGTCGTTGGTTTCACCGCCTGCCGCAATCGGTGTGAAGACATCACCGTTGTTGTTTTCCAGTTGCAGATCGCTGGCAGCATCAGGTGCCGTGGCGTCAACCGTGAAGGTGATGGTCGTGGCTGCACTGACGTTGCCTGCGGCATCGGTCGAAGTGATGCTCAAGGTGTGGCTGCCATCGGACAGTGCAGGTGAAGTGAAGCTCCAGCTACCGTCTGCACCGGCAGTGACGCTACCCAAAACCGTGGTGCCATCGGTGATGGTGATGATGCTGCCCGGTTCGCCTTTGCCGCTGATCTCTGGCGTGTTGTCGTTGGTCACACCACCGGCCGCGATCGGCACTGAGGTTTCGCCGTTGTTATTGCTAGCAGTGACATCGCCAACCGCTTCCGGAGCAACCGTATCGACCGTGAAAGTGATGGGGGAAGTCGCTGTACTGACGTTGCCTGCGGCGTCGGTGACGGTGACGGTCAGGCTGTGCTGTCCATCAGACAGGCCTGGTGTGGTAAAGCTCCAGGTGCCGTCAGCGCCAACGGTGACACTGCCCAGCAGGGTGGAACCATCGTAAACTTTAACCACCGCGCCGGCCTCTGCGGTACCGGTAAGCGTTGGGGTGCTGTCATCCGTCACGGTGCCGTTGGTGATAGCACCCTGAATGGTACCCACATCGTCAGTCAGTACGAGGTTCGCGGCCGCATTCGGTGGCGTGGTATCTGAACCACCGCCGTTATCACCACCGCCGTTGTCACCACCGCCATTGTTGCCGCCGCCGTTATCGCCGCCGCCGTTGTTCTGTTCACCGCCCGAGCCGCCGCCTTTGTGCGCTCCGGCAAACATCGCTGCGATCCCTGCCAGAGCTGCGCCGCCCAGACCGAAGGCCGCGATAGCATTGTTGTTTGTGCTGTTTTCAGCCAGCAGGCCATCGGTGCTGTCGATGGCAACAAAGTGGCCGCCATCGGCCGGATCTTCTACCCACCACAGCGCACCTCTGTCATCCTGCAGGACCAGATCGCTGTCGCCGTTAGGGCCGTAAAAATTATGGATCACCACCACTTCACCCGATTTGGTGGTGATGACCAGATCGTTATTGCTGCGCGCGAAAGATTTGATATCAGATTGATTTAAATTGAGTTTAACTACACTCGGAGCAGTCAAATTGACTTGATTACCGCTTAGCTGGGAAGTGAGCGTCCCGCCTTTAGGAGTTACTGAGATGTTATTCATGTTATCTTGATCCCGCCGAGGTTATCAGTATCCATAAAAACGCCCGGCATCCTTAGATACCGGTATCATCAGTGAATATTTTTTAAATATTCACTCCTTCTCGTTACCGACCTCAAAAAAACCGTTGATGAAGTCACGTTGAGCCTTGTTAAGCCTCCATCCTGCGAACGAGCCTTGTGGTTTTTTCCTGTAAACCAGCGGGAAAATGTCATTTTTATCAATTAATTGGGGATGAAAAACAGAGAATTTCCAGAGCCCCTTTCTTGACATTTATGCATCCTCACTGGAGGTAAAAAACCCTGAGCTATTCCAGGATTTCTTCGGCAAATCAATAAAAAGACGTTCGGTCAGAGTTCGCTAGCATGCCGTGAATCGTCTTATTCGATAGCGGCTCAGCCCGGATATTGCCGTGCAACATCCGTAACGCTGAGACCGCTACACAATTCGATTCCTGGTGGTGAAGGTGGGTAATTTATTAAATTAAACAGGTAGTGATCCGCCATTTTTAAACAAGCGGTTAGCTGGCTAAAATTTAATTTTTTAGTACCAGTTTTATGTTGAGGTTTACATTTTACCTGTGCAGAAAATGGATTATTCGCCCTTTCGCTAACACCCAGAAATAAAGGGATGCTTATCCACCCAGGCGTAAAACCTCACGCCTGGGACTGCATAAAACATTTCTTTAGCTAACCGAGTGACCTACTGAAATGTCAGGGTTTCTCATGAAATACGCTAAGGAAACATCGGTAAATCTTATCACCTTTACAAGATGCTAACGCAGCACTTACGTTTTGAAAAATAGATTTAAAGGAATTGAAAATGAACATTTGATAGGTAAATCCAATCGATCCTAATTTTCACTCACCTAAAAGCGACAAAATATCAAGATTAATCCTGGGGTAAATATACCCAGACATCAGCTTGACATCACAGAAAAAATATACACCATTGTTTATTAAAGAAAATAAATAAAAAAATTAGATACCTAATCATTATTTCACTATGTGAAATTTTTCCTCAGACAAAACTGGGGTTATCTGAAACACTCCAAAAAACAAAGTAACTTAAGAAACTATTTCAAAGCTAATGTTTTAGTTTTTGTTATATATAACAGGATATGAATAGCGCCTTATGTAATGCATTTGTGACAACGCCAACCCGGAAACATAAAGTTAAGTAAAGAGGGGTACGGAAGCGGGAAGGCTTTATTAATAAAATTAGGTGGATAGCGTTTTCTCTTTAATGTCATCGTCAGTTAAGAAAATGAAACATATTCTTAAAGGTGACCAGGATCACAAAATAAATACAATCTATCCGAGTGGGGTTATTTTTGCGGGAAATAGAAACCGGGCCGTGATGGCCCGGTGAACATCAGAGTGGATTACTCATCTTCGAGATAGGTGTAGCCGTACAGCCCACTCTCAAACTCTTCAAGGAACTGCTGACGCAGTTCATCGTCGATGTCCGTCTCTTTTACCTGATTGCGGAACAAGGTCATCAGTTCGTTCGGATCCAGCTGCACGTACTCCAGCATGTCAGCCACGGTGTCACCTTCATCAGAGAGTTCAACTTCTAACTCCCCTTCTGCATGGGCATACACGTTAACCGCTTCGGTGTCACCGAACAGGTTGTGCATGTTACCGAGGATCTCCTGATAAGCCCCCACCATAAAGAAGCCCAGCATCGGCGGATTATCCACATCGTACTCTGGCATCGGCATGGTGGTGGCAATCCCATCACCATCAATATAGTGGTCGATGGCACCATCGGAATCACAGGTAATGTCCAGCAATACGGCGCGGCGCTCTGGCTTCTTGTCCAGCCCTTCTAGCGGCAGTACCGGGAACAGCTGATCGATTCCCCATGCATCCGGCATGGACTGGAACAGAGAGAAGTTGACGTACACTTTGTCGGCCATGCGCTCTTGCAGCTCATCGATGATGGGACGATGTGCGCGGTTGCTTGGGTCGAGATGGGTTTGTGCATAGTGACAGATGCTCAGATACAACTGCTCTGCCCAGGAACGCTGTTGCAGATCATAGGTGCCTGAGGAGTAGCCGGTGTGGATGTCATAGAGATCCATCTGGCTATCGTGCAGCCATTCGCGCAGTGAGCGGCGTACGTTTGGCTCGTGCATCTCCTGCCAGGTTTCCCACATGCTGATGATTGGACGAGGCGCATCCGCCGGTGGTGCTTCCGGCAGAGAGGATTCACTACGCTCAACGCCGATGATGTTGGAGACCAGCACCGTGTGGTGTGCCGTCACGGCGCGACCAGACTCAGTGATCACCGTTGGATGCTGCAAGCCATGTTCATCGCAAGCGGTACCAATTGCCCAGATGACGTTGTTCGCATACTCATTCAGGCCGTAGTTAACCGAGCAGTCTGACTGCGAGCGAGTACCTTCGTAGTCAACACCGAGACCGCCGCCAACATCGAAACATTTGATGTTAACGCCAAGCTTAGCCAGTTCAACATAGAAGCGCGCGGATTCACGTACGCCCGTGGCGATATCGCGAATGTTCGCCATCTGTGAACCGAGATGGAAGTGCAGCAGTTGCAGGCTGTCGATACGGCCGGCATTACGCATAATCTCAACCAGCTGCAAGACCTGGGTCGCCGAGAGGCCAAATTTGGATTTTTCACCGCCGCTCGACTGCCATTTGCCTGAACCCTGCGAGGCCAGGCGCGCGCGGATACCGAGGCGAGGTACTACGTTGAGACGTTCAGCCTCTTCCAGTACCAGGCGCACTTCGGTCATTTTTTCCAGCACCAGGTAGACCTTATGCCCGAGTTTTTCACCAATCAGCGCCAGGCGGATATATTCGCGGTCTTTATAGCCGTTACAGACGATCACTGAGCGCGTCTGACCGGCATGCGCCAGAACCGCCATCAGTTCTGCTTTAGAACCGGCTTCTAACCCTAGCGGTTCGCCAGAGTGGATCAAGGATTCAATCACTCGTTTGTGCTGGTTTACCTTGATGGGATACACCAGGAAGTAATCACCGGTGTAGCCGTAAGATTCACGCGCACGCTTGAACGCCGCGTTAATCGAACGCAGGCGGTGTTGCAGAATCTGTGGGAAGCAGAACAGTGCTGGCAGGCGTTGGCCTTGCGCTTCACGCTCTTTGACCAGCTTCGCCAGGTCTACCCGAATCTCTGGGCGGTCCGGGTCTGGACAGACGCTGATATGGCCCAGTTCATTGACGTCGTAATAGTTATTGCCCCACCAGGCAATATTGTAGGTACGCAGCATTTTGCTGGCTTCCTGATCGTTCATCGCGACCTCCTGCATTGAGCGGAGCTTACCCTGTTCGCCAGCTGACGAACCCTTGATTTTCTGCATGTCGTCAGACATCACGAACCTCAATTTTCCGTTGAAAGATGAAACCGTTATCCGGTGTTATTGCCAGTAATCCAGGGCGATGTTGCTTCACCAATGGTTGTGCCTCTTTATCTCTGTGGTCAGCATTCGCACGCGAGCCACAAGACAATAAGTGTAATTCACCAGCTCCTTTACATAAGAAGACCAGGAAAAAACTGGATTGTTCGCGGGCTGAGCCTGCGAAAAAAAACCGCGAGCGTAAGTGTAACGCTGCAGGTTAACCGGCGTGCGTGTCGGGATAATGACGACTTAACGCGCAACTTCGGCAAGATAAAGTGAGGGGGAGGTAAGAGAAAATGGCCGGGGTGCCAGCATGATGCGCAAGAAGGCGCTGAGTAAAAGCCTGGTTCATTACTGCTTTCACCTCTTCACATGCAAAAACATGTGGATAAAAGGTCTGGGTAAGGGTCAAAAAGCGTGCTTTCTGACTGGCCTGGCGTACCTGACGCCATGTGACTTGCGCCTTGCGGCAGTCGCGGCGATTTATACCCCCTACGGGGGTAAAAAGCAAAAACAATATGCCGCCTTTAAGTCAAAACTCAGAGAATTAATCAGGCTTTGGCTGTTGCTTAAAGTGCGGAAACTGAAAAAGGACTGGCAATTCGCTTACACAGTAACCTAAAATGGCCGTCCAGATGGTTTTCCATCTAAACTGATTAACACCCAGGCTAATCACAGCTGTGTTATCTACTGCTTTACTGCTCGCGGCTTTGCCTGAAGGGGCGTTGAGTCAGGCCTGGCCTCTCTTACGCTATGCAGTTGAATTCAAACCATTTGTAAGGTAAAGAACAGAATGGCTAAACATCTTTTTACGTCCGAGTCCGTATCAGAAGGACATCCTGATAAAATCGCCGACCAGATTTCTGACGCAGTGCTTGATGCGATCCTGGCACAGGATCCAAAAGCGCGCGTGGCGTGCGAAACTTACGTGAAGACCGGTATGGTGCTGGTAGGTGGCGAGATCACCACCAACGCTTGGGTAGATATCGAAGAGATTACCCGTAATACCGTGCGTGAAATTGGCTATGTTCATTCCGACATGGGCTTTGACGCCAACTCCTGCGCCGTTTTGAGCGCTATTGGTAAGCAGTCTGCTGATATCAACCAGGGTGTTGACCGTACCGATCCACTGGAGCAAGGTGCGGGCGACCAGGGCCTGATGTTTGGCTACGCCACCAACGAAACCGATGTGCTGATGCCAGCACCAGTGACCTATGCACACCGTCTGGTTCAGCGTCAGGCTGAAGTCCGTAAGAACGGTTCGCTGCCTTGGTTGCGTCCAGATGCAAAAAGCCAGATCACTTTCCAGTACGATAACGGCAAAATTGTCGGTATCGATGCGGTAGTTCTTTCTACTCAGCACGCTGAAGATATCGGTCAGAAAGATCTGCAAGAAGCGGTGATGGAAGAGATCATCAAGCCGGTTCTGCCTTCAGAGTGGATTAACGCCAGCACCAAATATCACATCAACCCAACTGGCCGTTTCGTTATCGGTGGTCCAATGGGTGACTGTGGTCTGACTGGCCGTAAAATCATCGTAGATACCTACGGCGGTATGGCACGTCACGGCGGTGGTGCGTTCTCGGGTAAAGACCCATCAAAAGTTGACCGTTCTGCTGCCTATGCCGCACGCTATGTTGCGAAGAATATCGTTGCTGCTGGCCTGGCTGACCGTTGTGAGATTCAGGTTTCTTACGCCATCGGTGTGGCAGAGCCTACCTCTATCATGGTTGAGACTTTCGGTACTGAGAAAGTGTCTACCGAGCAGCTGACCCTGTTGGTGCGTGAGTTCTTCGACCTGCGCCCATACGGTTTGATTCAGATGCTGGATCTGCTGCAGCCGATCTACAAAGAGACCGCAGCTTACGGTCACTTCGGTCGTGAACACTTCCCATGGGAAAAAACGGATAAAGCTGCTCAGCTGCGCGAAGCCGCTGGCCTGTAATCCTTTTTTCCGGCAGAATGCCTCGCCCCTACGGCGGGGCATTTTTTTTGCCTGTTTGCCCAATGTTTTGTTTATATCCTGCTACATTTTGTAGTCACCGGATTGCAACATGATGTTAACGATTACATTTTGAAACTTTTTAATTATCCAGTATTTAGGAGTTTTTCTGCGTAGTCATTAGCTAAGAAATGCGTTATTTTCATCGCACTCTGATAGCTGAGTTTTATGGTGTTATCAGAAACTTAGTATTTGTAATACCTTACGGGTTATTCGTCTTTTTCGGGCATAAATTTGGGCCTTTACACAACTCTGACATGTGTAAACGATTACATTGATGTGATCTATCTCACTTTTTTATCGGGAAAGGTTTTTTAACATTAATAAATAACAATGATGGTTAAACTCGGAGGCACTATGCCTGTCACTTCACAAAAAAGCAGAACCTCGAACAAGGTTATGACCTTGTTTGTCTGCTTTCTAGCCGCTCTGGCCGGGCTGTTGTTCGGTCTGGATATCGGTGTTATTTCCGGCGCTCTGCCGTTTATCGCCAAGGACTTTAATGTTTCAGCACACCAGCAAGAGTGGATTGTAAGTTCCATGATGTTCGGTGCTGCGGTGGGTGCAGTCGGTAGCGGCTGGATGTCATCACATTTAGGTCGTAAGAAGAGCCTGATGGCCGGTGCGATTCTGTTCGTCATCGGTTCACTGTGGTCTTCTATGGCGGCTAACCCAGAGATGCTGATCACGGCACGCGTGCTGTTAGGTTTGGCTGTGGGTATCGCTTCGTATACTGCACCGCTGTATCTGTCTGAGATCGCACCGGAGAATATTCGCGGCAGTATGATTTCTCTGTATCAGTTGATGATTACCATCGGGATTCTGGTGGCATTCTTGTCTGATACTGCATTTAGCTTTACCGGCAACTGGCGTTGGATGTTGGGCGTGATTACCATTCCCGCGTTGCTGTTGTTGGTTGGGGTCATTTTCCTGCCAAACAGTCCACGTTGGCTGGCGGCGAAGGGGAATTTCCGCGATGCCCAGCGCGTGTTGGATCGCCTGCGTGATACCAGCGAGCAGGCTAAGCGTGAGCTGGATGAGATTCGTGAGAGTCTGAAGATTAAGCAGACCGGTTGGTCGCTGTTTACCAGCAACAGCAATTTCCGTCGTGCCGTGTTCCTTGGTGTGTTGTTGCAGGTGATGCAGCAGTTTACCGGTATGAACGTGATCATGTATTACGCGCCGAAGATTTTCGAGATTGCTGGCTTTACCAATACCACTGAGCAGATGTGGGGTACGGTGATTGTGGGCGCAGTGAATATGCTGTCGACCTTTATCGCCATTGGTCTGGTTGACCGTTGGGGCCGTAAACCAACCCTGATCCTTGGTTTCCTGGTGATGGCTGCGGGTATGGGCGTTCTGGGTTCTATGCTGCACGTTGGCATTCACTCAGCGGGTGCGCAGTACTTCGCTATCGCCATGCTGTTGATGTTTATCATCGGCTTCGCGATGAGTGCAGGTCCACTGATTTGGGTTCTGTGTTCAGAGATTCAGCCACTGAAAGGGCGTGATTTCGGTATTACCGTGTCAACCGCGACCAACTGGATTGCCAATATGATCGTGGGTGCAACCTTCCTGACGCTGTTGAATAACCTGGGTAATGCCAATACGTTCTGGCTGTATGGCGCACTGAACGTGCTGTTTATCCTGATTACCCTGGCGCTGATCCCAGAGACGAAGAGTGTGTCCCTGGAGCATATCGAGCGCAACCTGATGTCTGGTAAGAAGCTGCGCGATATCGGTTCACGCGACTGATTTAGCTTTTACCGGTTTTCGATAAATCCGCACGCCTTCGGGGGTGCGGATTTTTTTTTGCTTATTTGACCGGGCAAGGTCAAGGTCAAGGTCAAAACAGTTGTCTGCCAAATCGAGATACCTCGGCCTGTAAGGGGAATTGGGCTGTACACTTGTCCCCCTTGTGTTCTGCAACCCTGACGCTTATGCTGACGGCTATGAAAGCACCCCGACTCCCCATTGCCCTGCAACAGGCCGCTATGCGCTCGTTGCGTCACTATTTGCACATCGCCAATCTGCACTTCAAGCGTGAGTTTCCTGAGCCGAGCCTGATCTACCAACAACGGGGCACCAGCGCGGGTACAGCATGGCTGGAACGCTGGGAAATCCGCCTTAATCCAGTATTGCTGCAAGAAAACCAGCAAGCCTTTGTTGATGAAGTGGTGCCACATGAACTGGCACATCTGCTGGTATGGAAAGTGTTTGGTCGCGTTGCGCCTCACGGCAAAGAGTGGAAGTGGATGATGGAAACGGTGCTCGGCGTACCCGCCCGACGTACCCACAAATTCGAAACCACCTCAGTGCGCAGTGCCACGTTCGCTTATCGTTGCCAGTGTCAGCAGCACAACCTGACAGTACGCCGCCACAACAGAGTGGTGCGCGGTGAGGCGGAATACCGCTGCGTCCATTGCAGCACTATATTGAAACCTGGTGAGTTTCAGCCAGATGACAGCTCAGCACCTTAACGCACATCACTGGCTGTATGCTCTGATAAAACGGCTACCCGCAGCCAAAAAATCTTGGCCCTGGATATGACTCGCACACCCGCGCTACTCAAGCCAGCACGAAACTGACCGATATTCTCATACCACCGGCTGCGGGGTTCTGCTAACCTCCCGCGCCTGAATAATTTTTCGTAAGTATGGAATATGTTTCGCAAAATTTTACTGGCAGCCCCTCTGTTACTCTCCCCGCTGATGGCATGGAGCCTCAATCTCGACAACTACCATCAAAACAATTTTCAGCAGGCAAAAGCCTACGCAGCAGAGATCAATGCCAATGCGCCGGGCACCTTCTACTGTGGCTGCAAAATCAGCTGGCAAGGTAAAAAAGGCGTGCCCGACCTGCAAAGCTGCGGCTATCAGGTACGTAAAAACACCAATCGGGCGGAACGTATTGAATGGGAACATGTGATGCCCGCGTGGGAGTTCGGCCACCAGCGTCAGTGCTGGCAAAACGGCGGGCGTAAAAACTGCGCCAAAGATGCCGACTATCGCCGCATTGAAAGCGACCTGCATAACCTAGAACCGGCGATTGGTGAAGTGAACGGCGACCGCAATAACTTCCCTTATAGCCAGTGGAACGGGGGTGAAAACCAGTATGGCAAATGTGAAATGCAAATCGACTTCGCTGGCAAACGTGCCGAGCCACCAGCCCGCGCCCGTGGTGCCATTGCCCGCACCTATTTTTACATGCGTGACCAGTACCATTTGGTGATCTCACGCCAGCAAACCCAGCTGTTTACCGCATGGAACAAACTCTACCCAGTCACCGCCTGGGAGTGCGAACGCGACCAGCGCATTGCACGCGTACAGGGCAATCACAACCCTTACGTACAGCAGGCCTGCGCTCAGCGCTGATCATCATTAGGGCGATGCGTAAGTGTCGCCTTAACACATAATGAGAGTACGGATGGAGTATCTATCATGGTTAAAAAGTCAGACATCAATTATGCCAACTCGTTAAATAGTCGAAGATGCTACTGATTACATTCGCTATGATACGAATGATGTTATAAACGCACTTAATGAGTTTCTTAATGAAAGTCAGAAAACTAAAGCGGCGGGACTGAATTTTGCAGGCAACAACTTCCCAGATCAAAAACCCTGCTAAAAACAACCACAGCCACCACCACTCATACAGATAGTACAGAAAAACCTCTTTAGCTATTATCAAACCAAAGAAGACATAACCAAGAAAATCACCCATTAGCTTTAGTTCCTCCATGAAAACACACTAGGGGATTTAAACATTGAATTCAACAAGTATTCAACACTCCCTCACAATAAAATACTTTATAGCAAACCCATTTAGCACCCGAATTTAAATATATTTATTAGGGTAGAATTTCACATAAATTATCATTAATACAACTAAACTAAGTGTGGTTAGGCTTCCCCAGTAATCAGGGAAAAACTCCAGCCAGAAGATCCCAATTCCGACTATTGAACAAAGCAATAAAATCTCTGCTATTACAGGAATGAAAATCCTTTTTAACAGGCTGACAATAAAACTGGATATAAAATTCAAAAAAACCTCGCAGATCGCTCTAAATATAAAACTTATCACCGAGACACATCTTTCTGTTACTCGTACCTCACTACATATATTTTTTCGGATAAAAAGACACTAATAGCGCCATCAAAATAATCACCGTTGCAACAGTAAGCCTCCACCAGTACTCAGGGAAGAACTTCACATAAAACACACCTGGAATAATCATAATCATCCAGATAAGAACCTGATATGAAATGATGCCAATAATTCGCATCATTACCGAAAGTAGCTTTATCAAAACATAGATTATAAATTCCTTCATGCCGACACCCTTTTGCAACTTAATTATTACCATTTTATCAAGGGACTACTCCACCATCCAGACCCTGACTTATAAAAAGAAATTTTCTTATTTTCCTTTGTATGTTTTATACAAAGGAAAAAGAAAATAAAACAAAGCCGTGAATAATGTCAACTGCCACCAGTAAGATGGAATGAATGTCATAAATATCACTGCTAAAATTATCGTCACAATTGGAAATTCATATGCGCGTAAAAGCTTCCATGGCAGATAACAAATGCACTTAAGGATAAAGATAAAAATTCCCCATGAATTTATTTTCATAAACCAAAAGCCTCTCTTAAATGCTTTTCCTTCTCTTTTAAAGTATACGTCACATAAAATTTCATTTTATAGATAACAAACTTTAAAAAAGGCTCTATGAAAAAATATAACATTTCCAGATTAAAAGAATAAAGAACCTCATAGTAAAAAGGATAGAGTACCTTCAATCTTCTTGCCGATAATGCAGCCTTGTGCACATATCCATAAACTGCCATGAAGCTAAAAAAATTTTCAGCCCTTTGGTTTAAAACTTTTCGCATTCGCAGATCTATTTTTGTATTACGTGTAATCTCTCTGGCCATAATATAGGCGATACCGGCATTGACCGTAGATCCTACTGCAATCTTTTTTGCAAGATTAGTCCCCATGATAATGACGGATTTTGAATCCTCAACTGTCTTTTTAGTATTGTCTTGCAATACGCACTCTATATAAAGAGCAATCATATCCAATATGACATTTGACCTTCCGATTAGCTCTTTCAAAGATGAAACCATCCTGGTATCTTCATGCTTTAGTTCTTCACAAACCTCCTGGTATTTAGAGGTAAAACATGACGAATACCAGCTCAATCGTTCGAAACCACCCGCAAGGTTTTTCAGCGCGTTATTCACTTCCTGCGGCAAATTGCGAACCCCGCCTTCCAGACTCATCGCCAGATGCCGCTCTCCATCCAGCTTCCATTTCAAATAATCCGAATGATTCATCTCCTTATCCTCAGAACACAGAAACGTTATTTTTTACATTCCAACCAGCACGAACTTCGGCGGCACGGCCCCCGTCTGGGCGTTGATCCCAGTACTGGATTTTGAAACAGTCAGCTTCAAACTCATACTCCGCCAATGTGCCTTCTGAAGTTTCATCCAGACTGAATGCGACAACACGAGCGCCTTCGAGGGTAATACGATAAAACTCCTGCTGCACACCTCCAGCTTTACACGCTGCCAGCACCACCTTACTCAGTGGATTACCATTGGCGGCATACAGCACCAGCGGCGGTGTGGCTTGATCCAGCATGGTGTTAACACGTAAGTTGCGAAAATTCACTGTGCCACCAAAACGCTTATCACGCTGGCCGCCCCAGTGATAATCCATCACGTCCAGCCAGCCGGTATGTTGTTCATCCTGACTGGAGCCGTTGATATGAGATATTTGTAAATAGAGTGCATTCATTCCTTTGCTCCTTTTTTATTTCGGCGGAGTGTAAAAAATTAACCATGCCCAGAAAACCAACTTTACAAAATTAGAAAAAACATAAACTCAAGATCTCAATGAACTTAATTGAACAGCTAAATAAACATTCGTAAATCTATTATCCAGCGACACAATATGTCGCAAAACCTCAGTTCAAATCAGGCTTCGATATATTATTGGGTAAAAGGCGGCCACAGAGGCCTTCAGCCTGATAACGTCCACAACCTTTCTTGCCCTCACGGCCTGGCACTGCTGTCTGCCCCGGTATCTGAATCAATTTCACCTCACCGGAGAAACAAAGCGTGATACGCTCAGGTGAATCACGTAGACAAGCAATGTTGAGGAAAAAAGTAAAACCATGGACAGAAATCTTACCGTGAATGCTGCACAACACAGCGATATCGAAGGCGTGCTGGCGCTGCTAAAAAAATATCACGCTAACAGCATCAGTGATGAAGACCGCAAAGACGGTTTCGTCACCACCAATATCGACGCAGTGCAGCTGGCAGAGTTGATCGACAAGGAAAATGGATTAGTTGTCGCGAAAGATGGCGATCAGGTGGTGGGATTTGTTATTGCCGGTTCCTGGCAGTTCCTGCAGCGCTGGCCTATGTTCGAATACATGACCGGTGAACTGCATAAGTACACCCCTTACGGCGAACAGCTGGACAGCAACAACAGCTATCAGTATGGGCCAATCTGCATTGACGGCGCTTATCGCGGCAACGGCCTCGCGAACCAACTGTTTGACTGCTCAGCGCAGATTATGGCGCAGCGCTTTGCTTACCTGGTGACCTTCATTAACAAGATCAATGGCCGTTCCTACGCCGCCCATACCCGTAAACTGCAGCTGGATGACAGCGGTTCCTTTGGCTTCAATAATAATCAATACCACCTGATGACGCTGGATCTCCGTCCACTCACTGCATAATCTCCAGGCCCGGTCAGGCTACCTTGCCTGGCCGTTTTGCCCTTTCCCCTTGCCAGCCAGGAAATCACTGCCCTAAACTACCCTTTTTCCGTTCGCCGTGACCGTTCACGGCGCGATCCAGGCAGGAACCACATGCGTATACCTCGCATTTATCACCCCGAACCTCTCACCGTTGGCAGTGACATTTTCCTTGAGGAAGATGCTGCCAATCACGTTGGCCGCGTGCTGCGCATGGGAGCGGGACAAGAGCTGGAATTGTTTGATGGCAGTAATCTGACTTTCAAAGCAGAGATCGCACAAGCCGATAAAAAGCGTGTCAGAGTCTCTGTGCTCTCCAGCCAACTGGACGATCGTGAATCTCCGCTGCACCTGCACTTAGGTCAGGTGATGTCCCGTGGCGAAAAAATGGAATTCACCATCCAAAAATCGATTGAACTGGGTGTAAATGTCATTACCCCCTTGTTTTCCGAACGCTGCGGCGTAAAGCTGGATGCAGAACGTCTGGCGAAGAAGATCCAGCAGTGGCAAAAAATTGCCATTGCCGCCTGTGAACAGTGCGGGCGTAATCGCGTACCGGAAATTCGCGAGGCAATGACGCTGGAAGCATGGTGTGCAGAGCAGGAAAACGGTTTAAAACTCAATCTGCATCCGCGCGCCAACCAGAGCATTAACACCTTACCGCTACCGGTTGAGCGCGTAAGACTCCTGATTGGCCCAGAAGGCGGCCTGTCAGCAGATGAAATTGCCATGACGGCACAACAAGGATTCAGCGATATTTTACTTGGGCCACGCGTGCTGCGCACTGAAACCACGGCATTAACCGTGATCACGGCACTCCAGGTGAGGTTTGGCGATCTGGGTTGAGGGATAATCAGCCGCGATATTCCCCCCACAGCGAACGCTGCACACAACAGGTCTCTTGAAGGAGAGAGTAATGATTAAGCTTGGCATCGTGATGGACCCGATTTCATCCATCAACATTAAAAAAGACACCAGCTTCGGTTTCCTGCTGGAAGCACAGCGCCGTGGTTATGAAATTCACTACATGGAGATGGCCGATCTCTCCCTGCGTGGCGGCGTTTCTTATGCCCGCACTCGCCTGCTCAGCGTTGAACAGAACTATGATAAGTGGTACGAGTTTGGCAGTGAGCAGGTGATCAAACTGGCCGATCTGGACGTTGTCCTGATGCGTAAAGATCCGCCATTCGATACTGAATTCATCTACGCGACCTATATTCTTGAGCGTGCAGAAGAGCAAGGCACATTGATTGTGAATAAACCACAAAGCCTGCGCGACTGTAACGAGAAGCTCTATACCGCATGGTTTGCCGACCTGACCCCAGACACCCTGGTGACACGCAGCAAAGAACAGCTGCGCGCGTTCTGGCAAGAACATGGTGACATCATCATGAAGCCACTGGATGGGATGGGCGGCACCTCGATTTTCCGCGTTAAGCAGGACGATCCTAACTTCTCGGTGATCACTGAATCTCTGACCAACTACGGCAACTTCTACTGCATGGCGCAGAACTATGTGCCAGCCATCACCGAAGGTGACAAGCGCGTTTTAGTGGTTGATGGTGAACCCGTGCCTTACTGCCTCGCACGTATTCCGAAGTCTGGTGAAACCCGCGGCAACCTGGCTGCAGGTGGACGTGGTGAAGCGCGTCCACTGACCGAGAAAGACTGGGAAATTGCCCGCCGCGTTGGGCCGACGCTGAAAGCCAAAGGGCTGATCTTCGTCGGTCTCGATATCATCGGTGATAAACTCACCGAAGTGAATGTGACCAGCCCAACTTGCGTACGTGAGATTGAGGCAGCGTTTCCAATCTCCATCAGCGGTATGCTGATGGACGCGATTGAGAAACGCCTGGGCTGAGTTTAATGCATGTGCCAGATAAGGCACAGCATTCCACCCGCAACCGGTGCGATCGCCCGCACCGGTTTAAAAATTTTGGTAGCACAGTGACGATGAATTTACAGCATCACTTTCTGATAGCGATGCCTTCGCTACAGGATCCATTCTTCAAGCGCGCAGTGGTTTATATCTGTGAGCATAATGCTGAAGGTGCGATGGGGCTGATAGTCAACAAGCCCATGGAAAACCTGACGGTAGAAGGGATTCTGCAGAAACTTAAAATTACCTCTAATGAACGCGATCCCGCCATTAGCCTGGATAAGCCGGTTTTTTCCGGTGGGCCACTGGCTGAAGATCGTGGTTTTATCCTACATTCCGGGCCGCGAGTGTTTAACTCAAGCATCCGAATTTCTGATACCACCGTAATTACCACCTCCAAAGATGTCCTCGAAGCCATGGGAAGCCAGCAACAGCCCGAACAGGTTTTAATGGCGCTAGGCTACTGTGCCTGGGAGAGCAATCAGTTAGAGCAGGAGCTGTTAGACAACGCCTGGCTCACCACTCCCGCTGATAGCACCATTTTGTTCCACACCCCGATTGCTGACCGCTGGCGTGAAGCCGCTCGCTCACTGGGTGTAGATATGCATAACATGACTAACGATGCCGGACACGCCTGATGAGCAGCCAGACACTACTCGGTTTTGATTTCGGCACCAAAAGTATTGGTGTTGCTGTCGGCCAACAACTTACCGGCACTGCCCGCCCGCTGGCAGCGCTGAAAGCCCAGGAAGGTACGCCCGACTGGCAACTGATCGAGAAACTCCTGAAAGAGTGGCAGCCTGATTTCGTGGTAGTCGGATTGCCACTGAATATGGATGGCACCGAACAGCCATTAACGGCACGCGCACGTAAGTTTGCTAACCGCCTGCATGGCCGGTTTGGCGTGCGGGTTGAACTTCAGGATGAACGTCTCAGCACCGTCGAAGCACGTTCGACCCTGTTTGAGCGCGGAGGTTATCGCGCGTTGAACAAAGGCCAGGTAGATTCCCAGTCCGCAGTGATTATCCTTGAAGACTGGTTTGAAACGCATTACTGAAAATCCGTGCCAGCCGTTACTGCTGGCACATTTTCAGCACCTCAGTATCTGAACATCTCAGCACCTCAGCACCTCAGTACCTGAGTACCTCAGCACCTCAGCACCTCAGCACCTCAGCACCTCAGCACCTCAGCATCTCAGCATCTCAGCATCTCAGCATCTCAGCATCTCAGCATCTCAGCATCTCAGCATCTCAGCATCTCAGCATCTCAGCATCTCAGCATCTCAGCATCTCAGCATCTCAGCACAACATTAATCTGTAGTGCGCTTTACCAGCCAGAGTGATTCCATGCCTGGCACGCCAGCATTACTCTGCCGCAATCAGCTCCTGATCAATACGCTGCTGCTGAGACTGAGCAAAAGTTTGCATACCGTGTTGCACCCCGGTTTCCAGCACGCCGGGCAGTTGATGTAACTTCCCTTCACGAATCAGATTAGCTGCCGCCGGGGTGTTCACTAACAGTTCATGCAGCGCAACGCGCCCACCCGCTTTCGCGGCAACCAACTTTTGCGCCAGTACCGCATTCAGGCTCCCCGCCAGTTGGGTGCGTACCAGGTTTTTCTCCTCCGCCGGGAAGACATCAACCAGTCTTTCAATCGCCTGTGCGGCCCCTCGGGTATGCAGCGTTGCCAGCACTAAATGACCGGTTTCTGCGGCAGTTAATGCCAGGCGAATAGTCGCGCTGTCGCGTAGCTCGCCGATCAGAATGACATCAGGGTCTTCACGTAATGCCGCTTTTAACCCCAGGCTAAAACTCTGGCAGTGTTGGCCTATTTCACGCTGCTGGATCAACGATTTCTGACTGTGGTGCAGAAACTCAATGGGGTCTTCTAGCGTGATGATGTGCCGCGCTTGTTGCCGGTTCAATGCATCAACCAACGCCGCCAGCGTGGTCGTTTTACCACTGCCAGTAGCCCCCGTCACTAACATCAACCCATGTTCCCGCAGCATGAGCTGCGGCAGTTGTGCAGGCAGCAGGAGATTTTCCATCACCGGTAACTGGTTGCTGATGATACGCAGCGCCAGTGACAGCCCCTGGCGCTGAATAAACAGGTTGGCGCGCAGCCGCTGTCCGTTGGTCAGGGTGATGGCAAAATCTAACTGTCCTTCGGCTTCGAGCTGTTCACGCTGGAGGCTGTCCAGCCAGGGTTCTATGGCGGCTTCAAGTGCCTGTGCGCTAATTTCCGCCCGATCGGGCACCGGCTTAAGCGTTCCACCGCAGCGCCACCACGGCAAATGTCCGCTACAAAGGTGCAGATCGGCGGCGTTATGCTTTACACTAAGCGCCACTATTTCATCCAGCTGCATAATGTTCTCCTGACTATGACCTCAATCCAGCACAACTTACAGCATCTGCGCGAGCGTATTAGCGCCGCTGCGCAGCGTTGCGGGCGCGATCCGCAGGAAATTACTTTACTTGCCGTGAGCAAAACCAAACCTGCGAGCGCCGTCGTAGAAGCGATTGCCGCCGGGCAGCAGGCCTTTGGCGAGAATTACGTGCAGGAAGGGGTTGAAAAAGTGCAGGCGCTGGCCGCATCTCAAGGCATTGAGTGGCATTTTATTGGACCGTTACAGTCCAATAAAAGCCGTCTGGTGGCTGAGAATTTTGCCTGGTGTCATACCGTAGACCGGTTGCGCATCGCCCAGCGTCTGAGCGATCAGCGCCCGTCACATCTGCCACCGCTGAATGTGTTAATTCAGGTAAATATCAGTGACGAGAACAGCAAATCTGGCATCATGCTGGAGGCGTTACCAGCGCTGGCTCAGCAGGTCGCAGCACTGCCTAACCTCTGTTTACGTGGGCTAATGGCCATTCCCGCACCGGAGAGTGATTACACGCGTCAGTTGGCGGTATGCCAACAGATGGCCGCTGCGTTCAACGCCCTGAAACAGGACTTTGCCACCATTGATACGCTCTCTTTAGGCATGAGCGATGATATGGATGCTGCCATCGACGCAGGCAGCACGATGGTGCGTATCGGTACCGCTATTTTTGGCGCTCGTGATTATACGGGCTCCGTACAACAATAACTGAGGACATCCATGTTAACACTGACGTTTTTAGTCAAGACGCTGATCGATCTCTATGTGATGGTTTTACTGCTGCGAGTCTGGATGCAGTGGTCGCGTTGTGACTTTTATAATCCGCTCGCCCAGTTTGTGGTGAAGCTGACCCAGCCCGTCATTAAACCCCTGCGCCGCATTATTCCGGCCATCGGTCCAATCGACACCGCTTCGGTGCTGTTAGCCTTTGTCCTGACCACCATTAAGTACCCAGTGCTGATGTTGGTGCAGTCCGGTGACTTTGCCATTTCGGTTTATAACCTGCTGTTTGGCCTGATTTCTCTGTTAAAAGCCGCCGGTAGTCTGGTGTTCTGGGTCATTATCATCCGCTCCCTGCTGAGCTGGATAAGCCAGGGCCGTAGCCCAATTGATTATGTGTTGATCCAACTGACGGAGCCGTTAATGGCACCGATTCGTCGCGTGTTACCTGCCATGGGCGGTATCGATTTTTCCGCGATGGTGGTGATTCTGATTCTGTATGCGTTGAACTACCTTGGCATGGACCTGTTCCAGGGCCTGTGGTTAGCGCTGTAATGTCTGGAACTGTTATGCAAAAAGTAGTCCTTGCGACCGGAAACCCCGGCAAAGTACGTGAACTGGCGGACCTGCTGTCCGCCTTTGGTCTGGATATCGTCGCGCAGACCGATTTGGGCGTTGAATCCGCAGAAGAGACCGGCCTGACTTTCATTGAGAATGCGATTCTGAAAGCCCGCCATGCGGCGCAGCAAACCGGCTTACCGGCAATTGCGGATGACTCTGGTCTGGCTGTTGATGCGCTGGGTGGCGCGCCGGGCATCTATTCGGCGCGCTATGCTGGTGAAGATGCCAGTGATGAGCAGAACCTGTTGAAGTTGCTGGACGCATTAAAAGCCGTGCCAGATGGCGAGCGCCAGGCACAGTTCCACTGTGTTCTGGTGTATGTGCGCCATGCGGCTGATCCGACTCCGCTGGTGTTCCACGGCAGTTGGGAAGGTGAGATTGCCCACACGCCTGCGGGTTCCGGTGGCTTCGGCTACGATCCTGTTTTCTACGTGCCTGCGTTGGGTAAAAGCGCCGCAGAGTTAAGTAAAGATGAGAAGCGGGCCGTTTCTCACCGGGGTAAAGCATTGACGCTGTTACTGGATGCGATGCGCAATGCCTGAGTTACCTCCGTTAAGTCTGTATATTCACATTCCGTGGTGTGTTCAGAAGTGCCCCTATTGTGATTTTAACTCCCATGCCCTGAAAGGTGAGGTGCCGCACATGGAATATGTGCAGCACCTGCTGGACGATCTGGAACAGGATTTACCGCTGACACAGGGCCGCGAAGTGCGCACCATTTTTATCGGTGGTGGCACGCCAAGCCTGCTGAGCAGCAACGCCATGCAGTTCTTGATGGATGGCGTGCGCGCACGTCTGCCGCTGGCGGCAGATGCTGAGATCACGATGGAAGCCAATCCTGGCACAGTTGAGGCCGATCGTTTTAGCGGTTATCAAAAGGCTGGAATTAACCGTATTTCCATCGGTGTGCAGAGTTTTAGCCCGCAGAAACTGGAGCGCTTGGGACGAATTCATGGCCCGGATGAAGCCAAACGGGCTGCACATCTTGCCGCCGCGTTGGGTCTGCGCAGTTTCAATCTCGACCTGATGCACGGTTTACCGGATCAGTCGATTGAAGAAGCGCTGGACGATTTACGTCAGGCGATTGCCCTGAATCCTCCGCATCTGTCTTGGTATCAGCTGACCATCGAGCCGAATACGCTGTTCGCCTCGCGTCCGCCGGTGCTGCCGGATGATGATGCCCTGTGGGATATTTTTGAGCAGGGTCACCAGTTGCTGACAGCGGCAGGCTACGAGCAGTATGAGACCTCGGCGTATGCCAAACCGGGTTATCGCTGCGAGCACAACCTTAACTACTGGCGTTTCGGCGATTATCTCGGCATTGGCTGCGGCGCACACGGCAAGTTAACCCAGCCCGATGGCCGGATTGTACGCACCGTGAAAACGCGGCATCCGCGTGGATTTATGGCGGGCAAGTATATGGATAAGCAGCATGATGTTGCCGATGCCGATAAGCCGTTCGAGTTCTTTATGAACCGTTTCCGCCTGCTGGAAGCCGCTCCCCGCGCCGAGTTTACGCGGTATACCGGGTTGGATGAGTCCGTGATTCGCCCTCAGTTAGATGAAGCGTTACAGGCTGGCTATATCAGCGAGAGTACCGAAGAGTGGCAGATTACCCATAAAGGTAAGCTGTTCCTCAACTCGCTGCTGGAGCTGTTCCTGGCGGAAGAGTAAGCCCAGTTGCCTGAAACGCCCTCGCAATGACCTCAAACCGCACAGGCTTCTGACAGCAACACGGCTGCCTGGTGGGAAGATGATGGGGGCTATGACAGCGAGTGCTTGCCCGACATGGACGTCGGGCCAGATCGGCATGGAGCGATCTTTCCGAGCAGTCATAGCCCCCATTGTCTGACCTTACCACCGAGCTGGAAGCGGCATTCACTGCCATCACTAACAACTAATTCAGCAATCCATTCTCATATTAAGCATATCTATTTAATGGAAATTCCATTGCCGCCTTTAATTACGCGTATATAAGAAGAAAAATTAAATCCATCGATAAATGATTGCCAGAAGCACATAACTTCCGCATATAAGTTATAGGCAAACAGTATTTACCTGAAAACGCCAATTTCCTATGCTGCATCTCATTAACCACCTGTTTCCATTGCCCACTTCGGGCAGGTTCTGTGTCGCTTAAAAACATCAGGTGCGGACCTGAATATCTCACCAATTAAAAATGAAGATGCAATATGAAAAATAAAAATAAACAACCGCAAGGCTCAGGTAAAAAACTGGCCACCAAACTCACCGCTGCCAGCCTGTTATTAGCGACGCTCGGCCTGCCTTTTGCCGCCAATGCTGAAGGTCAAATTCGCATCGCTCAGCAGTTCGGTATTGTCTATCTGCTGCTTAACGTGGCACAGGATCAACACCTGATTGAAAAACAGGGCAAGGCCGAAGGCCTGGATATTAAAGTCGATTACCGCCAGCTCTCAGGCGGAGCAGCCGTTAATGAAGCGCTCCTTTCAGGATCGGTGGATGTGGCGGGTGCTGGCACAGGCCCGCTGTTCACCCTGTGGGACCGCACCAAAGGCCGCCAGAACGTCCGTGCGATTACCACCACCGGACAGTTCCCTTACTATCTGATCAGCACCGACCCGAAAGTCAAAACCATCGCCGACTTCACGGAAAAAGATCGCATCGCTATTCCTGCGGTAGGCGTTTCAGCACAGTCTCGTACCCTGCAAATGGCCTCGGCCCAACTCTGGGGTGACAAGAACTACAACCGTCTCGATAAACTCCAGGTCGCTGTACCACACCCGGATGCCACTGCCGCCATCATCAGCAACGGCACTGAAATCAATGCGCACTTCGGTAACTCCCCTTTCCAGGAACAGGAACTGGCGGCTAACCCGAAAGCACACATCGTACTCAACTCCTACACCGTCGCCGGTGGCCCGACGACACCCGTGGTGCTCTACACCACGCAAAAATTCCATGACGAGAACCCACGCACCTATCGCGCGTTTGTTGCCGCGCTGGATGAAGCCGCGAAATGGAGTGCCGCTCACCCGGAAGAAGCCGCTGATGCCTTTATTCGCGTCAACAACTCGAAAATCGACCGCAACCTGCTGATCAAAATCCTGAAAAACCCGGAAGTGAAATTCACCATCGAACCGGAAAATACCCTTTCGATGGCGCAGTTCCTCTATCGCGTGGGAGCCATCAAAAACAACCCACAATCCTGGAAGGATTATTTCTTCGCAGACCCACACCTCGTCAACGGCAGCTGAGCCGGCCTGGGAAACTATCATGAGCATTCAGACCAATGAAAACAGCCACCCGCTGCTGCGCGTCAACCAGCTAAATCTGGAGTACGTCACGCCAGAGCGTCGGGTTCGCGCCACCCATGACGTCAGCTTTGATGTCTACCCGGCAGACCGCTTTGTGCTGCTCGGGCCGTCAGGCTGCGGTAAGTCGAGCCTGCTGAAATCCGTGGCGGGCTTCTTACCTGCCGTGAGCGGAGATATCACGCTGGAGGGCCGAACCATTACGGCTCCCGGCCCCGATCGCATGATGGTATTCCAGGAGTTTGACCAGCTTCCCCCGTGGAAAAGTGTGGCTGATAACGTCGCTTTCCCGCTGCGCGTCACCGGCAAGCTCGGCAAAAAAGAGGCCAGAGAACAGGCGCTACACTACCTGGAAAAAGTCGGGCTGGCCGATTTTGCCGATGCCTGGCCGCACACGCTGTCAGGTGGTATGAAAGCCCGCGTGGCTATCGCCCGGGCGCTGGCGATGAAACCCAGCATACTGCTGATGGATGAGCCCTTTGCCGCCCTGGATGCTCTGACGCGCAGAAAAATGCAGTTCGAACTGATGGAACTCTGGGAAGAGGTGCGCTTTACGCTGCTGTTCGTGACCCACTCCATCGAAGAGGCGTTGCTGGTGGGGAACCGCATTCTGCTGCTCTCGCCCCATCCTGGTCGGGTACGAGCGGAACTGAACAGCCACCAGTTTGATCGCCATGAAGAGGGCAGCGAGAATTTCCAGGCCGCTGCGCGCCGTATTCACGATCTGCTGTTTACGCCACCAGTGGCTATCAACACCGCTAGCGCACCACGCCCCGTGTCGCTGGCCTCGGTTAACGGATAATCCCATGACTGAACATTCACATCCGCCGGTTCGCCCGGAATATCTCAAAGAGCTGGAGCCGATTGGCGACGTTCAACTCGCACAACCGCTGCCCCTCACACAACGCCTGTGGAACTTTGCACCGCTGCGCAAAACCTTACTGCTGCTGGTGCTCGCACTGCTGTGGGAAGCGGGCGCTCGCTGGCAGAACAACGATCTGATGTTGCCAGGCCTGGTGCAGGTGATTCACGCGTTTGTTGAAGATACCCTCAGCGGTGAGCTACCCGCCAAAGTCGCCATCTCGCTCAGCACGTTAATCAAAGGCTATGTGATTGGCACAGTACTGGCCCTGAGTCTCAGCGCATTGGCGGTATCAACACGTATTGGGCGCGATCTGCTCTCCTCACTCACCGCCATGCTTAACCCACTGCCCGCCATTGCACTGCTGCCCGTGGCGCTGCTGTGGTTCGGCCTTGGCAACAACAGCCTGATTTTTGTGCTGATTCACTCAGTGCTGTGGCCAATGGCGCTTAACACCTACACCGGCTTTATGGGCGTGTCAGAAACACTGCGCATGACAGGACGCAACTACGGCCTGAGTGGGTTGCGCTATGTCTGGCATATTTTAATTCCTGCGGCGCTGCCCTCGATTATCTCAGGGCTAAAGATTGGCTGGGCCTTCTCCTGGCGTACGCTGATTGCCGCAGAACTGGTGTTTGGGGCCTCCAGTGGGCAGGGTGGATTGGGCTGGTATATCTTCCAGAATCGCAACGAACTGTATACCGACCGCGTCTTTGCCGGGCTGGCAGCGGTGATCATTATCGGATTGCTGGTGGATGCGTTGGTGTTCTCTACGCTGGAAAAACTGACGATTAAACGCTGGGGGATGCAGCGCTGAAAAGCAAACGGCCCGGTTTAACGGGCCGTTGATATTATCGCGGGATAGCGCGCATCAATCCTTTGCGCTGATCTTCCAGTCGCGTCACGCGATTACACACTTCATGACCGAAATTCTGGAAATCCTGCTCCTGATTGCTCCACTCCGCCTGAATCGACTGCTGCAAGCCGCCCAGGTTACCCATAATGGCCTGGAGCGGATTATCTCCGCTGGCGGTCTGGCGAGTGCCCATCTCATTCAGGCTGTCCTGTAAAACGCCGCCCATGGTGCTCTGCACCAGGCGTTCGCCATCCGCACGCACTTGCTCAATGGCAGCGTGGTGGAACGTCAGGCCATCGCTACGCTGCTCGATGATACGATTCATCTGCTGCTTCAGCTGACCATCCAGCGTCGTTAAACGCTCACGGACGTGGCTGTTTGGCCCTAGCTTCTCGACAATCACCCGATCCAGCGCAATCCGGCCTTTCTCCAGCCGCGATTTAGCCCCGTTATCAATCCAGGGCAGATCGCGACGCAATCCATCCTGATAATCCAACGCCTGCTGACGCGCTGCCGGGCTGATGTTTACCGGCTGGCCGTTGAAGCGCACATCACCACGCGGAGAAATCTGCAAATTGCCGTTCGCGCCTACCACCTGCACGCTATCCGGTTTGATCACCACATCATCCTGTGGCTTCACCGGACACTCATATGCCGCCTGTGCCTGCGCGGCTACCAGCAGCAGGCCAACAACTAACGCTTTACGAACCATGGTCTCTCCTTTAACTCTCAGCGGTGAGCGTTAGACCTGGAATCACTTAATGCGTTCAAACATCAGATCCCAAACGCCGTGCCCAAGGCGATGGCCACGCTGCTCAAATTTGGTCAGTGGACGGCTGTCCGGGCGTGGCACATAGTCTTTCGTGGCAGACTGATTGTGATAGCCTTCAATGCTGCTCATCACTTCCAGCATGTGGGTCGCGTAATCTTCCCAGTCCGTTGCCATGTGGAATACGCCACCCAGTTTCAGCTTACGCTTCACCAGATCGGCAAAAGGCACCTGCACAATGCGGCGTTTATTGTGACGCGCTTTATGCCACGGGTCCGGGAAGAATAACTGCACCATGTTCAGTGAGTTGTCTGGAATCATTTTTTCCAGCACTTCAATCGCGTCGTGGCACATCACACGCAGGTTCTCAACACCCGCTTCTTTGGCTGAGCCTAAGCAGGCACCTACGCCTGGCAGATGCACTTCCAGCCCAAGAAAATCCTGATGCGGATTGTTCTGCGCCATGGTCACCAGAGAGGCACCCATGCCAAAACCGATCTCCAGCACCAACGGTGCCTCGCGGCCAAACAGCGCGGGAATGTCCAGCGGCTCCGACTGAAACTCTACCCCTTTTTCTGGCCAGTAGAGATCGAGCGCCTGCTGCTGCCCTTTGGTTAAGCGTCCCTGACGGCGTACAAAGCTGCGGATACGGCGTAATGGCCGCCCGTTCTCATCATATTCTGGGGTGATAACGTCATTAATCATCTTCAAGCCTGCTGGTTAACCCGATCTGGAAACGGGCATTATGCAAAGTTAATGAACAGAAGCAAGTCCTGGCACTCTTCCGGTTTACTCCTGTAGTGGTCTGTGCTGGAATGCCTGCCTGAGTGTAGATAAACCACGGAAAAATTCCTCCTTATGATGCAAGCGCCGCAGTTCGCGCAACAGGTGCTGGACTGGTATCAGCGCTTTGGCCGTAAAACCCTGCCATGGCAGCAGGAAAAAACACCGTATAAAGTCTGGCTGTCCGAAGTGATGTTGCAGCAGACCCAGGTGGCTACTGTCATTCCTTATTTTGAACGCTTTATGGCGCGTTTTCCTACTGTCACGGATTTGGCGGCAGCTCCGCTGGATGAAGTGCTGCACCTGTGGACTGGCCTTGGCTATTATGCGCGCGCGCGTAATCTGCATAAAGCGGCGAAGCAGGTGGTTGATAAGCATCAGGGCGAGTTCCCACGTAATTTTGATGATGTCGCCGCACTGCCTGGCGTTGGGCGTTCTACCGCCGGAGCTGTGCTTTCACTCTCTATGGGGCAACACTTCCCGATTCTTGATGGCAACGTAAAACGCGTGCTGGCTCGCTGCTATACCGTCGCTGGCTGGCCGGGGAAAAAGGAGGTGGAAAACCGCCTGTGGCGCATCAGTGAAGAGGTCACCCCCGCACAAGGTGTCAGCCAGTTTAATCAGGCGATGATGGATTTAGGGGCGATGGTGTGTACCCGTTCACGTCCTAAGTGTGAAATCTGTCCCCTGAGCAACGACTGTGTCGCCTATGCTAATCAGAGTTGGGCGAGCTATCCCGGTAAGAAACCGAAGCAGACGCTGCCCGAGCGCAGCGGCTGGTTCCTGATGATTCAGCATGAAGACGACGTGTGGTTGCAGCAGCGCCCACCGGTGGGCCTGTGGGGCGGACTGTTCTGCTTCCCGCAGTTCAGCACTGAGGCCGCCATGTATGACTGGCTGCACGCGCACGGCATTCATTCGCGGCCGCAGCAACTCACTGCGTTTCGCCATACCTTTAGCCATTTCCATCTCGATATCGTCCCAATGTGGCTGTCATGGCCTTCTGCCGGGTCGCTGATGGATGAAGCGGACGCGCTCTGGTATAACTTAGCGCAACCACCGTCAGTTGGGCTGGCCGCGCCGGTTGAACGTCTGTTAAATGAACTACGTCATCCCCTGCAACTGGGCATGACCGAAGAGGAAGAGTTATGAGTCGCACCATTTTCTGTACCTACCTGCAACGTGAAGCTGAAGGCCAGGATTTTCAGCTCTACCCTGGTGATATCGGCAAGCGCATCTACAACGACATCTCGAAAGAAGCCTGGTCGAAGTGGATGGCAAAACAAACCATGCTGATCAATGAAAAGAAACTCAACATGATGAACCCCGGCGACCGTAAGGTACTGGAGCAGGAGATGGTCAATTTCCTGTTCGAGGGTAAAGACGTTCACATCGATGGTTATACCCCACCCGAAGCATAATTTCTGGGCCGCAGTTTGCGGCCCTCTTTTCAGGCCAGGCACGCATTGCGAATGAATAAAAAACTGATTGCTTTGATGGTCATTGCCCCTTTACTGGTTTCCTGTTCTGGCAACAAAAAACCTAAATACAGTGAAGAGTGGGTCAAGGATACCAACGGCTTCGATATCCTGATGGGCCAGTTCGCCCACAACATTGAGAATATCTGGGGGATTAACGAAGTCCTGATCGCCGGACCAAAAGACTACGTTAAGTACTCTGATAACTATTACACCCGCAGCCACATTAACTTTGAGTCGGGTAGCATCACCATTGAGACTATTTCCGGCACTGACCCGATGGCCAGCCTGCGTCAGGCAATTGTCACCACCTTGCTGATTGGTGATAACCCCGGCAACGTTGACCTCTATTCAGACGCCAACGATATTCAGATCAGTAAAGAGCCGATGCTGTATGGCGAAGTGTTGGATAACACCGGCCAGCCGATTCGCTGGCAGGGGCGAGCCGCCAACTTTGCTGACTATTTGATTCAGAACAAGCTACAACGCCGCACCGTTGGGCTGCATGTGATCTACTCCGTCACCATTGCGATGGTGCCAAACCACCTTGATAAGCGAGCACACCGATACCTGCCGCTGGTGCGTAAAGCCGCCGAGCAGTATGGCGTTGATGCCTCGCTGATTCTGGCGATTATGCAGGTGGAATCGAGCTTTAACCCCTATGCGGTCAGCAATGCCGATGCGCTGGGGCTGATGCAGGTGGTGCAGCATACCGCGGGCGTTGATGTGTTCCGCATGAAAGGCAAATGGGGCCAGCCAAGTCGTAGCTATCTGCTCGATCCGGCCAATAACATTGATGCCGGTGCTGCCTATCTTTCGCTGCTGCAAAATAGCTATCTGAGCGGCATTCAGGACCCAACCTCACGACGCTTCGCGATGATCACCGCCTACAACGGCGGCGCAGGCAGCGTGCTGCGCGTGTTCTCCAGCGATAAAGCGCAGGCGTTTGCGACCATTAACAACATGCCGCCAGGAGCGGTGTATCAAACCCTGATTAATCAGCACCCTTCCGCTGAATCACGCCGTTACTTGTCTAAAGTCACCAGCGCACAGCGCAGTTATCACCGCTATTAATTATTCCTCCCCCCATTTCGCCAGGCGCGAAATGGGGCCAAGACCCGTCTTTTTTCAGCCGTTCTTACGCGTTCCGCTAATGTATATGTCTGTTTTTATTGATAATGTTTGTATCTTTAATCGCCGAGGAACAAACAGCGACTGATGACTATTGCAGAGCAACTAAAACAGGAAGGTAAACAGGAAGCTTGTGAAGAAACAGTCGAAAAGATAGTGCTGCGACTTTTACTACAAGGTATGGATATCCGCACCATCCAGGACCTTATTGGCCTCTCAGACAGCGATATCGAAAAGATTAAGCACTGATGACTATTGCCGAACAACTCATTGCGGAAGGTTATAGAGAAGGTCTTGAGTTTGCCCAATAGAATCAGCCGTCGCCACCTGCCATGTCCGGCTCCGGCTCCGGCTCCGGCGTGGCGAACTTACCCTGTATCACCCCACAGACTAAATTCTCAGCCTTGTGCTGCGTGAATGATTAAAGGAAACGCAAATGGATACTTCTCTATTAAACTCAGTAAACAGTCATGGACGTGAGCAGTTTGAATCTGTTTTAAATGCGCTTCAGGGAGACATATCTGCTGCCGCTGCGCGCCTATTAATTGATCCTCGTTTACGTCTGGAGTATGCAAAACGCATTAAAGAGATGGCTGAAGATCTCCGATCAAGAGCAAACATTGGCCTCATCAGCTGGGAGCAGGCCGCGAAGCAAGCTCAGGAAACACGTAATTTGATCATGGATTTGGTCCGAACCCGGAGTACCCCTCTCGGACGTGCAATGGCTCAACAGATGAAGTCTTCAGGTAAAACACTTAATGAATTAGTGGCTAAAAAAGCCCTCTCTCTGTTCGGACCAAGTGCAAATTTCAATCTGCTCTCCCAGACTCAGAAAAATCAGGTCTATGCCAGTATCGTTGAATCTGCGGGTAGATCAAATCCCCAGGTTAATCTCAGAATGCTCAAGCTCTCTCGGTTGGGAAAGGGGCTTGTCGTCCTTTCAATCGCTGTATCCCTGTACGAAATTTATGCGTCTGATGATAAGGTCAAAGAAACGGGACGCCAGTTGGCAATCAATAGCGCTGGTATTGCAGGCGGTGCCACTGGAGGCATGGTTGCGGGACTAATATGTGGCCCAGGAGCACCCGTTTGTGTTCTCATCGGTGGGTTTATCGGTGGTGCGCTAGCCGCATGGGAAATGGGGTATTTTTGGAGATAATTATGCAACAGCTCAGCACATTGTCCCTTGTTGAACACTTCGGGCAAACCGAGTTTTCGCAGGCGAGATCAGAGATTTATTTTAACGGCAGATCCTCTGGCATACTGGTATCGGGAAAGATACTGGAAGCGGCTTTTAGTACAGATGATGACAGATGTTTAATCTTTACCACTGATGACATCCTGTTTGAAGAGTCTCTGACCATTGCCTTGGTCAGCCGTGAGCAAGGGGTGATTGATATTGCCCATGTTGGTGGTGAATACGTTTCAGGCGTATTTAAAAATGCCGTTTCAGAGGGGGACGTTGTTCACTTTCAGTTCATAGATGGTGTCAGATGGACAATAAAAATTTCCAGTACACCCCATTTTCGTATTCCTTTCCTGTCTGATCCGCGTGGCGTGCAGCGCCCTTCTGGATTAAAAACCTATATGACTTTTTCGACAGTTCCATTGTGATCGTCAGAAAATACCACTACACAATGAGCCATATTTTTTCAAAAAACCCCGCAATCAGCGAAGATCACGGGGTTTTTACCGCTCACAAGGCGTGATTAGTCGCCCAGCAGCACCGACTCCAGCGCGATTTTAATCATATCGTTGAAGGTGGTCTGGCGTTCTGCTGCCGTGGTCTGCTCGTGGGTGCGGATGTGATCCGACACGGTGCAGATGGTCAGGGCTTTAGCACCGAACTCAGCAGCAACACCGTAGATGCCCGCTGCTTCCATTTCGACGCCGAGGATGCCGTACTTCTCCATCACGTCGAACATCTCTGGGTCCGGGCTGTAGAACAGATCGGCAGAGAACAGGTTGCCCACGCGTGCATCAACGCCCAGGGTTTTAGCCGCATCCACCGCGTGACGCACCATATCGAAATCGGCAATGGCTGCGAAATCGTGGTCTTTGAAACGCATACGGTTCACTTTGGAATCGGTGCAGGCACCCAGACCGATCACGACGTCACGCAGTTTCACGTCAGCGCGTACTGCGCCACAAGAACCCACGCGAATGATCTTCTTCACGCCGAAATCGGTGATCAGCTCTTTGGTGTAGATTGAGCAAGATGGGATGCCCATACCGTGGCCCATCACCGAGATTTTACGGCCCTTGTAAGTTCCGGTGTAACCCAACATGCCGCGCACGTTGTTCACTTCAACCGCATCTTCCAGGAAAGTTTCTGCGATGTGCTTAGCACGCAGGGGATCGCCAGGCATCAGTACTACGTCCGCGAAGTCACCCAGTTCTGCATTAATGTGCGGAGTTGCCATTGTATTGTTCCTTATAAAAATTGGTGGGCTGTTTTACAGCATGTTGGTGCCGTAGTCCATCGCGGACAGGCCAAAGTAGTGCGCAACGGTCTGGCCGATATCCGCAAACGTCTCGCGCTCTCCCAGCGATCCGGGTTTTACCTGCGGACCGTAGATCAGCACAGGAACGTGCTCACGCGTATGCTCGGTGCCCGGCCAGCTTGGATCACAGCCGTGATCGGCGGTGAGGATTAAAATATCCCCCTCTTTTACCAGCGCCATCAGCTCTGGCAAGCGACGATCGAACAGCTCTAACCCACCCGCATAGCCTGGTACATCGCGGCGATGGCCCCATGCGGAGTCAAAATCCACGAAGTTGGTGAAGACAATCGACTGATCCGGTGCCGTTTTCATCTCGGCAATGGTGGCGTCAAACAGCGCATCCAGCCCGGTGGCTTTCACCTTTTTGGTGATACCCTGCTCGGCATAGATATCGGCAATTTTCCCCACCGAGATCACCTCGCCCCCCTGCTCATCAACCAGCTTCTTCATCATGGTAGGCGAGTGTGGCTCAATCGCCAGATCGTGGCGATTTCCGGTGCGCTGGAAATCATGGGCGCCGGTGCCCACAAATGGACGAGCAATGACACGGCCAATCAAGCCATACTCCGCTTCGTCACGCGTCAGAATTTCACGCGCCAGCTCGCACAGTGCATACAAACGATCGAGGCCAAACGTCTCTTCGTGGCAGGCAATCTGGAACACCGAATCGGCAGAGGTATAGAAAATCGGCTTACCGGTTTTCATATGCTCTTCGCCCAGTTGCTCCAGAATCACCGTACCGGAAGCGTGACAGTCACCGAGATAGCCCGGTAATTCTGCCCGCTCGACCAACTCATCCAGCAGTTTTTGCGGGAAGCTGTTTTGTTTATCACTGAAGTAACCCCAGTCAAACAGCGCCGGAACACCGGCAATTTCCCAGTGTCCAGAAGGGGTGTCCTTGCCGGAGGAGATCTCACGGGCATAAGCATAAGCCCCTTTGATTTCAGCCTGTGCATCCATGCCCGCCGGGATTTTTCCGGTGGAGAGCTCAGCGGCTTTCGCCAACCCGAGAGAAGTCAGATTAGGCAGGTGTAGCGGCCCCTGACGCCCCACATTCGCTTGCCCGTCAAAACAGGCTTGCGCAATGTGTCCAAGCGTATCGGAACCTTCATCGCCGAACTTAGCGGCGTCTTTGCTGGAGCCGATTCCAAAGGAATCGAGCACCATGATAAAAGCACGTTTCATGCAAGTCTCCTGCGCGACCGCGCGTGACAAGTCAAAAAAAAGCGATCAGATCAGTATACCCGAATGGCTGTTGCCTGGCACGCTCCCCGCTTAAGTCAGGGCGCCGCTGCACCTCATTAACCGGATGAAACTGACGCTAACCGGCTGAGTTCAAAGGTGTTCCTGCGTTAGCAAACCACGATGGATTTTCTTAGTTAGCGTCACCTCAGCGGATGAGGCTTAAACACCAGCCCGTCAGGCTGTAATTCGGCGATAGATGATCGGCTGTGCGGCTAATGGCTGCTCGCTCAGCTTCACAGCCGCTTTCACCGCACGCGCTGCGTCATGCCAGGCGTTTTCGCTGGCGGCATGGATCACGGCCAGCGGCCTCTGGTTATCTGCGCGTTCACCCAGCGTAATGATGTCACTCAGGCCCACGCTGTAATCGATGCTATCGCTGGCGCGCTGGCGGCCACCGCCGAGCGCCACAATCGCCATACCCAGCGCACGGGTGTCCATGCCGGAGACAATACCGGGCACATCGGCGTACACCGCTTTGCTCATTACCGGTGCCGGCAAATAGCTGTCGATACGCTCAATAAAGTCACTTGGGCCTTTCTGCGCCGCCACCATTTGTGCAAACACTTCCGCTGCGCGGCCATTATCCAGCACCTGTTGCAGCTGAGATCGCGCCTGCTGCTCATTCGCTGCCAGGCCACCCGAAATCAGCATTTCACTGCTCAGTGCCAGAGTGACTTCAGCCAAGCGAGGATTGCGGTAATCTCCGGTAAGAAACGCAACTGCTTCCCGCACTTCCAGTGCATTACCGGCACTCGAAGCCAGCACCTGATTCATGTCCGTGAGCAGTGCGGTGGTTTTACAGCCCGCACCGTTCGCCACGCCCACAATCGCCTGCGCCAACTGTTCGGAGGAGGCAAAGTCAGGCATAAACGCGCCCGAGCCAACCTTCACATCCATCACCAGCGCATCCAGCCCTTCGGCCAGTTTTTTCGCGAGAATGGACGCGGTGATCAGGGGAATAGAATCCACCGTGGCGGTGATATCACGCGTCGCGTAAAAACGTTTATCCGCTGGAGCCAGCGAGTTGGTCTGCCCGATGATGGCAATCCCGGTTTGCTGAATGATCTGGCGAAAACGTTCATCGCTGGGGAAGATATCAAACCCAGGAATCGCTTCCAGCTTATCCAGCGTGCCGCCGGTGTGGCCCAAACCACGACCCGAGATCATGGGCACGTAGCCACCACAGGCTGCGACCATCGGCCCGAGCATCAGTGAAGTGACATCACCTACGCCACCCGTTGAGTGCTTATCCACGACCGGCCCGTTCAGGTGGAGGGATTGCCAGTTCAGCACCTGGCCGGAGTCACGCATCGCCATCGTCAATGCGACCCGCTCTTCCAGATTCATATCGTGGAAAAAGATGGTCATCGCCAGCGCGGCGATCTGTCCTTCTGAAACGCTGTTATCACGCACGCCGTTAATAAAGAAGCGAATTTCGGCTTCACTTAATGGCTGTCCGTCGCGTTTTTTCCGAATAATTTCTTGCGGCAGGAACAAGGTTGCCCCCTGGTTGCAAAGGAGAGGTTGGCGCGGCACGGTTGCCGCGCCGTCAATCAGTAGCCGCTCTGAGCGGTTTCGGTGGCGACACCCAATGTCTTGAGCAAGCTACCCAACAGGCTGGAAGCGCCAAAGCGGAAGTGACGTGCATCTGCCCATTCGCTGCCAAGGATACGATCGGCCAGTTGCAGGTAGAGTGCGGCATCTTCTGCGGTACGCACGCCGCCAGCAGGCTTAAAGCCGACCTGCTGCGCTACACCTTTATCACGGATCACCGTCAGCATGATTTCTGCCACTTCTGGCGTCGCGTTAACCGGCACTTTACCGGTAGAGGTTTTGATAAAATCAGCGCCTGCTTCAATCGCGATTTCGGACGCCTGACGAATCAGCGCCTCCTGCTTCAGCTCGCCGCTTTCAATGATCACTTTCAGCAGTACGCCCGCTTCGGCACAGGCGGTTTTGCAGGCGCTCACCAGATCGAAACCGATCTGCGTGTTACCGGCAATCAGGGCGCGATACGGGAACACCACATCCACTTCATCGGCACCATAGGCGATCGCCGCGCGGGTTTCGGCCAGCGCAATCTCAAGGTCATCGTTGCCGTGGGGGAAGTTGGTGACGGTGGCAATACGAATCTCCGGCGTCCCCTGCTCACGCAGCACTTTACGCGCATGGGGAATAAAGCGTGGATAGATGCAGATTGCAGCGGTATTGCCGACCACGGATTTGGCCTGATGGCACAGCGCCGTCACCTTTTCGTCGGTGTCGTCGTCATTCAGGGTGGTCAAATCCATCAGTTGCAGGGCGCGGCGCGCCGCAGCGGTAATATCAGTCATGAAACTCTCCACAGAGCAGAACGAGATGTGATAATTCTAACAATTTTACGCCGACATTTTGCGATCATAATCACATGAGACGGTAAATCAGCGTAATATGATTCAATTATATGTGATTTTTATCACAACCCATCGCACTTTTCATGACAGCGTAAACAACCGCTGGCTGTTATGCCACAACGCCTCGGCAATCACCTCAGGGGCTTCCGGGCGCAGCTCACACAGCGTTTGCCACACATTGCGCGCCCGTTCAGGCCGGTTAGGCTCCCCCTGGAAGCCATTCAGCGGCATGTCTGGTGCATCGGTTTCCAGCAACAGGGCTGAGAGCGGCAACTGCGCAATCGTCTGACGGGTTTTACTGGCACGTTCATAAGTGATGGTGCCCCCTACCCCGATGGCATACCCCAGTTTGATAAAGGCCTGAGCCTGTTGCAGACTGCCCGCAAAACCGTGCACCACACCACAACGCGCAACCTGGTGGCGGCGCAGTAACAACGCCAACTGATCGTGCGTGCGGCGCGAGTGCAAAATCAGCGGCAAATCATACTTTTTCGCCAGTTTTAGCTGCGCTTCGAGCAGCCATTTCTGCCGCTCAAACTGCGGCTCCGGCATATAAAGATCCAGCCCAACTTCACCAATCGCTACCCGTTTGCTGTCGGGGGATTGCAAACAGGTCTCCAGCGCATCGAGGTCGCTGTCCTGATGGCGCGCAATCGCAATTGGATGCAGTCCCAACGCGGCGTACAGCGCATCATGCTGCTGCGCTAGCTGGCTGACCGTGGCAAAACGGCTGGCCTCAACTGCCGGGATAATAATCCGCTCCACGCCGGCGGCGGCGGCCCGGGCGATGCTGCCAGCGACATCATCGATAAACGGGGGAAAATCAAAATGGCAATGGGTGTCGATAAACTTCATGCTAACGACCCTGCATCATAATCGGCATCGTTATCCGCCACTTCCGGCGTCATAATTGGCCGATTATCCGGTGCATTAGCCACGGGCGCAGGCGGTGTGACTCGCACTGGCGAGGCGATTTCCGCATCGCTTAACCACTGTCCCATAGTCGCGAGGAAATAGCGTCCACAGCGCCGCCCCAGATGGTAGTCATGATTGAGCGCGTTCACACGGCTACCCAGCGCACTGCTGGCCAACGGGTGCGGCGGATAGATCTCAATAATGCGCAGATTCTCCGGCGGGTCTTCAATGAACTGCTGAATCTCACGGTAGCTCTCTTCATGCTGCTGCACGATGCGCACCATCGGTTGCAGCATGCTGCTCTCTAGCCAACGTTCCATCCGCTTAAACCATTTGGGCGTATAAAACGTTTGGGAAGGGACGGTTCTGATCACCACGATGGTATCTGCACCACGTCGCGCCGCCTCTCGCACCGGAATCGCATCGCTAATCCCACCATCCAGGTAATTCACGCCCTCTAGCTCAACGCCTGAACGGTAAAAACCGGGAATCGCACTGGAAGCGCGGATGTAATCCAGCCAGTTTCCCTGATGCGGCGAGAAGTAAGCTGGCGTGTAATCATCGCTGCGACAGGCGCACATGTAGAACTCGCGCCCCGCATCAAAATGGCCGTGTGCCACATCCACTGCCAGCGGTAGCTCACTGCTGGTGATATCCACCAACCAGTCGAGATCGATCAGATGACCACCGCGTACAAAACGCAGGGGATCGAAAAAAAGTTTGTTAGTGGTGTAACGCGTAATCACGCGCCGGGCATAGCCTTTTTGGCCACAGACAAAGGCCGAGAGATTTTGTGCGCCAGCGGAAGTGCCAATGAACAGGGAAAAGGGATTAAATTTTTCGCGCTGAAATTCATCCAGCACCCCGGGGCGGTGAAAATACCGCGCTGCCCACCGCCTTCACACACCAACGCTATTTTTCTGGCTTTAAACGGCAACAGCGCCAGAGGCTCAATAGCCCCCAGCGTCACTGGAATGCGAGTACCCAAGATCATCCCCTAATCGTGCGGGCTCTCTCGGGGATACTGATAACGGATTAGATGAGGTTAAGCATCCCGGAGAACCAGTTATTTAATCCCTCAGACCGGAAACCGCGCAAGAGCGCGCGGTTTTCCATCGCAGCCAACAGCGTAACGGCCTTGTTACTTGATATGTGGCTGCCGATAACTGGTCTCCGCTGTATGCTTAATGCAGTGGAGCTGTCGTGGTTAGTCAGAGTCTTTTACGCCCGGTAAACAGGCTAACAAGGAATATGATAATACCGACCACAAAGACAAGTTTAGCTGCCCATGCTGCTGTACCCGCCAGTCCGCCGAATCCTAATGCCGCAGCGATGAGAGCGATAACCAAAAAGATAATACCCCAACGAAACATAAGCTTCTCCTTAACCTATTGGAATTGAATTGCTTATTCCATCCCCGACATGGGTTTTCTGTAATGGTGCGCCAGTCAGAACCCGGCGCACCTGCACACCGTTAAGATTTCACCGTCAGGTCATTTTTAACGCTTTTCACGCCTTCAATGGCCTTGGCAATGCTTTCTGCACGGTCCGACTGTGCTTTGGTAGTAACAGTACCTGACAACTGTACGACTCCATCGGTGGTTTCAACTTTGATGTTGCGTGATGGAACGATGTCATCAGCTAAAAGTTTAGCCTTTATTTCGCTGGTTGTTGCGGCATCACCCGCATAACCTTTCAACGAGGACGATTTACTGTCACGCACGTGAAGTTTGTCGCTAACTGATTTCACGCCCTCAACTTTTTGCGCTACGGCTACCGCCGCTTCTGCCTGGCTTTGAGAGGTCACAAAACCGCTCAGGGTCACCACACCTTTTTCTGTGGCGACTGAAATGTCCGTGCTTTTAATCGCATTGTCATCGACCAGCGCGGCTTTAACTTTTGCGGTGACAGAGCTGTCACCCATAAAGCTGCTGACTTTATTCGCTGAACTATCGATTTTATTTCCCAGTGAGCTAGAGGTGGATTCGGTTGCTGCCAGCGCACTTCCGCTCAGCAATGCACTACCTACCATCACGGCCATCAGAGTCTGAGTAATTTTGGTCTTATTCATCGATAAATTCCTTCTGTCAGTGTTATTGGCTTTCAAGCTGAAAGCGGCAGCAACAAACGGCGTCACTGCGTTACTGGACGGCAGCGTTTTTGCCGTCCGACAGAACTAATCATAGATGCTATTGGTGTTTTTGCTGGCTGGAGTGGTTGAAAACTCGCCAAAAAAGGGAAAATGCAGCGGTTTTAGGAACAGTCTGTATCGGAATAAAAACGGGCCATTCATTACTGAATGGCCCGTTACGCCTGGCTTTGACACCCATCACACCAGCCGATTTATTTACGTCTTAACGCGCAAATATCATCAGCCCAAATCATTCATGTCACAGGAAGGCGGCTACGCCAACGCTGCTTTTCCAGTCATTTATGCCTTTACGCACAAATATCATCAGCCTAAATCATTCGTGTCACAGGAAGGCGGCTCCGCAGCGAATCCCCGGGAGCATACTTTAGTATGTGACCGGGGTGAGCGAGGACAGCCAACGCACCTGTGGCGCGAAGGATGACGGCTGATTAGTGTTCACGGGTTTTGCGGAACACAACTTCTGGATAGCGTTCCTGGGTGATGTTCAGGTTCACCATCGTTGGCGCGATGTAGGTCAGGTTATCGCCGCCATCCAGCGCGAGGTTAACCTCGTTTTTACGCTGGAACTCGTCGAATTTCTTCGCATCGCTGCACTCAACCCAACGTGCGGTTGAAACGTTGATCGCTTCATAAATCGCTTCAACGTTGTATTCGCTTTTCAGACGCGCCACGACCACATCAAACTGCAGCACCCCGACGGCCCCAACGATCAGATCGTTGTTGTGTACCGGACGGAATACCTGAACCGCACCCTCTTCCGACAGCTGTACCAACCCTTTCAGCAGCTGTTTCTGCTTGAGAGGATCGCGCAGGCGGATACGACGGAACAGCTCTGGGGCGAAGTTCGGAATACCGGTGAACTTCATGTTCTCACCCTGGGTGAAGGTATCGCCGATCTGAATGGTGCCGTGGTTATGCAGACCGATGATGTCGCCAGGGTAAGCTTCTTCAACGTGGGAACGGTCGCCAGCCATAAAGGTCAGCGCGTCAGAGATCACCACGTCTTTACCGGTACGCACCTGGCGCAGCTTCATGCCTTTTTCATATTTACCTGACACTACACGCATAAACGCTACGCGGTCGCGGTGTTTCGGGTCCATATTGGCCTGAATTTTGAACACGAAACCAGAGAACTTCTCCTCTTTCGCTTCAACGGTACGCGAATCAGTTACGCGTGGCATCGGGGTTGGCGCCCAGTCAACCAGGCCATCCAGCATATGATCAACACCGAAGTTACCCAATGCGGTTCCAAAGAATACCGGGGTAATTTCGCCGCTCAGGAACAGGTCGTGATCAAACTCATGGGAAGCACCCTGCACCAGTTCCAGCTCATCACGCAGCTGGCTAGCCAGTTCTTCACCCACGGCAGCATCGAGATCCGGGTTATTCAGCCCCTTAACGATACGCACTTCCTGAATGGTGTGACCTTTACCGGTCTGATAAAGATAGGTTTCATCTTTGTAGAGGTGGTAAACCCCTTTGAACAGCTTGCCGCAGCCGATAGGCCAGGTGATTGGCGCGCAGGCGATCTTCAGCTCGCTTTCAACTTCATCCAGCAGCTCCATCGGATCGCGGATGTCGCGGTCAAGTTTGTTCATAAAGGTGATGATCGGGGTATCGCGCAGACGGGTAACTTCCATCAGCTTACGGGTACGATCTTCGACGCCTTTCGCGGCATCGATCACCATCAGGCAGCAGTCAACCGCCGTTAAGGTACGGTAGGTATCTTCGGAGAAGTCTTCGTGCCCTGGGGTATCCAGCAGGTTGACCAGGCTGTCACGATACGGGAACTGCATCACCGAGGTGGTAATCGAGATCCCACGCTGTTTCTCCATCTCCATCCAGTCAGATTTTGCATGCTGGTTGGATCCACGGCCTTTTACCGTTCCGGCGGTCTGAATCGCCTGTCCGAACAGGAGCACCTTCTCGGTGATGGTGGTCTTACCGGCATCCGGGTGCGAGATGATCGCGAAGGTGCGGCGGCGAGCCACCTCTTCTAAAAAGAGAGCAATAGACATCAGTGAGTTCTTCAGTTGGGGCAGCGCCGCAGGCGGCACTGCTGATAATTCACGTAGCCGGTATGACGAACCGACAGGAGCACGGGCGCGCTCACCCAGCTGCCCGGCACAATTGAGGCGGCATATGATACAAGATTTAGTGCCGGATCACTATGACGTTAAATTGTTCAACCTTCGCGCGTGAGGGTCAGCGCGATGCCGCGCTCGCTCAGGCTACGCCCGACTGTTTCATCCAGATGGCAGTCAGTGACAATATCCGTGAGTTTATCGAGCGGAGCGGCACAGAACAGCGACCACGAGCCATATTTGCTGCTGTCTGCCAGCAGAATACGCCGCCGGGCGTTCATCAGCAGATCGTGCTTCAACCCTGCTTTCTCTTCGGTTGGCGCAGTAATGCCGCGCTCCAGACTCCAGGAGTTACAGCTGACAAACGCGATATCCGGATTGATGGTGCGCAGCATGCGGCGACCATGTTCGCCAATGCATGACTGGCTGGAGTCATCAATGCGTCCGCCAATGATCGTCACTTCAATCTGTTTGAATTCAGACAAGAACAGCGCAATGTGCAGGTCAGCCGTGATCACCCGTAATTGCAAGTGCGTCAACTGCCGCGCCAGTTCCAGCATCGTGGTACCGGCATCCAGCACAATCGCATCACCGCTACGGACAAAGCTGGCCGCTTTCACCGCAATAGCATGCTTTTCTGCCAGGTGACGCTGGGATTTTTCCTGCGTAGTGGGCTGATTGGGAATAAACCGGTTCAGCGTGACACCGCCGTGGCTGCGGCTAACGACACCTTCCTTGTCCAGCTTAATCAAATCCCGTCGAATGGTCGCTGGTGAGGCAGAAATTGCACTCACCAGTTGGTCAACGGTCACCAGATTATGGCTCTTTAAATAGTCCATAATCTGGTCAAGGCGACTTTGTCCCTTCATATATCCTTAAGCAAGCTGCATCGCGAGTTTGATGGAGATTGCCATGCTCTCAGACTTCGCTTTTCCTGTCCAGGCGATATCGAAAGCGGTGCCATGATCGGCAGAAGTACGAATAAATGGCAGGCCAGCGGTAATGTTTACGCCATCGTAAAAACCAAGTAATTTCAGTGGGATATGCCCCTGATCGTGGTACATAGCCACCACGATATCGTACTGCCCTTCCTGGCATTGCAGGAACACAGTATCTGGCGGGCAAGGGCCGGAAACATTAAGGCCTTTGGCCTGCATCGCTTTAACAGAAGGTCCTACGATGGTGATCTCTTCATCACCAAACAGGCCATTCTCACCGGCGTGTGGATTGACTCCCGCCACGGCGATACGTGGGTTTTCAAAACCAACGCGGCGCAGGAACGCATCCGCCATGCCGATCACGGTTTCGATACGGGTGCAGTTCAGCGTATCCAGGAACTTGCGCAGTGCAATATGCGTGGTGACGTGAATCACTTTCAGCTTATCGGTATACAGCACCATCGCGTAATCTTTGGTGTTGGTCAGGTGCGCCAGCAGTTCGGTATGCCCCGGATAGATATGACCGGCAGAGTGCAGCGCTTCTTTGTTCAGCGGCGCAGTTGCGATGGCATGCACATCTCCGGCCATGGCCAGTTCCGTGGCACGCTTGATGCAGCGCCAGGCAAGATCGCCCGCCTCTTTCTGCACAACACCCGGCTTCAACGCCTCAGGATTAGCCAGTGGCTCATCGATGACATTCAGAATACCTGGCGCAAAGTGTGCCTGCTGCACATTATCCACCACGCGCAGTTCAACCTGTGGCGTGATATTCAGCGCCAGAATGCGGCGCAGCGTGCTCGCACAGCCAACCACAACGGCCGGTGCGCCAGAGAGATCGCCCTCAGCCAGCGATTTAATAATGATCTCCGGGCTGATTCCCGCCGGATCGCCCATGGTCACCGCAATAATTTTACTCACTCGACTTCTCCTCAATAAAACGAATGGCTTCTACCAGGGTATTTTCATCACCAAAGCCGCCCGCTTTGGTCATCACCGGCAGGGTAAATTCACTGTTAAGTAAGCGCCCGTGGGGAACACATCCCGCCACCAGCCCCTCTGTCTGAAATCCGCTGGCACCCAATGACCGGGCGACAGCAATCGCCACATCCCCACCTGACAGATAAAGCGCCGCAGGCAGGCATGCGTGGCATAACTGTTGGCTCAATTCGCCAAGAAACTGGCAGATAGATTCGCCTAACTGCTGGCGCGTGATCTGGTTCTGCTGGCACAACGCATCAATCTGGTGGCGCTGGTCCGCCTGCTGGCAGGTACGAATCACCACATGCTGGCCCTGACGTAGCGCGCTCAGGCTACGCTCAAACCAGTGTGCTTTATCCGGCCACGCCGGTTGGGCAAAGAGCTGAGTGATATCGATATCCACCAGCGTGATGTCACGCAGCCTTGCCAGTTGAGCGATCTGCTGCTGCGCACTGAGGCTCATAGAACCAATCACCGCCAGCACCGGCTGAGGCCGTTTTACGGCGGCGGGCTGAGCTGTGACAGGTCGCACAGCGTCCTGACCAGACTGCCGCGCTAAGGCATCGCTTAAGCCTGCGGCCCCAACCAATAGCGGCGTCGGAGATAACTGCGCCGCAGCGGCAATCAGCAACGAGAGGTCGGCTTCGTCTTCAGCATCCACCACCACAACACCTTGCTGACGGGAAAGCCACTGGGCCAAATCCGGCTGTTTTAACTGTGCACGGGAAAGCACCTCGCCCGGCAGCTGGAGCTGAGTCAGTACCCGGCTACTCATCACTGGCGTTTTGGGATCGCTGGCAAATTCGGTTTCGGTCAGCGCAACGCCATCAATCAGCACTTCTCCGTGGCGAGTAATCCGCCCCAGTTTGGGCACCGCAGGCGCGACCAGCGCTAACTGTTTGCTACTGCTGCTGAGTGCGGCGGCGATTTCAACGCCGACATTACCGCGCAACGTGGAGTCGATTTTTTTGAAGATCCAACCACGATCCGCAGCCTGCTGATGGTGATGCAGCGCTTCAGTCACGCGGCGAGCGGCTTCAGCGGGCGCTACGGCCCGGCTGTCAGTGCTGATCACCCACACATCAGCAGCCTGCGTGCTGGCTGCCGTCGCGGCATCAAACAATACGTGCACTCGGGCACCGGCCTGAGCCAGTCCACTGCCTGCATCATTGGCACCGGTAAAGTCATCGGCAATCACCAGAACCGGGGTTTGCCATGTGGGTTGCGCCATCGTTTCTCCTGTTCGCTGCACCATCAGATTACGTTTATGATTATATTCAATCACGATTGATTATATGTGAGCAAGATCAAATTATTTGAAATCAATTTAACCTATAAATTAGTCCACAGGCAGTGAACACACCCACTGTAATCGCTGCAAACACGGCAGTGAGCAAATTTAATCATTCAGTCAGTAAACTGTAATAAAGGGCATGTGATGAATATCAACAGCACGGTGATTAGCGGCTACCAGGCGCTGAACGACATTAGCTACCTCCTGCAAGGCAAGGGCAAAGCCCTGCTGGTAACCGATAAAAATATTGAAGGTATCCCGGCGGTACAGGCATTGATCGCTCAGCTTAAGCAGCATGTTGCCAGCGTTGCGGTTGTTAACAGCGTGCCGCCAGAGCCGAGCCAGCATGATGTCGCGGCGATTGTTGCTGCTCTGCCAACGCAAGATGTCGATATCGTGATCGGCGTCGGCGGCGGTAGCGTACTGGATGTCGCCAAACTGCTCTCGGTGCTCTGCGTCGCAGGCGCGCCAACGCTGGATGCTTTGTTGGCCGGTGAAAAACCCCACTCGCGCACCTGCTCGTTGCTGATACCGACCACCGCCGGAACCGGCTCTGAAGCCACGCCGAATGCGATTTTAGCGATCCCGGAAAAAGAGACCAAAGTCGGTATCATTTCCCCGGTGATGCTGCCGGATTACGTTGCGTTAGTGCCAGAACTGACCACCAGCATGCCAGCGCATATCGCCTCATCTACCGGCATTGACGCCCTGTGCCACCTGATTGAGTGCTTCACCGCCACGGTTTCCAACCCGGTCAGCGACAACTACGCGTTGATTGGTATGAAAAAGCTGTTTAAAAGCATCGAAACTGCGGTTAACGAGCCAACCAATCTTGAAGCGCGTCTCGATATGCTGTGGGCTTCTTACTATGGCGGCGCAGCCATTGCCCACGCCGGTACGCATCTGGTTCATGCGATGTCTTACCCGCTGGGGGGCAAATATCACCTGCCGCACGGCGTTGCCAATGCCATTCTGCTGACCTCCTGCATGCGCTTTGTGCGCCCGGCAGTCGTGAGCAAATTTGCTCAGGCATACGATTTACTGCCAGATGCGGATGCTTCACTGGATGAAGAAGCCAAATCCCATGCGTTGGTCGACTATTTTGCCGCTCTGGTACAGCGCCTGAAGCTGCCAGACAGCCTGGAAGCACTGGGCATCGGCCCCGATCACCTGCCCTACTTAGTGGAAGCTGCGTTAGACGTGCAGCGTTTAATGAAAAACGTGCCAACTGCCGTCAGCGCCGAAGATGTGCGCGCGGTCTATCTGACGCTGTTCCCTTCTCACCAGGCTTAATTTGAGGTTTTGTCATGAGCAAAAAAATTAACGGCGTACTGACCGCCATCGTTACCACCTTCGATAAAGAAGGCGCTTTTAACCCGGCCGCTCAGCGTGAGCAGGTACGCCGCCAGCTGAACGCGGGCAACGGCATCTTCTGCGGTGGCACCAACGGCGAATTCTTCGTTCTGAATGAACAGGAAAAAGTCGCCGTCACCGCGACCTGCATGGAAGAAGTCAACGGGGCCGCACCGGTGGTGGCACACATTGGTGAGATCTCCACCCGTGAAACGATTCGCCTCGGCAAGCAGATTGCAGCGCTGGGCGTGAATGCTGTCTCGGTGATTACCCCGTACTTCGTACCACTAAAACAGGAAGAACTGGAGTACCACTACCTGACCGTGGCTGACGCGCTGGACGTGCCACTGTTCCTCTACAACATCCCGGCACGTACCGGCAACACCCTGCTGCCAGAAACCGTGCGTAAGCTGGCATCGCACCCGAACATTATCGGCATTAAAGACAGCGCAGGCAGCTACGAGAGCCTGAGCGGCTATCTCAATGCGGTAAAAGACATCGACGGTTTCGACGTGCTGAACGGCCCAGATTCACTGATCCATCAGGGCTTTGTGGACGGTTGCTCAGCCTGCATCTCTGGTCTTGCCAACGCCGCACCAGAGGCGATTAACGCCATCTGGGCACGCTTCAACGCTGGTGATATCGAAGGTTCACGCCAGGCACAGGAAAACGTTACCGGGCTGCGTACCGATCTCTACAGCGTGGCGTTCTCCCCTGCTGCGGTGAAGAAAGCGGTAGCCCTGCAAGGCTATGACGTGGGTGACAGCCGCTACGCGGTGCAGTTCAGCGCTGCCGAAGAGCAGAAGATCCGCCAGATCATCAGCCAGTACCTGTGATTTTTCTGCCCGGATCGTTGTATCCGGGCTACTCAGCCTGACACCGGGAACCGTTATGAAAGTGATTTGCACCTCGCCGTCGTTTGCCAAATATGATGCTGCGCCGGTTGAAACCCTGAAATCTCACGGCTTTGAACTGGTCACGCTGCCAGCCGATGCGCCGCTGTCCGCACTGGAGCCGCATCTGGCTGAAACCGTAGCGATGATCGTCGCCTTCACCGAGGTGAACGCCGAGCTGCTGGCAAAAGCGCCACAGTTAAAAATCGTCTGCAAACATGGCGTGGGCGTGGATAACATCGATCTGGATGCCACCCGCGAGCGCGGGATCTATGTCACCAACGTGCCAGACGCCAACAAGCACGCAGTAGCAGACTTCGCCTTTGCCCTGATCCTCAATAGCGCCCGTCAGGTTACGCAGGCCGCTGTCGAGACTCGCGCGGGCAACTGGCCTCGTATTTTCGCGACCGATGTCTATGGCAAAACCCTCGGCATTATTGGCCTTGGCAATATCGGTAAGCAGGTAGCACTGCGCGCGAAAGGCTTCAACATGCGTGTGATTGCCTTTGATTTCTACCCGGATGAGAAGTTTGCGGCCGAACACGGCATTGAATTTGTCAGCCTCGATCGGCTCACGGAAAGCAGCGACTTTATTACGCTGCACACGCCGCTCACCAATGAGACGCGCAACCTGTTTGATCGCGCACGTCTGAGCCGTATGAAGAAAAGCGCCTTCCTGATCAACGTCTCTCGCGGTGGTGTGGTGAATGAACAAGATCTGTTCCACGCCCTGCAAGATAACGTGATTGCCGGTGCCGCGGCGGATGTCTTCGAACAGGAACCGCTGGCGCAACACCCGTTGTTTACCTTGAGCAACTTTATCCCTACGTCCCACATCGCGGGCTACACCGACGGGGCGATCAGCGCCATCGGCGAGCGTTGCGTACAACAGATTATTCAATGTCTTCGCCAGGCAGAACGCCCGGTGAACGTGATGAACGGACTGGCATAACGCCAGCCAAGTCCCGACTTTCGCTGCAGGATCGCGGCATATAACAGGAAACCGGATCGTTTACCCTACGCGATCCGGCAGTCTCAGGCCGATGCATCTGCAGAGAGATGCGCCCTTTTTTAGGTGATTATTATTATGAACAACACCTTGTCCTCTACACGTATTCGCTGGTGGATCGCAGGCCTGATGTGGCTGGCGATCGCCATTAACTATATTGATCGCACGGTGCTTTCCGCTGCGGCTCCGCATCTGATCAAAGAGCTGAACATTAATCCAGAGATGATGGGCTTTATCATGGCCGCCTTCTTCTGGTCTTACGCGCTGTTGCAGATCCCGGCGGGCTGGTTTGCCGATCGCTTCGGCCAGAAGAAAGGCCTGGGTCTTGCGGTTGCCTGGTGGTCCGTAGCGACGATGGCGATGGGACTGGCAACCGGCTTTAAATCCCTGTTGGCGCTGCGCCTGGCACTGGGTGTGGGTGAAGCGGCGGCTTATCCAAGCAATGCAGGGATCACCGCACGCTGGTTCCCGGATCGTGAACGCGCCACCGTATCTGGCCTGTTCGACAGCGCCTCAAAATTTGGCGGTGCCGTCGCCATGCCGCTGATCGTCTTTATGATCGCAATGTTCGACTGGCGCCTGACCTTCCTGGCGATCGGTGCGATCGGTCTGATTTGGGTGATCGCCTGGTACTTCATCTACTCCGAGAATCCGGAAGATCATAAGTCGATCAGTCAGACCGAAGTGCGTTTGATCCGTGACGGTCAGGCGCAGAAACATGGCGATAAAAGCGTACGCCCAATGAAGTGGTACAAACTGCTGCGCTATCGCAATATCTGGGCGATGTGCATTGGTTTCTTCACCATTAACTACACTTCCTACTTCTTTATCACCTGGTTGCCGACCTACCTGGTGAAAGATAAAGGCATGGACTTCCTGAAAATGGGGATGGTCGCTGCGCTGCCACTGATTTGCGGCATGGTGATTGAAGTGCTGGCGGGATGGGCTTCTGACCGTATGGTGCATAACAAAGTGCTCTCCCTGACGGCAACCCGCAAGCTGTTCCTGACCATTGGTCTGCTGATGGCGCTGTGCATCGGTTTTGCGCCCTTCACTGACTCCGTATTCATGACCGTGCTGCTGCTGTGCATCGCCAAGTCGGGTACCACCGTTGCCGCCTCTCAGGTCTGGGCTTTACCGGGTGACGTGGCTCCACAGAACAGCGTGTCTATTGTTGCCGGATTACAGAACACCGTTTCCAACATGGGCGGTGCCGTCGGCCCGATTATTACGGGCGCTATCGTCGGTGCTACCGGCCACTTTACCTGGGCGCTGGTCTTCTCTGCCGTACTGGTGGTGATTGGCATCCTTAACTATCTGTTCCTGATGGGTAAAGTTGAGCCTATCGTCGATGAAGAGCAGGTTAAGCATCCCCATGGTGCCGCCAGCGTACACTGATTTTTCCTGACTTTCGTGCCGTGTGGAATTCCTGCACGGCACCGGTTTTTCACAACAGATAAGGCCACCCGTAACGCTAAAAAACCAAAAATAACCCGGCCCTGCCAATGCAGGCACCGGACATCTCCTTTGTTCCCTACAGGTTGAGTGAGACGCGCCCTAAGGCCGCCGCCAGCCACACCAACGAGGTTAAGATGAACGCATTCTCTACCGAAAATACCCTGCTGATTGTTGGCATGGTGATAGCCTACATACTTTTTACCACCTGGCTTACGTGGCGTTTACGCAGTAAGAGCAGTGGCGACTTTATGGAGGGTTCCCGCGCGATGCCGGCATTGATCGTCGGGATTATGCTGATGTCAGAGTATATCGGCGCAAAATCCACCATTGGTACAGCACAGGCCGCGTTTGAGGATGGCTTCGCCGCCTCCTGGTCAGTGATTGGCGCAGCGATCGGCTTCCCGCTGTTTGGCCTGCTGCTGGTTAAGCGCATTTATAACACCGGAAAGATCACTATTTCCGGCGCAATTGCCGAGAAATATGGCACTTCTACCCGCAATATTATCTCGATCATCATGATTTACGCCCTGCTGCTGGTTAATGTGGGTAACTACATCAGCGGTGCTGCGGCCATCTCTACCGTGCTGAAGATCAATCTGACCCAGGCCGCCTTTATCACCGCCATTGTCAGCACCTTCTATTTCACCTTTGGCGGCATGAAAGGCGTGGCATGGGTGACGATGCTGCACAGTGCGCTGAAGTATGCGGGTATCCTGATTATCCTGTTTGTGGCACTGAAAATGACCGGTGGCATTACGCCGATGATCAAACAGATGCCTGATTTCTACTGGACGTGGGATGGGCACGTAGGTGCCAGCACCATTGTGGCCTGGTTAATCGGGACCGTGGGTTCCATCTTCTGTACGCAGTTTGTGATTCAGGCCATCTCCTCCACTAAAAGTGTGGCATCGGCTAAGCGCGCAACCTGGGTCGCCTTCTTCTTCTGCCTGCCGATTGGATTGGCGATGGCGCTGATTGGTGTGGCGGCGAAGTTCGTTCACCCGGAAATCAAGAGCCTGTATGCCCTGCCGGTGTTTTTGCAGGATATGTCACCGTGGTTGGCGGGCATTGTGACCACCTCGCTGGTGGCGTCGATTTTTGTCAGCGTGGGAACGGTGGCCCTGGCTATTGCTTCGCTGGTGGTTAAAGATTTTTACGTGCCGTACCGCAACCCAACGCCAGAGCGTGAATTCCGCATGACGCGCTGGATCTCGATTGGCATCGGCTTCTTCCCGCTGCTGTTTGTGCTGTTCTTCCCGGAAGTGCTGAAGCTGTCGTTCTTCACCCGCGCCATTCGCTTGTCGATTACCGTGGTGGCCATCATGGCCTTTTACCTGCCGTGGTTTAAAAGCACGCGCGGAGCCAACGCCGGCCTGATTGGTGCCTGTGTCGTCACTTCCGTGTGGTTCCTGCTGGGTAACCCGTTTGGTATCGACAATATGTACATTGCCCTGATTACACCAGCGGTGATCATGGTTATCGATCGCTGTATCCCTTCCCGTCAGACCAGGACGCACACTCAGCCGCGTCACAATATTCAGAAAAGTGGAGCTTAATATGTCTCAGGAAACCGTAACCGTTGAACGTAGTGGCGTTGTCGCGGCTCACCCCCAGGATGCGCAACAGCAGGTAGCGATGTTACCTTCCGGCTGCCCGCAGAATCATGCAGCTAACTTGCTCCCGCTGCCGGATGGCGATGTGCTGTGCGTCTGGTTTGGCGGTACGCAGGAAGGGATTGCCGATATCTCCGTCTGGTGTTCACGCCTGAGCAAAGGGAGCCAGCAGTGGTCAGCGGCGGAGAAACTTTCCGACGATCCGACCCGCTCTGAGCAGAATCCGGTGCTGTTCCTCGACCCGGACAACACCCTGTGGCTGATGTGGACGGCGCAAAAATCCGGCAATCAGGATACCGCCATTGTGCGCTTCCGTCAGTCATCGGACTTTGGTCGTAGCTGGGGGCCAATTGCCACCTTGCTCGATCAGCCTGGCACCTTTATTCGCCAGCCTGTGGTGGTACTGCCAAACGGTAACTGGCTGCTGCCGGTGTTCTATTGCACCATCAACCCAGGAGAAAAATGGGTAGGCAACCACGATACCAGCGCCGTGAAAATCTCCAGCGACAAGGGGCAAAGCTGGCGTGACGTTGCCGTGCCGGACAGCCTTGGCTGTGTACACATGAACATCACGCTGCTGGCTGATGGCTCGCTGCTGGCACTGTATCGCAGCCGCTGGGCCGATCACATCTATCAAAGCCGTTCACAGGATGGCGGCGAGAGCTGGAGTGCGCCACAGCCACTGAATCTGCCGAACAACAACTCATCCATTCAGGTGACAACGCTGCGCAACGGCCACCTGGCGCTGGTGTTTAATGCCATGAGCGCTGCGGATGCCACCGAGCGTCGCCTGTCACTGTATGATGAAATTGAAGATGAAGAAGATGAGGTTGCCGTTGCTATCGAGCCGGTAGTGCATACCGGACGTACTGCGTTTTGGGGAGCGCCTCGTGCGCCGATGACGCTGGCCATTTCTACCGATGGCGGCCAGAGTTGGCCGTGGCAGCGTAATCTTGATGAGGGCGACGGTTACTGCATGACCAACAATTCACAGCAGAAACTCAACCGCGAATTCTCTTACCCCAGTATTAAACAGGGCATTAATGGCGAGCTGCATATCGCCTATACCTATTTCCGCCAGGCGATCAAATACGTGCGTGTTGAAGAGAGCTGGGCCACTGGAGGTGCTGCGTGAAAGCCAACACCGCGCTGGTCACCGGAGCCAGTTCCGGCATTGGCCAGGCGATAGTTCAAAACCTGCTGGCTTCGGGCTGGCAGGTGATCGGTCTGAGCCGTTCAGCAGTGGATAACACCCACCCGGCGCTGCACACCCGCCAGGTGGATATCAGCGATGCCACCGCATTACAGCAGGTGCTGGATGACCTGCCGATACCTCAGGCTTTAATCCATGCGGCAGGGATGATGCAGGCAGCCCCGCTGGGTCGGCTCGATCTGGCGGCGAGCCAACGCCTGTGGGCGCTGCATATTAGCGCCGCTGAGCAACTGGCAAACCACATCGCGCCGCAAATGCAGGCTGGCGGTCGCATTGTGTTGATCGGCAGCCGAACCGCCACGGGCGCCGCGGGCCGCAGTCAGTATGTTGCAACCAAAGCCGCAATGGTGGGAATGGTGCGCAGTTGGGCAGCTGAGCTGGCTCCGCGCGGCATTACTGCCAATATCGTCGCGCCTGGAGCCACAGAAACGCCGATGCTAAAACAGCCAGGGCGAGAGAGTTCACCGCCGAAGCTGCCGCCTATTGGTCGTTATATTCAGCCACAGGAGGTGGCAGACCTGGTGAGTTACCTGCTTTCACCCAGCGCCGCGCCAATTACTGGCCAGCAACTGGTGCTGTGTGGGGGAGCTTCGCTCGGGTAATCTGGAGGGCTGAGCGTGACTTCACTCTCAGCGCTTAGCACCATACTGCTGCATGAACTGGCGATAGGCGGCGATCACTGCGAGGAAGTCTTCGACGCCGCAGAAAGAGAGGCTCTCTTCGTCGTAGTAGTTCATGCCCTCTTCAATGCCGTCATCTTCCAGTTCCAACTGGTTGGCGCGAATCATCACCTCTTCTTCATCCAGCCAGATAGTGTATTCACAACCCACCCGCTGCCACTGGCGCTCACTGCCTTTCACTGACGCAATCGCGGCTTCAACTTCTTCCAGCAGGCCGAAATTGTCTTTCACTTCTTCATTGAACCAGTGCCCTACGGCTTCATGGTCCATAGACATACGCACGCGGACCTGCCCGCTCAGATCGCGCAGAAATTCATATTCCATAGGGTTTTCCTCAAACAAAACGCGACGGTTGCGCGGCATAGCTTCAGTGTTGTGCACAACCGGAATGTGATATGTGATCGTGGCCGCATTATGCCCGTAATCTGTGAGGAAATCAGCCTCAGCGGCGGGAAACCACCGCTGTTGGAATGGCTTGAACGTTATGATTGATGGCGATTAAACAGCGAGCCGATCCCGGCTGAAACAGCCCGCGTAATCCGCTTCAGACTTCGGCCAGCGCTGACTAAAGTATCGGGAATCATCCGTTTTACCCGATGGCGTTTTTTTGACTTCGGCAACACTGACTCCGCGTTCTTAGCATCATCGCGCAGCGTAGCAGCAATGTAGGCGTTATTGAGGGGCCGCGTGACAGGTGCGGAAATAGAACCGGGCGTGGAAAGTGAAGATGTTGTGAGTGGCCGTTTGGGATGGGTGGCGATAATACGTGGTGTATGGGCATCGTTAGTCAGATCTGGCCCCATAGCCGCGATCTTCTCCTGTAAAACCCCACGCAGCTGCTGGCGTAGCATTTCACGATGGGTTGCAATCGCCATCGCGCTGCGGCTCTTTTTATGGCTGAACAGCGCCAGCGCCAGGGAATCCAGAAACGGGAACGAGGCCGGGGTGGTAAAAGCGGGATTACCCGGGTCATTACGGATGCCAAACCCACCCTGAGGATGTCGGTCAAATTTTACATATCCCCTGTCGTTGTGGATTACCCGGAAACAGCCATCCGCTTCCTGCTCACTCCGTTCAATGATCAACTGCTGACTTTTACTCAGATTGACGCTGGCCGCATCCAGCTCTCTACCGTTACGTAAGTCGACCGCCTTGAAAATATTCTGCTGACGATCCAGCACAATCAGCGTTGCGGCCCGGCCCTTCAGCAAGGGTGTTTTCGCCAGTTCAGAGACCAATGCCCCTGACATCCGGCTGGTCCATAATGCCGGGTGATCCAATGTGGCAATAAGCTGCTGATAGGTTTGTCTGGCTTTGTCTACCACCTCTGATCCCACCGCGTTGGCAGGTGGTGTAGCGCCAGTAATGGTAGGTTGTACCGCGTTGATTCCCATGGCGATCTCCTTACAGTTAGGCGTTACATTGGGTTAAAACACATCTTTTAACGGACGCCATGTCTCAGTGGAGAGCGCAGGCTGTGGGAATGAATGCGAGAAAAGATAAGCGTGTGTTGCCAGTGCCGCCGCAGCGGAAGAGTGACTGATGATCGCCATAATTAAGCTACCTGTATAAAACGCAGAGTTCAGGCCTCCTGCCCACCGCAGTGAACAGCACGACCCGGCTTGAGATTTTCAGGCTATAAGTGGGCAACAGTCGTCATGAGTTTAGAGGTGCGCAAAATAAAGTTGTCACGCTGATTTTCAGGCAAAAAAAAGCCACCCGAAGGTGGCTTAGTCGGCGGCGTTCAGACTCAGACTGCGGTCTGGAAAATCACGCCATCTGCTTTATCAGTGTACTGATTCAGCTGATCGAAGTTGAGGTAGCGATAGGTGTCATCAGCGGTTTTATCCACCTGAACCATATACTGCTGATACTCTTCCGGCGTTGGCAGTTTACCTAACAGTGAAGCCACGGCGGCCAGCTCGGCTGAGGCCAGGAACACGTTAGCGCCAGTACCCAGGCGGTTCGGGAAGTTACGCGTTGAGGTAGAAACAACCGTTGCGCCATCTTTCACGCGCGCCTGGTTACCCATGCACAGTGAACAGCCAGGGATCTCAATACGCGCGCCACTCTTACCGAAGACGCTGTAATAGCCCTCTTCCGTCAGCTGTGCTGCATCCATCTTGGTTGGCGGTGCCACCCACAGACGCGTTGGCAGCTGGCCTTTGTGCGCATCCAGCAGTTTACCTGCTGCACGGAAGTGACCGATGTTGGTCATGCAGGAACCGATGAACACTTCATCAATGGTTTCGCCCTGCACGTCAGACAGCCAGCGCGCATCGTCTGGATCGTTTGGTGCACACAGAATTGGCTCTTTGATCTCCGCCAGATCGATATCGATCACCGCGGCGTACTCTGCATCCGCATCGCCTTCCAGCAGTTGCGGATCGGCCAGCCATTTCTGCATACCTTCAACGCGGCGCTCCAGCGTACGACGATCGCCGTAGCCTTCAGAGATCATCCACTTCAGCAGCACGATGTTTGAGTTCAGGTACTCAATGATCGGCTCTTTATCCAGCTTGATGGTACAGCCTGCCGCAGAACGTTCAGCAGATGCATCCGTCAGCTCAAACGCCTGCTCCACTTTCAGCTTAGGCAGACCTTCGATTTCCAGTACGCGGCCAGAGAAGATGTTTTTCTTCCCTTTTTTCTCAACGGTCAGCAGGCCTGCTTTAATGGCGTACAGCGGGATCGCATGCACCAGATCGCGCAGGGTAATGCCCGGCTGCATTTCGCCTTTGAAGCGCACCAGCACTGACTCAGGCATATCCAGCGGCATCACGCCGGTCGCAGCAGCAAATGCCACCAGACCAGAACCTGCCGGGAAGGAGATACCGATTGGGAAACGGGTGTGTGAATCGCCGCCGGTGCCGACGGTATCTGGCAGCAGCATACGGTTCAGCCAGCTGTGGATAACGCCATCACCCGGACGCAGTGAGACACCGCCACGGTTCATGATGAAGTCTGGCAAGGTGTGGTGCGTGGTCACGTCAACCGGTTTCGGGTATGCCGCAGTGTGACAGAACGACTGCATAACCAGGTCAGCAGAGAAGCCGAGGCATGCCAGGTCTTTCAGTTCATCACGGGTCATTGGACCGGTGGTGTCCTGAGAACCCACAGAAGTCATTTTAGGTTCACAGTAGGCACCCGGACGGATACCTTCAACGCCACAGGCGCGGCCAACCATTTTCTGCGCCAGTGAGTAACCACGGGTGCTGGCAGCCACGTCTTTCGCCTGCACAAACACATCGCTGTGCGGCAGACCGAGAGATTCGCGTGCTTTGGTGGTCAGGCCACGGCCGATAATCAGTGGAATACGGCCACCGGCACGGACTTCATCCAGCAGCACTTCGGTTTTCAGCTCGAAGGTCGCCAGCAGTTCGTCGGTTTCGTGATTACGGACTTCACCCTTGTACGGGTAAACGTCAATCACATCGCCCATGTTCAGACGGTCAACTTCCACTTCGATCGGCAGTGCGCCAGCATCTTCCATGGTGTTGAAGAAGATAGGGGCGATTTTACCGCCGAGGCACAGGCCGCCACCTTTCTTGTTAGGCACGTAAGGGATGTCATCCCCCATGAACCACAATACGGAGTTAGTCGCAGACTTACGGGAAGAACCCGTACCCACAACGTCGCCCACGTAAGTCAGTGGGAAGCCTTTCTGCTGCAGCGCTTCGATCTGTTTGATTGGGCCAATCACGCCTGGCTCATCAGGCTGGATACCTTCACGGGCGTTCTTCAGCATAGCCAGCGCGTGCAGTGGAATATCCGGGCGTGACCATGCATCCGGTGCCGGTGACAGGTCATCGGTGTTGGTTTCGCCGGTCACTTTGAACACGGTGGTGGTGATTTTTTCTGCCAGTTTCGGACGCTTCAGGAACCACTCTGCATCCGCCCATGACTGGATGATTTTTTTCGCGTGAGGGTTGCCTGCTTTGGCTTTCTCTTCAACATCATAGAAGTTGTCGAACATCAGCAGCGTGTGAGACAGCGCTTCAGCGGCAATCGGTGCCAGCGCTTCTTCGTCGAGCGCCTCGATCAGCGCATGGATGTTATAACCGCCCTGCATGGTGCCCAGCAGTTCAACGGCTTTTTCACGGGTGACCAGAGGAGAGGTCGCTTCGCCTTTGGCGACAGCGGCAAGGAATCCAGCTTTTACATAAGCAGCTTCATCAACACCTGGTGGTACACGGTTGACCAACAGATCGGTCAGAAATTCTTCTTCGCCCTCGGGTGGGCTTTTTAGCAGTTCTACCAGCGCGGCCATCTGGGAAGCATCTAACGGCTTAGGTACGATCCCCTGGGTAGCACGCTCAGCAACGTGCTTACGGTATTCTTCTAGCACGACGTTCTCCTCGCTCTCATTGTATGGGTTTCCGGTGCACCCCGATGACAAAGCATTCCATGAAGTAGGGTAAGGTGCCCGGTTCCGCGTTGGCCAGCATAGCAGGATTCCGCCTGTTTGTTAATCTGTTTACAAAAAAGCAACATCTCCTTTGCTGACAGTGGATTACGCTGAACGGATGCCATATAACAAAAAAGCAGACCATAATTGGTCTGCTTTGCGTGGTTATTACGCAGTATTGTTTATTTATCAACCAGAGAAAATTCGGCTTCGGTGTAGCGTTCTCCATAAATTTTTTGTGGGTTAAACAAGCGGTCGAGTTTTTCGACATCCACAGGGTTCAGCGCCAGTTTGACCGCACCACAGTTATCTTCCAGGTGGTTGATTTTACTGGCTCCCGGAATAGGCACGATGTCATTTCCCTTCGCCAAAACCCACGCCAGCGCAAGCTGAGCTGCGGTGGCGTCATAACTTTGTGCCATGTTATTCAGCTCGGTCACTAACTTCTGGTTATGCTCATGCGCCTCCTGTTGAAAACGCGGTAGATAGCGGCGGAAGTCATCTTCAGCCAGCATTTCTGCTGCCGGGAATTTCCCGGTCAGGAAGCCGCGTCCCAGCGGGCTATAAGGCACAAAACCGACGTTTAGTTCGCGACAGGTGGCGAGAATCTCCTGTTCAGGATCGCGACTCCACAACGAATATTCGCTCTGTAGCGCGGAAATCGGATGCACCAGATGGGCACGACGTAGCGTCTGGGAAGAAATTTCTGAAAGTCCGAGATAGCGCACTTTTCCTTCACGCACCAAATCACTCATCACGCCGACCACATCTTCAATGGGCACGGCGGGATCGAGGCGGTGCTGGTACAGCAGTTCAATGGTTTCTACCCCGAGGCGTTTAAGGGATGCTTCTACCGATTGGCGGATATGTGCCGGATCGCTGTTGACGCCGGTAATCCGTTCCCACCCCTCACCGTGCTCAGTAATACGAAAGCCAAATTTGGTGGCGATTTTAATTTTGTCGCCTCGTCCTTTAATCGCCTTTGCCAGCAGTGCTTCATTGGTAAACGGGCCGTAAACTTCCGCCGTATCGAGAAAATCAACGCCCAGCTCAAACGCCCTGGCCAGCGTGTTTAGCGCCTGTTGTTCATCGTTTTTGCCGTAGGCAAAGGTCATTCCCATGCAGCCCAAACCCAGCGCTGAGACCTGTAATCCCTGATTACCCAGTTGACGTTGTTGCATTGTTTTATCCTCATCTCAGTTGATGTTAATGTTATAAACCTCAACAATAACGGCAACAATTGGCGTTAATTCGCCGATTTACTGAGTAAAATTCACCAATGAGCCAATACCGCGCCACACTGCAAGAGCTGGAGATGTTCACTGCGATTGCCCTGCACCGCAGCTTTCGCAAAGCGGCTGAAGAGCGCAATCTCACGCCCTCCTCCCTTAGCCACGCGATGCGCCATTTTGAGCAGCGCCTGGGTGTCCGTTTGCTGAATCGCACCACACGGACGGTCTCATTAACGGAAGCCGGGGAACGTTTTTTGCTGCGCATTCAGCCCGCGCTGCTGGATCTGTCGCAAGCGGTAGATGAGCTGAACAACTGGCGCGACTCACCCCGTGGCACCCTGAAACTCAGTATGCCGCGCTCTGCTGAAGCGCTGTTTTTCTCGCGCCTGATTCTGCCGTTTGTGCAGCACTACCCGGAAATCAGCGTTGAAATCGACAGCAATGATGCCCTGCTGGATATCGTTGATGCGGGTTTTGATGCTGGCGTGCGCTACGGCGACGTGCTGGCTCAGGATATGGTTGCGGTCCCCTTTGGCCCGGAGGTACGTGCGCTGGCCGTTGCCAGCCCAGCGTTTATTGCGCGCCACGGCGTGCCACTGCAACCGGAAGATCTGCTGCGTTTTCCCTGCATTGAGCGCCGTTTTCCCAGCGGCCGCCGCTATCGCTGGGAGTTCTGGAAGGAAGGACATAAGCAGGAAGTCGCCGTGCGCGGTTCGCTGACGCTGGACAATAATGAACGCATTGTTGAAGCTGCACTGGCCGGTGTGGGCATTGCTTTTGTGCATGAAGATAGCGCAGCACCAGCACTGGCTGATGGCCGCCTGGTTGAATTACTGGCGGATTATACCCATTACGCAGAAGGCTTCTGGCTCTATTATCCGAGCCGTCGTTATATCTCTACGCCGCTACGCTGTTTTATTGACTGGTTAAAGTCGAACAACAATTATAAAAATTAGATGATCAATTTAATCATACAACTTAAATAAACATCCAAATAAAAGACAATAAAATAAAGGCAAAAAAATAGTGCCAGAGGCACTATTTTAAGTAGAATATAACCCGGCGCTTGAGGCTATTTCGTCTCAACCTAGCCGTTGAAACGAATAGCTGGTAGCACTCATCAAGCATTATAACAATGCAGGCGTTGGGCTACCCTATTCACTTAGAGACGGTGAAAAGAGTAGCTTTGTGCTTGCCATAAATCAAGGAGACAAATGCTGATCCTGTACGAAGAGCAATTAAACCGGCCTGCGCACAAAACCTGTACTTAAACTGGTACAGGTGTATATTGTTTATACACTGTCTTAAATCAGGGGTAGTACACCATGCAGGTCTTAACATTCACCGATGCCCGGAAACATTTTGCCGAAACCATGCAGCGAGTATCAGACGATGCTGAGCCTGTCCGCATTGTTCGTCGTGATGCACCGGATGTGATTATGATCGATGCCGCGGAATATGACGCAATGATTGAAACCCTGTACCTTTTCAGTAACCCTGCTAACGCTGCTCATCTCAATGCTTCGTTAGATGAGTTAGATAACGGCGATATTGTGGAAATTGACGTTTGAAAATTCGCTTTACTAAAAGAGCGGCCGCAGACTTTAATTACTGGAAAGATAACGATCCTAAATTAATAGAAAGGATAAGAGAACTGATTAAAGCTTGTCAGGAAAATCCTTTTGAGGGAATAGGAAAACCAGAGCGGCTAAGGCACTTCAAAAACCCTGCACTTTATTCACGAAGAATAAACAGAGAGCATCGGTTAGTTTATAGTATCAACGAGGGTGAACTGACGATAATCGCCTGCTGGTTCCATTACGAAATTTAATCTGAAATTTTTTACTATTAACAGTTGCCTCTTTACATGTTGAATGAACAATAAAAAACAGCAGCCATAAATGACTGCTGTTTTTTTATGCCTAATCATCTTCTAACAAGATGATTACGAAGAGATGTTACTTCTTCTTCGCCTTGGCATTTGGCAAGTCGGTGATGCTACCTTCGAACACTTCTGCTGCCAGACCGATTGACTCGTGCAGCGTTGGGTGTGCGTGGATGGTCAAGGCGATGTCTTCTGCATCACAGCCCATCTCGATAGCCAGACCGATCTCACCCAGCAGCTCGCCGCCGTTGGTGCCGACAATCGCACCACCGATAACACGGTGAGTCTCTTTGTCGAAGATCAATTTGGTCATACCGTCTGCACAGTCAGAAGCGATTGCACGACCAGAAGCAGCCCACGGGAAGGTGGAAACTTCGTAGCTGATGCCCTTCTCTTTCGCTTCTTTCTCGGTCAGGCCAACCCAGGCAACTTCTGGCTCAGTATAGGCGATAGAAGGGATCACTTTCGGGTCGAAGTAGTGCTTCAGACCAGAAATCACTTCTGCCGCTACGTGGCCTTCATGCACGCCTTTGTGCGCCAGCATTGGCTGACCAACGATGTCACCGATAGCGTAGATGTGCGGCACGTTGGTACGCAGTTGTTTATCCACACGGATAAAGCCACGATCGTCCACTTCCACACCAGCTTTGCCTGCATCGAGGTTTTTGCCGTTTGGTACGCGACCAATCGCCACCAGGACTGCGTCATAACGCTGTGCTTCGGTTGGCGCTTTTTTGCCTTCCATCGTCACGTAGATGCCGTCTTCTTTGGCTTCTACCTGGGTGACTTTGGTTTCCAGCAGCAGGTTGAACTTCTTGCTGATGCGCTTGGTGAACACTTTCACCACATCTTTATCCGCCGCCGGGATAACCTGGTCGAACATCTCGACCACATCAATTTTTGAACCCAGCGCGTGGTAAACGGTGCCCATTTCCAGACCGATGATACCGCCGCCCATAACCAGCAGACGTTCTGGAACTTCTTTCAGCTCCAGCGCATCGGTGGAATCCCACACGCGTGGATCATGATGAGGAATAAATGGCAGTTCGATTGGACGTGAGCCCGCAGCGATGATGGCGTTTTCGAAGTTGATGGTGGTAGTACCGCCTTCGCCTTCAACCACCAGGGTGTTAGCACCGGTAAATTTACCGAGACCGTTCACTACCTGCACTTTACGGCCTTTAGCCATACCTGCCAGACCGCCGGTCAGCTGGTTGATGACTTTCTCTTTCCACGAACGGATCTTGTTGATGTCGGTAGAAGGCTGGCCGAAGACGATGCCGTGCTCTTCCAACGCTTTGGCTTCTTCAATCACTTTCGCAACGTGAAGCAGCGCTTTTGACGGGATACAGCCAACGTTAAGGCAGACACCACCCAGGGTGCTGTAACGTTCAACGATAATGGTTTCCAGACCTAAGTCAGCGCAACGGAAGGCAGCAGAGTAACCTGCAGGGCCTGCTCCCAATACCACGACTTGAGTTTTAATCTCTGTACTCATCATGACCTCATTATTGTATTACCGGCGGGTCAGACGTAGAGCCTATCCCATTAGGCTATCACCAGGCCTAATGGAATAGGCTCTTCATGCCCTTCATCCACCGGGACATTTTCACCGCAAGAGTTTACAGAATTGTTAAAAAACTGCAAACCACGGTGCCATCAATGCCAACAAGAAGGCCGGCATTTGCCGGCCCGGATTGTCTTACATCACCAGACGGCGGATATCTGCCAGCAGGTTGTTAATGATGGTGATAAAGCGTGCACCATCAGCTCCGTCGATCACGCGGTGGTCGAAGGAGAGTGAGATTGGCATCATCAGACGTGGTGCAAACTCTTTACCGTTCCACACTGGCTCCATCGCAGACTTGGAGACACCGAGGATCGCAACTTCTGGCGCGTTAACAATCGGCGCGAAGTGCGTGGTTCCCAGGCCACCCAGGCTGGAGATGGTGAAGCAACCACCCTGCATATCACCGGCAGTCAGCTTGCCATCACGCGCTTTCTTCGAAATCGCCATCAGCTCACGTGACAGTTCAGTGATGCCTTTCTTATTAACGTCTTTGAAGACCGGAACAACCAGACCGTTCGGGGTATCTACCGCAACACCAATGTTGATGTATTTCTTCAGCGTCAGCTTCTGGCCATCTTCAGACAGAGAGCTGTTGAAGCGTGGCATCTGCTCCAGCGCGGCGGCAACGGCTTTCATGATGAACACGACAGGCGTGAACTTCACATCCAGCTTACGTTTTTCCGCTTCGGCGTTTTGCAGTTTGCGGAACGCTTCCAGATCGGTGATATCGGTTTTATCGAAATGCGTAACGTGCGGGATCATTACCCAGTTACGGCTCAGGTTAGCACCAGAGATTTTCTGGATGCGGCCCAGCTCTACTTCTTCGATTTCGCCAAACTTGCTGAAGTCCACTTTCGGCCAAGGCAGCATGCCCGGAATACCGCCGCCAGCAGCAGCTGGTGCGCTTTCAGCACGCTTAACCGCATCTTTCACGTACGCCTGTACGTCTTCTTTCACGATGCGACCTTTACGGCCTGAACCTTTCACTTTCGCCAGGTTCACACCGAACTCACGCGCCAGACGACGGATAACCGGCGTAGCATGCACGTAAGCGCTGTTTTCCGCGAACTCATCTTTGCCTGCAGCTGCTGGTGCAGCAGCAGGGGCTGGTGCCGCGGCTTTCTGCTCAACAGGTGCTGGCGCGGCTTCTGCTTTAGGTGCAGGCGCTGCGGCTGGTGCGGCAGCAGCAGGTGCTGCGCCTTCTGCTTCGAAGACCATGATCAGAGAACCGGTGCTGACTTTGTCGCCGGTGTTGATTTTGATCTCTTTAACGGTACCTGCGAACGGTGCTGGCACTTCCATTGAGGCTTTATCGCCTTCAACGGTGATCAGCGACTGCTCTTCAGCGACTTTATCGCCTACTTTCACCAGGATCTCGGTGACTTCAACTTCATCACCACCGATGTCAGGTACGTTAACTTCTTTGCTCACCGCTGCAGCAGGTGCTGCTGCCGGTGCAGCGGCTTTCTCTTCCGCTGGTGCTGGTGCTGCCGCAGGAGCTGGAGCTGCTGCTGCGCCTTCCGCTTCGAAGATCATGATCAGCGAGCCAGTTTCCACTTTATCGCCAGTATTGATTTTGATCTCTTTCACGACACCGGCCTGCGGTGAAGGCACTTCCATTGAGGCTTTATCACCTTCAACGGTGATCAGCGACTGTTCAACTTCAACGGTGTCGCCAACCTTGACCAGAATCTCGGTCACTTCAACTTCATCGGACCCGATATCCGGCACTTTAATTTCGATAGCCATTACTCTTTTACCTCTTATGCCAGACGCGGGTTAACTTTATCGGCATCGATGTTGAATTTGGTGATCGCATCCGCCACCACTTTCTTATCGATTTCGCCACGCTTAGCCAATTCACCCAGCGCTGCAACCACAACGTAGGACGCGTCCACTTCGAAGTGGTGACGCAGGTTTTCACGGCTGTCAGAACGACCGAAGCCATCAGTACCCAGTACGCGGTAGTCGCTGGCTGGAACAAAGCTACGCACCTGCTCAGCAAACAACTTCATGTAGTCGGTAGAGGCTACCGCTGGCGCTTCGCTCATCACCTGAGCAATGTACGGTACGCGTGGGGTTTCGGTTGGGTGCAGCATGTTCCAACGCTCACAATCCTGGCCATCACGCGCCAGCTCGGTGAACGAGGTTACGCTGTAGACGTCAGAACCGATGCCGTAGTCGTTAGCCAGGATCTGTGCCGCTTCACGCACGTGACGCAGAATAGAACCTGAACCCAACAGCTGAACTTTACCTTTGTTACCCGCCACAGTTTCCAGCTTATAGATACCCTTACGGATACCCTCTTCAACGCCTTCTGGCATTGCTGGCATGTGGTAGTTTTCGTTCAGCGTGGTGATGTAGTAGTAGATGTTCTCTTGCGCTTCGCCGTACATACGCACCAGACCATCCTGCATGATCACCGCCACTTCATATGCGTATGAAGGATCGTAAGAGATACAGTTAGGAATCGTCAGTGACTGAATGTGGCTGTGGCCATCTTCATGCTGCAAGCCTTCGCCGTTCAGCGTCGTACGACCCGAAGTACCACCGACCAGGAAGCCGCGCGCCTGTTGGTCGCCCGCCAGCCACATCAGATCGCCGATACGCTGGAAACCGAACATCGAGTAATAGATGTAGAATGGAATCATCGGCAGGTTGTTGGTGCTGTAAGAGGTCGCCGCTGCCAGCCAGGATGAACCTGCGCCCAGTTCGTTGATCCCTTCCTGCAGAATCTGGCCTTTCTCGTCTTCTTTGTAGTAAGCAACCTGCTCACGGTCCTGCGGGGTGTACTGCTGGCCGTTCGGGCTGTAGATACCGATCTGACGGAACAGACCTTCCATACCGAAGGTACGCGCTTCATCCGCAAGGATTGGCACCAGGCGATCTTTGATCGACTTGTTCTTCAGCATAACGTTCAGGGCACGTACAAACGCGATAGTGGTTGAGATCTCTTTGCTCTGCTCTTCCAGCAGTGGCTTGAACTCTTCCAGCGTTGGCATTTCCAGCTTTTCAGTGAAGTTCGGCTGGCGGGTTGGCAGATAGCCACCCAGCTTCTCACGCTGACCGTGCAGGTAGTTGTACTCTTCTGAGCCTTTTTCGAAGGTCACATACGGCAGGCTTTCGATATTTTCATCAGTCACTGGCACATTGAAGCGATCGCGGATGTAGCGAACGCCATCCATGTTCATCTTCTTCACCTGGTGAGCGATGTTTTTACCTTCCGCAGTGTCACCCATACCATAACCTTTGATGGTATGTGCCAGAATCAGGGTCGGCTGACCTTTGGTATCCTGCGCTTTTTTCAGTGCTGCGTAGATTTTCTTCGGATCGTGACCACCACGGTTCAGCGCGAAGATCTCTTCGTCTGACCAGTCTTTCACCAGTGCTGCGGTCTCCGGGTATTTACCGAAGAAGTGCTCACGCACATACGCGCCATCACGGGATTTGAAGGTCTGGTAGTCGCCATCAACGGTTTCGTTCATCAGCTGGATCAGCTTACCGCTGGTGTCCTGCTTCAGCAGTTCATCCCAACGTGCGCCCCAGATAACTTTGATCACGTTCCAGCCAGCACCGGCAAAGATGCCTTCCAGCTCGTTGATGATTTTGCCGTTACCGGTGACCGGGCCATCCAGACGCTGCAGGTTACAGTTGATGATGAAGACCAGGTTATCCAGTTTTTCACGGGTGGCGATGGTGATCGCACCTTTAGATTCTGGCTCATCCATCTCGCCATCGCCCAGGAAGGCATAAACGGTCTGGTTAGCGGTATTTTTCAGGCCACGGTGTTCCAGGTACTTCAGGAACTTCGCCTGATAGATCGCATTCAATGGACCCAGACCCATAGATACGGTCGGGAACTGCCAGAATTCTGGCATCAGTTTCGGGTGCGGGTAAGAAGAGAGACCGTTGCCGTGTACTTCCTGACGGAAGTTGTTCATCTGATCTTCGGTCAGACGGCCTTCCAGGAACGCACGTGAGTAGATACCCGGTGAAATGTGACCCTGGAAGTAAACCAGATCGCCGCCATCCTGCTCGCTACGCGCGCGGAAGAAGTGGTTAAAGCACACTTCATAGATAGTGGCAGAAGACTGGAAGGACGAGAGGTGACCACCCAGCTCCAGATCTTTTTTCGACGCACGCAGCACCGACATAATCGCGTTCCAGCGGATCGCTGAGCGGATGCGACGTTCCAGAGAGTGGTTACCCGGATATTCCGGCTCATCTTCAACGGCAATGGAGTTGATGTAGTTACTGATGGCTGACGATCCCGCCGCCACTTTCACGCCACCTTTACGGGCAGCATCCAGCACCTGATCAAGCAGATACTGCGCACGCTCAACACCTTCTTCACGGATGACCGATTCGATCGCCTGTAGCCAGTCACGAGTTTCGATCGGATCCACGTCATTGTGTAAACGTTCTGACATGGGGTTAATTCCTTATCTGTGTCTAATACGTTGAATATTCGGGAACCTGTAAAGAGTAAGGGGACAGGCCCGTCGCTATAGTCCGCACGCTCTTTGTCGCGCGTTAATCCTTACGTTGCTGTAACCGGCGTAGGGAGCGTTCACGACGACTCTGCTCCCGACTTCTGTCCAGCAATATCTCCTCAATGAACGCCAGGTGACGGTGTGATGCTTCACGAGCCTGTTCCGGCTCACGCGCCACAATCGCCGCGAAAATACTGGCGCGGTGCTCGCTCACTTTTGCCAGCATCTCCCGGCGCGAGTAGAGCAATTCAAAATTCTGACGAACGTTCTGTTGTAACATCGGCCCCATTGAGCGCAGCAGATGAAGCAACACCACATTATGGGCGGCTTCCGTTACAGCGATCTGATACTGCATTACCGCGTTCGATTCGGCATCGAGATCGCCGCTGTCCTGCGCTGTCTGAATGAGGATGTGGCAATCGCGAATACGCTGAATGTCCTCGTCCGTACCACGTAACGCCGCATAGTAAGCCGCCACGCCTTCAAGGGCATGGCGCATTTCAAGCAGGTCAAACTGGGATTCGGGGTGTTCGGCCAGTAGGCTGACCAACGGGTCACTCAGGCTTTGCCACAGATTTTCTTGTACGAAGGTGCCGCCACCCTGGCGGCGCAACAGCAGACCTTTGGCTTCCAGTCCCTGAATGGCTTCGCGCAGTGAAGGACGAGAAACATCAAACTGTTTAGCCAGCTCGCGCTCGGGAAGGAGTTTCTCCCCTGGGCGCAGCGTCCCTTCCATGATCAGGGCTTCCAGCTGCTGCTCGATAGCATCGGAGAGCTTAGGTTGGCGAATCTTACTGTAGGCCATCTTCCCTTCCATAAGGTCGCTGCTTCGTCCGGAGTAAATTGGTAATACCAATTATCTTTAGGTGGCGGTAAAGTAACAAAGTATTCACCTTGTGTCTATATGACGGCGGTCACACTCCAGCGGCAAATGCGCGCGGGATCACGCTAAATCACCGTAATTTCAGATGAAAATGACATGATAAATTTTTGTTAATTTTGATTGGTTTTATGTAGCGTAATCGCATATTTAGTGCGCTACGTGTCTGATTGCCCATAAGAATATGCTATTCGTCATTCAGTAAAATCTGTGGCAGAAATGGCCGCGCGAACAGAGAGTGTAAAATGATGTTTTTTCAGGCAACTCTTAGCACAAAAAGCGAAAGCGGATGCAATGAATCGGACTTACTACTATTCTGGACGCCTGGGTTACATCTGCTTACACACAGTGACCTTTAACCCTAAAAAAAACAACAAGTTATAGCAACCCCTTCCTGACAGTGCCCTGCGCTGATAATGAAGAGAAACAACGTCACGAGGTTTTTTTATGGAACAACAACAGGGCGAAACGCTACACCGAGGGCTGAAAAATCGTCACATTCAGCTCATCGCGTTAGGGGGTGCGGTTGGCACCGGCCTTTTCCTTGGTAGCGCATCGGTAATCAAAGCTGCGGGTCCGGCAGTGATTCTCGGTTACGCCATTGCCGGTTTTATTGCCTTTCTGATTATGCGTCAGTTAGGTGAAATGGTGGTTGAAGAGCCCGTTGCTGGCAGCTTCAGTCACTTTGCCTACAAATACTGGGGCAACTTTGCCGGTTTTGCTTCAGGCTGGAACTACTGGGTGCTGTACGTATTGGTCGCGATGGCTGAACTCACCGCCGTAGGGAAATACATTCAGTTCTGGTATCCCGACTTCCCGACCTGGGCTTCCGCCGCCATCTTCTTTGTAATGATAAATGCTATAAACCTGACCAACGTTAAAATGTTCGGCGAAATGGAGTTTTGGTTCGCCATCATTAAAGTTGTGGCCGTGATGGGTATGATCCTGTTTGGTGGCTGGTTGCTGTTCAGCGGCCACGGCGGCCCACAGGCAACCGTGCGCAACCTGTGGGAGCAAGGCGGCTTTATGCCACACGGCTTCTCCGGGCTGGTGATGATGCTGGCTATCATTATGTTCTCGTTTGGTGGACTGGAGCTGGTGGGGATTACCGCAGCAGAAGCGGATAACCCAGAGCAGAGCATCCCGAAAGCAACCAACCAGGTTATCTGGCGTATTCTGATCTTCTATGTGGGCTCATTGGCGGTTCTGCTGTCGCTGATGCCGTGGACCAAAGTCACCGCGGAAACCAGCCCATTCGTACTGATTTTCCACGAACTGGGTGATGGCCTGGTAGCCAATGCACTGAACGTGGTTATCCTGACGGCGGCACTGTCGGTTTACAACAGCTGCGTATACTGCAACAGCCGTATGCTGTTCGGTCTGGCTGAGCAGGGTAACGCGCCAAAAGCGCTGCTGAAAGTGAATAGCAACGGCGTGCCGGTTAACACGATTTTCGTCTCAGCCTGCGCCACTGCGCTGTGTGTTTTGATCAACTACCTGATGCCTGGTGAAGCTTTCGGCCTGCTGATGGCGCTGGTGGTCTCTGCTCTGGTGATCAACTGGGCGATGATCAGCCTGGCGCACATGAAGTTCCGTAAAGCGAAAAATCAGCAAGGTGTCACCACCCGTTTCCCGGCATTCTTCTATCCATTAGGGAACTGGGTCTGCCTGCTGTTCATGGTGGCTGTGCTGGTGATCATGCTGATGACCCCAGGCATGGCGATTTCGGTTTACCTGATCCCGGTATGGCTGCTGATTCTGGCCGTTGGCTTCTTTATTAAGACGCGTAGCCAGAAGGCCTAACCGCCTAAACCCGCCAGCCCTAACGTTGGCGGGTTTTCTTTCCCCCCTCTCCTTATATCTGCTGACGGCAAAAGCTAAGCGATTCAAATTCACTCCGCCGACCATTCCCTCTGTTAACATCCAGCTCACACCACATCCACCGGCGGGTTAAAGGTTACAAATAGGCACTGACGCCTTGCCGATGCTGGGTTAAGGTCAACCTTCACCGTCTGAGGACGATAGTATTGCTGTTAATCACGAGGAATCATCATGCCAGAAGTCGTAGTCTTTGCCGCAGAAGGCCGCAGCGATGCGCAGAAGAGAACGTTGTTGAAGAAAATCACCGAAGCGGTTGTTGAAAGCTTTGGCGTCGATAAAGAGAGTGTGATCGTCTCCATTCAGGAAACACCCAAAAAGCATAAATCACGCGGCGGCGTACCGTTTGACGAACGTTGAGTGATATTCACCGGTCAGTGATGACCGGTGAAAGTCACTGTAGATAAGGAGGTGAATTCATTCCCTCTATTCGCTCTCATTATCGACGGTTAAAGACATCACTTTTCTACCTGCACTCTCGTCGGATTCACGTTTAGAAACGGTAAACGAAACTTTGTACAGCCTGGCAAATGGCGTGATTTCCTTTCTCTTTTTATCCGCATCGATGGCGTAGACTGTCATCACATAATATTTTCCGGCTGCGAATTTATACCCCAAAACCGGAATGCATTTTGAAGGCGAAAGCTCAATCGGAGTGTCACTATTAGCAATGAGCATATCCCGCTTATGGTTTTCACGATCGACTATGCTGATAATCTCCATACCGGAAAGAAACTCTCTGCCCGCCACTGGAGCCAGAATACAAACGTTATTTGCAACAACTACGGCTTTTGCCGGATAGGATTTGGGTCTGGGATCGCCTAAATGGCAGCCAGAAAGCAGAAGAGTGAAAAAAACAAAAATAAACTTATTCATTTTCTTAACTCCCTTATAAAAATCCCGAAAGTGTTTTCCTATACATTTCTAGTAATCTCCCTCCTGATGCTTTTCCTATATAGCTCACATTTTTGTTTATTTTCAAAAGGTCAAAGCTATCGCAACCATGATAATTCAGAATGTAATGATCTGCGATGATTTGTGCCTGCTGTTCAAGGCTATAGTCGGTGAGTCTTTTTCCTTCAATCAAATCATAAGTGTAATCAGCCATCCAGCTGAACATACCTCTCATCCTTACCCATTGGTGATGTTGAAACTGCCAGACGTGTGCCATTTCATGAATAAAGGTGTGCTTTTCATCAAGTCGTGTGCAGATATCAGAAAAATCTTTCCGGTACAGGTTTTTGCGGAACCAGATTTCACCGTTGGGGGCCATTGCAACGTTTTCCCCCTGTAGGCCGAAAGGCAAATAGCTAGCGCAGTGTATCCAGACCCGATGATAAACAATCGAACCACCAAACACTCGCCGCGCGAGGGCAATCTCACCCAGCGTCATCAGCCTTAGCGATCCTTCTTTGGTTTCTTTGTTTTTTTCCTGCGTTTCAGTCATACAACTTCCTGTCATCTTTTAACCCCGGCATTTATTAAAATAAAATCGGCGTAGAAAGTAACATGATGAAGAACATCCTTGAATATCGCTTATTAACAATCGAGACAATACTTGATTAAGATCAATTAACCACGACAGAAATAAATTACCGCTTTAATTAAACTAACACCTTAAATAAAACACTAACGCATTCCGCTATTATTTATCCCTATTTACAGACAATGCTTTCCATTTTTGACATCCTCCCCGCCCTAAAGGGCGGGGATTCCTACAGCCAGACGGCAATGTCCTGCCGCGAGAATGTTCTTTGCGGCGTTTACGTCGCGGTCATGAGCGGTTCCGCACTCACAACAAGTCCAGTCTCTTATTCGCAAGCCTGCTCTACGTTTCGGACTGTTGTCGGATATCGATCCGCAACACGAACACGCCTGGGTGGAATAGGATTCGTTAACAACTTCAAACATAACTGATCGCGCAATCGCTTTATATTTCAGTTGTGTTTTGAGCATTGACCAGCCAGCGTCTAAAACACTCTTAGCCATCTTTGTTTTGATTAGCTTGCTGGCGCTCACGTCGCCTACGAAAATTACCGCATTCGCTTTCACCATTGCCGTACTGAATTTGTGCAGAGTGTCTTTGCGGCGGTTTTTAATTTTGGCGTGGATAGCCTTAACGCGGCGCTTTTTGTTCGCCCGTTGTGCTTTTCCTAATGCTGGCTCAAGATCACGATAGAACCGTCCAGCCGCCAGCTTATCACCGTCTGACGTGGTGGCAATATCCTTTAAGCCTAAGTCGATACCAACGGCGCTGACGCCTTCAGTTGGCTGTTCCTCATAGTCTACCGCTACGTTGAAATACCAGCGCCCCCGGCTGTCTTCTGAAAAGCTGCCAGCACGGAATTTACAGGCGCTCAGGCCGTAGCTGTCCCATACCTTAAACAGCCTGCCAGCAAACTTAACCTGCCCGTTTTGCCACTTCGCAAAACCGACTTTAAACGGGATCCAGCCCAGCGAACGACGAGCGCCGCCGCTAATACGCCAGCGAAGTTTTGACCGTTTAAACTGCCTGCGGGCTTTGCCGTGTACGGCGATCACTTCCTGAATGCTGGCGCTGTCGATCTGATAGCCCTTTTCCTTGCGGAGTCCGGCAGTCTGCTTTTGAACATCATATGCGGTTAGCCATTTTGGAACCTGCGGACCAAAAGCGCCCGCGTTGCTGTAGGCAGCGCGGGTTATCTCGTTTGCCAGATTAAAGACCTGATTGACCTCAAACGCCATCTGCCGCAATAGGGCGGCGTGTTTGTCTTTAACCCGGACTGACAATGTTTTGGTCTGGATGCTCATGGCGCGCTAAATTACAGGCCAAAATTAAATCAATAAAGGTGAGTTTATGGAGTTAGCAGCAGAAACATGACATGGCACCATTAAGACCTGCATAAACCTGCACGGAAGCCAAATATGCTGTGATCGCCGTCGTACTTCGCGGGTCGCGTGGGCGGTGCGCCACGTGAAGTCATTAAGAAATACATTGAGCAACAGAGCCGCCCTCATTAGCCCGCTTACGCAGGCTTCGCTCTACATCCCCTACCTCAAAGGAAGGGGCTTTCCGCGAAAAGCCTGGTAACTGTAATAAAAATGTCACGACCCAGTGCTAGCGTGGAAAAAAAAGCTACTTAATCTATTGATTGCAAGGAAAAATAAATGAAAGTTCGCTTCGCGTTAACGGCAGTGGCACTTCTACTTGCGCAGCAAAGCTATGCTAAAGATCAGCAGCCTTCACTTATGCAGGCGGAAGCTGTCGCGACCACCACTTCCCCGGCTAACGCCTCTCAGGCTTATCAGGCACTGGATGCGCAAGCAGTAGCAGCGCTGCGTAGCGCATTACAGGGTGACAGCAGCAAGTTAACCCAGGAACAGGTTGATAAGGCAAAGCAGAGCAAAACCCAGGCCGACTACGCCTGGTTGAAAGCCAGCGGCTATGACTTCCAGACCAAAGCCAATCAGCAGGCGGGGATTGAGCTGCTGTCAGGCTTTAGCGCGTTACCGCAAAGCGTATTAGATGAGAACCTGAAAACCGTTACCGCCATCAACCTGAATGCCACACAGGGTGCGCGTAATCAGGCGGTTGCGGACGCTGATGGTATCAGCTACCTCTATTTCCTCGCCGACTCCCTCGGCCCTCGTCTCGGTAAAGCGTTTATTACCGCCTACGACAAAGGCGAGCTGAGCAAAGCCGCCGCGCTGTTAAAAGCCTCTGAAGTCAGCACCAGCGCGGCCAAAAAACACTTCAACTATCTGCGTCCGTTCCTGATCAAAGGTAACAGCATTCACCTGGTGCCAGATGAAGTGATCCTGAAAGATGGCAAACCTTACGGTGCCGATGGTGGCTCGTTCCCGAGCGGCCACACCAATACCGGTTACACCGATGCGCTGTTACTGGCGGAAATGATTCCAGAACGCTTTGATGCCATTGTTGAACGCGGCGCACGCTACGGCTATTCACGCATCGTGTTGGGCGTGCATTATCCGTTGGATATCATGGGCTCACGTATGCTGACCCAGCGTAACGTGGCGCATTACCTCAACGATCCAAAATACCGCGCGCTGTTTATTGAAGCCCGTGACCAACTGCGTGCGGCGCTGGAAAAAGAGTGTGGCGCATCACTGGCCCAGTGTGCACAGAACGATCGCGCAGCCGATCCGTATCGCTCACCAGAGATGAAAACCTTCTACCGTTACACCATGAGCTATGGCCTGCCACAGCAAAAAGTCGCCAATACCAAAGTAAAAGTGCCGCAGGGTGCGGAAGTGCTGCTGGAATTTGCCCTGCCGAACCTCTCGGCGGCACAGCGTCGCGCACTGATGGTACAAACGGCTGCCCCGGCTGGCTACCCGCTTTCTGGCTCAACGCCGGACCAGGCTTTCTGGCAGCGTCTGAATCTGCCAGCGGCATACGCTCAGGCTAAAGGGCACCATTAATTCCGGCTACGTTGTTCCGTCCGCGTTGCGTCACATTTAGCGCTTCAGGCGCTTGCTGTTAGCCACCAGCAGATTACTATAGACGCGGATTGTTACTGTGTTTCCACAGGCAAAACCTGACACCTGCTTCGGCGGGGGGTCAGGTTTTTTTATTTTCAGGGTATGTCATGAAAATCGCGAAGATACTGAATAACAATGTTGTGGTCATTCTCGACCCACAGCAAAAAGAACAGGTCGTGATGGGACGTGGGCTGGCGTTCCAGAAACGGGTGGGCGATGAGCTGGATCCGCAGTTGATTGAGAAGACATTCACCCTGCAAAACCACGCACTCACGCAGCGGCTGAGCGAGTTACTGGCCGAAATCCCACTGGAGGTGATCACCACCTGTGAACTGATTATTGACCGCGCGCGGCAGAAGCTAGGCAACAAGCTGCATGAAAGTGTGTCGGTAGCCCTTTGCGATCACTGCCATTTTGCACTTGAACGGCATAAGCAGCAGTTACCGATTCGCAACGTGTTGTTGTGGGAAATCAAAACGCTCTATCCGGCAGAGTATCAACTCGGTCTGGAAGGGTTGGGCCTGATTGAGAAACGCGTGGGCATACGCCTGCCGGAAGATGAAGCCGGATTTATCGCCCTGCATCTGGTTAATGCACAGCTAGACAGCAATATGTCCGATGTTTCGCACATTACTCAGTTTATGCAGGAGATCCTGCATATTGTGAAGTATCGCCTGGCGCTGGACTACCGGCTGGAGAGCCTGAGCTACAACCGTTTTGTCAGCCACCTGAAGTTCTTTGCCCAGCGGATGTTAGGCAAGCGCGGCGTCGACAGCGACGATCAGTCACTGCATGACGTCGTGCGCGATCGCTATCCGCTTGCCTATGCGTGCAGCGTGAAAATCGACCAGCATATTCAGCAGAAATACGCGTATGCGCTGTCAGACGAGGAGCGGATGTTTCTCACAATTCATATTGAACGCGTACGGAAAGAGACGCTTTCCATACAGACTGAAGATGACGAAGCCTAAAGAGCGCCGCACCTGAGTGCGGCACCGTTCCGTTAGCTCAGGGATTCACCGTGGGTGCTAATCACCTGCTGATACCAGAAGAAGCTTTTCTTGCGCGTACGCGCCAGCGTACCGTTGCCGCTATCGTCACGGTCAACGTGGATGTAGCCATAGCGCTTTGAAAACTCCGCTTTGGAGGCGCTCACCAGATCAATCGGCCCCCAGCTGGTATAGCCCAACACTTCAACGCCATCTTCAATCGCTTCACGCACCTGAACCAGGTGGTCGTTAATGTATTGAATACGATAGTCATCATTGATGCTGCCATCGGCCTCGACGGTGTCTTTCGCTCCAAGACCATTTTCCACAATAAACAGCGGTTTTTGATAACGGTCATACAGCAGGTTGAGCAGAATACGCAGCCCTTCCGGGTCAATCTGCCATCCCCATTCGGAGCTGGCGAGATGCGGATTAGGGATCATAGACAGAATATTGCCGCGTGCCTTCTGGTTCTCTTCTTCGTTGGTGGTGACACAACCGGTCATGTAGTAGCTGAAAGAGATGTAGTCGATAGGATTTTGCAGATCGAGCCGATCCTGGTCACTGATTTGCAGGCTGATATTGCGCTCAGCAAAGAAGCGTTTCATGTAGGCCGGGTAGCGACCGCGCACCTGTACATCTCCAAAGAACAGCCATTCACGGTTCTGTTGCAGCGTCTCCATCACATCTGCCGGGCGACAGCTTAACGGGTAGAGCAATGCGCCAAGCAGCATGTTGCCGATTTTTCCCTCAGGCACAATCTCATGACAGGCTTTCACGGCCCGGCCACTCGCCACTAACTGATGATGGATCGCCTGATAAACCGCCTGCTGATCGCTCTCTTCCGGCAGACCCACGCCAGTGAACGGGGCGTGCAGCGACATATTGATCTCATTGAATGTCAGCCACAGCTTGACCTTATGCTGGAAGCGCTGGAACACTGCGCGCGCGTAACGTTCAAAGCAGTCAATGGTGGTGCGGCTGGCCCAGCCACCGTATTTATTGATCAAGCCCCACGGCATTTCATAGTGCGAAAGCGTGACCATCGGCTGGATATTGTACTTCGCCATTTCATCAAACAGGCGGTCGTAATAGGCTAATCCGGCTTCGCAAGGCTCTGCTTCATCCCCTTCGGGGAAAATTCGCGTCCATGCAATGGAAGTGCGCAGCACCGTAAAGCCCATTTCGGCAAACAACTTCACGTCTTCCGGGAAACGGTGGTAAAAGTCGATCGCCGTGTCCTTAATGCCAAAATCACCCTCGGTGCGCGTCACGCGCTGACCAAAAATCCCCTGTGGCTGCAAATCTGAGGTAGACAGGCCTTTACCGTCGGTCTGGTAAGCCCCTTCGACCTGATTTGCGGCGACAGCTCCGCCCCATAAAAAGCTATCCGGGAAACGCTTATTCATACTCTGGCTCCTTATTTACTTCAGCACGCTAAGCAACGGCGCACAGGCCGTTACGGAATGAGAGGTGAGGGTTAATACATCGACATAGTCATCGCTGTTGCTGACCAGCACCGGAGTGGTGAGGTCATAGCCCGCGTCTTGAATGGCGACCATGTCAAATTCCAGCAGCAGATCGCCCACTGCAACGCGGTCATCGGTCGCGATACGCGGCGTGAAGAACTGGCCATCCAGTTTCACGGTATCAATACCGACATGAATCAACACTTCAGCGCCATCATCTGCCGTCAGGCCAATGGCATGACCAGTGCGGAACAGCGAAGACACTACGCCATTCACAGGTGAGACTACCCGGCCTGAGGTAGGCACAATCGCGGCACCTTTGCCGAGTAATCCACTGGCAAAGGTTTCATCGGCGACCTGTTCAATGGGCAGCAGGCTGCCGCTCATCGGGCTGTAGACCACATCTTTTTGCATCAAGGGTGCCGCTGCACTGACCTCGGAAGTTTCCTCTGCCACCTTTGGCTGCACTGGTTTTTCAACCGGCCAGCCCCATGCCCAGGTGGTGAGCGTGGCAAACACCAGCGCGATCGCTGCACCGGCAAAAGCCGCGTAAACGCTGGCGTCAAAGCCACTGGCCGGAATCACCTGGATAAAGGTAAACACGCTCGGGAAACCAAATGAGTAGATGGTGGTGTGCCAGAAGCCGAGCACTGAGGCCCCCAGCGCGCCACCAAGACAACCCAAAATAAACGGTCGCCGGTGCGGTAACGTCACGCCATAGACCGCCGGTTCAGTGATGCCAAACAGGCTGGCAGATAAAGCCGAACCGGCCATGGCTTTGGTTTTGATGTCGCGGGTACGTAACATCACGCCCAACGTTGCCCCCGCCTGCCCCATCACCGCCGGCATCAGCAGCGGCAGGAGTGTGTCCTGGCCCAGCGTGGCGAGGTTATTCAGCATGATCGGCACCAGCCCCCAGTGCAGGCCAAACATCACACAGACTTGCCAGATAGCGCCCATCACGGCACCAGCAATAGCGGGACTCAGGCTATACACCAGCAGATAGCCCTGCGCCAGCATCTGGCTCAGCCAGGTCGCAGCAGGTCCAATGGCGAGGAAAGTGAGTGGCACGGTGATCATCAGGCATATCAGCGGCGTAGTGAAATTACGCACTGCCCCAGGCGTTCGCGGATGAACCCAGGATTCGATTCGGCTGGCGACCCAGGCAGCAAAGACAATGGGAATCACGGAAGAGCTGTAATTCAGGATCTCCAGTGGAATACCGAGAAAGCGCAACGACGCTTTCTGATCCGCCGCCGCAATCATCATCGGATGAACCAGTGCCGCGGCGATGGCCATACTCACAAACGGATTGCCACCAAACTTTTTTGCCGCGCTGTAGCCCAGTAAAATAGGCAGGAAATAGAACAGGCCATCGCTGGCGACAAACAGCAGTTGATAAGTACCGGTCTCTGGCCGCATTACGCCGAGCACCAGCGCCAGCGCTAACAGGCCTTTAATGATCCCCGTGGCGATCATGACACCGATAAACGGGGTAAAAATGGCGGAAACCATATCGATAAAACGGGCGAACAGCGGCTCTTTTTTAACCGCAACGGCGGGTTCGCCCTCCTGCCCCACGTTATGTCTTGCCACCAGCTGTGCATAGACTTCACTGACGTGGTTGCCAATTACCACCTGATACTGCCCGCCGCTCTGTACCACCATAATAATGCCCGGATTGGCTTTCAGTGCCTCGGTTTGCGCCCTGGTTTCATCCTGCAACTTGAAACGCAAGCGGGTGGCGCAGTGCACCACACTCAGCACGTTTTCCCTGCCACCGACTCCGGCAATAATCTCATCAGCCAGCTGTTGATACTGCATAAGCACACTCCCATCAATGCCACACGTCTTGATGCCGTTACGGATTGAAGGCAAAAAAAAACCTGAATCACGCCCCACTCGGGTAAACGAGTGGGGCGTGATTCAGGTTTTGCCTGCGACCAGTAACAATCCTTAATCGCGGTTATGATGGCTCTCTTGTCGGGAAATTAACAACCCCCTCCGGGGGCATTAATGCAAAACTGCGAGCAAGATCGAATTTTTCCCGGCACTCACACCGGGCGACGTGGCAGGCAGATACAGACCAGCCCGGTCAGAATCAGCACCATACCGGCCAACGCAGTCCAACTAAAGGCTTCATGAAAACCAGGCAGGCTAATCGCCGCCAGCCACACCAGTACGTAGCTGAGGCTGAGCAGCGGATAAGCGCGGCTCAACGCCAATGAACGTAACGCCAGCGTCCAGCACAGCATCGACAGTCCATAAGCAAGAAACCCTACCAGCAGCAGCAGCAGCGGTTTGAGGCTGATTTTCAAGGCACTCAGCAGCAAAGAGAGAGACATCACGTCCGGCAGTTGTGTCATCGCATGGCGCAGTAACAGCTGCGCCAGCGTCACCAGCAGCACGCTGCAAAGCGCTAACAGATAGCCTTTCATACATGCACTCCCATCAACGCCACTCCGGCCACAATCAGCAACGTGCCAAAAAGCTGCACCGCGTTCAGCCGTTCGCGCCAGATAATCCGCGCCGCCAGCGCCACCAGCACAAAGTTAATGCTGAGCATCGGATAGGCCACACTCACCGGCACACGCTGTAGCACCACCAGCCAGATCAGCATGCCAATACCCAGCAACAACACGCTTAACGCCAGCCAGCGCAACAGCAGGCGGCGCTGATGACTATGCGCCGCCTGTTTCTGACAAAGTTGTGCCGCGCAGCTCAGCAGGCTGACCAACACAATCAACAACCACATCATGGCGTTTGATCGTATTGCAGGTAGTCAAAGCGCCCCTGGCGGTAGTGGTAATCCGCTTTCGGCAGCGAATCCGCCAGGTCCTTATCCGATGGCAACAGGAGCACCAGCGCCACCTTACCCAGCTTGCGGTGTGTGGCTAGCCAACCGGGGAACTCTTCCGTTGAGACAAACCGGCCTTTTGCATCCGCATAGCCGAGGCCATACTCGATCTCCCCTTTCTGCGACCAGAACATAATGTCGCTGCGTTGCAGATGCCAGGCTACCGTTGATCCCACGCCCGGATTGTTCACCAGGATATAGCGACTTCCAGCCAGATGGCTCGCCGTAGCTGCCACAAATTCCTGTGGCAGCTTCGAATCCCGCACCTTCTCAGGAATGGCTGAACCCACCACTAACGCCAACACCAGCGGGCAAAGTGCTGCCAGTTTCCAGTGTTTTTCCGGCTGGCGCAGGGTGAAGTACCCCACCAGCGCCCAACCCAGAAATGCCGCTGCCGCCAGCACCACTCGCCAGACTTCATTCTCGTGATAAACCGGGTGATGCGTTACGCCCCAGGGAGCCAGCACCACCAGAACCACCGCCGCAGTGAGCGCGCCAAAAAGCAGGTTAATCCAGCCGTTCCAGCGTAATACCGCAGTCCCGGTCAGATGGCGACCATAATGCGCTAACAGCAGTGCCAGCGGCGCGAAGCAAGGCAAGATGTAAGTCGGTAACTTGCCTTTTGCCACGCTGAAGAACAGCAGTGGCATCACCACCCAGCTCAGTAAATACAACCCGCCGCGCTGCTCCTGACGCTGCTGCCATGCCTGCTTTAATGCCCCTGGCAAGAAGGCAAGCCACGGCAGGGTGCCGCCAATCAGCACGGGCAGGTAGTACCAGAATGGCGCTTTGTGTTGCGCATCTTTTTCGGCAAAACGCTGGATATGCTCAACCCAGAAGAAGTAGTGCCAGAAGTCCGGTTCTTGCTGGTTTATCGCCAGCGCCCAGGGCGCACTGATTACTGCGGCGCTGACTATCGCCAGCGGGCCATAGCAGATCAGCTGTTTCATCCGCCCGCTCATCAGCGCCCAGGGCACAATCGCCAGTACCGGCACCGCCAGCGCCAGAAAACCTTTGGTCATAAAACCCATACCGCAGGCAAAACCAAACAGGACAAACCCACCCAACCGCCCAGCGCGGCTGCGGGCTTCCGTGGCTCCCCAGTAACAGCACATCGCCGCAGTCAGCCACAGCAGCAGCATGGGGTCCAACACCGCATAGGTGCCGATGGCATACACCAGTAACGACGTCAGGAAGATAACCGCACCCAACAGTGCAGTAGCACGATCCTGCCACAGGCGACGCGCCAGCCAGTAGATCAACAAGGCGCTGACACTGGCGCAGAATACCGATCCGAAGCGTACGGCAAAGTTGTTGTGACCAAAGATCCACTGGCTAATGTTGTTGATCCAGTAACCGGCGATCGGTTTTTCGAAATAGCGGAGATCGAAGAAGTGCGGCACGATCCAGTTGCCGCTTTGTAACATCTCACGGCTGATCTCCGCATAACGGGTTTCATCTGGCTGCCATAAGTCACGAAACGCTAAGGGCAGCAGATAATAGAGAACAAAAAGGACGCCGAGCAGCGTCCCCTTAGCAGCTTTACTCATGCAGACTCACCTGTAATGTGCTCACAGCCTAACCAACCCTCGCGGCCTGGGATTTCGCCGCGCACAATCTGCCCTAACGGGAGCTGGCTGATATCCTGCGGTAACAGCTCAATCAACGGACAGAAGGTCAGCCCCTCCACCGCCATGCGCTGTAGCAGCTCATCAAATGCCGCCAGCCCGCTGATCCCCTCCACTTCAGCATGGATGGTATACACAGGTGTGCCGGTATCGGCGTGCATTTTTGCGAGAATAAAATCGTTGAAATCCCGTGCACTGACCTGCTGCCCCACCACTTCATCCCAGGTGGGTAACGTTACCGGAATCTGTACGGTACCCGCGTGGCCGTTGGCGAGCAGGGGGCGAAAAGGCGTGGTGCCACGGCAGTCGCTGTTGTAATGGAAGGCGAAAGGCTGCTTGGCCGCGACCACTCGAGCATCTGCCCGCCAGCCCGCCACCGCTGAGCAGCGCACCGGTTGCTGAATGATCGCCTCTAGCGCCTCATGGCCGCGTTCAATCTGCTGGCGCAACTGCGCTTCAGACCAGACGCCCGCCCAGGTTTGCCAGGCAAAGTGATCCCACGCGTGCAGACCGACTTCATGCTCCTGTGCTGTTGCACGCAGCACGTCCGCCAGCCCCTGGCCAATTTGCCTGCCCGGCCACGCAGTGCCTGCCAGTAAAATATCCCAGCCATACAGCGAGACGGCGCGCGAGCGCAGCATTTTCCACAGGAAGCGCGGTTTTATCAGACGCCACAAGTGGCGTCCCATATTGTCCGGTCCCACACTGAAGAAAAAGCTGCCGCGTATCTGATGCTGGCGCAACAGCGTCAGCAGCGCGGGCACGCCTTGAGCCGTGCCACGCCAGGTATCTACATCAATGCGTAGACCGATTTTTTTCATTGATGCCCATCCTGCAGCTCAACCGTGCGCAGGAAGAAATCAAGGGTATTGTCGATAGTGGTTTCCATTGCCACATCGGGTTTCCACTCCAGCAGGCGGCGCGCATTACGGATGGAAGGCTTGCGGTGCTCAACATCCTGGTAGCCTTTGCCGTAGTAGCTGCTGCTCTCGACTTCACGGAAACCGGCAAACGGTGGGAAGCGATCGCGCAGAGGATGGCGCTCAAAGCTTGCCAGCAGCTGCTCCGCCAGTTCACGAATGCTGGCTTCGTTTTCCGGGTTACCGATATTGATGATCTGCCCGTCGCAGTTGTTACTGCGGTTTTCAATAATACGGAACAGCGCTTCAATGCCGTCTTTGATGTCGGTAAAGCAGCGTTTCTGCCGGCCACCGTCAATCAGTTTGATCGGTGAACCTTCCACCAGATTGAGGATCAGCTGGGTGATAGCACGAGAGCTACCGATGCGTGCCGCATTGAGGTTATCCAGACGCGGCCCCATCCAGTTGAACGGACGGAACAGGGTAAAGCGCAGACCCTCTTTTTCACCGTAAGCCCAGATCACACGGTCCAGCAGCTGCTTCGAAACCGAGTAGATCCAGCGCTGTTTATTGATCGGTCCCACCACCAGATTGGAGTGATCTTCATCGAAGTTGCTGTCTGTGCACATGCCGTACACTTCGGAAGTCGATGGGAAAATAATGCGCTTCTGATATTTAACGCAGTCGCGGATGATCTTCAGGTTCTCTTCGAAATCCAGCTCAAACACGCGCAGCGGATTACGGGTATATTCGATCGGCGTGGCGATCGCCACCAGCGGCAGGATCACATCACATTTTTTGATGTGGTACTCGATCCACTCAGAGTGAATGCTGATGTCACCTTCAACGAAGTGGAAACGGTTGTGCCCAACGAAACGGCTAATCGCATCAGAGCCGATATCCAGCCCGTAAACTTCGAAGTTATCATCCTGCAACAGACGCTCGGTCAAATGGTTACCGATAAAGCCGTTAACACCGAGGATCAGCACGCGCGTGCGACGTTTAATGGCCGCGACCGCCTGTGAATAGAGCAGTGCGCCCGGCACCAGGCCCAGGCTTTGCGCCAGCTGAACACCGTTCATGTAGACGCCGTTCTCAGTTTGCCCGGTTTGGATCTCCAGCGCACCTTCACCACAGGCAACCACTAAAGGATCAACCGACAGCACCGTACCTGCGCGTGCCTGGCTATTGTCCGCCTGGACTTTGCCACGCCAGACGATGAATTTCTGCGTACCGGCAAACGCAAACGCGCCCGGCCACGGGTCTGTCACTGCGCGTACCAGGTTATTGATGGTTTGCGCTGGCTTCTGCCAGTCGATACGGCCATCTTCAGCACTGCGACGCCCCACCACGGTGGCTTCGGCTTCGTTCTGCGCCTTACCGTGCAGTTCGCCCTGTTTCAGCGCTGGCAGGCTCTGCGCCAGCAGGCTTTCAGCGGCCTGGAGCAGCTTACGGTGCAGTGATGGTGCGTTATCGGTTTCTTCAATCGCGACGCGTTGCTGCGCCATGATCTCGCCTGCGTCCGCGCGCTTCACCATACGGTGTAACGTCACACCGGTTTCGCGTTCACCGTTCACCAGCGCCCAGTTCAGCGGAGCACGGCCACGGTATTTCGGCAGCAGTGAGCCATGCAGATTGAATGCGCCCTGCTTCGCGCTGTTCAGAATGTTGTCGCTTAACAGATTGCGGTAGTAGAAAGAGAAGATCGCATCAGGTTGCAGCGCTTTAATACGGTCAACCCACAGTGGGTGATTAACCTCTTCCGGCGCGTACACCGGAATGCCGTGATCCGCCGCCAGACGGGCAACTGAGCCAAAGAAGTGATTCTCAGCGGCATTATCCGCATGGGTAAAAATGGCACTAATGGTATAGCCGGCTTGCAGCAGCGCAGTAATGCCCACACAGCCCATATCGTGATAGGCGAAGACGACAGTTTTCATTGCTCAGTTTCCTCTACGGACAGCTTTTGTTGTTGTGGGTTAATCACACGCTGGATGAAGTAACGCGGGCGCGCCCGCACATCGTTATAAATTCGGCCGATATACTCGCCAAGCAGTCCCATACCGACGAACTGCGCACCAATAAAGATGAATAACACGGCAAACAGCGTGAAGACGCCGTTCTCGGCCCACTCAGACCCCAGGAACAACCGCAACACCAGCAGCACCAGCGCAAAAGCAAAACCGGCCAGCGCGATCATGCTGCCGACCACGCTCAGCAGGCGCAGTGGCGTGGTGGTCAGGCAGGTGACCAGATCAAACATCAGGTTGATCAGGCGCATGAAACTGTATTTCGATTCACCAAACTCGCGCTCTGCGTGGGTAACCGGCAGTTCAATGGTGCGACGGGCAAAGGTGTTCGCCAGAATCGGGATAAAGGTGCTGCGTTCGTGGCAGTTGAGCATCGCCTCAATGATGTGACGACGATAGGCACGCAGCATGCAGCCGTAATCCCCCATCGCTTTACCGGTCACGCGCTGAATCAGGTGATTGATGGTGCGTGAAGCACGACGGCGGAACCAGCTATCCTGGCGGTTCTGACGCACGGTGCCGACCACGTCATACCCCTGCTGCGCCGCAGCCACCAGGTTCGGGATCTCTTCCGGTGGGTTTTGCAGATCGGCATCCAGAGTGATGATCAGATCGCCGCTGACGTGGCTAAAGCCCGCCATGATCGCCGAGTGCTGGCCATAGTTGCGGTTCAGTAGTACCCCAACCACATGGCTGCCCGGTTCGCTGGCGGCCGCATCGATCATTTCCGCCGAACGATCCTGACTGCCGTCATCGATCAGCACGATCTCATACTGTAAAGCGACCCGTTCACAGGCCTCTGAAGTACGGCGGATCAGTTCCGGCAAGCTCTCCTGCTCGTTATAGACCGGGATCACCACCGAAATCTTTTCAATTGGTTTTTCATTTAACATGTCAGACTCCGGCCAGTTGGCGGAGCGCCGCAATAACGCGTTCAACATCATCGTCGCTCATATCAGGGAACAAGGGGATCGAGCAGATACGTGCAGAGTTCCACTCGCTGTTGGGCAACGACAGATCCGGGTAACGCTCGCGGTAATACTTGTGGGTGTGGGCAGCACGGAAATGCAGGCCAGTGCCAATATCCTGCGCTTTCAGCGCCTGCATCAGTGCATCGCGCGTGATGCCACAGCGGGCTTCATCTACGCGGATAATAAACAGGTGCCATGCGTGCTGATGCGGCCATTCCGGCTGCGTCAGCGGTAAAAATGGGGTGTCCGCCAGGGCTTCAAGGTAACGCTGGGCGATAGCAGCTCGCCGCTGGTTGATCTGCTCCAGCCGTGAGAGCTGCACCAGCGCAATGGCCGCGCTGATATCCGGCAGGTTGTATTTAAAGCCGGGGGTGATGACTTCCGCTTGCGGCTGGCGTCCGTGGGTATCGCGATCGTAGGCATCGACGCCCAGACCGTGGAATTTCAGGCTGCGGATTTTGTCCGCCAATGCGGCATCATCGGTGACGATCAATCCGCCTTCAGCACAGCTCATATTCTTAATGGCGTGGAAGGAGAAGATTGCGGTACCGCGATCGCCCACGTGACGGCCTTGGTAGTAAGTTCCGGCGGCATGAGCGGCATCTTCAATCAGGGGGATATTCTGCTGCTGTGCAAGGGCGCGTATCGGCTCAAGATCAACAGGAGCGCCAGCATAGTGAACCGGAATAATGGCTCGAGTACGCGGGGTGATAGCAGCGGCAATCTGCTCTGGCGTGACCATCAGCGTATCGCGATCAACATCAATCATGACTGGCGTTGCGCCGAGCAGCGTAATCATATTCAGGGTCGAAACCCAGGTCAGGGAGGGGGTAATTACCTCGTCACCCGGCCCAATGCCCAGCGCCATTAAGGTGACATGCATACCGGCTGTCGCCGAACTGACTGCAATGGCGTGCTGATTGCCGGTAAGCTGACAAAACGCTTTTTCCAGCTCCGCACACTTTGGCCCGGTGGTGATCCAACCGAAAGCAAATACCGTTTTTACCGCTTCAAGTTCTAACTCACCCAGTGAAGGGCGCGAAAAGGGAAGGAATGGCATTGTAAAGATTCCTTAATATTTGACGTCGATAATTTTAGCAAAAAGTGCGCACAGCAAAAGCCAGACATGTCTTTTTTATTATGTCGATCAAACCTTTATATAGCTAAACAAAAGCCAAATAAAAGTTCAATATGTAATCAGTAATTACTGCACATTACCGTTAGACATACCTTCGAAAAATCTTAAGTACGCCTACATGGTTTTGGTGCGTGAAGGGTAAATCACAAACCTTAAGGGAACATTAAACTGTAGTGAATGAGGCGGGAATTATGCGATTGATTGATGATGGGTTTAACTGTGGCGGGGAGCCGCAGGGCACGGTTCCCCGCCTGGAGCACTACCAGACGCGATACACTTTACCGGTTTCAATGCCTTCCAGGCTGCGGCGATAAGCCAGTGCCACGCGTTTGGCATCTGCACTTTCAAACCCTGGGAAGAAAGCGCCATATTTGCCCAATGACTCGGTGAGCACAGTAGGGCTGACGGCATTGATGCGCAGTCCAGAAAGCTCATTGGCCGCTGCCAGCACAAAGCCTTCCAGCGCCCCGTTGACCGCGGTGGCATTTACCCCGGTGCGGATCGGTTGTTGAGCCAAAATGCCGGTGGTCAGGGTGAACGATCCGCCAGGATTAAGGATTTTCTGCCCCAACAGCACCAGGCGCACCTGGCCCAGCAGCTTGTTCTGTAAACCACTGTTGAACTGCTCGGTAGTGGTTTCGCTTAGCGGGCCATAGTGCACACCGCCGGTGGTGGAGATAATCGCATCGACCTTGCCAGTTTGAGCAAACAGCGCAGCCACGCTGGCTTCATCGGTGATATCCACCTGAAAATCGCCCTGGGTTTTCCCCACGCGAATGATCTCGTGGTCTGCCTGTAACTGCTCAGCGACCGCTTTTCCGATGGTGCCGCTGGCACCAATAATGATCACTTTCATCTTAAAATCCTCGTGAATGGGTGTGAATCCATCCTCTCGTATTGCAATCCCGAGAAAAACAGGCCATTTATTAAGTCATTCCGAACTTTTGGTTTGTAATCATGAATAAACTGCGTGCTATGGAGATTTTTGTCGCGGTCGTGGAGGGGGGCAGTTTTACCGAAGCGGCAAAACGTCTGGAGATCTCAGCGGTGATGGTAGGCAAAAGCGTAGCCCAACTGGAACAACAGCTACAGGTGCGGCTGCTACAGCGCAATACCCGCAGCCAGACACTGACAGAAGCGGGACAGGCATGGTACGAGGAGAGCCAGGCGATGCTTCAGGCGCTGCGCAATGCAGAGGGGCGAATCGGCAGCTTGCGGCGTTTCCCGGCAGGCAGCCTGCGCATCAGCGCCCCCTTTACATTAGGGGCTTGTGTGGTCGCCCGCCTGTGCAGTGAATTTCAGCAGCAGTTTCCTGAAGTACGAATTGAACTCAGCCTGAGCGATCGCTTTGTTGATCTTCTGGCTGAGGGATTCGACTTTGCTTTACGCGTGGGCGAAATCCCGCCAGACAGCCCATTGGTTGCGCGTTATCTCGGCGAGTATCGCATGGTGATTGCCGCCGCCCCTGCCTACCTTGCGGCACACGGTGCCCCCGCTTCCATTGATGACCTGCCGCGCCATCGCTGCCTGCGTTACAGTAACTGGAACAAACGCAATGCGTGGCGCAGCGGCGAACAGCTGATTTGGCCAGAGAGCGTAACGTTCAGCTGTAACGATAGCCAGGCACTGCGCCGGGCAGCGCTGGCGGGCGCGGGCCTGATTCTGCAATCCGATTTGCTGTTGCAGGAAGATATTGCCGCAGGCAAGCTAGTCACCCTGCTGGACGACCAACTGCCCGATTCGCGCCCGGTCCATCTGCTGTGGCGACAGGATCTTCAGGCCAGCGCCAAATACCGCAGCTTTATCAGTTGGGTAAGCGAACAGTGCCCGCAGGCACTGCTATAAACACCACATTCAGGATTGTGTATGCTTCTGACCACGCTGGAATTCACCCTGTTAAACCCGGAAATTGCGCAGGTGACGCTGAACCGTCCGGCACAGCACAACGCCTACAATGCCGCGATGGTGGCAGAGCTCGCGCAGGTGGTTGATCACTGTGAACAACAGCCCGCACTGCGGGTGGTGATCCTGACTGGTAAAGGGGAAAAGAGCTTCTGCGCCGGGGCCGATCTCAACGAGGCCCTGGTGAACGGCGGCGATACCTTGCGTAATCGGCACGGTGGGTTTAGTCCGCTTCAGTATCTGGCCCGGCGTAAAATCTGGATCGCGGCCCTGAATGGCACTGCCGCAGGGGGTGGGCTGGAATTGGCGCTACAGTGCGAAATGATCGTCGCCGCCGAAGACTGCCAACTGATGCTGCCAGAGGTGCGTCACAATCTGCTGCCCGCAGGTGGCGGTATTGAACGGCTAATGACGCGGCTCCCGCCTGCTGTAGCCCGTGAAATGTTGCTCACTGGCCTGCCCATTTCCGCGACCCGCGCGCTGGCGTTGGGATTAATCAATCGGGTGGTGAGCGCAGAAAACGTCGCCTGGGAAGCACTGGCGCTGGCTCAACAGGTGGCGGCTAACGCGCCGCTGGCCGTGCAGGCCTGCAATGCGTTGGCAAACATCGTCTTAGACGGTGACCGCAGCAGCTTGCAGCAACAGCAGGAACAAGCACTGGCGCAGTTGGCCCAAAGTGAAGATGCGCAGGAGAGCCAGCAGGCCTGGCAACAACGCCGCAAGCCACAGTGGCGCGGACGCTAGCCCCCGCCACGCTTTTACACGGTGGGTGATAACTCAACGTGTTTAAACAACGCACTCAATCCCAGGCCACCGGCAATGCCGAGCATTGCCAGCGCATAACCGCTGTTTTCGCCTGACGCCGCTCGCTGGTGGAACAGCCTCGTCACCAGAATCGCCCCGGAAGCACCATAAGGATGGCCCAAAGCAATCGCCCCACCCTGCTGATTGACGCGCTGTTCATCGACGCCTAAGAGATCAAGGGAAGCCAATACCTGAGAGGCAAAAGCCTCGTTAAACTCGATCAGCCCAACGTCGGAGAGATCGGCCATTTTCTGACGCTGCATCAGCTTCTGCGTCGCGGGCACCGGGCCAATGCCGAGATAGTGAGGATCCACCCCTGCGCTACAACCATCAATAAACTGTAAGCCAGAGCTAAAACCCGCTTCCCGAGCCTTACGGCGACTCATGATCAGCACCAGTGCAGCACCATCATTCAGCGGACAGCAGTTACCCGCGGTAACGCTCCCTTGCGCCACAAAGGCCGCTGGCAGTGCTGCCAGTTTTTCCAGTGAGGTCGCAGGCCTTGGGCACTCATCCTGGTTTACCCACTGCTCGCCCGCCCTCAGTGGCACCAGCTCCGCGTTAAACAGGCCGTTTTGCTGAGCAGCAACCGCCCGCTGATGGCTACGCAACGCGAAGGCATCCTGGCGTTCGCGGCTAATACCGTACTTGCTGGCAACGTTCTCCGCCGCCACGCCCATTTCCGGATCGCCAATCTCCTCTGGCGAAAACTGCGCGCGGGAAAAAAAGCGCGGCAGCTGTTTCGCCGTGGCCGGTTTTTCCACCCGCCAGGGTGCGGTACTGACGCTCTCCACCCCACCAGCCAGATAACAGTCACCGGCCTGCGCCTGAATCAAACGGCAAGCCTGCATCACCGCTTCCAGCCCGGCACCACACTGCCGGTCTACCGTGACCGCCGGAATGCTCAGTGGCAACCCGGCACTTAACGCCGCCAGGCGGGCGATATTACCGCCGCCGCCCGTGGCATTGCCGATAATCACTTCGTCTACCTGATCTGCGCAGAACCGGGCATCCGCGCTTATTTTGCCGAACAGCGGGGCCAGTAGCTCGCTCAGGCTCAGGCTGGATAACGCCCCATACGCCCGACCGACCGGCGTACGATACGCAGCAACAATCACGGGCTGATTGTCTTCGGCGGGCTGAAAGTTATCGCGGTTCATGGGTGGAATTCCTGTAACAAGGCTCGACGATCAATCTTACCGCTGACGGTGAGTGGCCAGTGTGAAACAGCAACAAAATGATGGGGAATTTTATACTTCGCCAGCAGTTGGCGACTGCGCTGCGGCAGAGAAGCAAAGTCTGTGTGCTGACCACGAATAAACGCCAGCAGTTTTTTCCCCAGTCGCAGGTCATCTGCGGCCAGCACCACCACTTCCTGCACATCATCGAGGGTTTTCAACGCAGCCTCAATCTCCGCCAGATAGACATTGTTGCCCCCCACCGTGACCATATCGCCGCTGCGCCCCATCACCACCAGCCGTCCCTGCGCATCAAGATAGCCAAGATCCTGTACCGTAGCTCCCACGGCGGTGTGGCGGAACGCGTGACTTTCATCCCCCCACAAATAGCCGCCGCAAATTTGCGGGCTTTGCAGCCAGATAGTGCCCGTCTCGCCGGGTGCCACACATTCATCTTGTTGATTACGGATGCTGAGCGTTGTACCGGGGAAAGCTACGCCTACGGTCAGGAGTTGATCGTCGACGTTTTCATCCGTGAGACTGGAGACCGCAATAAAGCCCAATTCGGATGCGCCATAATATTCCTGTAGCTGTGCGGCGGGAAAACGGCTACGGGCGCTGGCAAAGTGGTGATACTGCATTTTGGCTCCGGCGCTCAATACCCGCTTCACCTGATTTAACGGCTGTTCAGGCAGCTCCGCAAAGGCCGCCAGCATGGTCGGCACCACAATCAGCCGGTCAATGTTCTGCTCCGCCAACAGAGCGAGCGTGCCCGCGCCAGACCATTTACTCAGAGAGTAAAAATGATGCCCGGCATCCAGCGCCTCATTCAGCGCATACAGCCCAATACCGTGAAACAGCGGTCCGGGAAACAGCGTGGAGGTGGTCTCACCCAGCCCAAACAGTCCGTAACCGTCCCGCAGGCTCTGCCACCAGGAGCGGCGATGGCGGGTAAAGGCTTTTGGCAGGCTGGTGGTGCCCGAGGTGAAGTTGATCAGAAACGGCGTGAGTGCATTTACCTCGGCACAGAATTCGGCATCATCCTCCACTTCTTGTTCACGCAAATCGTCGAGATAGCGGACGGCGATATCCAGCTGCTGCGCACGTTGTGCCAGTGCGGTTTGCTCGCGCGTGAGCAGCAGCTCATCGGGTTTGACTCTGCTGAGCAGCTCATCCAACCGCGCCGCGGGCAGATCCGGGTCAAACACCGCGCAGGTATGGCGTTTGGCAGTAGCCGCCAGCCAGCCGGGGACAAAAGCCAGATGATTACCACAGGCAAGACCAATCACCCGATCGTGCTCAGCGTGGGCGCGGATCTGCTGATACAGCGCCACTGACCAGCGCCACAGCTGCTGCCAGCTCAGGCAGCCCTCGTCGTGCGTGATGGCAATCTGGTGCGGTTTTTGCCGTGCATAGCCGGCGATTTTGTCATGAACGGGCACGCTATTCAGGCTCCGTCAGGCTGAAAACAGGCGATCAACTGCTGGCGAGTGGCCTCTGGAATCGGGCGTGGTTTGTGATCGTCGAGATCGACGCACACCCACACCAGTTTGCCGCTGGCACAAATTACCGTTTCATTATTACGTTGCAATTCAATCGCGAAGGTCAGACTGGAATTACCCAGTTTCTCCAGCATCACTTTTGGCGTGACAATATCATCCACCGCCAGCGGCAGGTGGTACGTTGCCTCACTTTTTTTCACATGATAGGATACGCCAGCTGTGGCCGGGCGAAATAACGGGATTAAATTAAAGGCGCGCAACTGTTCGACAACCGCATCTTCAAAGTAATCCAGATATACTGAATTATGAACATGTCCGTTTAAATCAATATCCCGCATGGATACCCGGAATGTTTTAATAATAACGTCACAAGTCACAAAAATACGACTCCAGAATAACCGAATGGCGGAAATTTTACATGAAAAATAATACCTGCACCAGAGCCATGGTCCGCGCATTTGGCGATATTAGCGAGGTGGTTGAACTGGAAAATGTTCCGTTGCCACCGCTGGCAGCGGGCCAGGTTCGGGTAAAAATGGTCTATGCCACCATCAATCCCTCTGATGTTATTACCCTTTCTGGTGCCTATCGCTCGCGTATCTCTTTGCCTTTCGTACCGGGCTTTGAAGGGGTGGGTGTGATTAGCGAAGCCCACCCAGACAGCCCATTACAACCCGGCCAGCGCGTTCTGCCGATTGGCAGCATGGGCAACTGGCAAACCCTTAAAGATACCGATGCCGCCTGGTGTTTTACCCTGCCCGATTTTATTAGTGATTTACAGGCCGTTTGTAGCTACGTTAACCCGATGACGGCCTGGTTAATGCTGACCGAGGCATTAACTTTCTCTCCTGATATGCGCATTCTGATTAATGCCGCCAACTCGGCCATCGGTAAAATGTTAATTGGGCTAGCTAACCTGCGCGGAATAAATCCGATTGTGGTCGTGCGTAAAAAAGAGAATATGAATCTGTTCTCTGAGTTTAATACTGAGGCCGTACTTAACTCCAGCGACGTTAATTTCCTTCAGCAGATGCAGTCAGTAAAAAATAGTGGTGGCGTGAATGCCGTACTGGATTGTATCGGTGGTGATGAGTCACTTATTTATGGCGATGTGATTCGCGCAAACGGCCAGTTTATTCATTATGGTCTGCTGTCAGGTAAACCGGTACCGCCACAGTTCTGGCGCTCACGACCGGATATTCGTTTCAGCAACTTCCACCTGCGGCAGTGGGTTCACAGCCAGCCGCGCGAGCAGGTGCAGGCGCGGCTGGATGAAGTGATGGCCCTGATCCGCGACGGCGTCATCTACACCGAACTGGGAGAGACATTCCCGCTGCTGGAGATTGATCGCGCCATTACTGCGCTGCGCGATCCTGACCATCAAGGCAAAGTGGTGATTGATCTGCGCTGATTACCAGCCCGGAAAGGCACGCCGCACCGGGCGAATAATCAGGATCGCCAGCACAATCTTCACGATATCGCCGGGAATAAATGCGGCGCTACCCAGCGCCGCTTTCGCCAGCGGCAGATGCGCTGCCACCGCAACCCAGGGAATGCCAATCGCATATTCCAGTACGATACCGCCCGCCACCATGATCAGAAACTCCTGCCACGGCGTGGGCTGCTTTAGCTTGCTATACAGCAGGCCTATCAGTCCGGCCACCAGCGGCCAGGCAAGGATATAGCCACCGCTTGGGCCAAGGAAAATCCCTAAGCCGCCTCGTCCACCGGACAGCAGCGGGAAGCCTACCGCCAGCAGCAAGACAAACAGCAACATCGCCAGTGCGCCCCGTTTGGCCCCAATCAGCGCGCCCGCCAGCATAAAGCCAAAGGTCTGGACGGTAATCGGCACGCCAATCATGGGAATATTAAACGCCGGGAACAGCCCCATTGCCGCAGTCAGTGCGGCAAACAGGGCAATCAATACGATATCTTTCGTGGTCACGCTTTTTCCTCAGGCTCGCGGATTATCATTAGAATCTGGCGCGGCATCATAGGCCCGCGCCTCAATAGCCTGGGAAATATCCTCAGCCATCTTTAACGTGCGCACCATCACCGGCACGGCGATGGCGATAATACTGTGGTCCAGCCCGCGCGCTTTTTGCGCTTCCCGCACGTCAACCGTGATCGCCGCCAGCACCGGAATAAAGCGCATCGCCAGCGCCAGCGCGAGGCTGACTTTCGCCGGATTAATACCAAGAAAGCGCAGCCAGCCCAGGCTTTTTTCCAGCGCGGCGATCATCGCCGAACTGCGCGTGGTGAGAGTGATTAATGCCGCAGCGAGGATCAGCGCTGCCAGCCGTACCACCACCAGCACACCTGCCGGCCAGCTCACTAATAAGCCCTGCACCACAAACAGCAGCAGTAGCACTGGCCACAGGGGTTTCACCTGACGCAGCAGCAAACGCCATGACAGCCCGGCCAGGGGATAGAGCAGCACCACCAGCAGCGCTACCGCCCCGCTCAGCCACAGCTGCGGCAGAAAGAACAGCGCAGTACCGGTACACGCCAGCAACAGCAGTTTGATGACCGGCGGCGTGCGATGTATCAGGGAGTGACCCGGTTGATAGTCGCTGCTGGTCATGACATGCGCGCCACATAAGCCGGTATGGCCACGGCCGGGACGTCATCCACTACCACCTGGCCGTGTTCGAAGACCAGCACGCGGTCAAAGTGTTGCAGGAACTCGAGATCGTGTGAAACCACAATAGCCTTCTGATCCAGCTCATCAATAGCCTGAGCGATGCGTCGTTTATTACGCAGGTCGAGCAGGGTCGTCGGCTCATCAAACACGATGTAATCCGGCTCCATCACCAGTACGCCAGAAATCGCCATCAGCTGTTTTTGACCGCCGCTGAGCAGATGCGCCGGATGCTGACGGAAGTCCTGCATATCGTAACGCGCCAGCACCGCCTCAATGCGCTGCTCAATCACCGCTTTGCTGAGGCCAAGATTTTTCATGCCGAAGGCGAGGTCTTCTTCCACCAGCGGCAGCACTATCTGGTTATCTGGGTTTTGGAAGACAAACCCCACTTTACGTCGTACCGCTTTGCCTGCTTTACGGGTGTTCAGACCATCCACCACCACATCGCCCTGCTGCGGCACCAACAGGCCATTGAGCAGGCGGACAAAGGTGCTTTTGCCACAGCCGTTGCTGCCGACAATGCCGACGCGCTTTTCATCGATATTCAGCGACAGGTTGCGCAATACGCTGCGCTCACCAAAGCTGTGGCTGACGTTTTTAATCTCAATCATTTCAGGATTTCTACTTTTTCACCGCTGGACGATAGACCCGTCCCAGCACTAATTTCTCGATGTGTGCCGCTGGCGACAGAGACAGAATAAAGGCGATAGATTTACAGATGTCTTCCGGTTGCAGCATCTCTTCTGCTGTTAGCCCGGAGCCTACGGACATGTCGGTATCCACCACGTCCGGGCACAGCACGCTGACTTTAATCCCCTGCCCAGCCAGTTCGCGACTGAGCGACAAACTGTAGCCCACCAGCGCATGTTTACTGGCCGCATAACCGGCGATGCTGCCATAGGCTTGCACTCCGCTCAGCGAAGAGAGATTGAAGATATGCGCCCGGCCAGCATGACGTAACGCCGGTAGGGCCAACTGGCACAGGTGATGTACCGCCGTGACGTTGACGTCAAGCATCGCGCTGAAATCGGGCAGCAGCGCCTTGCTCGATCCAGGCCGGAAAATCCCCGCCGCGTTAACCAGCACATCAATTTTGTGCAGCTGGCTCAGTACTGGCGTCAGCACCTCCGCCGTCGCCACCGGATCGCTGAGATCTACGGCCAGCAGGGTGACTTGCTGTCCCAACTGCTCATGCAGGCTGGCAGCAAAGCGCTCAAGCCGTTGTGCGTCACGCGCCACCAGCAGCAATGAATAGCCCTGCGCCCAAAAATGGCGTGCCACCGCAGCGCCAATACCTCGACTCGCCCCGGTTATCAGGGCCATTTTCTTACTCATCGCCCCTCCGGCGCTAAGTTGTCAACCAAAGTGGACCATAATACGTTAACCGTGGCGGCGATGCAGGGGGTTTTGGTAAAAATTAGGCAATGTGAACGGGGGATATTGATAAAATATGTGCGGAGAAAACCATAAAAAAGATGTGCCTTTTTGGCATGAACTGAGCAGTAAGTTAAGTAAAAACAGGATGTTTAATGCCCAGTACAGAATATTTGGATCAGATAATAGTAAAGAATAAGCGACTCTACGCAGAATTAGAACAGCTGAGAATAGTAGTCGAAAACAGAGTACTGTCTGCTCTGGAACAGCGTGCAGCAGAACGGGTGTTATACCTGGCAATCCTATCAGCTCTGGGCATAGCCAAACACTGGGCAAAGAAGCAAGCTGGGTTTGCTCCACAAGATGCTTACCAGGCTTTTGAGATACTGGTACAGAAAGGAAATCAGCCTATGGAGAGCCTGACGTCCTGGCGAAAAGTTATCGGTTTACGTAATGCGCTGGTGCATGACTACCTGAATACTGACCCGGAGATTGTGCGTAGCGTTATCGGACAGGGGTACTACGAACAGTTATTCACATTCGCTGAACAAGGGATAGACTGGCTGGCACAAGCTCAGTAGAGGAAGATTACGAGGATCAGTGCCTTAAATGTCGAGCAGGCACCCGGCAAGTTTGTTCGCTGGATGCCTTTCAGTTTTAAGCGGAAAGTCCCACCGCCACCGCCAGTGCTTTCTCCGCTGTGGCAAGGAAATCAGGAGCCGGTTTGTAAGAAGTATGAATCAGGTGGATTGCGCCATTAATGGTCGCCACTCCCACAGTTTGCTCCCCTTCCGTACCGATCAACACGCTTGGCCCCCACAGGGATTCCAGTTTGACGTGGCCGAACTCCTGCGCGAATGGCAACACGCCAAGATTCGAAATCAGAATGTCGGGCGCACAGATTTCACGGTCAAATTTCACCTTATCCGGCAGATGATTATTTTCCATGATCTCCTGCACCAGATGGATTAATGCCGCCATACCGGGCCGCTCACGGTAGGCATTGAGATCGTTCGTGACCGCGCGGGCGATGTTCCAAAACTCTGCCGCATTGCCCGCTGCATAATCGTAGGTCGGAAACAGTGCGAGGAAGCTCAATCCATAGTCGAGATCGGCATATTTACGCGCATCGATGGGTGTACAAATCCTTACCGGTAAACCGCTCCACCCTGGTGAGCTATGGAGTGCAATAGCCACCGCCGCAGACAGTGCGCCATGTACCGTCGTGTGTTCCTGTTTGGAACGAGCGCGAATTGCCTGAGACAATTCCTTCGACAGCTTCAGCCGTTGAATTTTCAGCTGCGCTAAGCTGCGCTCCGCATATGGCATCGGGCTTGGCAGCAGCGCTGGCGGATTAATATTTCCCGCAGGCTCATTGGGTTGCAGACAAATGTCTTCAATCGAAGGCAACAAGGGCAGCGCAGGCAGATTTTTTCCGGCTAATGTCTCCAGCACATCGTGAATGAAATACGTCAGCGAGCGGCCATCAGCAATAGCGTGATGCGCAGTCATAATCAATACGCAGCGGTCTTCGCTATATAACAGCGTTGCTTTCAATAACGCCACATCGCCAAAACCGAAAGGTGCGGCGAATTCGCGCTCCAGCTCACGCTCAATGGACGTGACTTTATTTAATCGTGCAACACGCAGGGGAATAGTGACGTGGGGATCGTGAAAGAAATGCAGCCGTTCGCCATTGTGCTTATCCACGCGAATATTCGCTAAGGGATGCCGGGCCTGGACTTTTTTCAGCGCATTGGCCCACTCCTCTACCGAGGTTTTCCCGCTGACCTCAGCGGTAATAGAGAAGTGTTTCGGGCTGGTGGTATCAACTTGCCAGGCATAATTTTCCAGTGCGCCGAGCGGGCGCAAAGGGTGAGAAATTAACTCGTCTTGCGATATATTTACCATTTATCTGTCCACATGAATGTTTAAATTTAAACATACAACAGCTGTATACAGAGATAACTGATATATGAGCTGTAACCCGTTGCAATACGAAATTTATACTAATCCTGTTTTGCACTAAGCGACAAGTTATTTTAATTTTTTTATTTGGTGATAATAACAATATCAAATCATTCATTATCTAATCAAGAGGTGCCTTATTAATTTCATTGGCTTGATATTTATAGGGTTTATATCTCAGACCGCTCCCTGATGTTAATAAACATTTCTTTGCTAATGAAATACAATTCGAATACCTACTGGCGTAACTGTTTATTTTAATAGAAGGTTTTATTCACATTGATAATGTTGGTATTAAAACCGGACTGTGTCGGTTGTAAGCAGATATTTTTCGGGTTTGAGCCGGCGTGGGTTCGGTTTTAGCGGGTTAGTGCCCTGTTCGACTTTGCTGGCTTGTACCTGTCAGGGCCGATGTTGTGGAAGTGCGATGAGCCAGCAGGCAAGCGAGCCAATTACAAACACGCCTGCAAGCATGAGAAAACGCATTATGCCAATCACCACGGTACGTAAAAACAACGACAGATCACGTCTTATGTTCTCCATTATTTTTCATGCCTTTAATCTGGTTAAGGTATTGCATATATTTCCCAGCCGGTTTCTTAATCGCGGTCTTTCTTATGCGCAATAAAATAGCAGCCGAAATATACAGCCAGGCCAAGCAGCGAAACCAGCATAGGTATGACAACGCGCATGAACCCGGTGCTGAGAAAGAACGCGGGGAACATGGCAAGCATAGTGATGAAAATCGTCAATGCCCCACCAATTTCGGAAAGGGCTTTTCGTAGCAATCTAATTAATTTTGACATCATCAAAAAAACTCACTTTTAGACGATGCTGTAATTTTTTCTTTATCAATGGTCATAGTTCCACCTCCCTACCCTTGCTGCTTCTACAATCATTTTTATCGTCAGTCGCTCAGGGGTTGAATAATCAGTTTTAAGACTACGCGGTAGAATAAAGTTAGGCAGAAATGGGATGCCTACCTGTGGAAAGTACTTGTGCCATTCGATATGAGTAAAATCAATGCTGTAAACATCCGCGATCTTTTCTAACAGATCCCAGACATCTTCTGGCACTGTAGCTTGCTTTCCGATATTGAGAGCACTGTCTAAGGTCAGATCTTTGGCAGAGAGTTCTTTTTGTATAAAGGCCAGTATTTCGTTATCCAGACTCATACTCTATGCTCCGGTTTTACGATGAGATTGAATCGTTTGATGCTATTCCAGGTAATTTTAGTTACGTCATATGCTGTTATAGCAACACCGAGCCATGGTAGCCAGCGCCCGATTAGTCCGCCAAGGCTGTTGGTCCTGGCCCATTGACCATTTAGCATAGTCTTCCATGTTGGTGATCTCCAGCTCGAACTTAAGCGGTGTTTAATCATTGTTCTCATTGCTAAAGATAACGCACTAGTACCTTTAGTTGTTCTCTTCGCATCGAGTTTCCCTCTGGTCTTTATTAACGGCATGCCGCCAATAATTAATGCTAATGCAAATACATCTTGAACATTGAGTTGTTTACTCGCCTCATCAACCACAATCCAGAATGCTAGTTCACCTTCCGTTAGATTAAACATACCAGCAAAAAAGTAACTACCATCTCCTAATCCTTCAAAAGTATCCATGTTATATCATTAGTAAATTACGGTGATTAACTATACTCGAATGAAGAATCATGTCTAGATTTAACGATGAAATATGATGGTAAAGTTTTGTATTTTTTTTAGGTGTTCTACTTAATAGTTTTCGTTAGATTTCTAGTGTTAATCGCAATTAAAATAACTATTATTTTATATCAAAAAAACATGGGATTCGTGATTGACAATCATAATAAATATACTAATTTAATTTTTAACTCTAAGTAGACATCATGATTTAAAAAACAGACGCATTAAAAGAAGTATATTTTACAAAGCTGAGAAAAATCTCAAACCCCGAAATGCAAAAAACCCCGCCGAAACAAGGGTTTCAAATTTTGGTGCCCGCCCCCAGAATCGAACTAAGGATACGGGGATTTTCAATCCCCTGCTGAGATAGCGGATGCTCTCAGTGAAATCACGCCGGAGCTTCAACTCCCGAAGTAACGAATACACCACCGGTCTGCGTGCAGGCCCTGAGCGCTGGCAATTTATGGCGATTTTTTATTCTCATCTCCGCAAAACTATTTTATCGCTGACATCTGCTTTTAGCGGTAGGAAACTGGTTCGGCATTATTATTGTTATCTCAACAACCAGCCAATGTTTCAGCAGCCTGAGAGAAATTCTAACGCGGTTGCCATCTAGAACTTAATGACTTGAGAGCACTCTTTCTTTTGAAGTGATCAATCCACTCAAACACTTAATGCGGATGTCACCTGGGTAATAAGGTGTTTTGTACAAACCAGCCAGCGCGGCATATCTATCTGCGCTTCCTGACGGAAAGCATTTATCCGTTAGGGATGAATGTTTCTCCGTCACTCTTTCCCCACTCCCGGAGTAAATACCATAGTGCTGCTTGGATTCACCCTCAGCAACCTGACGCCAGACATTTTCACGCTCAACAAAGATGATCATGCCGGTGTACAGCGGGTTAGCCTGAAAGAAAGACGGATTAAGATCGATTGGATCAGATTAGTCAGGCGATGGTTTATAAGGCTGAACTATACGAATCATCTCCTCCACAAAATTAGTTAAGTAATAAAAGTTATGCTACAAACTCATTCTAAAAAACCTCCCCTAATGGGGAGGTTATCTATTAATTATTCTTATTCAATTTATCCAAACCAATTTGCTTGGAAACAGAGTTATAGCTTATTTCAGCAACGGCGCATATTTGCTGAACTTCCACATCTGAACGTTCAAACATATAGAGATAATTTAATATGATACTCTTAACTAAGTTGTCAGATATTGGGTTTTTATCTAGGCTTTGCAATATTGTTCTTAAATGCTCAACTGATATTGAATTTCCTAACTCTAACATAGTAGCAAGCTTTAGTATTTTACCGGAATTAGAGTTATGAGCATCACACAAATCATCAATCACAGGTTGTAAATTATTACTCCCAATTGAAGATGAGATCTTCGTCAGGAAGGTATAACTTAACCCTAATACCAATTGAAAAAGAAAGTGCTTCGCCATCTCTTTTAATTGAAGCTGAGTGAGGTTGATGTTTTTCTCACCATTTTGCTCTGAAATTCTACGCTCAATAGCGTCTAAGACTATATCTGTCTCATCCTTTATATAATCAATAAAGAAGTCGAGAGATCGAAGGGGGGCATCAATTGCCTCACCAAGCAGTCTTTTTTTCTGAGGAACCTTTAAAGAACCATAGTAGTTTCTAGATAATTGGCCTAGAATCTCTAGAGACTTAAATGTTAAGTTCATTTCTTTAAGCAGATCAGTTCCAGCTTGCTCATCTTCCTTTCTATCACTTTGAAAATTATCATCATCAAATTTGTCAACGCTGTTGTTTTCTTCGATTATATCCTTGCGATCCTCATAAGCACGACGTAATTGAAATCGGTCTTGCTTTTGAAAATTTAACTTAGGAAGAGCATCAACAATGTCATTTATAAATTTGATATTAAGATCAAGTTTAGTTGGGGAGTTATCTTTGAATAGTTTCTTAGCTTGCTCAACTACTTTGTCGAGTATTGATTCGTCTCTTGAATGATGAGTTAAGAACATCAGGATGCTCATACTACGCCTTTTACCTAATGAACTAACAAGGCCATTAATTATCTCAATGGTTTTTTCATCTCTGATAGTTTCAGCCAAATGCTTGGCTATAAAAAAGTAATAGACATAAGGGTATTTGAATTTATAATATCCGCCATCCTTTTTTTCCATTATTTTCGCTTTAACTAGAAGAGATATTCTTGTTTCATAATCAATTCTAACACCATAATCTTGGCAGAAATTAAGGTTGAAATCCCATAAATTATCAGTAGTTTCCTCTTGGAGGTTATTAGTGAAATAATGGGATGACAGCTCTTTGACATAATTAAAGAACTCATCTAGTTCTTCTTTTCTAACAGAAGCGCTACCTAAACTGTGAGTAATTAAATACTCATAATAGTATCCATATGAGCCAGCATTCACATCCAAGGAGTTTCCATTTTCCATCGATTGAAGCATGGTCAGTAGGAAGAATGGTGTAGACGGAATGTAATTCCTTCCGATGATCCTCGATATGGTTTTAAATGCAAGATCATTTTTAGCTAGGAGGACTTTGTTTTCATTACTACATTCTTCTTTAAGGGAGTTCCATTTATGAACTAGATCATACCTAAGTTTATATCCAAGACGTAACATTTCATATTTTTCAAAACTCTCATCAAAGTAATTCTCACCTATAAGCTCACTCCCATTGAAGTCAAAACTATCACTTACTGAAATAATTATAATATCAAATACTCTTGCAGATTTATCTAAGAAGAGTTCAACAGACTTTCTATCACCTCTAATTAGATCAAAGCTATCGATAAGTGCAACCTTAGTTGCCGTGCTATTTACAAATTCAGTTAAGCTCAAGTTTTCATATTGGACTTCAAGGAAGCGCTGTAGAATTTTATCATATTCTAAACCTGCTCTTTTGACAGTGCTACAATCTATTGAAAGTGGAAGATATCCTTTTTTGACGGAATCTAAAAAATATTTTTTAAGCAGTGTAGATTTACCGCAGTACTCATCACCGATTAAAATAACTTTCTTGTTACCTCCAGATAGAATGCTATCCGAAGAAAATTTCTTCATATCAAGTTTGCTATTGCCATCAATTTTTTTCAGGTTCGGGTAAATAAACACATCTTCTAGAGTCAAATCATCCTTATCTGGATGTATAAAATTAACTCCAATATCTTTAATTGATTTTAAATAATCTATTTTTACAATGTAGTTATTTGTGCTGATTGAATTGCTTTTTATAATTTCACTTTGCTTAATCTGTTTTATTTCATGGAATTCTTCGTTTTGCCATTTGAAGTTTTTAATGAGCACGTCATTTTCTTCAAACTTGAAAGTTATAAATCCGTTATCATCGCTCCAGTCATCATCAAATGACATAGCTTCAAGCATAAGACATTTATTACTTTCGCTTTCAATTCTCAAACTATCTTCTACGTGTTCATGTCCGGTAATAACTATATTGCTTCTTTCCCTCAGGATATTTCTGAGTTGTTTATGATTATTAGGTTCTAACCAAGATAAAGGATGATGAAGCATTGTAATATTAATATCGCACTGCGGCGCATCTATTATATATTTTGTCGGGAAAGACATATCTCCGCCTTTCTCATTCCTTTGAGAACACCAAGCAGTATTAAATGTTGTGATGCCAATTTTTCTCTTACCTAAGTTCAAGACATAAGACTTTGAAAGTTTGTTGTAAGAGTCAGGTCTAAATGTGGTAAGTGATTCATCAAACTTATAATAGGCATCCATACCTTGAGTGATTAATTCAATTGAGCCGTCATCAAGAGAGTCAACCTCTGCTTTTAATAATTGGTTTCGCACAATGGAAGTGTATACGGAGAAATCGTGATCATGGTTTCCAGGGCACATAATTAAATGATATTTTGTGGCAAGCTCTTCAAAATAATCATACACATATTCATATTCTTCTTTGAGACCACTATATGCTATATCACCAGAAACCAAAATGAAGATATTTTCACTCTCAATGCTAAAAACGTTTAAATGTCGAATGAGAGCTTTTAGTTTAATTATTATCCTTTCTTTATTTTCATTTTTTACGTGAATATCACTTATATTTAGAAATAGTGCATTTTCCATTACGCATACCATTTATCATAGTTAGTGAATTGATAGTGTTATGCACATATAATCTATCTATATGCAAAATTAATCAATATGCTAAAGTATTTTTTTTCGCACCACATCCATCTAATTGATAATAAAGGGATTGTATGCTCACTCATTATAGCTCAACCTCAGCTACTTAAGATAAATTTATGATTTTGAGTTGATACCAACCCGTCATGTGTGCCCATAACATATCGTTGCTTACCATAGTATATTTTAAACTATTAATTTCATATTTATTTTCTTATTTTACTATTTCTTTCCTATTTATATTCAGTAATCCTAGCGTATATTTAAATTTATTTAATAGGTTAATTTTTTTCGATGTGTTATGAGGTTGTTTTTAATTTCATCTTCATTTCTCTTTATATTTTATTTTAATTCTAAGGCTGAAGTTAACTCCAAAGAAAAAATGACCACAAGAAACATATAAATGAAGATATACCTTTACGCGAGGAAATATCTGCGTTTGAAATGTCGCCTCATGAGAGCAATCGTTATGAGGGACTGAATAGTGGTATTAGAAAATTACAGTCACCTAATATAGATCCCATAACTCTTTTAGGAATTGAATCCCGCAGTGACTCCGAACGCCGTCACTACGCCGAACTCTGGGTAAAACAGGAATATGAGCACGCTGATCAAAAGCTCAAGTTCCAGCGCGAAGTAGATGAAGCTTGGAAGCGCCTCATGCCTAACATGCTGCTACTGAATATGGGCGACATAGCAAATATCACACATGATTCAGTTAGCTCAAAGCTTACGGAAAAAGAAGTCTTACAACCCAAACCCCGAAATGCAAAAACCCCCGCCGAAGCGAGGGTTTCAAATTTTGGTGCCCGAACCCGGAATCGAACCAGGGACACGGGGATTTTCAATCCCCTGCTCTACCGACTGAGCTATTCGGGCAACGGGGCGCATTAAACCCTAACTGGCCGGGAGCGTCAAACGCTTTTCGTCAGTTCTGCGCCGACTGCTCTCTTTTGCAGCAAACTGGCGCGAAATTGCTAAAAAATCCACCAGACCGCTCTACTGCTACACTCAGCGTAGCGCCCTCGCCTCTAGCCTCTAGCCTCTAGCCTCTAGCCTCTAGCCTCTAGCCTCTAGCCTCTAGCCTCTAGCCTCTAGCCTCTAGCCTCTAGCCTCTAGCCTCTAGCCTCTAGCCCTTAGCCCTTAGCCCTTAGCCCTTAGCCCTTAGCCCTTAGCCCTTAGCCCTTAGCCCTTAGCCCTTAGCCCTTAGCCCTTAGCCCTCAGCCCTCAGCCCTCAGCCCTCAGCCCTCAGCCCTAAAACTAATCAACCACCATTCCCCCAACAAACTCTATTGAACATTCGCCAGTGCCAGCCTGAGGGCGGGCATATAGCTCGCAGGCAGCGTGCCCATCACTGGGGATGTCGATTTTGGCTGGCCTTCACGGGTCGGAGCGATATCGAACCACTGGCGATTGAACGGCAGCTTAATCTCGCGGCTGACGTCAAACTTGGTATCCCACGATAAGCCGGCCTGGAGGAAATCGGTATCGCTTTTCCTGACCACAAACTCCGTTAGATAAAGGCGATCGGTCTTCTGGCTGGTACCAAAAACCACCTTAACGGCGTGATGTTCGCGTGAGACGGCGGTAACCAGGGCTGGACGTGGATAGGGGCCAGGTACACCTGGCAGATGTGGGAAGTGCACCCAAACCAGGTTGGCGACCTTTGGTAACACGGGATACAGCTGTGGTGTTTAAGGCTCAACTGAGGCCATCCTGGCGACTCCTGTTAAAAGAGCTTCTCATCAAAACTGTCGTCCGGTACATCCGTGGCCTTACTGGCCTCACGAATATGTTGATACTGCGCTTCCGTAAGCACGCCATCGTCTGGTTCATAGGCTGGCAAATAGCTGTTTGCCAGGTTACGTAGCGCCAGATGTGTCACTTCCGTTTTACTCAGGCCCGTCTCCTGCATCAGCTTGTCCAGCGTCTCGGCACTCACTCCGGTTGGAGTATCTTTACTGCGTAGCCGGAACAGGAAACTGCCTGCTTTATTTTCCGCGTTGAGAGGCATAACAGAGGTCTCTGATAAGGTGTTCATTAATGCAGCAAATGATATCAAATATATATCTTCTTTCAAGCAACGGGTATCTCCAGCCAGCCCACAAAAAACAACGCCACCGTGTTTCAACGGTGGCGTTGGTGACTAGCAGAACAGTGCTCAGTGCTGCGCAGAAGTTCGCTTACTGATCGCTGGTGGTGGAGTCATCTCCCGGCGTTGCGGGCTGGCTCGCATCCGCTGGCGCGGCCTGAGGCGGCAGGAAAATGTGGTCCATAATCTGACGCATCAGAGGTGCTGCGGTGACGCCATCGCTACCGCCGTTCTCCAGAATCAGGGCGATGGCGACTTTCGGGCTGTTAAACGGCGCAAAGGCGGTGTAGAAGATGTGGTCGCGCAGGCGAATCGGGATCATCTTCGCGTTATACACCTGGTTCTGTCGCAGGCTAAACACCTGCGAGGTTCCACTCTTCGCGGCAATGCCGTAAGGCGCGGTGTGGAAATACTTATAGCCGGTCCCGTTTGGCGCATTCGCCATGCCAAACATCGCATGACGCACCAGGGACCAGTAAGGCGATTTCGGATCGCCAATCTGCGGTTCAGCGGCTTTCGGCTGGTACATCTCCACACTGTTACCTAACTGCGCTTTCTCCAGCAGATGCGGTGTAATCACCTTACCGTTGTTGATTAACGCCACCATCGCTTTCACCATCTGGATCGGTGTGGCGATCCAGTAACCCTGGCCGATCCCCACCGAAACGGTATCACCCTGATACCAGCCCTTTTTATGTACCTTCATCTTCCACTCACGGCTCGGCAGCAGGCCATTATACTCCTCATGCAGATCGATACCGGTGGATTTACCATAGCCAAACTGGCTTAACATGGTGTGGATACGGTCGATCCCCATCATGTAGGCCACCTGATAGAAGAAGGTATCCGCTGACTCCTCAATCGCCCGGGTCACATCCAGCATGCCGTGGCCGCTCTTTTTCCAGTCGCGGTATTTACGATCGGTGCCCGGCAGCGTCCAGGTTGGCGCACCAAAGAAGCTGGTTTGTGGTGTGATCACGCCGGTCAGCAGCGCTGACATCGCCATATACGGTTTCACCGTCGACGCCGGTGGGTAGAGACCCTGCGTCACACGGTTGATCAGCGGCAGGTTCTTATCCTGCAACAGGCTCTTGTAATCCTTGTAGCTGATCCCCTTCACAAACGGATTCGGATCGTAGCTCGGCGCGGAAACCATCGCCAACACCGAAGCATCATGGGGATCTTCTACCAGAACCGCCGCACGCTGCCCAACCAGCAGGCTCTCAATATACTGTTGCAGATGCAGGTCCAGCGTCAGGGTGATGTTCTTCCCGGCCACCGGCGGCACCTCTTTCAGCACCCGAACTACGCGGCCATGGTTGTCCACTTCCACTTCTTTATAGCCGGGTTTTCCGTGCAGCAGGCTTTCGTAGTAGCCTTCAATGCCCTGCTTACCAATGTTGTGGTCCGCAGCATACTCCTCACCGATACCCTCAGCATTCAGGCGCTTAAAGTCGTTATCGTTGATCTTCGACACGTAGCCCACCACGTGTGCCAAATCAGCGCCGTAAGGGTACTCACGATCCTGATAGCTATCGATGCTGACGCCTTCGAAGCGGAACTGATTAATGGCAAAACGCGCCACCTCTTCATCCGTCAGCTCCTCTTTGAGCACCACAGGCTTATAGCGGCTGCTCTGCTTCAGGGTGTGCATAAAGGTATCGATCTCATCGGGCGTGAGATCGACCAGCGGCGTTAGCTGTTTCAGCAACGCCTGCATATCGGTGATTTTGTACGGCATCAGCGAAATGGCATACCAGGTGACGTTTTTCACCAGCGGGATGCCATTACGGTCGTAGATCAACCCACGCGTCGGCGCGATAGGGATCATTTTGATGTCGTTCTGGTTAGAACGGGTCTGATAATAGCTGTGATCGCGTACCTGTAACCGCCAGAGGTTAACGCCCAGAATAGTGAAACAGCTTACCACCAGCATAAAAGCCACCACCGCACGGCGGATGAACAGCTTTTCTTCGGCTTCAAAATTACGGAAATTCATTGGAATGTTTATTTGATTCTTCGTTGTCGCGCCAATGATACGGACTCAGGCCATCAGCAGACAGCAGGAAGATGCTTAAGCGCAGGGAAAAGTGTGACATTTTGTTGAGACGCAATATCAATGAGGGGGCAAAAATGCCCCCTGCGACGGATTAATCCTGCAACAACATATTGGCAACCAGGCGGATATGCCCCTGATCATCAGCCTGGTTATACACGCCCTGCAACTCCGGCGAGAAGCCAGGTAGCTGATTGATGCCCTCTTCCAGCGCGAGGAAGTAACGCTGCACCGCACCGCCCCAAACCTCACCCGGCACCACACACAGCACACCCGGCGGATACGGCAGCGCACCTTCTGCCGCCACGCGCCCTGCGGCATCCGCAATGGCGACCAGCTCAACATCACCACGAATGTAGGACTGATGCGCATCCTGCGGATTCACCTTAACCGCTGGCAGGCTCTCCTGGCGGAACATCGCCTTTTGCAGATCTTTCACGTCATGATTGACGTAGAGATCGTGCATCTCCTGGCACAGGCGACGTAATGTGTAACCCTGATAACGCGCCGCATTTTTGCGGTACACGGTCGGCAGCACCTCTTCCAACAGCGCATCGTCTTTCACGTGTTGCTCAAACTGCACCAGTTTCGCCACCAGTAGCGCCATTTTCTCGGCACTTTCGGCAGGGGTCAGCAGGAACAGGATCGAGTTGAGGTCGCACTTTTCCGGCACAATGCCGTTTTCACGCAGGTAGTTCGCCAGAATGGTAGCGGGAATACCAAACTCGGTGTATTTGCCGCTGGAGGCGTCAATACCCGGTGTAGTGAGCAACAGTTTGCAAGGGTCAACCAGATACTGATCGCGCGCATAGCCTTCAAATCCGTGCCATTTCGCCCCAGGTTCGAAGCTAAAGTACGCGGGATCGGCGGCGATAGTTTCTGTGTCCGCATCCTGCCACGGCTTGCCATGAACCTGCTCTGGCAAGAAAGGTTTGATCATTTCACAGCGGGAAAGAATCGCTTTACGCGCGCCAATCCCCAGCGTGACGCACTCATGCCACAAACGACGTCCTGCCGGGCCCTGATGCATTTTGGCATTCACATCCAGCGCGGCGAACAGCGGATAGAACGGGCTGGTGGAGGCGTGCAGCATAAACGCATTGTTCAACCGCTTGTGCGGGCAAAAACGTTTTTGGCCACGAATGTGGTTATCTTTTTTGTGGATCTGCGAAGTCTGCGAGAAACCTGCCAACTGTTTGTGTACGGACTGCGTCACAAAAATACCGGGATCGTTTTCATTGAGATCGAGCAGCAGCGGGGAACCCGCTTCCATCACCGGAATAAACTGCTCATAGCCCACCCACGCGGAATCAAACAGGATGTAGTCACACAGATGGCCGATGCGATCGACCACCTGGCGTGCGTTGTACACCGTGCCGTCGTAGGTGCCGAGCTGAATAATCGCCAGGCGGAACGGGCGAGCCTCGGTGGCGCGCTGTGGCGCTACCGCCTCAATCTGCTTGCGCAGATAGGCTTCATCGAAACAGTGCGCATCAATGCCACCAATAAAGCCAAACGGGTTACGCGCCGCTTCAAGATAGACCGGCGTAGCGCCTGCCTGAATCAGCGCACCGTGGTGGTTTGACTTGTGGTTGTTGCGGTCAAACAGCACCAAATCGCCACGCGTCAGCAGGGCGTTGGTCACCACTTTATTGGCGCTGGAGGTGCCGTTGAGCACGAAATAGGTTTTATCGGCGTTGAAGACTTTTGCGGCAAATTTCTGCGCATGCTTGGCGGAGCCTTCATGGATGAGCAGATCGCCCAGTTTGACATTGGCGTTGCACATGTCTGAACGAAACACATTTTCGCCGTAGAAATTAAAGAACTGGCGGCCTGCCGGGTGCTTTTTGAAAAACGCGCCGCCCTGGTGACCAGGACAGGCAAAGGTGCTGTTCTGCATCGCCACATATTTGGTCAGCGTGTCAAAGAACGGCGGCAACAGCGCACTTTCATAAGCATGAGCAGCCGCTTCCAGTGCGGCAACATCGGCCGCACTACCACTGTAAGCCTGGCAGCCTTCAGGCAGGGCTGGCCCCTGTTCCGGGTGAGCAATAGCAACAAATACCGGCAGATTAAAACCGGTATGGCGTAACAGCGCCAGCACGCCGCTGCGCGAATCGGCCAGAGAGACGACAACTGCCGCCACATCCGTGAAGTCGGTATTATCCAGCGTTACAACCTGGCGTGCAGTAATCAGTTCATGCGCCACCAGGACGCTGGCGGCAATTTTCAGTGGTTTCATAGCACAAATCCCTAGCGGTCAAGGATGAGTGGGTGCCAATGGCACAGCAATGAGGAAGATTCCCCGGCGAATAACGTCACAAGGCAGCGTGCGTAACAGAATGGCAGCCGCAACCGATAGACATCAGTAAAGCCAGAACAGCTCTGTCTTTACTCATGTCCAACAGAGAACGTCAGGCTGGCCTCACCGCATGGTGAGAAAGGGGATCGCTGGATAACAGCCAGAAGGACGCCCAATGCGCTTTCGAAGCACAGCTCGGCAACAAGTGCTGACAACAAGCATTGTACCGGACATAGCGGCGTCCTCTGTGAAGGGTGGATGACAGTAAAAAAACAGGCGCAATGATGTCATCTTTTTTTTAGTCGAACAACCCATTGAACGGCAAATAGTTATCACATCCCACAAAACGCAACGCATTGATAATTAAACACTTAATTTCAACAATGAAAACAAAAGTGTTTATTTATCTTTAACTTACGCAAAATTATGCACTTTTACCTGATTCAGTACTGCTGTGCAGCTGCACAAAACCCCACACTTGGCATTGCCGGGTCTCCCTTGAGTGAAAAGCGGACAATAATGATAATCGCTCGCATTCAATTAGTGAAATAATTACAGTTAAATCAATAATATATCGTGAATATTTTTTCTTATTTCTCTTTCTCTTTTTCGCTGTAATGGTGCATAATTCCACCACTGCTTACTGCACATAAAACAGACAAATTTGAGGAAATGCCCATGCTGACGCCTGACATGATTTCACGCCTGAACGCGCAACTGAATCTTGAGTTCTTCTCTGCCAACCTCTACCTGCAAATGAGCGCCTGGTGTGCTGATAAAGGTCTGGAAGGCGCAGCGGCATTTATGAAAGAGCACTCACGCGAAGAGATGCAGCACATGCAGCGTCTGTTCGACTACCTGAGCGATACCGGTGCGCTGCCACTGTTAGGCGCTATCGAAGCACCACCTATCGCATGGGACTCCATTAAGCAACTGCTGGAGCAGGCGCTGGATCACGAAAAGCTGATCACTGCGCGCATCAATGAACTGGCGCACGCCGCCATCACCACACAGGACTACTCAACCTTTAACTTCCTGCAGTGGTATGTGGCAGAGCAGCACGAAGAAGAGAAGCTGTTCAAAACCGTACTGGATAAACTGGCTATCGTCGGTAACAGCGGTGACGGCCTGTTCCTGCTCGACAAAGAGCTGGGCCGCATGGAAACCCATCAGGACGGCAGCGCCTCTTGATAGCAAAACCGGCCCTCTCAGGGCCGGTTCTCTTATTGCTTATTCACTTTCGTCGCTATCCAGCTTTTTTAAGCGCTGCTCCGAAGGCTGCGGGCGTCCAAACAGATATCCCTGAAACAGCGTACATCCCTCTTCCTGTAGCTTCGCAAACTGCTCACTGTTTTCAACCCCTTCCGCGGTGATCTGAATATCCAGACTACGGCTCATGCCGGTAATCGCCCGAATAATCGCTAACGCCTCGCGGCTATCGCCCATATCGTTGATAAACGACTTATCGATTTTGATCTTATCGAACGGGAATGAACGCAGGTAGCTCAGTGAAGAGTAGCCGGTGCCGAAATCATCCAGCGCAATTTTCACCCCCAGCGCTTTCAGGCTATTCAGCGTGCGGATATTGCCGAGGTTATCGTCCAGCAGTACCGACTCGGTAATCTCCAGTTCCAGGCGCTGTGGCTCCAGGCCCGATTCGCGTAACGCCCCTTCCACCACCGAGAGCAACGAACTGTTTTTAAATTGCAGTGGCGAGAGGTTGACTGAAACGGACTGCTGCCCTTCCCAACTGGCGGCTTCACGGCAGGCTTCATACAGCGCATAGGCACCAAGCATATGAATTAAGCCGGTCTCTTCTGCCACGTGGATGAAGTCATTCGGCATGATTACGCCTTTCACCGGGTGGTGCCAACGCATCAACGCTTCATAGCCTATAATGGTGTGCTGGTCGCCGTTGGTAATCGGCTGATAATAGAGTTTTAACTGGCGATTGCTCAGCGCATCGCGCAAGTCGTTTTCAATCAAACGGCGGCTGCGCGCAATATCATCCATCTCCAGCGTGAAGTGCTCGAAGCGGTTACGCCCATTGCGTTTGGCCTCATACAGCGCCATGTCCGCACAACGTAGCATCTGTTCTGGCGTATTGATATCCGGGGTGCTGAGCACAATCCCGACGCTCAGCCCCACCGAGAGGTTATTGCCTTCAATATTGACCGGTGGGCGGATCACCTCAATCAGACGTTGTGCGACCACGCTGGCTTCTGCTTCACTCTGGACAGAGGGCAGAACGATGGCGAACTCATCGCCGCCGATACGTGCCAGGGTATCCTGATCGCGTAGGGTATTGCGCAGGCGCTTCGCCACCGCGCGCAGCAGTTCATCGCCAACCTGATGGCCCAACGCATCGTTAACGTTTTTAAAGTTGTCGAGATCGAGGCATAACGTGGCGTTGCTGCGTCGATCTTCGCTGCGCAGCGCTTCGCTCAGACGCTGGCGGAACAGGATGCGGTTCGGCAGGCTGGTCAGGTTATCGTGGTGCGCCATGTGGTGAATGCGGGCATCTGCGGCACGCTGATCCGTCACATCTTCAACGATCAGCATCAGGTAGTTTTGCAGCGCATCTTCGCCATTGATGGAGGTGGCTTTGGTGTGCAGAATCCGCTCGCCTCGCGCGGTCAGGAGCAGTTGCTCACGCTCATGCACCCCTTCATTGCGCAACGCAACATCCCCGAGGCTGTTGAAATAGTCACTCAGTTCCGCGCTCATGCATTCATGAGGACGATGGTGCACAATCAGTGACTTTGGCACACTGAACAGCTGCAACGCTTTATCGTTCACCAGCAAAATCTCTCGCGTAATAGCATCTTCCACAATCACGCTGGAGGGAATGTTGGCGATGATATTGTCGAGAAATTTCGACAGCGCTGACATTTTGGCGCTCTGCTTTTCTGCCAGCTCTTTGGCCTTTAGCTGCTCCTGTTCCCAGGCGCGGCGCTCGGTAATATCACGGGTGATCTTGGCAAATCCAATCAGCGTGCCGTCGTCATCGTGAATGGCATCAATCACCACGTGCGCCCAAAAGGCGGAGCCATCTTTACGGTAGCGCAGCCCCTGAGTTTCGAAACGCCCCTTAGTAGCAGCAATCTCTAATCCGCGCTGTGGCACACCCTGTTGGCGATCCTCTGCGCTGTAAAACAGAGCAAAGTTTTTGCCGACGATCTCCTCAGCCACGTAGCCTTTAGCACGTTGCGCACCCGCATTCCAGTTCGCCACGGTACCATCAGGTTCCAGCATATAGATGGCATAATCAATCACGCTCTGAACGAGCATGCGGTACATAATATCAGCGTTTTTATCCATTATTTTTCTTGCCTGTTGCTGCGTAGCCCTTGATACCGACGATATGCATTAAGAATACTCCTAACTTACCGTCAGCATTAAGCATAACATTCACAAAAAATTAGCGTGATTATTAACCGTTATGCTAGTTTCATGCAGCAATTATCGGCACTGTTTAAAAAATATTCAGAGCCAGAAGACGGAAAAACAGGTGATTGCGGAGAGTCTTGTTGGAATCAGGCCTGCCAGGGCAGTATGCCTTGCGGCAGATGACGGGAAAGGCGCGCAGCCAGCCACATCAGCAGCAGCACGACGCCAATCATCAGGCAGCCCACCGCTGCTGCCAGTGGAGCAGAGCCACCCTCATCGAGGAAAATGATCATCGGGCCAAGGGTTTGTGTTGACGAAGTGACTAACAGCACCGACACCTGAATTTCATTCAGCGCGGTAAGAAACACCAGCAGCGCCCCTGCCAGCGCGGGAGGTGCCACCAGCGGCAGTAAAATATCCCACATCCGGCGCAAAAAACCGGCTCCCGCCAGACGCGCAGCTTCATCCAGCGCAGGTTCAATACGGGCAAATCCTGCCAGCGTGGGGCGAAGTACCAGCGCCAAAAAGTTCGCCAGATAGGCGGCCAGGATTATCCAGTAAGTACCGTAAAGCGAAACATTGAGCAGCGGCAGCGGGCGCAGGAAAAACAGCAGCGCCGCAACACCCGTCACGATCCCTGGCAGCGCATAGGTCAGTTCGCTGGCAAACCACAATCCGCGTACCAGCAGGGTGCGCTGCCAACTGAGGAAGAACGCCAGAAACAGCGCCATCACCGTCAGGATCACCGCCGCAACGCTGGTTAATGCCAGGCTGGTGAGAAAGGCCTGGCTGATCGCCGGATAGCCCCATAATGCCTGTTGGAAATTCTCGAAGGTCAACGTTTGCCAGTTGAGTGCCTGACCGAAGCCACGCGTCAGCGCCGTGGTCAGTAATGCAGAAAGCGGCAGCAATAGCGTCATCAGCATCCACAGCCAGGCAATGGCTTCACACGGCAGCCGCGCGCGTCCCAGCGGCTGGTGCCAGGGCCGTAACGACCCACTGACGCGCACATCGCGCCGCCCACCCAGCCAACCACTGATCCCCATGCCACCCAGGGTGATCACCGCGATCAGCAGCGAATAGACGGCGGTATTCGGCAAGGCAGTGGGACCAATAGCATTAAGCTGCTGATAGACCAGCGTAATCAGCGTTGGGATACGGGCCGGAATACCCAGCATCGCCTGAATACCAAAATTACCCACGCTGGCCACAAACGTCAGCGCGGCGGCGGCAAAAATCGTCGGACGCGCCAGCGGCAGGATCACGGTATACGCAATCTGCCACGGCGAAGCCCCGCTGATGCGCGCCGCCTCAACCAACTCCGCCGGAAGACGCCGCAGCCCGGCGCGTACCGTGATAAAGACCAGAGGGGCATTATGCAAACCGAGCAGCAGCACCATGCCCCACCATGAATACAGCGGTTGTTCACCAGGCGCAAACCACGGCAGCCCTAAAGAGTGAAACAGCGTTGCCAACAGGCTGCCCGGAGCCAGACCCTGCAACCACGCCAGCGCCGTCACCTGCGGCGGGATCATCAACGGCAGAATAAAGGCAAACACCCAAACCGTTTTGCCACGCAGATCGCTCAGGGCCACCAGCCAGGCGGCCAGCGTGCCGAGGAGCAGCGATAACAAGGTTGCCGCTACTCCCAAGCCTAGCGTGTTCAAAGTGGCAGTAACGACCCTGGGCGCGCTGAGCAAGCGCAGTAAATGCGCGACTTCAGGCGTGCCCTGGGGTGCCAGTGCCGTCCAGATCAAACGGAGAAAAGGCGCGACCGAGAGCAGAGCGATAATCACAATCAGCAGCGTCAACACCAGGGGTTCCGCCCGCGGTCGCCACCGCAGACACTTCACTGATTTTTGCCGCCACTCTACGCTCTGCACGCTCATCTTAGCCTCCAAACAGCGCGGTGAATTTGTCACGCACGCTGGCATCTTCCGCTATCGCTTTGGCGATATCCGGCGTCAGGAGCTTGATGTGATCCAACGGTGTAAAACCGGCTGGCGTAGGAATACGATCGTCCAGTGGACGGTTACCCTGCTCCACCACCAACTGTTGTCCTTTTTCTGACAGCAGGAAATTCACAAACGCTTTGGCCGCTGGCAGATTGTGGGCAGATTTCAGGATGGCGACCGGCTCAGTCACGTAGGAGACCCCTTCCTGCGGATAGACCAGATCGATGGGTGAGCCTTTTTTCTTCGCCAGAATAATATCGGCGTCAGTGACGATGCCGTACTTATCCAGCCCGCTAGCAACCGCCTTGATTGCCGGGCCATTACCACCTTGAGGAGCCACACCTAACGCCGCCAGTTGCTGATAGAAGTTCCAGCCAATGGCTGGGGTGTTGATATCGGTGTGGAGCTTATACAGCGCAGCCCCGGAGTAGAGCGGGCTGGGCATGGCGATCTGCCCTTTATTTTCCGCTACTGCCAGCGCTTTCCAGCTATTCACCGGTTTGGCGTGTTCGGTGTTGTAAGCAATAACGGTGGCGATAATTTTGGTGCCAAACCAGGTTTTATCCTTGTCGTAGAAAGAGGGATTGATATGGCTCACCGGCGCATCCGGATACGCATACAGTTGCCCTTCTGCTTTCAGCGAACCCAGGTTGATTGCATCTGCGACCAGCAGAACATCCGCTTTCGCGCCGCCGCTCAGCATCTCCGTGTGCAGCACATTCATCAGCTGAGTGGTGCCGTTGCGCGTCCACTCTACCTTGATATTCGGATAGGCCGCTTTAAACGCGTCCATCGTCTGTTGGGCTATTTCGGGAGCCTGTGAAGTGTAGACCACCAGCGTGCCCGCAGGTGCGTCATCAGCCATTACCGTGCCAGAGAGCAAGATGCCAGAGGTGATTAAAAGTGCATTAAGCGTTGTGCGCATCGCCTTTTCCATTGAGTAAACGATCGGTTAACAGGGAAGGATCCAGCCATCGCGCACGGCCACACCCAGTGTGGTCCCGGCGACGGGCAAAACAGTGTCGTTGAGCATCAGCGTCAGGCTGACGTCGGGGTGCGCCAATGGCGTCACATTGATCTGATAGCCGCTGCCTCGATAGATCACTCGCTGAACCAGAGCGGCAAATTGCGGCTCACCGGGCGCAGCCACGGCAAAATCCACCGCATGAAAGCTGGCCTGTGCTTCAGGTTGTACTTCCTGCTGTGGCGAGCAGCGCAGTGAAGTGCGTAAACCACACAGCGTGACAAAAGCGCGCCCGTTATGCTGTGGCTCTATTTCCGAGACCGGCAAGATACGGCCATCATCAATAAAACGGGCTACCATCGCGTTGGCGGGCTCGCGCCACAAGATCTGCGGCGTGGCGAACTGCATCACACGCCCGGCATCCAGCACCACGATGCGGTCGGCCAGTGCCATCGCTTCCTGTTGGTCGTGGGTGATGTAAATCAGCGTGGCATGGCTGTGTTGATGGAAGCGGCGAAACTCCTCTTCCATGGTGGCGCGTAGGTGGACATCCAGGTTGGCGAGTGGCTCATCCAGTAGCACCAGCGTTGGCTTTGCTACCAGGCAACGTGCCAGCGCCACGCGCTGCCGCTGGCCGCCGGAGAGATCGGCAGGCTGGCGTTGGGCAAACGGCTCCAGCCCGACCAACGCCAACGCCTGCTGAGTCCGCGTTTCACGCTCAGCACGGGCAACACCGCTGACTTTAAGACTGTAAGCCACGTTTTCCGCCACGGTCATGTGCGGCCACAGCGCATAGCTTTGAAAGACAACGCCCAGGTTACGCGCTTCAGGGGGAAGGTGATGTTTGTGTCCGGCAAACTGCCGCTCGCCAACGTGGATCTCGCCGCTGTCGAGCGTCTCAAAACCGGCGATCAATCGCAGCAACGTAGTTTTGCCACAGCCAGAGGGGCCAAGAATGGCGATGAACTCACCCGCATTGATCTGTAAGGAGATATCTTGCAGTACCGGCTGTGCGGCAAAAGATTTGTGCAGTGCGGTCAGGGTCATGCCTGCCATGCTTTGGGGCCTCTGGCGTCAGAATTCAGCGACAGAGGCTACCGAAAGCAAATGACAGTGCGGTGACAGATCACCCCTGTTCCGGCTTTTTCTCCGCCTGATGTACCTCGATGTAACGGGCATAGCGCGCAGGCTTCAGCCGTGTGATATCCACCAGCACCAGGCCATCAATGCAGTTGTTGAAATCAGGATCGCTCCCGAAATCAATAAACTGTACTCCGCCCGGCTCACACAGTTCGGAGTACTGTTTGTACAGCGTTGGGATCGCTGTACCGAGATTATTCAGCATCTGCTTTAATCGCGTCAGATCTTCCTGATAGTTATCACCGCTGAACTGCGCCAGCACTTCCGGCAGTGAAGCCGGATAGGGGCGACGTGACGTGGCCAGTGGGAGTTCGGTCGGGAAATAGAGGCGATAGAAAGCCACCAGCAAATCGCGCGCAGCGAGAGGTAAACCTCCGGAGATGGAGACCGGTCCAAACAGATAGCGCGTCTGCGGATATTTTGCCAGATAGGCACCAATTCCGAGCCAGAGATAATCCAGACCCCGCTTACCCCAGTAAGCCGGTTGGATAAAGCTGCGGCCCAGCTCAATACTGTGCTGCAAGATAGGCATCATCCGCTCATCGTAGTGGAACAGGCTGTGGCTGTAGAAGCCCTCCAGGCCACGGCGAGTGAGCTGCTCATCACCAGGAATAAAGCGGTAAGCCCCCACGATCTCCAGCGCAGCGTCATCCCACAAAATTAGGTGGTAGTAGTCGTCATCATAGCTGTCGAGATCGCGGCGTCGGCCACTGCCTTCCCCAACGGCGCGGAACGCAATTTCACGCAAACGCCCCAACTCACGCAGCAGCGGAACACGGGTCTCCCCGTTGCGACGCCAGAGAAAAATCTCTTTGCCGTCTGGCAGCGTACCCAGCTTTTCACTGGCTTTTAGCGCCTGTTTCAATTCGGCGCGATCTTCTGCCAGCGCAATCGCGCTTTCCGTCTGGAACAGACCCGGCTTATTTTGCCCGAGGCGATACACGTGCTTACGCAGCCGTTTGGCTAACTCTTTGCCCGGCGTGTGGCCATCGTGCCATGAGGAGAAAGGAATTTGCTCGCCAATACGTAAGTTGATTTCGCTGCCACGCTTGCGAAACATCTCGCGCACCAGCATCAAGAGTGCCATCGGCGGAATGATTTTCGCCACGGCATAGAACAGTGTGCTGTTGCGCCCGGCCACATGCACGGGCACCAGTGGCGCACGTGCTCGCGCGGCTAAACGCAGGAAACTGTGGTGCCACTTGTTGTCGCGTATTCCCTGGCTTCCCATACGGGATACTTCACCGGCCGGGAAGACAATTAGCACGCCCTGATTTTCCAGGTGATTTTGCATCTGCTGGAGCTGATCGCGACTGGTACGGCTGCTCATGTTATCGACCGGCAGCATCAAAGAGTTGATGGATTCCAGCGCCATCAGCACTCGGTTAGCGACAATTTTGGTATCAGGCCGCACTTTAGAGACGGCCAACAGCAGCGCCAGACCATCCAGTGCGCCCAGCGGATGGTTAGCCACGATAATCGCCGGGCCACGCGGGGGGATCTGTTCCCTGTCGCGGTCGGCCAGCTCACAGCGGACGCTGAGATGGTCCAGAATCTGCTCGACCATATCCACGCCTTTAAGATGCGGGTGACGGGCAGCGAAATCCTGAAACTCTTGTTCACGCAGCGCCCATTTTAGCAACCGGAGTTGCCAGGCCGCTGGAGTATGATTAGGGCGTAAATCTTGTAACACCTGTTCAATCGAAAACATAGAGAGCACTCACTCCATCACAGTTACGCTCCGAAAGTATCGTCTGCTGTTTTCAGTTTTATGAAGAGGACCACGTTTGGCAGGCGATAAAAACAATACAGCGCTTAACTCACCGCACCACGCGTCTGACAGCAGAATATCTTTTCGTTCAACCCCGTAATAATAGGCGCAGCGCTGGACCTTGCGCCACTTTATTCAACCGGTTGTTGACCGATCATAGAATGGTTACTGGCTCTCCTCCTCCGTCTGCATCAACACAGCCCATTACCACCCGTGCTCCCTGAATTTTTGCCTCTTCACTCCTCAAAAAAGTGCTTAATTTTTTGTCCGGCCTGTTTATTTATCTGGCAAACACGGGCTTCTGTCAGAGAGAGCATCCCTGCGATTTCGCGCAGATTGCGCCCATATTGGTAATAGAGGCTCAGCACCAGTCTTTCACGCGGCTGAAGCGTTGCAAGCGCCTGTTGCATGCTGCGCGATAACATAAATGCCTCATCCCATAAGGCGCTGTCCAGCAGCTGCGGCTCGAAGCTGTTTGGCAGCAACTCATCCAGACTCTCCATCTCTTTTGCGTTGATCTGCTGAACGTAATCGCGATAGGCCGCATGGCTGATCTTGAGATACTGACAGACTTCTTGTTCGCGCGGCTCACGGCCTAACTCACGCGTTAATGCGCGGACGCCATCGTTAATCTTGTGCGTGCGCTGACGCAAACGGCGCGGCCGCCAGTCATGCTGACGCAGATAATCCAGCACTGCCCCGCGCACGCGCATTTGCGCATAGCCGCCGAACTGTTCATCGGGATGACCGTAACGGCGGAGAGACTGCAGTAGACCGATCGAAGCCACCTGCTGCAGATCGTCACGATCAACGACGTTATCGGTTTGCGGCAGCAATTGTCGGACGATACGTTTTACCAACGGGGACCACTGCTGTAGATAACGGCATTCATCCGCTGGCGTCAGTGAAGCTTTGACCGGTTTCTTAATGGCGGTCAATGTGGAGGTCATTTTTTCCTGTTTCATCCAGGACATCGAGATAGCCTTATAAATAGTTCTTTGATCTATTCATAATCAGCAATCTGCATGCCAAAAAATAAACGCTTTAAATTCAATGTGATAAATTTAATCCCGGAATATATCTTTCCGCAAAGCGGAAAGCAGCAAGCCGTAGAAGCGGAAAAAATACGGCTAAAACGACGTTGCCATTTTTAGAGACAGAACGGATTTATCCCAGCATGCCGGTTTCCAATCCGCCTGTCTGGTTGGGATGCAGCAACATCTATTCATCCAGGCATGGGATGGTGCTCTCTTGATGAGTTAATAATCTTTATCTTTCTCATATTAAAATGAGAGGATTAATTATTAAATTAACAACAAGACTGGTCTTGAAATGACATTAATCCGGGCTAGATTAATGTTGCAGCACATAATTCGCGATGAAAAAAAATAGTGATTGATATCATTAACCCCCCTGGCAATAATAGTTCAATTAATAAAGTTCACTGACACTTCGGATAACATTTTCGAACAGCGTGAGATAAGCCATGACCAAATCTTACCGCGTGCACCACTGGCACCTTGATGCTGTCGCCAGAGCACTCATGCATGACCAGAGCGGCGAAATCCGTCGTCTGGGCGAATATCAGTTCCGTTTACTTTACGTCTTAGCCGAACATGCAGGCCAACCGATGACCCGCGAGGCATTACATGGGCTGGTGTGGGAAAATCGGGTGGTGGGAAATAACAGCTTACCTAATGCAATTCATGCATTACGTCACGCGCTAGAAGATGATGGTAGACGACAAAAAATCATAAAAACCATTCCACGGAAAGGCTACCTTCTGGATGATAAATATTGCCAATCCATTAATATTAAATTAGATACTGAGTACAGTAACGACGCAGATCAAACCATGGGTATAGTGCCCGCTTCCCCCTCGATGAGTACGATGGATGTCACACCTGAACCCTCGCCGGGTTCAACCGGTTCAATCATGGAAAATAAGAGTGGTGGTATGTGGAAAGGGCTCTGCCTGATTCAGTTTTTCCTCTGCGCAGCAATGATTGCGGCACTGATATAAACCCGCATCTGGCGTTGCTTGTGTTCTTATCTCCCTGAATTTAAACCCTCTTCCAGGCTTATTCCCTGCTGGCGCAGAGAAGCAAGACGGTAACGCAAGGCGCGCGTCGTGATGCCAAGGCTTTCGGCCGTTTTGGTTTTGTTACCCTGAAAGCGGCTGAGCAGATCGAGGATGTACTGGCTTTCCGCTGCACGACCATGCTCGCGAATCCGGCGAGCGCGGCGCTGTGGGACGGTATGAGAGAGGATGGCGTCTGCTGCGAAGACCCCACTTTTCTCATCTAGCCCTAACAGGGCAGCACTGATGGTGCCATCACTGCTCAGCACAATGCCGCGCTGTACACGATTTTCCAGCTCTCGCACGTTGCCAGGCCACGCATGCTCGAACATCTTGCGCTGTGCCTCGACGGTAAAGCGGGGTAACACCGACAACCCCTGACTGTAGCGTTGCAGGAAAAGGGTAGCCAACGGCAAAATATCCAGCCGTCGGGCGCGCAGAGGGGGAATTTCAAGATTAATGACCGCGAGTCGATAGTAGAGATCTTCCCGGAAGCGTCCCTGATTGACCTCTTCCAGGAGATCTTTATTGGTCGCCGTCAACAAACGCACCTGTAGCGCGATCGATTGATGGCTCCCGAGCCGCTCCACGGTCTTTTCCTGAAGTACCCGCAGTAGCTTAGCCTGTAAGGCGTAGGGTAAATCCCCGATTTCATCTAGCAGCAGCGTCCCGCCATTGGCCAGCTCAAATTTACCCGCCTGGCGATGAGTAGCACCGGTGAATGCCCCTTTTTCAAAGCCAAACAGCATGGCTTCCAACATATTTTCCGGTATCGCTGCACAGTTGACCGCGACATAAGGCGCAGGCTGATGAAATGCGTGTTGATGGATATGTCGGGCAATACACTCTTTCCCGGTACCGGTTTCACCCGAAATAATGACGGGCACGTTGAACTTCGCGACCTTTTCAGCAAAGGAGTAAAGGGCAACAGAAAGGGGATCATGGGAAATAAATTTCTTGAACGTGCTGAGCTTTACCGCCTCGATGGTATTCATCGCATCACCCTTTTAAGCTATAGGATTTAAGTTTTTCAAGTCAGTGAATGGTGTTAGGTTCAGCGTATGGCCGTTGCTGCTCGCTTGCCAGAGATAAAAGATTATTAAATAATAAAACCTTATTAAATAACAATATAGAGAGATCACGACTTACCATTAAGAAATTAATAATGATTAATATCTGGATGAAACCTGGAGGAATGGGATGGCGTTAATAATGAGAATCAGAAAGATAACAGCTTAATGTCGCTCAATAACAAAGACATCGGGTATATTTATCCCGTGAGACTGGAGCGGAGCTTAAAGAGGGAGGAGGCGATCCTGGTCCGGCCGCCTCCTCCCTCATCCATGCCCTATTGAAATATCCTGGCTTCTACTCAGGCCATCACATCCTCTTTACCGGGGAAATTGCGTAACTCTCCAACCCGCTCCGGTGGCAACGGTTTGCCCAGTAAATACCCCTGTAAAGTATGGCAACCCAGCCCGGTGAGAAACGCCTGCTGCTCTTCCGTCTCTACCCCTTCTGCTACCACGCGCAGTTCTAACGACTGTGCCAGCGCCACAATCGCCGAAACGATAGTGGCATCTTCAGAATGACTATCCAGTTCATTCACGAAAGCGCGATCGATCTTCAGCTCACTGGCCGGCAAACGCTTCAGATAGAGCAAGCTGGAATAGCCTGTACCAAAATCATCGATTGAGGCTTTCACCCCCAGTTGGGTCAACTCTGTCAGAATGCGCACGCTCTCATCCGGATTACGCATCGCCGTTGTCTCGGTCACTTCCAGCGTCAACTGGTGCGCCGGAATCTGATGGGTATTCAGTGCAGTCAGCACGGTCTCCACCAAGTTACTCTGTTCAAACTGCAACGCCGACAGGTTCACCGCTACTGACCACTCCTGGTGGCCCTGCTCATGCCAACAGTGCAGCTGCCGACACGCTTCATTAATCACCCAGTTACCGATTTGCACAATCATGCCGGTCTTTTCTGCCATGGGCAGGAACAGGTCGGGCGTCAGTAAACCGCGCTCTGGATGCTGCCAGCGCAGCAACGCCTCAAAGCCAATAATCGGCCCGCTGGGTGCGCAATATTTTGGCTGATAGAACAGGCGCAGCTCACCCTGCTCCAGCGCGTGCCACAGATCGTTATTCAGCTGTAACTGCGCCTGCGCCAGAATATTCATTGAAGGCTGGAAGAAGGTGTAGCCGTTACGGCCATTATTCTTGGTGTGATACATGGCGGCATCGGCGTTAAACATCAGCTCACGCTCATCTTCACCGTCGCCCGGATACACCGCAATACCGACACTGAGCGACACCACCAGTTCATAGCGAGAAATATCAAAGGGCCGATCAATAGCCTTGATCAAAGCATCTGCGGCGGCAGCGGCATCATTGGGATCGCCAATTTCCATTAACAGTACGAACTCGTCACCGCCCATGCGCGCCAGGGTAAAATGCCCTTTCATCTCTGCCCGCATACGCTCGCCCACCGCCACCAGCAGGTTATCGCCAATGTGATGACCAAAAGCATCGTTCACCGCTTTAAAACCGTCTAAGTCCATGAACATCAGGGCAAACTGGCTCTTTTCGCGCCGGGCTTTGCTGATCGCCTGCTCCAGCCGATCTTCCAGCAAAATACGGTTCGGCAAACGGGTCAGGTTATCGTGCAGCGCCAGTTGGGCTAACTCGCGGTTCGCTTCCGCCAGCGAGCGTGCCAGCAGTGACGTTCGGGCTTGCATGCGCGCATCCAACATAGAGACCAGCAGCGTAATGCTCAGCACCGAGAGCGTCACCACGGTCACCAATAGCGCCAGCCAGTTGCCATTTACCCCTGCGTGTGTGGCATGACTGCTCATCGGGAAATCCGCCGCCATCATACCGGTGTAGTGCATACCGGCGATGGCAATCCCCATGACGATTGCCGCCCCAATACGCCACAGGGTTAGCCGTCCACTGCCTTCACGCAGATGGAAAGCCAGCCACAGCGCAACGCAGGAAGCCACTAAAGCAATCAACACCGACAACGCCACCCAGCAGTAGTCCCAGGTGATGCCGGGAGAAAACATCAGCGCCGCCATGCCGGTATAGTGCATCGCCACAATGCCAGTGCCGAGCACCATCGCCCCGGACAGCAGCTTGCCAAGCGGCAACTCCCCCTGGCAGACCAACCACAGCGAAAAAATCGAGGCGCAGACAGCAATCACCATGGAAGCCGCAGTGAGCACTGGGTTGTAGCTCATCACCATATCGAGCTCCATCGACAGCATGCCGATGAAATGCATCGCCCAAATGCCGACGCCCATGGAGAAACCGCCGCCAAACAACCACACCAGGGCTACTCTTCCGGTAGAGGTGGTGACACGCCCCGCCATATCAAGCGCAGTATATGAAGCCAGAATCGCCACCAGTACCGAGACAATCACGGTAAAGGCGTCATAAGAAGTCACTAACATCATGAGGTTCCAGAAAGCAGCAGGGCCACCGCTGCTCAATAAGGGATGACAGAAATACCATTAACAGCAGCTGATCCTATCGGCAGCCGCTGCCATTAATGCAGATAAAACAGACAATGTTTGCCTGATTTTAATCCCGGTTCAGACGCTCACCTGTGGCTCCATCCTTGCGCTAGCGGGTGCCGGTTGCCAATCCAACTCGCTGATGCGCTCCGCCGGTTTAGGCATGCCTAGCAGATACCCCTGCATAGCATCAAAGCCCAGGCTTTTGAGTAAGTGCTGTTGCTCTTCCGTTTCCACCCCTTCCGCTACCATGCGCAGATTCAGGCTCTGAGCCAGATGCAACATGGCACTCACCACGCTGGCATCTTCACTGTCGGCGCGCAGACTGTTGATAAAACTGCGATCAATTTTCAGTTCAGACGCTTCAAGATGGCGCAGTTGTAGCAGGTTGGCATAACCGATACCGAAGTTGTCGATGGCGACGCTGATGCCCAGCCGCTGCAACTCACTGATACGCTGCTGGCTAAACGGGATATCGCGCATCACGATGTTTTCGCTGACTTCCAGAATCACCCCTTGCGGCAATAAACGGTGATGGCTCAGCGCCTGGCTAATCGTTTCGGTTAAGTCACGCTGCTGAAACTGTAGCGAAGACAAATTGATCGATACCGTCCAGTCTGAGTGCCCCGCGTCATACCATTCGCGCAACTGGCGACAGGCTTCATCAATCACCCAGTTACCCAATGCCACGATCTGGCCGGTTTTCTCCGCGCGCGGTAAAAAGATATCCGGCATCAGTAAGCCACGCGTAGGATGCTGCCAGCGTAACAGCGCCTCAAACCCCATTAGCGTATTGCTGCTGGATCGAAACTTCGGCTGATAGAACAGCCGCATTTCCTGACGTTCCAGCGCCAGCCACAAGTCGTTCGCCAACTGCAACTGATGCTGCGCTAACGTGCTCATCTCCGGCTCAAACAGACACCAGCCGTTACGCCCGCTGTGTTTGGTGTGATACATCGCCGAGTCGGCATTAAATAACAGGGTTTGCAGGCTTTTACCGTGCTGTGGGAACAGGGCAATACCGATGCTCAGTGAAACCCGCAGGCGGTAGCGTTCCAGCTCAAAGGGGTGATCAATCAAGCTCACGAGCTGCTGTGCAAACGCGATGGCCTGCTCCTCATCGCTTTCGGGATAGACCAGCACAAACTCATCCCCGCCGAGACGGGCCAGCAGCATGTCCGCTGACAGGCTCCCCGCCAGACGGCTTGTCACCGCCAGCAAGAGCCGATCGCCCACATGATGCCCCCAGCTGTCATTCACCGCTTTGAAGCCATCCAAATCCATATACATCACGCTAAAACGTTGGTCGTTAAGCGTGGCGTTGCGTAAGGTTGCGGTCAGGAACTGATCCAACTGCGCCCGGTTCGGCAAGCGGGTTAAGGTATCAAACATCGCCAATTGTTGAAGCTCGCTATTGGCGCGCTTGAGCCGGGTGGCCAACCGTGCTGCGCGCAATTGCGCGTCCAGCATTGATGCCAAAAGGGTAAGGCCGAGAATCGACAGCGTGACAATCGTTACCCAGACCGCCAGTCCTTCATCGCTGACGCCGGGTGAGGAAATCTGGCTCTCCAGGCTGAATGAGGCCGCCGCCATGCCAATGTAGTGCATACCCGCAATCGCACACCCCATCACCAGTGACGCCAATGCACGCATCAACAACAGCTTGCGTTCGCCCTGTCGTAGATGAAAAGCCAGCCACAGCGCCGCCGCAGAGGCCGCAAAAGCCACCACCACCGACAGCGCCACAAGCCAGACATTCCAGCGAGGATGTGGGGAAATCATCAGCGCGACCATCCCCAGATAGTGCATAGCCACTACCCCTAGTGCGAGCAAACCGCTACCCAGCAGCCAGCGCTGGCGATGTAATGCGGCCCCGCGTACCACTTGCGCCAGAGCCAGAATGGAAGCCACAACAGCAACCACCAGCGACAGTGCGGTAAGATGGGTGTCATAGTGCATACGCATTGGCATCATCAGCGCGAGCATGCCAATAAAGTGCATCGCCCAGACACCAATCCCCAATGCCGTTCCCCCCGCAACCAGCCACAGGCGCGCCAACCACCCCTGCGAAACCGCAACACGACCCGCCGTGTCCAATGCGGTAAAAGACGCAATAAATGCCACAATCAGCGAAACGCTAACCAGAACGGTGTCCCAGCTAACCTGCATTATTTGTACTCCTCAAAAACCGTGATGAGTCATAGCCCACCCGGTAACAAACCAGCACAGAAAAATAGTCACCACGTTCCTGTGCTAAAAATTTTTTACCGCCGCTGACAATCCCTCTCAGCCGGAGCCAAATTGCGCTGATTTGTCTTAAAAACATCAGAAAAGTGCGTCAGAGTGGCGGCCCGTGTGAAGAATGCACGAACATACCATTGATGCAGGTGTGGCGGTAGAGGCAGGAATAATTCACGCTTTGTTTTTTTCTTTACACTGCAAGCCATTGGTTAAAAACAATTTATTTTAACTACGCGCAATTAATAAGTGAAAAGTGAACTTTCTGCTAACCAGACGATAAGAGCTTGATCTATAGTAAAGAAAACTGATACAAAATATATACAGCACTACTAAGAATTATCCTGTAAATCATAGGAAAGTGAGATATAAACAGTATAAATACTTAGGCTTATTTTGGTTGTTTTTATCAATGTATCACCAGGTGAAAAAGCAAAGACTCCGTATAATCAGTAAGGATTGATTATGAAACTTAAGCTTTTTCTGCTGGCAACCAGCCTGAGTATCGCTATACCTGTTGTCACTCAAGCCGCTTCCACCACCGGGACCATCGCTGCCACCCTGACGCTGACTACTGGCTGTCTGGTTAATGGCCAGTCTGCTACCACTGGGGTTAACTTCGGTGCCCTTAACTTTGGTACTAGCGCTGCTACTTTTGACACTCTGGGAGCAACACTGGTGGGGTCATCGGGTAACGGTATTTATGTTCGCTGTACCACGGGCCAAACCTTCAACGTGCAGGTGACCGGCAGTAACACCGCACCAGCAACCGTCTATGGCACAGCAAGTACCCAGCCACGTTACCTACGTCTTGCCTCGGACAATACCCAAGGCATCGCCTATACCCTGTATAGCGATTCTGCCTATACCACCGCTATCGCCAACAATACCAATATTGCAGCCAGTGGCGTCACTGATGCGACATTGGGGACCAACTACGCCATTTATGGCCGTATCGTGGGTGGCGGTTATAACCCGGTGATCCCGGCGGGCACCTATAACGACACGATCAACGTCTCAGTAAACTATTGAGTCGGTTGCCTGAGTGGAGTTAGTCCGTCGGCGATTAACGTTGACCGCAGTTCTACTGCTGTGTAGTGCATCGGCCTGGGGGTTGCCAACCGCAACCTTCCAGGTCACTGCCTCCATTGTGGCCGGTTGCGTCATTTCGGGCACCAATACTGGCGTATTCGGTACGCTCGATTTTGGCACGCAGTCCGGACTTTCCAGCAGTAGCGTCAGTGCCAGCTTTGTACAGAACAGTGCCATCACGCTCGCCTGTACGCCCGGCACCAGCCTGACGATGAGCATCAACGGGGGGAGTAACTACACCACCACCCGTAACCTGAAACTGGCTAGCTTTACCAATACCGTCGCTTATTACCTTTACAGTAATGCCGCCCACACCACAGCAATTCCGGTCAACCAGGCCGTGGCACTGAGTTTTAGCAATGCCAATAATATTACATTGCCGATCTACGGCTTATTACAGTTACCTGGCCCCACTCGAGCCGGGAGTTATACCGATACTCTTACCGTGACCCTGAGCTGGTAAATGAAGGATTCAGACCATGCGCGTGCTAGCAACCCTACTCTACACCCTGTTCATTTTCCTGACCCCGCTGGCCCATGCGGCCAATTCCGTGATGATTTGGCCTATCGACCCGGTCATCAACCCCGATGATAAAGCCACCGAGCTGTGGCTGGAAAATCGGGGCAACGCCACCACGATGATGCAGGTACGTATTTTTGGCTGGCAGCAAGTTGCCGAACATGAGCAGTACCAGACCCAACAAGGCGTGGTGGCTAGCCCACCTGTGGTACGCATTGATCCCGGCCAAAAACAGCTGATTCGCCTGATTCGCCTTAACCCAACGCCAGCCGGGCAAGAGCTGGCCTACCGTGTGGTGTTAGATGAGATCCCCACGCCCAAAGCGCCTGCGCCTAATCAGGCCGGGCTGAACTTCCAGATGCGCTATTCGGTGCCGCTGTTCACCTATGGCAGCGGCGTGACGGCTGACAGTGCCAAGCCACAGCTGAGCTGGCAGCAGGTAAGCAGCGGGGGTCGCCACTGGCTCCAGCTTAATAATCAGGGTAACGGCCACGCGCGTTTGAGTAATCTCACCATTGGTGGACGCGCACTCGGCCAGGGCCTGTTTGGCTATGTGTTGGCACACAGCAGTAACCGCTGGCCGCTGAACAGCACGGTGAGCGGAGAGCTACAAGCGGAGATGAATAAGAGCCACTGGCGTAGCTTATCCAGTCAGTAAGCGCACACTTATGCGCCTAACTCTCTCACCCTGTGCCCTTGCCGTTGGCAGCGTACTCAGCTGCCTGACGCCCGCTATCGCTATGGCAGAGTCCTTTTCGGAACTGCCCCCACCGCCGACGCTGGAAAATAACGCCAATGGGCAGCAACTGCTGCTGGAGCTGGTGGTTAACCAACAGGCGCGTGGGCAAATTGTGCCGGTCAATCTCCAGCGCGGGGATTACTGGGTACGCAGTGCCGATTTACAACAGGCGGGTATCGCGAAGGAGAAGCTAAGCGGCCAGACGTTAGTGGATGTTAACCAACTGGCCGGAAGTAAAGTGGTTTATGACGATCAGCGCCAGCGCCTGCTGCTGGATGTTCCACCCGCATGGTTGCCAGACCAGGCGCTCGGTGGCGTGAAAAACGGCCCACGATATCCAGGCCGCACCAGCAGCGGCGTGCTGTTTAACTACGATCTCTATGCCACCCGCACCGGCTCCAGCGGTTCACGTCTTTCCGGCTGGAATGAGCTGCGTTTCTTTGGCAGCCACGGCCAGCTTTCCAACACCGGTATCTGGCAACAGCAGTTAGAGGGAGAAGCCAGCGCGTCGAATAAAGGCTACACCCGCTACGACACCTGGTGGAGTAATGAAGATGAAAATAATGTGGTCAGTTGGCGTGTGGGCGACCTGACTACTGATGCACTCAACTGGAGTAACAGTGTACGTCTTGGTGGGGTGCAGTTTGGCCGTGATTTTGGCCTGCGTCCTGACCTGATCACCTATCCACTGCCGGTCTTCGCCGGGCAGGCCGCCGTTCCTTCTACCGTGGACCTGTTTATTAATGGCTATCGATCCAGCCAAAACCAGGTACAAGCTGGCCCCTGGTCCATCACCAATGTGCCGTTTGTTAACGGTGCCGGTGATGCCGTTGTCACCACCACGGATGCACTGGGCCGTCAGGTTACGACCACGCTGCCGTTCTACGTTGCCAGCACGCTGCTAAAAAGCGGTCTGTCCGATTACTCCGTAGCCGCTGGGGCACTGCGCCGGAATTACGGTTACCGCAGTTTTGATTACGGTGCCGCGGCCGCCAGTGGCTCCTGGCGCTATGGTCTGCTGGATTGGCTAACGGTGGAAGGCCACGCGGAAGGCAGTAACGATATCGCCGCCGGTGGTGCGGGCAGCGTGGTGCGCATCGGCAGTCTTGGGGTGGTGAACGGCTCGGTCGCGCAAAGCCAGATGTCTGGCAAAGCCGGTACCCAGTACAGTTGGGGCTATCAGTACAACAACAACTGGCTCAACCTTGGCATGCAACAAACGCTGCGCAGCACCGGTTACCGCGATCTGGCATTGACCAGCAGCCAAGGCTATGACAATACCAACAACAGTTACACCCTCGCTCGCCGCAGTAGTCAGTATAACGCCAGCCTTTCACTGGCTGATTATGGCAGCATCGGTGCCGCCTACATTGATATCTCCTCTTCTGACGGTGAGCGTACGCGTCTGTTGAACCTGTCATGGAGTAAAAACCTGTGGGGCAACAGCAGCATTTACGTCTCTGCCAGCCGCGACCAGAGCAACGGCGAATGGAGCGGAGCCATTTCACTGATGATTCCATTTGGCGAGCGTTCGTCTGCCGCCTTCAGCGTTGAGCACGACCAGCAAGGTGGCAATTCACAGCGCGTTTCTCTCTCGCGCGCCATGCCAAGCGATGGGGGCTTCTCGGCTGATGCTTCGTGGGCTAATCAGAGCAGCGACCGTGGTGACTATCGCCAGGCGAGCCTGCGCTATCGCAATAACAGCATAGACACCTCAGCCGGTTTCTATGGCGACCGGACTTACACCACCGAGTGGGCGGATGTGACGGGCTCTGTGGTGTGGATGGATAACAGCCTGTTCGCGGCGAACAATATTAATGATGCCTTTGTGTTAGTGAAGACTGACTATCCTGACGTCACCGTGAGCTATGAAAACCAGCCCATGGGGCGCACCGATAAACATGGCTATTTGCTGGTGCCCTCCATCAGCAGCTACTACGCCGCCAGATATGCTATCGACACGCTCGACCTGCCCGCCGATATGACGGCGCCGAAAGTGGAACAGCGCTTTGCCGTGAAGCGCCAGAGTGGGTATCTGCTCAACATGCCTGTTGAACGGCTGCGTGCCGCCAGCGTAATTTTGCACGATCAAAACGGCCAGGCATTACCGCTCTCCAGCCAGATTTTACGTCCGGATCATGCCACTGCATATGTCGGTTGGGATGGTATTGCCTGGCTGGAAGATTTAACCGCAGAGAACCCCATTGAGGTGGTCACGCCGGATGGGCGTAGCTGCCATACCGCTTTACAGATTGCCAATGGCCAGCCCAAAGCGCTGCAAACCTATGGCCCGGTGATCTGCGCGCTGCCGCCATTGCCTGCGGGATCGGCGGTGCCTTCGAGTGATAACGCCATGTCAGGGATTACGCCATGAAAAACCTGGTTCTGATGCTTCTGCTGTTTCTGTTTCCCGCTTTAGGCTACGCCGCCTGCACCACGGCCGCCGCCAGCGGAACCTTCCCGGCCACCAGCACCCTGACAGCAGCTTCTGCCGCCAATCCTACGTCTGCCACCACAGCCGTCAACTGCGGGGGCGGTTCACTGCTCTCACTCGGCAGCGATAACTACATCATTTATCAGTTCACCACCGCGACCAATCTGTCGGGAACGCAGGCCACGCTAAAAAAAGACACCACCACGGACAACATCCCGGTAAAAATGTGTATTGATAGCGGCTGCGTCACCGAACTGAAGTACGGTGCCAGCTACACCTATAACTACAGTGCACTGAGTTTATTAGGCATCGGCGGCAACTCTAACTTCTCCATCCCGCTCTACTTCACCACAGTGACCGGCCAAACCGTGGCAGCAGGCACTTACACCGTACAAATTACGCTGACCGCGACCTATCGTGTCTGCACGCTCATCGGCATCGGCAGTTTATGCATCGGCCTGCAAACCGGGACGCTGAGCATTCCCATCACGCTGACCTACATATTGAGTAACGACTGTTCAACCATTGCCGCGCCTGCGCTGAGCTTTGGTAGCGCACCGCTGGTGAGCAGTTTTTCCAGCGTAAGCCAGACCATCAACGTGACCTGCAGTAAAGGCAGTACTTATACCGTGGGGCTGAGCAATGGCAGCTACTACACCACCACGCGCAATATGGCATCCGGCACTAACCGACTAGCGTATGAGATTTACAAGGGGACCACCGGCACCAGCCGCTGGGGGCCGCTGGGAACCGAACGCTGGAGCAGTGCATCCGCAACCACGCCAGCCACAACCGGGACGGTGAGCGGCTTTACTTACACCGCCCAGATTTTGACTTCACAGACCACGCCAGCGGCGGGAAGTTACACCGATAGCGTGACTGTGGATCTCTCGTTCTGACTACATTGAGGCGCTGGCCGGTGAACCGGCGTGGCGCACTTTGTACTGTTTTACCATCCGGCCAATCAGCAGGGTGCCAATCAGGCCACACACCGCCGCAAAGGTCAGCCAGACACCCGGCATCGCTTTGTCACCCGTGGCGTGGATCAGGTAGCTAGAGATCGCCGGGGTGAACCCACCAAACAGCGCGGTTGCCAGGCTGTACGCCATAGAGAAACCGGAAGCCCGGACTTCAGCAGGCATAATCTCAGCCAGGTAAACCACCATCGCACCGTTATAACTGCCGTACAGGAAGGAGAGCCACAGCTCAGCTTCCAGCAGATGAACAAAGCTAGCATTGCCCACCAGCCAATGCAGCACCGGCCAGGTGGTCAGAATCATCAGGATGGTAAAGGTGATCAGCAGGGGGCGACGGCCAATACGGTCAGACAGTGAGCCCATCAGCGGCAGCCAGATCAGGTTAGAAACCCCAACCGCCAGCGTCACAAGGAAGCTCTCTTTATCGCTCATCATCAGCACGGTTTTGCCGAAAGTCGGGGTAAACGCGGTGATCATGTAGAACATCACCGTAGTGGTGACCACCATCAGCATGCCTGCCAGTATCAGTGTCCAGTTGCTGGCCACTGAACGCATGATCTCACCCATGGAAGGGTGGTGCTTACGCTGGCTAAACGCTTCCGTCTCTTCCAGCATACGACGGATCCAGAACAGGAACGGCACAATCATACAGCCGATAAAGAACGGGATGCGCCAGCCCCAATCGCTGACCGCTTCTTTATCTAACAGGTGGTTGAGCAGCAGACCTAACAGCGCCGCGAAGATCACCGCAACCTGCTGGCTACCAGACTGCCAGCTCACAAAGAAGCCTTTACGGCCTGGAGGTGCCACTTCGGAGAGATAAACAGATACCCCGCCCAGCTCAACGCCTGCGGAGAAGCCTTGCAGTAAACGGCCAAGCAGAATCAGCACCGGTGCAGCCGCGCCGAGGGTGGCGTAACCCGGCACCAGCGCAATGGTCAGCGTACCGATCGCCATCAGTCCCAGCGTCAGCAGTAATCCCTTACGACGGCCATGATGGTCGATATAAGCACCCAGCACGATGGCACCCAGAGGACGCATCAGGAAGCCTGCACCAAAGGTCATGAGCGTCAGCATCAACGACGCAAAGGGGTTATCTCCAGGGAAAAAGGTTTTGGCAATGGCGGTGGCGTAGTAGCCAAACACCATAAAATCATACATTTCGAGGAAGTTGCCACTGGTGACATTGAAGATTGTCCTCGCGGCGCTTTTTTGTGGCTTAGGCACGGTCTCACTTTGGCTCATATTGGCTTTCCTTATATTTTTTCCCCCTTGTAGCCTGCTATTTGCCCTATTACCGTGACCACCCTCACTGTTCGCCGCACTCCCACCCTGCCAAAAGTAACAAGAAATTAACAGTTCATCTCAGCCAGCATGAACCACTGGCATTTACAGCAATTAACATTTTTAAATACCAAATGAAGTTTCTTTACGAGAAACCACAAATCCACCGAACCGCAGGCATAAAAAAAGCCCCCATAAGGGAGCTTTTTCTGGCGGATGCGAGCGTTATTTCTGCACGCTCTCCATGCCCATCAAACCAATCTTCAGGTAGCCTGCACCACGCAGCTCATCCATCGCTTTCATCAGGGTTTCATAACTCACTGACTTATCTGCCTGGAAGAAGATGGTGGTTTCTTTATCGCCCTGTGTCTGTGCGTTCAGCACACTCACCAGGTTATCGCTCGTGACCTGATCGTTGCCCACGTAGAGCTGATTATCTTCCTTGATAGAGAGATAAACAGGTTTATCTGGGCGCGGCTGTGGCGTGCTGGTCGAGGCAGGCAGATTGACACGAATATCAACCGTTGCCAGCGGCGCAGCCACCATGAAGATAATCAGCAGAACCAACATCACATCGATAAACGGTGTGACGTTTATTTCATGCATTTCACCATCACTTTCGGTGCCGTCGTTGAGATGCATCGCCATGAGATCAACCTACGCGTAATTTCTGAGCCGCTGCGTGCGGAGCCTCAGTTTTGGAGTTACCCAGGTCGAGATCGCGGCTTTGCAGCAGCAGAACCTGTGCCGCTACGTCACCCAGAGAGGCTTTGTAGTTGGCAATCATACGTGCGAACACGTTATAGATAACCACGGCCGGAATTGCCGCTACCAGACCAATGGCGGTTGCCAGCAGTGCTTCTGCAATGCCCGGTGCAACCACAGCAAGGTTAGTGGTCTGCGTTTTAGCAATACCGATAAAGCTGTTCATGATGCCCCACACCGTACCGAACAGGCCGATGAACGGGGAAACAGAACCGATAGTGGCGAGGAAACCGTTGCCGCGGCCTGCATGGCGGCTGAAGGCAGCCACACGACGCTCAAGGCGGAAACTGGTACGTTCTTTAATACCGTTGGTGTCTTCGGCACCGGCGGAAAGCTCCAGCTCATTCTTCGCATCATTCAACAGCACCAGGCTGTGGCTGTTTGCACTGAATTCCGCTGAAATACGCTCTGCTTCTTTCAGCGAACGTGCTTCACCAATCGCTAGTTGCTCACGCTTCAGGCGACGTTTAGCAGCGCTCAGCTCAGCATACTTACCGAAGAAAATTGCCCAGGTAACAACTGAAGCCAGTAACAGGCCAATCATTACCACTTTTACCACGATATCCGCATGTTGATACATGCCCCAAACGGAGAGGTCCGTTTGCATCAAATCACTGGCTACCACGCTGCGTCTCCAACCTTGTCATGCACAGTTCCCGAATCAGGGCAAAATAATAGCAGACTGACAGCGAATTGATAGTCGTTCTCATTACTATTTACAATCAAATGCTGCGCTTTTCCTTCTCAATTCTCTGCATTTGACATTTTTTGTGGAGGGTAGCCATAAAAGGCATGCGGTTGAGAATGAATCAGACTCACGTCAGGCGGGGTTTCATGATAACGTGAAGACTTTGTGAGTAGCGGCAAAAGCAGGCAGTGATGACAACCAAAAAACTTGATACGACGCTGGTCAGTGCAGGACGCAGCAAGCGATATACCCAGGGCTCGGTTAACAGCGTCATTCAACGCGCATCTTCTCTGGTATTTGATACCGTAGCGGATAAGAAACGGGCCACTGCCGGTCGCGCTAAAGGTGAACTCTTTTATGGTCGCCGTGGCACGCTAACCCACTTCGCCTTGCAGGATGCGATGACCGAGCTGGAAAACGGTGCCGGTTGTGTTCTCTACCCTTGCGGTGCTGCCGCAGTTTCCAACGCCATTCTGGCTTTTGTTTCTGCAGGCGATCACATTCTGGTTAGCGGCGCGGTGTATGAACCCACGCAGGATTTTTGTAGCAAAATCCTCAGCAAAATGAACGTCAGTACCACCTATTTCGACCACTGCATCGGCAGTGAGATCGCGGAGCTGATCCAACCTAATACCCGCGTCGTGTTCCTTGAATCACCCGCTTCCATCACCATGGAAGTGCAGGATATTCCTGCCATCGTTGCAGCCGTCAGAGCCAAAGCGCCAGAAGCCATTATCATGCTTGATAATACCTGGGGCGCAGGTGTGCTGTTTAACGCTTTGGAGCATGGCATCGATATCTCGATCCAGGCAGGAACCAAATACCTTATCGGCCATAGCGATGCCATGATCGGCACCGCCGTGGCCAACGCCCGCTGCCTTGAGCAACTGCGTGAGAACTCCTACCTGATGGGCCAGATGGTCGATGCAGATACGGCTTATATGGCCAGCCGAGGTCTGCGTACCCTGGCCGTGCGTCTGCGTCAGCATGAAGAGAGTGGCTTACAAGTCGCTGAGTGGCTGGCACAGCAGCCGGAAGTGGCGCGCGTCAATCACCCGGCTCTGCCGCAGTGTAAAGGGCATCAGTTCTGGCAGCGCGATTTTAGCGGTAGCAGTGGGTTGTTCTCCTTTATTCTTCATCAGAAGCTGAGCCGTGAGCAGCTCGCTCACTACCTCGATGGCTTCCATCACTTCAGCATGGCCTATTCATGGGGCGGCTATGAGTCACTGATTCTGGCGAATCAGCCGGAAGAGTTAGCCGCTATCCGTCCTGCGGGGGGTGTGGATTTCACCGGCACGCTGGTGCGCGTACACATTGGGCTGGAGCACGTAGACGATTTGATTGCCGATCTGGCGGCCGGGTTTGCCCGACTAAAGCATTAAACATCAATATTAGCTCAACCACGGTCAGGGCCGTGGGCGGTCAATCCGCTGCATAAGCCCTGTGCCGGTTAAAATAGAATCCTTGAAACTCGATGGAATAACAGATGGGTGTTTTACACGAGATTGTGCGCGCGTTGTGGCATCAGGATTTCGCTGCGCTGGCCAATCCAGAAGTGGTTTGGGTTGTTTACGGCGTGATGTTCCTGACGCTGTTTCTGGAAAATGGTTTACTGCCGGCCGCCTTCCTGCCGGGCGATAGCCTGTTGCTGTTGGCGGGCGCGATGATCGCCAAAGGCGTCATGGAATTTGTGCCGACCATGATAATCCTCACCGCTGCCGCCAGTCTTGGCTGCTGGCTGAGCTATCTACAGGGGCGCTGGCTGGGTAACTCAAAAATAGTGAAAGGCTGGCTGATGCACCTACCGGCACAGTATCACCAGCGTGCGTGGCAGTTGTTCAACCGCCACGGTCTGATGGCGCTGCTGGTTGGCCGTTTTCTGGCGTTTGTCCGCACGCTGCTGCCTACGCTTGCGGGTATTTCTGGCCTCAAGAATGGCCGTTTTCAGCTGTTTAACTGGCTGAGTGGCGCACTCTGGGTAGGCATTCTGGTCGCGCTCGGTTATGGCATCAGCCAGGTACCGTTTATCAAACGCCATGAAGATCAGGTGATGGCCATCCTGATGGTGCTGCCGATGTGCATGCTGTTCTTCGGTCTGACCGGCAGTATTGTGGTTATCTGGCGTAAACGTCGCCAAAAAACCGCCTGATTTCAGTGCGTCAGTTCGCTGGTTCTGCCAGCGTCTGGCGCACCCGCCCGGCTTCCTCCCCCGGCGTCACGCCGAAGTAACGTTTAAACTCACGCGAGAATTGCGAAGGACTTTCGTAACCGACACGTACCGCCGCCACGCTGGCGCGAACCCCTTCCAGTAACAGCAAACGGGCCTGATGTAGCCGATAGCGTTTCAGGTATTGCAGCGGCGACGTTTGCGTTACCGCCTTGAAGTTATGATGGAATGCCGACACGCTCATGTTCACTTCGGCTGCCAGTTGATCCACGCTGAGGTTTTCCGCAAAGTGCGCTTCAATACGCCGCAACGCGCGCGCAATCTGGCTAAACTGCGTCTGGCGGCTCACCAGTGAAAGCAGCGCGCCGCCGCACGGCCCGGTGAGTACATGGTAGATAATTTCCCGCACGATCTGTGGCCCCAGCACGCGGGCATTGCGTTGGTGAGTCATCACATCCAACAGACGTTCGGCGGCACAGAGCATTTCTGCGCTCAGGGAAGCGGAGTGAATGCCCGACGTTTGCGGCTGGGGCTGGAAGCTCTCATCATGGCCGATCTCCATCAGCAGATCCTGCACACCGGCAATATCCACGCTGACGCACATCCCTGCCAACGGTGATTCAGGACTGGCCCAGGTTTCACACTCCACCGGTAACGGCACGGTAAGCATCAGATATTTGGTGGCATCGTAATGAAAAACCGTGCTGCCGAGATAGCCGGTTTTTCGCCCCTGAAACAGAATCACAATGCCGGGCTGGTACATCAGCGGCGTGCGCGGGCAGTGCTGGTTGGCATAAATCAGGCTGACATTGTTGACGGTACACAGCTGTTCCCGTTGCTGTGTCATCAGGCTTATCACCTGCTGTGCCAGTTGCTGACAGAGTTCTTCGTTGCCCATAGCGCTGCTCCTCGCGAAAAATTCAGTTTGCCAGCAGACAGTACAAATCACCATCGTTCTGGAGGATCAGGCAAGAGAGCAGTAGAAACAGGCAGCATGTCCTTACACTTCTTGCGGCACAATTCCCCCAGCAGCGCCGTTTGTTGACTAGAATTACTCGTTGTTAGCCCACTGCAAAAGAAAGGAGTTGTTATGGCAGATCAGCCGATTATCAAACTGCATGATGGAAATAAGATGCCCCAGTTGGGTCTGGGTGTCTGGCAGGCCAGCCAAAAGGATACGGAACAAGCAGTGCTAAAAGCACTTGAGGTCGGCTATCGTTCCATCGATACCGCCGCAATTTACAAAAATGAAGAGGGTGTGGGTCTGGCATTGAAAAACGCCAGCGTACCGCGCGAGGAGATTTTTGTTACCACCAAGCTGTGGAATGACCAGCAGCAGAATGCGGAACAGGCCCTGAATGAAAGCCTGAAAAAACTGCAGCTGGACTACGTGGACTTGTATCTACTCCATTGGCCAGTGCCGCAGCAGGATCACTATGTGCAGGCCTGGGAAGCGCTGATTAAGTTGCAGCAGCAAGGGAAAATAAAAAGCATCGGCGTGTGTAATTTCAACCAGCCACACCTGACGCGCCTCGCGAATGAAACCGGGGTTAAACCGGTGATTAACCAGATTGAGCTGCATCCGCTGTTGCAGCAGCGAGAATTGCACGCCTGGAATGCCCTGCACCAGATTCAGACCGAATCCTGGAGCCCGCTGGCTCAGGGAGGCGAAGGGGTATTTGATCAGGAGATCATTAAGCACCTGGCGCAGAAATATGGCAAAACCCCGGCACAGATTGTGATTCGCTGGCATCTGGACAGTGGCCTCGTCGTCATTCCTAAATCGGTCACGCCATCACGGATCGAAGAGAATTTTGCCGTGTTTGATTTCCGTCTGGAAAAACCAGAAATCAGTGAAATCACTAAACTGGATCAGGGCAAACGCCTCGGCCCGGACCCGGACAGTTTTAGCGGTTAAAATCGCCCCCGCTCATCCATAAAAAAAGCCCGGCAAACCATGCCGGGCTTTTTTTACTTGCGGGTATCAGACTTAAAACGATCCCGCCGTGGGCAAGACCATCATCTGTCCAGCGGTGCCGCGATCGGCCAGTTCCAGCGTTTGGCTGTAGTAGACAAACGGGAAGTGTTCCGACGAAGTTTGCGGGAACGTCACTAACAGCTCAACGTCACCATCGACCCAGACGGTATCTTTCCAGCCACGATCTTCACCCATCGGTTGTGCACCGTTCACCCGCTTAATCAGGAACATCGCGCCCTGAATATGGAACGACTGCGGGTGGTCTGCGTGCAGGATCCAGCGCTCAAAGCTGCCCTGCTGCACCGTGGTATCAATACGGTTCAGATCCCATACCGCGCCGTTAATGCCAGGAGAAGCGTCTCCGATACGGAATTCGCGGGTACGGGCTGACATGCCATCGAGGATCTGATCCGCCAGCAGTCGCATCGGTAAATTATCCGTCACCAGGGGCAGTAAGCCCGTTGGGCGTAGTGTTAGCACCTGAGTGGAGGTCAAAATACTGGACGGCTGGAACAACCCGCGCAGGCGATCCATCAAGCCTGCGGCAGTACCGGCCGTCACGGTAACGGCATCCCCTTGTGACATATCAATCAGCACTTCACGTCGCTCACCCGGTGCCAGAGAGAGCTGGTGTACCGCGACCGGCGCAGGCAAAAAGCCCTGATCGCTGGCAATCACGGTAAACGGACGGTTATCGCTGAGTGACAGTTCGAAACGACGGGCATTCGACGCATTCAACAGACGCAAACGCACCCAACCGCGCGAGACGTTGATAAAGGGATTTTGCACCCCGTTCACTAACAGCGTATCACCGATGAAACCGCCCTCTTGCGGCGGGTCATACACGGGGGTGCCAAAGTTATCGAGGCGTTTATCCTGAATAATCAGCGGGAAGTCATCAACACCATAATGTTTCGGCAGTGGCAGCGCTTTGCTGACATCATCTTCAATCAGCCACATGCCCGCCAGGCCATTGTAAACGTGCGGCGCCATGCGATTGGGGGTGTTAGCGTGATACCAACAAGTGGCAGCACCCTGACGGATAGGGAGTACCGGCGCCCAGTCCACACCAGCACTGATCTGGCGCGCCGCGCCGCCCATTAGCGCACCCGGCAACTGCAAGCCACTTACGGTCATCGCTACCGATTCACTCAGCCGATTACTGTAAACCAGTTTGACATCATCGCCGCTGTAGACGCGCACCGTCGGGCCAAGATACATGCCATTAATGCCCCAGACCGGGGCTTTGTTGCTATCGCCACTGAACGACCAGTTGCTGCGTTGCAGCGTCAAAAACAGTGGCTGACCACGGCGCGACTCCAGCAGCGGCGGGATCGGTAATGGCGTATCGCCACCCACAGCAGCCATCGCCGGGGTAGAGAGTGTGCTGCCTAACGCGGCGGCAGCGGAAAGCTGAATAAACTCACGTCTGCTAAAAGACATAAAACATCCGACCTTTTACGCGGGGCGCATCTGCGCCATCCCTTGCTTATTGCTATTGTTATTGCTGTACAACTGGGCAGGAAACCGGAGGCAACAGGGGTCACCTCCGGGTAGACACTGGGTTAAATCTTACCGCTTTTTTCGCGCTCGGCGACTTCCGCATTCAGCTCTTCCAGCTTGGCTGCCATTAACTCACGGCAATGGGTCGCTAGCTTACGTACCGAAGCCGTTTCAAACTGCTTCACATCTACCGGCGGTAACATCTCGACAATCACCAGGCCGTTCTTCCAGCGATTCAGCTTCACTTTACCGTGGGTATCTGAAACCACCACTGGAATAATGGGCACACCAGCCGCTACAGCGGCATGAAATGCTCCAGTCTTAAACGGTAGCAGGCCACGACCACGGCTGCGCGTTCCTTCCGGGAACATCCAGAAGGAAATGCGCTTTTTGTTAAACTGATCGACTAATTCACCGATGGTGCCGTGTGCTTTGGCACGGTTATCACGATCAATCAGCAGGTTACCCGTCAGCCAGTAAAGCAGGCCAAAAAACGGGATCCAGAACAGGCTCTTCTTCCCTACGGTCACAGTATACGGCTGCACAATTTTGGCTGCGGTAATCATGTCGTAGTTATTTTGGTGGTTTGCGATGTAAATCGCATTGCCATATTGCTCTGCATCCGCCGGTTTACGCAGCTCGACCTTCACGCCAAAGACCGTGGAAAGTCGGCCAAACATATGGCCGAAACGCGCAACATGCCGTGGATCGCGCGGCGTAAACAGACACCAGACACAGCCAAAAATACAGACTAAGATTGAGTACAGCACAACAATCAATGTGCGCAAAACGAGTAACATAGTTTCCTCTTTATCCCTTTCCTGAGAAGCGTTGCCTGTGGCTTACTGGTCGCCGCCAGCATCACCCGCACGCTGCGGTGCATCCAGCTCAACCCGGTCAATTTTTTGCAAACCACGCGGGAGCAACGTCCCTTTGCGGCCACGATCGGCACGGAATTTTTGTAACTCTTCGCTGCGCATAATCAGCTTACGCTTACCAACATGCAGGGTCACACTGCTCCCCACAGGCAAGATCACCAGCCAGGCCAGTTTATCCACACCCGATGCCGCTTCTGCCGCCGGGATGGAGATAATCTTGTTGCCTTTGCCTTTGGACATCTGCGGCAGCTCACCCACCGGGAACATCAGCATTCTTCCGGCGGCAGTAATCGCTAACAGCATGTCATCTTCGTGGTGTACCGCCAATGGCGTCATCACGCTGGCATTCTCTGGCAGGGTTAACAGCGTTTTACCCGCACGGTTGCGTGACACTAAATCACTGAAGGTACAGATAAAGCCATAACCCGCATCCGATGCCATCAACAGCTTCTGCTCATCCGCTTCCATCAGCACTTGCTGCATCAGCGCGCCCGGTGGTGGCGTCAGTTTGCCGGTGAGTGGCTCGCCCTGGCCTCGTGCCGAAGGCAGCGAGGTCGGATCAAGGGTATAGCTGCGGCCCGTTGAATCCAGCAAGGCAACTGGTTGATTGCTCTTACCGCGCGCCGCCGCGAGGAAGCTATCCCCCGCTTTGTAGCTCAGTCCCGTTGGGTCGATATCGTGACCTTTTGCGCTACGAATCCAGCCCATTTGTGACAGCACAATGGTGACAGGCTCGGAAGGCGTCAGCTCAGTTTCACTCAGGGCTTTCGCCTCTTCGCGTTCGCGCAGCGGTGAACGACGCTCGTCACCGTAAGCCGCGCTATCCGCCTGCAGCTCTTTCTTCAGCAGGTTGCTCATCTTACGCTCTGAAGCCAGAATCGCCTGCAGCTGATCGCGCTCTTTTTCCAGGTCACTCTGCTCACCGCGAATTTTCATCTCTTCCAGTTTGGCGAGATGGCGCAGTTTCAGTTCAAGAATTGCTTCGGCCTGGGTTTCGCTCAGTTCAAAGCGCGACATCAGTACCGGCTTCGGCTCATCTTCACTACGGATGATGTGGATCACTTCATCAATATTGAGGAAAGCCGTCAGCAAACCTTCAAGGATGTGCAAACGGCGCAGCACGCGCTCAAGACGATAGTTGAGGCGGCGGCGCACGGTATCACGGCGGAACACCAGCCACTCACTGATAATCTCCAGCAGGTTTTTCACCGCTGGTCGGTTATCCAGCCCAATCATGTTGAGGTTAACGCGGTAGCTCTTTTCCAGATCGGTGGTGGCAAACAGGTGATTCATCACCTGCTCCAGATCCACACGGTTAGAGCGCGGCACAATCACCAGGCGTGTCGGATTCTCGTGGTCAGACTCATCACGTAAATCTTCCACCATCGGCAGCTTTTTGTTGCGCATCTGGGTCGCGATTTGCTCCAGCACGCGAGCACCAGAAACCTGATGCGGCAATGCGGTGATCACCACATCGCCCTCTTCTTTCTTCCAGACCGCGCGCTGACGAATCGATCCACGGCCATTCTGGTAGATCTTACGGATCTCTTCACGCGGGGTGATGATCTCAGCTTCTGTTGGATAATCCGGCCCCTGAACGATATCCAGCAGCTGATCCAGCGTAGTCTCAGGCTTATCAATCAGGGCAATCGCGGCCTGCGCAACTTCGCGCAGATTGTGTGGCGGGATGTCCGTCGCCATACCCACGGCGATGCCGGTGGTGCCGTTGAGCAGAATATTTGGCAAGCGTGCAGGCAGCATTTTCGGCTCCTGCAGGGTGCCGTCAAAGTTCGGGGTAAAATCTACCGTTCCCTGACCCAACTCACCGAGCAGCACTTCAGCATATTTCGACAAGCGTGATTCGGTATAACGCATCGCGGCGAACGATTTCGGATCGTCCGGTGCCCCCCAGTTCCCTTGACCATCCACCAGCGGATAGCGGTAAGAGAATGGCTGAGCCATCAGCACCATGGCTTCATAGCAGGCGCTGTCACCGTGTGGGTGGTATTTACCCAACACGTCACCCACGGTACGGGCTGACTTCTTAAATTTGGCACTGGCGCTAAGGCCCAGTTCTGACATGGCATAGACGATACGGCGTTGTACCGGCTTCAGGCCATCCCCGATGTAGGGCAAAGCACGGTCCATGATCACGTACATGGAGTAATTCAGGTACGCGTTCTCAGTAAATTTGTGCAGGGCAAGGCGCTCTGCACCATCCTGCGTCAATTCGCTCATTAATCTCTCGTCCTCACTTCGTGTCTCGCGGTGCGAGCCACCCTGCGGTGGTTTGGCGAGGATAGTAACCTATTCAACGAGCTTAGTCACAGGGCTGGCCTGCATCCTGCGATCAAAGCAACTTTCGATAGCACCGCATTCGGTACAACCACAGGATGACCTGCCAGCGTTGCTTTACACCACGGCAGTTTTTCCATATCTCTTTATGCAACCCGTGCTGGAAAAACGCTGAGGCAATTTGCTGGCGCGCCTCGATAACCGGTTCGCGCCTGGCACAGTGGCAAATCGACAAGGCTTCACGCGTGAGCTGCCAGTTAAGTGCAGGGCGGCTGCGAGTCTGAGCATAATATTGCTGGTTAAGCTGAACCAGCATGGCGACAATTTTCATGTAGTGACGCTGATATTCAACGTTTTCGATTCCCTGGCGCGACCGATGGCTAATGGATTGTGCATGCATGGTCTGCTGATAGAGAATTTCATGCCGATACTGCACGCGCGGAGCAAGTAACATAAACTCCGTCGTCCAGGGAATATCCTGATGATGCAAGCCCGGCTCAAACATCAACTGCCAGTCTCTTAAATTATCCAGTCGATAGATTCCCAGCCAAACAACGTGCAAATAACGGCGAGAAGACAAGGCCATTTGCAACCATGATGCACCCGACATCACCTCTGTATTGCGAAAACAGTGGTCTGGAAATATCTGCTTGTTGTGCTCTGGGCTATACACTCTAACGCCGTTGCACTGCACGGCATTTAGCTGATTCTCTTCCGCCTGCGCCACCAACGTAGCATACATCTCAGGTAACAGCTGGTCGTCAGCATCGGGGAATGCGATATATTTACCGCGAGCCATTTTGATCCCGGCATTACGCGCGCAAGATACGCCCTGCCGACGTTGATTAATCACCAGAACATCAACATGCTGTTGTGCAAACGCGTTGAGCAATTCTGCTGATCCATCCGTACAGCCGTCATCGACCAAAATGATCTCCCGCGAAAGCAGGGTTTGTTGCCGAAGTGATTCGAGGAAGGGCTTTAATAAAGCACCGGGATTATAGACAGGCACTACTATCGTCAGTAGAAAGTTCATTATGCCCTCCCCTCAGATTCAGGCCAAAAGCTACCGAAATGCATATCAAAGGATGGTGGGTTAAACGGCATTCGTCCAGCATAGGGGGTAAAAGTAAACTCGCTGAAATAGATTTGGTTATCCACAATAAACCAGTCAATCCGGCAATAGTCGAAATCAGCGGTTAGTTGAGCAGAGAGCATAAGTAATTCACTCAAGCATGCAGGTGCCTTAATATTTTCATTCAAATTGTTAGGAGAGCCTAATGTCACTGGCTGCAATGTCCAGTGGGTATCATAAAGATTAATTTTTTCCTGGCCGTCCCGATCGGTGAAATCCACTTCAATAAACTGCGCTTTGCCAGAGAAACAGTGAACACGATATAATTCCGGTGTTGTTTCTTGATCGCAATTTTTAAATACATCCAGTTTTTCTTCACACAGGATGAGGCGACGAATAGCGTAATAATGGCGCTCACGCGTGCGATAGTACATGTCTCTTTTCAGACACAGCTTGAGCTTACTTTCCGCTGATGACCAGCAATAATTATTTTTATCATTGCAAATCAGTGTGCTACCGCTGTCATGGTTGCATTTAATCACAAAGCTATTGGGTAACGCTGAAAAATCAACATCCTCCAGGCTTTCGAATACATCGATAAGTGGAATGACATATTTATCGCCAATTTCTGCCGCAACATACAACCGTGCCAGATACTTATCCGCTAACAGGCCGAATTTAGTTTGATAACCATCAATCATTCTACTGTTTATCTTTTCGTTGAAGGTTCTCGGTTGATCAAGGTTCAAGGTATAATTTAACTTACGGTAGAACTTATTTTGTAAGTAGGATTTATCACTCACAAAACGCGAAAGGATAAGTTTTATTTTATAATCAAGCAGCTTGTTATAATACGTGAATTTATTCATAACTTATAAATTATCCATAAACATCATGACTCAGGCCGTAAACCCTAGTAACGAAAAGAGAGCTGTATTCCGCTATATTTATCAGACCATTGCGGTATCACGATAAATTGACTGAGGTTTATCTCTTCTCGCGTCACCAGATATTGTACGCCTGCGGCTAATGCGGCACCTGCCGCCACATCACTCCAGTAATGGTGCTTTCCCTCAACGCGTGAATACCCTACAACCCCAGTAAGTAACCAGGCCGGCATGCCGTAACCGACACCATAACGATACTGGAGGAATGCCGCCCCTTGTGCAGCAGCAGAAGTATGTCCGGAAGGAAAAGAGCCATTTTTTCCATTCGGCCGCTCGCGCTGGACACTGCATTTTAGTGCATGCGTGAGTGCTGAAGTATATATGGCACCCTCAATGGCCTGACCGAACCCATAAGCATCGTTCTTATAAAGGGCGAACCCTATCGCTTTCAACGGGACGGCTATTTGAGTGATATCGCCAAACCGTCCGAGGCTCATGGCGGAAAGCTGGCAAGGAACAAGTAACACTGTTATTAGAACAGCTTTATTTATTACCATTCTGTATTTCATAATCATCATTAATGAGTTAGACGCACCATGACGACAAATAACATGATGCGTACCATTGGATTGAAAATAGAATTTATCGTGTTAATTTTATTTACCATCTACACGTGCAACGCCACGGTTGCGCCTGTGGTATAAAAACTATTTTCGTTGCATCCTTCCAACAATAAAAATACAGGCAATTACATGTGCAGGATAACCATCCTTGTCTTGTAATCAGACAAAGACAAACAAGGAGTAAACATGAGTTAATACATTCAGGCGTGAGAAATGGCAGGAAGCGGAGGAAATAAAAAAAGTAGCGTCACCGTAAAGTTACACTACATCGGCTGAGCTTTAAGAGCGCGGCCTGAAGCTGGAAGACAGAATGCTTGTCCTCTATTTCATTACGCCCATCCACTGCCGCGCGATGTGTGCGAATTCACTGGTGGAATCTCCCAGATGGTTCCATGGAGCCAACGCCTGCCGCCAGCTACTTTGCGCATGCGTCACCATGCAGGCTTTTTCTCTGCATTTCAGCAGAGAATGTTCACTCTGCCCGAAGCGATCCTGACCCTGCGCCAGAGTAGAAACCAACAGCAGAAGTCCTAACAGAGGGTAGCTTTTCATCATCATCCCGGAAGGTCCTTTCAGTTACTTCAGGTTAAAAAAAGTCAGGCATTGTTGCTTGCCAGGCAAAAGTATTCTGCTTTACTCGACCTTTTTCTCTCTGTGCCAGCCAGGTAAAGTGCGGCGCATATTATGCAATTGAATGAGAGAAAACATGAGCAACATTTTAATCATCGACGGCGGAAAGACGTTTGCCCACTCCAAAGGCGAACTCAACCATACTCTGACAGAAGTGGCTGCTGCCCAGCTACGTGATTTGGGTCATCAGGTAAGCGTAACCATCGCAGATGATGATTATGTGATTGCCGATGAGGTACAGAAGTTCCTTAACAGTGATGTGATTATCTGGCAAATGCCTGGCTGGTGGATGGGCGAGCCCTGGACTGTGAAAAAATATATCGATGATATCTTCACCGCAGGCCACGGTGCGTTATATGCCAGCGACGGGCGCTCACGCAGTGATGCCAGCAAAAAGTATGGCTCTGGCGGCCTGCTACAGGGCAAAAAATATATGCTCTCCCTGACCTGGAACGCACCTCTGGAAGCCTTTACCGATCCGGATCAGTTCTTTGAAGGCTACGGTGTCGACGGGCTGTATCTGCACTTCCACAAAGCCAATCAGTTCCTGGGAATGGAAGCGCTGCCAACCTTCATCTGTAATGATGTGATTAAACAGCCCGATATCCCACACGATATCGCACGTTTGCAGACTCATCTGAACGAAATTTTTGCTTAACTGAAAGCAGGAACCCTATGAGGATGCTGTTATGTTGACTGTTGTTGCCGAGATTTGCATTAAGCCAGGCCGCCGTCAGGCGGTGCTGGATGCGATTAACACTGTAATCCCGTTGGTATTAGCCGAAGAGGGCTGTCATCAGTATGACGCGCTGGTGGATCACCAGGCTCAGGTGCCGTGGAAACATAACTCACCGGACTCTATTTTCATGCTGGAACAGTGGACCTCTTTACGCCATCTTGAGCAACATCAGCAGGCTGCGCACATGGAAACCCATCGCGCCCGCATTAAAGATGATGTGCAGGACGTAAAAATCCTGATTTTAGAAGCCGCTAAGTAATTTCTGTACCAGTGAGTCCCCGCAGGCAGAGCAATTATCGCCTCGGGGCATCCTGCCTTGTTATAACAGCCCCTGCTCGACAATCTTTTCCTGCAAAAAATCCAGAAAACAGAGGGTACGCGCCGCCAGCGCATTGTTGCGGTAAAACACCGCATGTACCGGCAAACGCTGTTCACTGGTGTTATTGATCATCACCTGCACCATTTTGCCCTCCTGCCTGTCTTTACGCGTCAGAAAATCAGACAGCCGACCAATGCCCTGCCCGGCAATCACCAACTGGCGGATGGTTTCCCCGCTGGAAGCCGCCAGATCGGGTTTAATCGCCAACACATCTTGCTGTTGATGGCGTACCGGCCAACGGTTGTGCACTTCTGATGCACTAAAGCCAATTAACGTATGTTGTGCCAGCTCTGCGGCGGTCTGCGGATCGCCAAAGCGGGCCACATAGCCGGGACTGGCCATCAGCCGGCTCACCGTGCTGCCCAACAGGCGGGCATGAAGCGTGGAGTCGCGCAGCTGCCCAATACGGATAGCAATATCGGTTTGCTGCTCCAGCAGGTCAATCACCACATCATCGGTATTTAACTCCAGCTGAATCAGCGGGTAACGGCGGCGAAACTCATCCACCAGCGGCACAATGACATGCAACATAAACGGACTGGCAGCGTTAATCCGCAATTTACCCGAGGGCATCTCACGCCGTTGGGCAATGTGCGTTTCCGCCTGCTCGACTGAGGCCAGGATCTGCCGCGCATGTTCGAGGAAGATTTGCCCCTCTTCCGTCAAAGCCAGTCGCCGGGTGGTGCGGTTCAGCAAATTGGTTTGTAGCTTCCCTTCCAGCCGGGTTAATGCGCGACTGACGCCAGAACTGGTCTGATCCAGCAACTCCGCTGCGGCGGTGATCGAACCGGTATCTACCACCGCCACCCAGGCACGCAACTCTTCCAGCGTTATTTTCACTCTGACAACTCCTCAGTGGATCCTATAGTTAAAGGCGCGGGTTATGTTATGCCCGTCTCTGGGACGTTTTCTTTTTATTGCGACAGGATCACGGAAAATGAAACTCAAATCTCTGCTCTTCGCAGCGCTGCTACCGTTGCCCGTTCTGGCTGCACCGATTTTCACCCTGCAATCCCAAGACTTTAAAGATAATACCGTACTGCAACAACGCTTTGCGGGTAACAACAAAAACAACCCTTCCTGCACCGGCGAAAACGTCTCGCCGCAGTTACAGTGGCAACATGCGCCAGCCGAGACGAAAAGTTTCGCATTGGTGATCACCGATCCGGTCGGTGCGAAAGGATTGGGCGTTACCCATCTGGTTGCCTACAATATCGCGGCCGATCGCAGCAGTTTCGCGCAGGGCGATCTGGCCCAGGGCAACGGTTACACTGGCGGTAAAAACACCCCAGGGACTGATAAATATTATGGCCCTTGTCCGCCCGCAGGCAGTGGCTTGCATCACTATAACTTTGTGCTGATTGCGACTGACCTGCCAGCCAATAGCCTGCCCGCAGGACTAACTCAGCCCGAGCTGTTCGGCAAATTAAAAGGCCATGCCCTGGCCGCGACCACCCTGGTGGGCAGCTTCGCTAATCCATAACACAGCATGCCGCATCGAGCTCCGATGCGGCATCTCTCCCTCGCATAAACCCGCACACCATAAACTTAACAACAGGTTAGGGAATTCAACCGCAACTTTTTTGCAGTGTGCACAGGGTCACATCACCCGCGACAAATGCGATAAAAATTTGAACTGCGACACGAAATTGAAATTTCACTTTTAATCATTATGGTGTTTTTTTTTCGTTTGAGTATAACGTTGGGAAGGCCATGCACCTGGGTGCATAGCAATCCGCCTTTCCATGCACCTGGGTGCATGGCGACATAGAACACCAGGCAAAAACCCGATTCATGCCATCGGGATTAGTTATAAACGTTTGAATATAAAGTTATTTCAGGCAGTACAGAACATCTTAATCCAATAATACGTCACAAGAATGGATGGTTACATGTACAACAAAACGAACCTGCAAAACCCTAACAGGATCAAACTGATTACCCTTGTATCAACCTTCGGGGGGCTCTGTTTCGGTTATGACACCGGCGTAATTTCCGGTGCGCTGATTTTCATGAAGTACGATCTCAATCTGACGCCCGTCCAGGAAGGATTTATCACCTCCTTCCTGCTGTTTGGCGCGGCCTTAGGCTCACTGCTTGGCGGCTATCTCTCGGATCGCCAGGGCCGACGCAAAAACATTTTGTGGGTCGCGGTGATCTTTATTTTCGGCGCGTTGGGGACTGCGCTGGCATGGGACGTTCAGTCGATGATTGTAGCCCGTTTTGTACTCGGGCTGGCGGTAGGCTGCGCCTCGGTTACGGTGCCGGTTTACATCACCGAATTGGCACGTCCGCAGCAGCGTGAAAGCCTGGTGACCGTCAACGAACTGATGATAGTGACCGGTCAGTTCCTCGCTTACTCCGTCAATGCGGCCATCGTCAACTTCTACCCAGATATGTCGCATAACTGGCGCATCATGTTGGCGATCCCCGCGATCCCAGGTGCGCTGCTGTGGTTTGGCATGCTGGCCATGCCGGAATCGCCACGCTTCTTTATGCGCCGTGGAGAGACGGACAAAGCGATCAAAGTCCTGAAAACGGTGCGCCTGCCTGAAGAAGTTGATCGCGAGATCAAAGAGATCCAACAGGTTATTGATATCGATAAGGACAAACTGAAGCTGTCACAGGAGCTGAAGAAGCCCTGGGTGATCCAGCTGGTTCTGATTGGCCTGATGATCGTCCTCGCGACCCGCGTCACCGGCGTAAACACCATCATGTATTACGCGCCAACGGTACTGAAAGCGACCGGACTGGGTGATGCGGCGGCGGTCACCGGGGCCGTGGCCAATGGCGTGGTCTCGATTCTTGCCACCCTGCTCGGCATGTCACTGATCGGCAAATGCTCGCGTCGCAGCATGTTCTTTATTGGGCAGTCAGGCGTGACCTTAAGCCTGGTGTTGATTGGTCTTGCCTTCAAGTTCTTCTTCCATAACGAAATGATCAACGGCGCTGAAACACTGGTCGCGAACTTTGACGGTGCCAGCTACGTGATCCTTGGCCTAATGCTGGTATTCCTGGTCTTTATGCAGGGATGGATAGCACCGGTCTTCTGGCTGATGCTGGCTGAAATTTATCCGCTGCGGATGCGCGGGCTGGGCATGGGCTTTGCGGTCTTCGGCCTGTGGATCTTCGACTTCATTATCCAGTCCATCTTCCCGCTGCTGCTGAGCAACTACGGCGGAGGTATGACCTTCGGCTTCTTTGCTGCGACCAACATCGTGATGTTGATTTTGCTGGTGAAATACCTGCCGGAAACCCGTGGCCTGTCACTTGAACAGATTGAAAAGAAATTCCGTTTTTGAACCAGAGAATCCCTGAGGAAACAGACATGACAGTAAAAATTGGTCTTATCGGTTTAGGTATGATTGGCCGCGATCACCTGCAACGTTTTAGCAGCGTCATTAAAAATGCCAAAGTCACAGCGGTCTGTGACATCAATAAAAACACCGCCGACGCCGTTGCCGCAGAGTACAACGCAACCGCGTTCTATGACGCCGAAGAGATGATCAACTCTGAGCTGGTGGATGCCGTGTTCATCTGCTCGATTGGCCCGGTACACAAAGCGCAGATCCTCACCGCATTTAATGCCGGTAAGCCGGTGTTTTGTGAAAAACCCCTGACGCCAACCGCCATTGAAGCCAAAGAGATTATTGAAGCCGAGGTCCGCACGGGCAAACGCCTGCTGCAACTGGGCTTTATGCGCCGTTTCGACCCAGGCTACAACGCCCTGAAAGCCACGATTGACAGCGGCAAACTGGGTGAAATCTTGCTGATGCACTGCGCACACCGCAACGCTTCCGTCCCCGAAAGCTACACGCTGGAAATGGCGGTTAACGACTCCGCTACCCATGAAATCGACATCATTCGCTACCTGCTGGATGAAAACATTGTGTCGGTGCGCGTTGATAAACCCGCGAAGAAGACACGTCGTGCCCTGCCGCATCTGCAAGATCCACTGATCGTGATTTTCGAAACCGAATCTGGCGTGCGTATTGATGACGAGCTGTTTGTGAACTGTAACTACGGTTACGACATCGGCTGTGAAGTGATCGGTGAAGATGGCATCACTGCGCTGACAGAGCAAGCGTTGACCACTACCCGTACCCAGCACGGCAACAGTCGCCATATCACCACCACCTGCATGGAACGCTTTGCCACCGCGTACGATCGTGAAGTGCAGAACTTTGTCGATCAGGTGAGTGCAGGCGCTGAAATGACCGGCCCTTCATCATGGGATGGCTACGTCGTGGCTCTGGTGTGTGACGCCGGTCTTGCTTCACTGAAAGATGGTGAAAAGCACGCGGTCAATATCCCGGAATGCCCGGCCTTATATCGTCAGTAATCTGACGTTACCTCAGGGCGGCGTGAGGACATGATTATGTTAACGGTAGCAGAACAAGACATTTTTTTAGGCTGTAGCGCCAACTCCAAGCGCAAAGCGCTGGAGATTGCAGCGGCTTCACTGGTGGCAAACGGTTATGTCACTGAGGATTACTTCACCTCAATGATGGATCGTGAAAAGGCCCTTTCCACCTACCTGGGATCTGGCGTTGCGATGCCACACGGCACCAAACAAGGCCAGTCAATGGTCCTCAAGACCGGCTTTCAGATCCTGCAATTCCCTGCGGGTGTCAGCTGGGGTGAAGGCAAAGTGGCATGCCTGGTGGTCGCTGTCGCGGCGCATAACAACGATCACATTGATGTGATCGCGGACCTGGCAGATCTGTTCAGTGATGAAGTGAAAACCGAACGCTTACGCCAGATCAAAGAGATCAAACAATTTCTCGACATTCTGCACGAGCGCTAAACACAAGCGCCAGGCAACGCTCATAAGGATAAAAAATGAAACTCGCACTCTGTACTGATGTATTAGCCAACCTCTCCTTCCCGGAGATGTTAGATCGCGTAAAAAGTTACGGCATTTCTGGCGTTGAAATGACGGCCGGTGGCTGGTCTCCTTGCCCACACGTCAACACCAATGAGCTGCTGGCTTCGCCAGAAAAACTGGCACAGTTCCGCGCTGAGCTGGAAAAGCGTGATATTGAAATTGTGGCGCTGAACTGCTCCGGTAACCCGCTGGCACCCGGCGAACTGGGCGCGAAGCACAGCGAGAGCAGCTACAAAGCGGTTGAGCTGGCTGGCAAACTCGGCGTGAAAAAAATCGTCATGATGAGCGGCCTGCCGGGCGGCTGCAAAGAGGATAAGATCCCGAACTGGATCACCTCTACTGTTTCCTGGCCGGACTACATGCCAGGGGTGATCGACTATCAGTGGAACGAAGTCGCTATTCCCTGGTGGAAAGCATTTACGCAACACGCGCGTAAACATGGCGTGGAGAAGATCGCCATCGAAGAGTTCCCGAGCCAGTTGGTGTACAACCCTTCCACACTGCTGCGCCTGCGTGAAGTGGATGAGATGATCGGCATGAACCTCGATCCTTCTCACCTGATCGCCATGGGTGCCGATCCTATTGCGGCGGCACGTAAACTGGAAGGCGCAGTATTCCATGTGCATGGTAAAGATGCGCGTATTGAGCGCGGTCTGGCGGACGTGGACGGCCTGCTGGAATACAAGCCCGTTACCGATACCAAAAACCGTACCTGGAACTACGTGGCGGTGGGCTGCGGTAAAGACCTGCTGTGGTGGAAAGAGTTCTTCTCCGTGCTACGAATGACCGGCTATGACGGCTATGTCTCTCTGGAGATGGAAGATCTGACCATGAGCGTAGAAGCCGGGTTGCAGACCTCGATTGATGCGCTGAATGCCACCCTGAGCCGTTAATCCACGCCTGAATAACAGCGCCCTTCTGCCTCAGCAGAGGGGCGCTTTTTCACCGTACAGGGCTTTAGGCTTTGCGATGAGATCCGCGTACGATCAGCTCGCCATAGCGCCAGGCACCCTGATCGGTCCGCTTTTTGTTAATCAATCGGTTGATCGCTTCGTGAATCAGCCGATCTTTACGCTGATCGTAGCTGGTGAGTTGCCAATGGGGATCTGCCGCTTCATCAATGTTATCAAAGCCAACGATCGCGATGTTACAGCCTGGACGATCGTGGATCGCCTGCAATGCGCCGATGGCTAAAATATCATTCTCGCAGAACATCGCTTCCACCCACTGCTCGGGCGGCACTGAATCGAGATAGCTCACCATCGTCTGGTAGCCACGAATTTTGTCATAGCTGCCGACAATCAGATGCACATCCAGCACTTTTCCTCGCTCCACCAGGCGATCGCGGTAGCCGTCAAAACGCATCAGGTGCGAACTGGCAGTGTCTGGCCCTTTCATGTAGCCGAAGCGCTGATGCCCCTGCGCCAGCAGCAGGTCGGCAATTTCGCTGCCCGCGCGATGACCATCGATGCTGACGATATCAATTCCTGGATTTTCAGTGCTGCGTCCGATCTGCACCAGCGGTACGTGATGCATGGTTCGCGCAACGTCCGCCAGCTCAGCGGTGAGCCAGGTCGCCATAAACAGAATGCCATCGACCTGTAGCTGGTAAGCCAGAGACATCACATCATTATATTTCTGCTTATCAGAGATATTGAGCAGTAGCGCCATATAGCCGCGCTCCTGCAGCTGCCGGGTCACTTCATCCAGCAGCAGCGTCATGTTCGGGTTTTTAGTTTCATCCACCGTTACGCCAATAATATGAGTGCGCTTCTGTGACAGGCTACGCGCCAGCAAATTGGGGCGATACCCCAGTGAATCTGCGGCGGCGAGAATGCGTTCACGGGTTTCGCTCAGGATCGGCGCACCGGGAATAAACGCGCGCGACACGGTCCATTTAGAGACGCCTGCCAGCTTCGCCACGTCGCTGGCGGTGGCTTTGATCCGCGCGTTTTCAGAATCACTCTTCTTCATACTGATTTTTCCTGCCCTGGCTGAAAACAATAACCGGCTTACCCCACTCTCTGCCTTGCTGCGAGCTCTGGCGAGAATACCATGCACCCGAGAGCATAACCTGTACTATTAGGGTTATGGGTATGCAAAAGTGTGAACTGCATCAACCCCTGAGCCTGGCTTAAGCGTTGTGAAAGCAAGATGGATCATTCAGGGTGATCACCTCGAAATAAATCACTTTAAATTCAATACGATAATAAATAAAAAAAAGCAAACCACATGACTACCCTACCAGAAACCAATGTAAAAATAGCCGTCACAGAGAAGGGAAAACGATGTTAATACGTGGCCACAGTGAAAAAAATGGCGCTTCAACGCCGGAGTTACTGTTTCTCTGCCAGGCACAGGGTGCCCGTGCAGCGATACCACGCGTGATGCATCGTCATACTGAGCGGTTAGAGATGATGTTTTTTGCCGGGGGATCTGGCCACTACACCATCGACGGGCATCGCTATGCGGTGCAACAGGGAGACCTGCTGATCTTCAACGCCGGGAGCTGGCATGACGAAAGCCCGACAGCCAGTGATGAACTCCATACGTTTAGCTGTGGCATCAATGGATTGTCGCTCACGGGACGGCCTGAAAATCATCTGATTCGGGGTGATACCCGTGCCGTAAGAAACTGTGGCGTACGCCAGGCGGAGGTGTTCCATCTGTTTAATGCACTGTGGCAGCACTTACAGCATAAAGATGCCGGGGTCAGCAGCCTGACGGCACCCTTGTTACAGGCGATTGTGTGTATTGCGGAAGATCTGTTTAACGCGGAACCCGCCACGCTCTCGACTTCGGAGTTTGTGTTGGGGCATCGCATTCAGCACTACCTCGAAAACCACTACCGTGAAGAAATTGAACTGAATGCCATTACGCGCGCCTTGAACATGAACCTGTTTTATCTGGTGCACGTATTTAAGAAATTTTCGGGTTATTCACCGAAACAGTATCAGGCGCGCCTGCGCATTGGCGAAGCACAGTCGCTGCTGCTCGGTACAGATGCTGGCGTGACCTATATTGCCAACAGCGTGGGCTACAGCAACGTCAACAATTTCCACCGAATGTTCAGCAAACTGGTCGGGATACCGCCCGTCAAATACCGCAAGTTTTGGCTCGTTGAAAACATAAAGCATTGCCAGTAATACCGATTTAATTTTGGGGATATTTCACCGCATTCCGACCCTTAAGCATCACTACAAACTCAGGAGAACAACAGATGTCTGTACAGAGTCGAATTAATGCGGGATACGTTTACGGGCTGTGTTGCCTGTCAACGCTCGGTGGCGTGATGTTTGGCTACTCAACCGGGGTCATTTCTGGGACGGTTGACTCGATTCAAGGTTATTTCCATTTACATTCTGCCGCCACCGGTTGGCTGGTTTCCAGTATTTTTGTCGGCTGTATTGTTGGTTCCCTGTTTGCCGGGCGTATCGCCGATAAACTGGGGCGTAAACCGGCACTTATGCTGGCTTCGCTGGCCTTTGCCCTCTCCTCGCTAGGCAGCACCTTTGCTGACTCTTTTCTGCTGTTCTCACTGTCACGCATTGTTGCCGGATTAGGCATTGGCCTGGCCGGCACCGTTATCCCGATTTACATGAGCGAGATTTCACCGGCAGCAATCAGGGGTAAAGCTTCTGGCATCTTCAACTTGTCTCTTGTGGGTTCACAAACACTGGTGTTCTTTGTCAACTTCCTGATAGCTAAAGGCATGAGTGACGCCTGGCTGGTTGAACAAGGCTGGCGCTGGATGATGGGCGCACAGCTGGTGCCAGTGGCGTTGATGATTATCAGCACTTTTATTCTGCCCGAGTCGCCACAGTGGTGTATCAACCACGGCCGTAAAACAGAAGCGTTGCGCATCTACGGAAAAATTTATCCGGGAATCAACGCCGAAGAGGCGAGCCAGGTCTTTAGCCTTAAGAAAACGCACACAGCGGGCAGCAATGCGATCAACCTGCGCTTTATCTGGCAAAACCGTACGCTGCGTTTCGCACTGGTGATTGGCTGTATGGTCGCGGTGCTGCAACAGCTGACCGGGGCCATTATCGTGATGTATTACGCACCGCTGATTTTACAAACCGGTGATGTCAGCAAAGAAGTGATTCTGTTCCAGACCATCTTTATCGGCTTACTGAACGCGATCGGTGCTTTTATTGCCATGAATCTGTTTGATAAGTTTGGTCGTCTGCCGGTCATGAAAATCGGCACTGTTGGTGCCATTCTCAGCTTGCTGGCACTCTCCTGGAGCATGTACACCCACTCTACTGGCTACGTCGCGGTCACGGCGGTGCTGGTCTTTATGTTTATGTTTGCCATCAGTTGGGGGTCTGGCTGTTGGGTATTGATTGGCGAAATTTTCCCGCCGCGCATCAAAGGCTATGCGATGGGAATGGCGGTCAGTTTTATGTGGTTGTTCAACGTGTTAGTCACTCAGTTCTTCCCAATGATCAACGAAATCCCGCTGCTGCAACAGCATTTCAACGGCGCGTTCACGATGTGGATTTTTGTGGTGCTCAATATCTGCTGCTTCTTTTTCCTGTCGCGCTATATCCCTGAGACGCGTGGCGTCGCTCTGGAGGAGATCGAAGCACTGCTGGCGCAGCGGTTAGCAAAATTATCCGGTGCGACACAGCCCCACACCGACGTGCTTATTCATCCTAAAACCCCAGGAAGTTCCTCATGATCAAAGCCTTGCATGGTATCTCCACTCATCACTGTAATGTGGTTACGCAAAGTCGTATTGCGGCCGAAACGGGCTACGATGGCCTGGAGTTTTTGCACTATCAACTGCTGCGTTATCTCGATAACGGCGGCAGCACCCCCGCACTGAAAAAAATCGTTTCTGGCTATGGCTTAGAGACCTCCTGCCTCAATGCGCTGATCGATATTGAGCGTTATCAGGGCGAACAGAAACAGCAGCTTTTGGCAGAAGCGCTGCGCTTAACACAGGTTGCCTCTGAGCTGGAGTGCCCAACCATTCAGATTCTGGCGCAACACGGCATCGATCATCTGCCGCAGGCGCAGATCATGGATATTATGACCGAAAACATCGGCGAAATTGCCCAAATCGGTGAAAAGTATGGCGTGCGTTATCAGATTGAAGTGATTGCCCACACCCAGTTCAATACGCTTAACCAGGCACTGGAAGTGATTAAGCGCGTGGGGAAAAGCAACGTCGGCCTGGTCATCGACTTCTGGCACCTGTTCGCCACCGGTGCCAGTACGCCAGCAGACATCGCCGCACTGGATAAAGAACTGATCTTTGGCGTGCACTTCTGTGACGGCCGCAAGCCAGAACCCGGCGAAGTTTGGGCGGAAACGGTGCTACGTGCCTATATGCCAGGGGAAGGCCAGATTGATATTCAGGCCTGGACTGACGCAGTGAAAGCGACCGGCTTCGACGGCGTCTGGTCAGCCGAACTCTTCAGCCCGGCCTGCTGGGAGATGGATCACCTGGAACTGGCTCGTCGCGTCCACCAGAATATGAGCCACTATACCGGTTGAACCTGTTACGGCCCGGCTCTGCCGGGCTTAGCGGCTTGGCCAGAAATAGTCATCTGGCAGCGACCGCGCGCCGAAAATAGCCTGCCCCACCCGCACCACGGTTGCCCCCTCTTCGATTGCAATCTCAAAGTCACCGGACATGCCCATTGAGAGCTGCAAAGCGCCATGCTGTTGCGCAAGTTGCTGGCTTAATTGTCTGAGCCGTACAAAGCACGCACGCACGCGCACCGCATCACTGCTGAACTCCGCCAGCGTCATCAATCCCTGCACGCGCAGGCAGCTAAACGGCCGCAGTTTCAGCATAAAAGCCGCCACTTCATCAGCAGCAAGACCGTATTTGCTCGGTTCGTTCGAGGTATTCACCTGCACAAACACGTCCAGCGTTCGCCCCTCGGCCTGTAAGCGACGATCCAGTATCTCCGCCGTATGCAGGCTATCCAGCGCCTGAAACTCGCTGGCAAACTTCGCCACCAGCTTCGCCTTATTCGATTGCAGGTGACCAATCACCGACCAGCGGAGGTCCGTTAAATCCGCCATTGCCTGCGCTTTCCCCCAGGCTTCCTGCACTTTGTTTTCCCCCAGCAGGAAACAGCCCGCCTGATGCGCCAGCCGAATGTGCGCCTCATCCATGGTTTTACTCACCGGCAGCAGACGAACCTGCGCCGGATCGCGGTTGACGCGTAAACAGGCAGCATCGATCCGCGCCTGTACCGCCGCCAGATTGGCCTGAAAATCGCTGACGCTCTCTGCGCGCGGCCAGCGATTGTGCATTTCATGACGAGGCTGGGTTGGCGCATCAGGCACTGTGTCTGATGCAACTGGTTGAGTGGATTTGATCATCACTGGACAAGGTCTCCCCGCTGGCTTAATATTGTCCTAGGCTAAACTTTAATTTGTCACAGATCAATGAAGATAATCGGTAAAACCGCAGGTGAAATTTTCGACCAGATCCGCGCACTGATCCATTCCGGCGAGCTGGCGGCGGGCGATCTTCTCCCCTCGGTCAGAGAACTGGCGGGTGAGTTGGACGTGAACCGCAACACGGTGGCCCTCGCGTATAAGCGCCTGACCGATGCGGGTTTTGCCCAGTCGCGCGGGCGAAATGGCACAGTGATCCGCGCCAGCAACGGACCCGTGGAAGTTGAAGGCAGCGCTCCGCATGCTGTGCTGCATGATGTTGCCAGCGGTAATCCGGCGGCATCTGCGCTGCCCGCACTGAGTGAACTGGCTCGACATATTCGCAGTACGCCCGCGCTGTATGGGGAACCGCCGATCCGACCAGATCTGGCCGCTGCTGCACATCAGTGGCTAGCGCCTGATTTAACCGTTCCCTTCGAGCTTAATCTCGCCCACGGTGCCGTGGATGCCGTCGAGCGGTTACTCAGCAGCTATTTGATCGCAGGCGATCGCGTTGCGGTCGAAGATCCCTGCTTTTTGAGTAGCATCAGTACGCTGCATCACAGCCGCCTTGTCGCCGCCCCCGTGGTGATGGATGAACAGGGCATGCTGGTAGACGCTCTGGCGGCCCAGTTGGCTAGCGGCGTTCAGGCCGTGATCGTCACTCCACGCGCGCACAACCCAACGGGTTTTGGCTTTAGCGCTAGCCGCGCACAGCAGATCCGCACCCTACTCAGCCACTATCCCGAAGTGCTGGTACTGGTGGACGATCACTTCTCGCTGCTCTCCACCCAGGATTACCACCACATTGTGCCGGAGAGCAGCCGCAACTGGGCGCTGATCCGCTCCACCTCTAAATTCCTTGGGCCAGATTTACGCCTGGCGGTTATCGCCAGTGACAGCGAAACCGCACTCCGCTTGCGCCAGCGGCTTAACGCGGGCACCAACTGGGTCAGCCATATTCTGCAAGATATGGCTGCCGGATTTTTAATTGCCGAACAGGCTCAAACTCAGCTACAAGCCACACGCCAACGCTACTGCGAACAGCGCGAGGCGATGACACAAGCCCTGATACAACAGGGAGTTAGCGTCTCTGAACATCATGACGGCCTGAATATCTGGGTGCCACTGGCAAACGGCAGCAGTGACGTTGTGTTGAAAATGGCGCAGCGCGGTTGGCTGGTGCGCGGCGGCGATGCTTTCACCCTTGGCAGCTCCTCTTCTGGCCTCCGCATCACAGTTGCTGAACTCGATCACCAAGACATCTCACACTTCGCCCACGCCCTTGCCAGCGTGCTGGCAACACACCGGGGTTAATTTAATTTTATGGAGTCATCCGCAATGCAGGTCCATTTCATCGTTCATGAAGATTTTGAAGCTCCCGGTGCCTATGAAGCCTGGGCCAACCAGCGAGGCCATCACATTAGCTGGTCGCGCGTCTATGCAGGAGAAGCACTGCCGCAGCAGGTCAACGATATCGATCTGTTGATCGTGATGGGCGGCCCACAGTCTCCTGCGACAACGCTGGAAGAGTGCGCGCACTTTGACAGCAAAGCCGAACAGGCGGTGATTGCCGCAGCAGTAAAAGCCGGTAAAGCGGTGATGGGCATTTGCCTCGGCTCACAGCTGATTGGGGAAGCGCTGAGCGCGCCGTTTGCCCATAGCCCAGAGAAAGAGATTGGCAAATTCCCGATAACCCTGACCGAAGACGCACAGCACGACGCACTGTTCTCCCAATTCCCTGCCGTTCTGGAGGTGGGCCACTGGCACAACGACATGCCCGGCCTGACGCCCGATGCGAAAATCATCGCCACCAGTGCAGGCTGCCCGCGTCAAATCGTCGCCTACTCCGACCGGGTCTATGGCTTCCAGTGTCATATGGAGTTGACGCCAGAGGTGGTTGAACTGCTGATTGCACATTCGCAAAGTGATTTGAGCCGCGCTGCTGAGTTTCGCTTCGTCGATACCCCAGAACAACTGCGCGCCCATGATTACAGTGAAATGAATCAGCTGCTGTTCACCTTCCTCGATAAACTGGTCGCTCGTTACCAGACAGCCTGATGTTAAATGGCCCCGTTACGTGAATAATTCATCGTGGCGGGGCCATTGGCTATTATTTTCGTGTCTTCCCACAATAAATAATTATTTTTTAGGTGAACTTTTAATTTATTCTAGCGGGAAGTTAGCTTATTAATTAGTAATTGCAGTAAAAACAAAACCCAGACACTTCCCGCTATTCTTACTTTTACTCACCACCATCACCAAACCCTTGTCACGCAAGGCCTCTGCGCAATTACCCGTTTCGCTATGAGTTTCTGACAGAAAAATAACGCTGGCGGCAATATTATTATTTTGCCAAACTCCGCACCTTATCGACATGACCTTTTTCACGTTCATAATAATCTCGCTGGATTAACTATGCCCGTTGATATTCCTTTTTGCTGCCTGACGCTCAGGCAGCACGTTTTTTTTGTGCGCCCGATTTATATCCCTGCCTCGGGGAAAATACCCTGCGGAGTTCGCTATGAGCAGTAACGCCCCCCTCGCTGCGCGCGCTGGTGATGTGCTGGAGCACCCTTCGGTGTTGGCTGATTTCGTCAGTGGCATCACCGAAGGCGCACTCTACGCCGCCGCCTTTATTGGCGGTACCGCCCTGGCCGCCAGCGGTGTCGGCACCGCGATTGGCGTGGCGCTGGTGGTCAGCGCAGCGGTGGACGGGTTTCCTGAACGCTGGGGCAATGCCGCCGGGGAGGCGGTGGCCGACCTGCTTGGACTGACGCCCACGCCCGATGGCCTGATCATCAGTGGCTCACCCGACGTGATGATTGGCGGCAAACCGGCCGCCCGTGCGGCGGGCACTGTCGACCCCGCCTGGATCAACCAGCCCGCCGTTGCAGACAGTGGCAGCGCGCTACAGCAGGCGCTGGCCATCGCGGCCACGATAAGCGCAGTGGTGATGAACCCGCAGCCCCTGCTGGCGGCGATGGGCAAAGGCCTGAGCGACATTGACAGCGCCGCGTTGCTGGAGTCCCTGCTCAGCGAAATGGTCCAGCCGCTGGTGGCCAGCGCCGCGCCCCACACCACCCCCGCCGGGCAGGACCAGATCCTGTGCAGCAAACTGCACCTGGCTCCCGGCCCACTGTGGCTGGCGGAAGGCTCCAGCAAGGTGTTTATCAACGGCCAGCCTGCAGCACGCCACGGCGACCGCAGCACCTGTGAAGCCATGATTAAAGTGCTGGAGGATCATCGGGTGCGTATCGGCGGCGATCCGGTGGTGGTGCGCGACATCCGCAGCGGCAAAAACACGCTGGCGTGGTTTATCGGCTCCCTGTCGGGCGGCAAAGCGCTGCAACGGGCCACCGCGCTGGCGCAGCATCTCTACCGCCGGGTGCGCACCGCGCGCATGCTGAAAAATATCCCCTGTCCACTCTTCGCCAGCGGCCATGCGGCGGGCACTGCGGCCAGGTTAGGGCAACTTCCGGCCCGCGCCATGCAGACAGCACACCCGGTGAACCTCGCCACCGGAGCCAAATTGCTGGCCGCCGAAGAAGAACTCGATTTCATCCTCGACGACCGTATCCCACTGCGCTGGCAGCGTGTCTACCACAGCCTGAACCCGGCCGAAGGCATGCTCGGGCGCGGCTGGATGCTGCCCTGTGAAACCCGTCTGCTAGGCGAAAGAAACGCAGACGGCACGCTGCACCTGCACTGGCGCGACCAGAGTGGACGCGAGTGCGGCCTGGGTGCGGTAGAGCCGGGTGATGTGGTGCAGTTCCCCGCCGACGGGCTGACGCTGTTCTGCAGCATCAACGGCGTGCTGCTGTTGCAGAACGAGCTGGGCGAAAGCCAGCGCTATGCGGCGGACCCGCTGCGGGTCGGCGAATGGCGCATAGTGGAGATCCACGACCGGCACGGCAACGTGCAGTACCTCGACTGGAACAGCGCCGGGCAGCTTGAATCCATCTCCGGCGATAACGAGGCAATGAAAGTCCGGCTGCGCTATCACCCCGGGAGTGGGCGACTGGCTACGGTGCATCAGGTGGTGGTTGAAGACGGTTCGGAGCACCTGCTGGTGGCGTACCACTACGACGAGGCCGGTCAGCTGCTGCGCGTCACCGATGCGGATCTGGTGGTGACCCGCGCCTTTGGCTGGCATCATAACGGCCTGCTGGCCTCGCACCGCTATGCGGGCGGTCTGCGCGTCAGCTATGACTGGCAGCCCGGCACGAACTGGCGGGTGTGCGGCTATCGCGTGTATGACGATACGCCGCAAGACGAGGTGATTGCCTGGAATGCTGAAGCCGCCGCCTGCCCGTTGCCCCCTTCCATTACTGATTCGGCGAATGATGCCACCCTGACCGGCCCCGGCGAACTGCCCGGCAGTGGCGGGCTGCTGGAAACCTGGCACATCGTCGTGGATGAACAGGCCCGCTGGGCCACCGTGACGCAGGCGGGCGGTGCCACGACCCGTCACGAGTGGGATAAACACCTGCGCATCACCCGCTACGTTGATCCGTGGCAGCACGACTGGCACTACACCTGGGCCGCGCACGACGAACTGCTGCTGAGCACCCGCATGCCCGATGGCGCGTGCTGGCAGTATGGCTACGACATGCTAGGCAGGCTGGAAGATATCACCAGCCCGCTGGGCCGCACCCGCAGCACCCGCTGGCATCCGCTGTGGGCGCTGCCAGTCAGTGAAGTAGATGAAGCCGGTGGCACCTGGCGCTGTGAGCGCAACGCCAAAGGCGACATGATCAGCATGACCGATGCGCGGGATGCCACCACCACTTTTACCGTCAACCACTACGGCGATGTAACAGCCGAGACCGATGCGGTAGGCAATCCGCGTGAATATCGCTACGACAGCTGTGGCCGCCTGATCCGGCGTACCAACTGTTCAGGTGGCAGCGCCTGGTGGCGCTATGACGCACGCGGCAGGCTGATCGCCGCCTGCGACGAAGCCGGGAATATTCATTCCTGGCAGTGGAGCGCGGCTGGCCGGTTGCAGGTAGCTGAAACGCCCTCGCATATCGAGACGCATTACCGCTACGATGGCTGCGGTCGCTACTGCGGCGAAGAGACCTATCTGCTGGTCACCGCCCTGACTCACAACGCGCGCGGCCAGGTGACGTCTCACACCAGCCCGGCCGGGCGCATTACCCGCTGGCGCTACGACAGCAACGGCGAACTCAGTGCCGTGGTAAACCCTAACGGGGAAAGCTGGTCTCTGGAGCGTGACGCGGCCGGGCGCCTCAGCGGGCAGACCGATTACGCCGGTATCGGCCAGCGTCTGCACTACGATGCCTGCGGACGCGTCACTGAAGTTACAGATTTACCCTCCAGCGCCGCCATTGACGCCGGGGCCGAGCCACCGCCCGATCCCTGGGCCTGGACGCTGGAACCGCTGGCCCCGCGCCCTGTCTGTCCTGAGCCACCACCACCGCAGTACGCGGGTTGGCAAGACGCGCTGCCGCCTGCCATGACGCCGCTCACGCTGCGGTTTGGCTATGACGCCGACGGGCGGCTGCTCACGCGAGACAGCGCCGATCACCATACCCGTTACGGTTACAGCGGCAACGCGGTCAGCATTCAGCGCGTGCGGCAGTCCGGGCTAACGCAGCACGGCGAACCTGAATGGGAAGAGACCCTGTACTTTGACTATGACGCGGCCGGGCAGTGGCTGGAAGAGTCCGGCCCGCACGGTGCATGGCGCGCCGACCGTGACGTGCTGGGCAATATGACGCAGTTGCAGCACCCCAGCGGCGACCGCGAGCATTTTCAGCGCTACGGCAGCGGCCACATGCTGACGCGCCTGCTGGAGCATGACGGTGGAAAGCTGGAGACCGCGGCTTTTGAACGCGATCAGCTGCATCGTGAGGTATCGCGCAGCATGGGCCAGCTGACCCAGCGCACCCGCTATCACATGGACGGGCATACCGTGCGGCGCGACAGCCCGGCCATCATGCGCAGCAGCGACTGGCATCCCGGCGATATCCTCAGCGCGGAAATGGTGGAGATCGACGGTATTACCCAGCGCCGCAGCTACCGCTACAGCGCCGATGGTGACCTGCTGCACTACCGCGCGCAGGAAGACGAGCGTTTCGCCTACGATGCGGCGGGCAACCAGTGTGAACGCGCCGACCAGCGCGTGTGGCGCAACCTGCTGACCCGGCTGGGCAATGTGGCACAGCGTTTCGATGGCTTTGGCCGGGTGTGGCAGCGCACCCTGCCCGGCGGTATCCGCCAGAGGCTGTTCTACAACGCAGAACACCAGCTTAGCCAGGTGCAGTTCAGCGGCGACCGCACCTTCAGCCACGCCGACTACTTTTATGATGCGCTGGGCCGCCGCAGCCACAAAATACTGCATCGCCACACGCCGCCGGGGCGGGAAGCAATCCCGCCGGAAACCGTGACTTTTGTCTGGCAGGGCATGCGACTGGCTGAGGAGCGCAGCAGCTTGTGGCCGGACACGGCGGTGAAATACCTGTATCACGAAGACAGCCACGAGCCGCTGGCCCGCATTGTGTGTGAGGGCAGCCGACAGGACGTGGAATGGTATCACTGCGCCCTGAACGGTCGCCCGGAAATGCTGACTGATGCGAATGGTCGCGTGACCTGGTGGGGGATCCCGCGCGGCTGGGGCGGCATGGCGCTGGAACAGGATATGGGCAGCCGCCACCGCCGCCCCTGGCTACAGCAAAATCTGGCGCTGCAGGGCCAGTATGTGGATCATGAAACCGGACTGCACTACAATCTTCACCGGTACTTCTGCCCACTGACGGGCCGCTTTACCCAGCCAGATCCGATCGGGCTACTGGGCGGGATCAATCCGTATCAGGATGCGCCGAATGCGTTAAGCTGGATCGATCCGCTGGGGTTGGCATGTCATACAACCAAGAAAGGTTGGATTAAAGATGCTCAATTACCAACAAAAGGCCGAATTCGTTACGTCCCGCCCAAAGACTGGAAACCAACAGCACCTTTGCCTAAAAAGAATGGAGGATACATAGATCGCTTTGGTAATGTCTGGACTAAAGGTCCCTCCCGAACAGCCGGAGAACCTTTTGAGTGGGATGTACAACTATCATCAACTGGTAAACAAAAAATAGGTTGGACTACTCGAGATGGAAGTCATGCAAATATTTCTTTGGGCGGTAAGGTGACTCACAAATGACAATTGAATTATTCATCGAATTCTTCATTGAGGCAAAAAGTACCCAAGGGAAAGAAAAGATTTTTAAAAAAATACACAAAAATCTTATAGGTAGGCATGGACCTGCCACTGTTATTCCTTTAAGTGAATCAAAGTTTATTGTCTCAATTGAGGTAGATGAGTGGGAGACTTGTATATTTAAGGTTATTAGCTATTCACAAGAAATAGGACGTCAATGGATATTGACAGGAAATATAGAACACGAATGTAACTTATGGACTAATCACTCCAAAATAGTTGGTGTAAACTCAATAAGTATCAGTGCTGATTGTATGGGTAAAGAAGGATGAACGGTTCTAATGCTAAGCAGTACAATAACGGTACAGATTTAAATATATTTAATTACATTCCTAATAAATTATGAAAAATGAATGTTAATGGTGATAAAGGGCAACTTTTTCTGAGAGATAAAATCATTAATCGAGGGCAATGGGATGAATTTGAAAGAATTTTCAAGTGATCATAAGTTACTTTTATCTCTTTGTTCTGAAGCGACCTTAAACCATTGGTCTTTTGAGGAACAAGTTCTTAGTATCAATCTCACAACTTATGATGATGATGAATTGATTATTCTTATCGAGACTGATACTGTTCATTCATCACCTCCATTCCCTAATAAACATTTAAATATTTGTAGAATTGTAATTCAAGATATGCATACTTTATTGGATTCTCAAAATGGGTACTATATTCCCCCAGAAAACTTTAGCGACTTAATGAAATTTTCCAAGAGCAATTACTCATTTTATTATGGAAAGAAAGTTTTTTTTAGATATAACTTAACTTTCATTGGGAATGAAAACTTTCTAAGTTGCCCACTCCCCTCATTAGATACCTCTGTTAAATGGAAATTAGTCAGAAACTACTGTAGATGAGTTCGATTGGGGAAATTACTAATGGTCACTATAAAATTTAAAACAGGTGAAAAAAAAGAATTCTACCTTGATGATTTTGACATGGTTAACTTTGATAACACCCAATTGCATACAGTAATACTGAGTGGATTCTCCTTATATAAATCCAGCTTTATTAAATCCAATCTACGAAGTGCTGAGTTATCCAGGTGCTATTTAGAACAAGCAGTTTTTGTGGGGGCTTTATTGATGAATGCTAACTTAGCATATTCGGTATTGATGAGTTCTGACTTTTCTCATTCTAAATTGTCAGCTGCATGTTTTTTTAAAGCTGACATGAGGATGGCTAATTTTTCTCATGCAGACTTATTTAATGCTGAATTCAATGGTGCTGATTTAAGAGGTGCTAATTTTTCTGGCGCACAGCGTTTTGACAGCGCTTTTTTTGACAAGGCACTTTATGATGAAAGCACGATTTTTCCTGAAAATTTCTCAGCAGACATTAAGGGTTTAATACTCGTTTAGAAGTGACTATATTATTGAATTAACTTAAAATGCATTATCATAAGATTATTTCCATAGTCGATGATTTTATAAATTTACCACTAGTAAAGTGGTATGCCTAAACAAGTGGCCTGCTGAGCAAGCTCGTCAGGGCCTTGAGGTGTTACGCAGCATGGGCCAAATCCAGTAAAAACAAAGTCATTACATTTTACCCGGCAGTTCCAGGAGATTAATTATGTTGAACTTATCATACTTGTCAGACAATGATGGAACTAAGCCATCTTTAATTATTAATGACCGAGTAATTAATGAAATAGAAGTTTTATTTTTTCATTTAAAAAATAAAACTGGCGTATATGTTGATCCATATGGAAAAACAAGAATTTACCCAGAGCATCAAAAAATACTGATAGATGCTCTAGCACCTTTTAAAGATAAAGAGATATTTTCCTTGATTGAGTATTTAAATAAGGCTATAGAAAATGATGAGGTTATAATCGCCGATGGTGATTGAACAATGTCCTGATTGGGGCTAGACCTTTCCGCCCTTCGACACTGAAAGCTAAATCCCATAGAAAAAAGACTGTATGAATAGTTTTTATACTGACATTATTAACTCACGCCATACCAAAGAATAAAAAATGCCCGAGAAATCTCAGGCATTTTTCTTAAGGACACGCTTTCAGGTTAGCCGGATAATCAGGCTTCCAGATCCGCTGTATCCCCTTTCTCCTGTAGCCAGTTGCGACGATCTTCTGAACGCTTTTTGGCTAACAGCATATCCATCACTTTCAGCGTCTGATCGATATCTTCATCATTAATCGTCAGCTGCACCAAACGGCGGGTGTTTGGATCGAGGGTGGTTTCACGCAGCTGCAGTGGGTTCATCTCGCCCAGCCCTTTAAAGCGCTGTACGTTAGGTTTACCCTTCTTGCGCTTCAACTGCTCCAGCACGCCCTCTTTCTCATCTTCGTCCAGCGCGTAATAGACCTCTTTGCCGAGATCGATACGGTATAGCGGTGGCATTGCGACATAAACGTGGCCGCCTTGCACCAGCGAACGGAAGTGACGAACGAACAGCGCACACAGCAGCGTGGCGATGTGCAGGCCATCGGAGTCCGCATCCGCGAGGATACAGATTTTGCCGTAGCGTAGCTGGCTCAGGTCTTCACTGTCTGGATCGATACCAATTGCCACCGAAATATCATGCACTTCCTGCGAAGCCAATACCTCATCTGAGGACACTTCCCAGGTGTTCAGGATCTTACCTTTTAACGGCATGATGGCCTGATATTCACGATCGCGTGCCTGCTTAGCAGACCCCCCTGCGGAGTCCCCTTCTACCAGGAACAGCTCAGTTTTATTCAGGTCCTGCGCAGTACAGTCCGCCAACTTGCCCGGCAGCGCAGGGCCGCTGGTCAGTTTCTTACGCACCACTTTTTTCGCGGCACGCAGACGACGCTGTGCACTGGCAATCGCCAGCTCGGCCAACTGTTCAGCCGCTTGCACGTTCTGATTGAGCCACAGCGAGAAAGCATCCTTCACCACACCGGAAACAAACGCAGCACACTGACGTGAAGAGAGGCGCTCTTTTGTCTGACCGGCAAACTGCGGGTCCTGCATTTTGACGGACAGCACGTATGCACAGCGATCCCAGATATCTTCCGCCGACAGCTTCACGCCGCGTGGCAGAATATTGCGGTATTCGCAGAACTCACGCATCGCGTCTAACAGACCCTGACGTAAACCGTTAACGTGCGTACCGCCCTGCATGGTTGGGATCAGGTTCACGTAACTTTCAGTCAGCAGTTCGCCGCCTTCAGGCAGCCACAGCAGTGCCCAGTCTACTGCCTCCACATCACCGGCAAAGCTGCCGATAAACGGCTTCTCTGGCAGGGTTGGCAGGCCGTTAACCGCTTCACACAGGTAATCTTTCAGGCCATCTTCGTAGCACCAGCGCTGTTCAGTGCTGTTGACCAAATCTTTAAAGATGATTTCGACGCCAGGGCACAGCACCGCTTTTGCTTTCAGCAAATGGCTAAGGCGTGAAACGGAGAAGCGTGGACTATCGAAGAAACGTTCGTCCGGCCAGAAATGCACGCTGGTGCCGGTGTTACGTTTTCCGGTGGTGCCAGTAACGGTTAAATCCTGCACTTTATCGCCATTTTCGAAGGCGATCGTGTAGATTTCACCGTTACGACGCACGTTAACTTCCACACGCGTCGACAAAGCATTCACTACCGAGATCCCTACGCCGTGCAGGCCGCCCGAGAACTGATAGTTTTTATTGGAGAATTTGCCCCCGGCATGGAGGCGACAGAGGATCAGCTCAACCGCCGGTACGCCCTCTTCCGGGTGGATATCCACCGGCATACCACGGCCATCGTCAATGACTTCCAGCGACTGATCGGCATGCAGGATCACTTCGACCCGTTTGGCATGGCCAGCCAACGCCTCATCGACGCTGTTATCGATCACTTCCTGGCCCAGATGGTTCGGGCGCGTAGTATCGGTATACATGCCAGGGCGGCGGCGGACGGGCTCAAGGCCAGTCAGAACCTCAATGGCATCGGCGTTATAGCTAGATTGACTCATGGTAACTGTCTGATTTGAAGTGTGAAAATGATGACACGCCTCACTGGACTACGCCCGGTTCAGAGCAAGAAAATCCATCATTTGTGAGAAGTGACGTTCGAATCCGATAAAAGCGTGATTGCCGCCCTCTTCCACCGTTTGACGGCACGCACTGTAGTAGTCGAGCGCCTGGCGGTAGTCGAGCACTTCATCGCCGGTTTGTTGTAGCAGCCAGAGTAAATCGGGTGCTTCCAGCGGGTCAATCTGCATCACTTTCAGATCATAAATGTGGCGTGACTCTAACACATATTGCTCGCCGGTGTAGGGATTCCGGTTTTCCCCCAGATAATTGCTCAGCAGCTCAAACGGCCTTACTGCTGGGTTCACCACCACCGCGGGCAACACAAAGCACTGCGATAACCAGGTGGCATAATAGCCCCCAAGCGAAGAGCCCACGATCCCTAATGGCGACCCTGACTGCGCCATCACTAAATTTTCTAACATCTCTGCGGCATCGCCTGGAAACGTCGGAAGCTGCGGGACCAGCAATTCAATATCAGGATGATGCTCACGCAGCCAGTGACCGAACAGCGTCGCTTTAGCAGACTTTGGCGAACTGTTGAAACCATGTAGATAAAGCAGAGCCGCCATGTTTAGTAGCCCTCAGATTCGAGATCCGGGCGGAAAGCGGTGCTTTGCAGACGGTTCACTTCGGTTTCAATTCTGCCATCGGGATGGAGCGTTAACCAGCGCCAGCCGGGGGCCAGGGAATCAATGGTGAAACTGGTGCAGTGTGGCTTGAACTGCACGCAGGTAGACGGTGCTGCCAGCACGCGGCGGCCACGCCACTCTACATCCATATCCTGATGGATGTGGCCGCAAATCAGCGTCTGCGCCAGCGGGAAGTGCTGTAGCACGGCATCAAGCTGATGGGGATTACGCAGGCTGTGTTGATCAAGCCAGGTACAACCTGAGGCTAACGGATGATGGTGCAGCAAAATCAGCGTGTGGCGATGAAGATCCTGGCTCAGTACTTTCTCTAGCCACTCCAACTGATATTCGCTCAGCATGCCGTGTGGCACGCCAAACACCTGGCTATCCAGCAACACTAATTGCCAGTTATCCCCCAGCAACACATGCTTCGCCGGGTTGATTTTTGCTTCCGCCAGGGTATCCACCATTGCGGGCTGAAAATCATGGTTGCCAGGCAGCCAGACGCAAGGCGCAGGCAGACGTTGAATCCCCTCAACAAAATGTTGGTAGGCTTCAACTGAGTGGTCCTGGGCTAAATCACCGGTCGCGAGAATCAGCGCATAATCACGCTGCTGTGCCGTAATGGCCTCCAGCACGGCACTGTAGCTAGCCCAGGTATTTACCCCAAGCAGCGATTCATGCTTTCCGCCGAACAGGTGTGTATCCGTAATTTGCAGGAGGTTGATGCTCTCTCCTTGCGCCACCGGAAGGGTTAGCTGGCTTTCCAAAGCGATTCCTTACTCTCCACGCCATTTGTGAGTTGATAGACCATTAGCAAACTGCCACAGCGACGGCACCATGTGCCAGACAATAACGCAGCCAGTCAGCTAAAAACTGGTTGATCTGGTGTTTTTCATCACGCTGGTGCAGTTTTTTATTAGGATAATCATAGCGCGCTTTGAAGCGATAGATCTGCTGCGTGGAACACACTTCAGCCACCATCGCATCATGATACAACCGCACGGACATCGAAGGCAGGCTCCAGTAGCTTACAGCAGGGGCCACCTGGCGGATCTCCACCAACGTGGTATAGCGGGTCGACTCTTCAATAGTGATCTGGTAACGCGCACCGTTCACCTGATAAACAACAGCAGCACCTGCTTCATCCTGACGCGGTAGCAAACGGCGCAACTGGGCAAAGTTGGTTTCGCACAGTCGCATCATTTCAGGGAAATCAGGGGTGTAGCGCTGTCTCATTTTACCTTCCACTCTTCACGAATTTTCTTATGGTGCAACGCCAGCCATTGCAGTGCGATGACAGACGCAGCGTTATCAATAATCCCCTCTTCCACCCACTGGCAGGCCTGTTCACGGCTCACCACGCGGACAAGAATATCCTCATTCTCTTCCTCCAGACCATGGCATCCTCCTGCCTGGCTGGCATCCACTTCCCCTACCATGATCGACAGGCGCTCGCTGGTGCCGCCTGGACTGGAGAGGTAATTCAGTACCGGTTTCACGCGGCCCACATTCAGCCCCGCTTCTTCCATCGCTTCCCTTCGTCCCACCTCTTCGGTGCTCTCGCCTGGCTCGATAATACCGGCCACCAGCTCCAGCAACCACGGACTTGGACTGCTGTCGTAAGCGGGAATGCGAATTTGCTCAATCAGCACCACTTCATCACGCAGAGGATCATAGGGTAGCAGTACGGCGGCGTGCCCGCGCTCAAAAACTTCACGCACCACTTCACCACTCATTCCACCATTAAACAGACGATGACGAAAACGGTAGCGTACAACCGAAAAAAAACCGTTATAACATGTGTCACGTGCAATAATTTCTACATCGTTTTTTGTGAAAGTCACAGGGGATTTTTTTTCACCCGCCATCGTCTGAGTCCTTATGTAGATTGGGATGGAACGCGGAAAGCCAAACCCGCTGTTCTCTGTGAGTGGTTCTTTTTGAATTATTTCCGTAAATTAGGTACAGAAGGCACATTCAGCCACATTATGACTCGGCCTCGCTCTGCTAGAATCGGCGATTACTTTTCAGCTTACCGGCAGCGCTACCAACGCTTCATGCTGTTACAAAAGGAATGCAAATGAAAAAACTGCTCCCGTTACTCATTGGGCTCAGCCTGAGTGCGATTAGCCTGAATAGCCAGGCCGAAGATCTGCTGCAGGTATGGCAACAAGCCCGTGTGAGCAACCCGGATCTGCGCAGCAGCGCCGCTGACCGCGACGCAGCATTTGAGAAGATCAATGAAGCTCGTAGCCCATTATTGCCTCAACTGGGGCTGGGTGCAGATTATACCTACAACGGCGGCTATCGCGACAGTAGTGGCCTTCATTCCAACACGACCAGTACGTCGCTGCAATTAACGCAGACCATTTTTGATATGTCAAAATGGCGCGCGCTGACGATCCAGGAAAAGACCGCTGGCATCCAGGACGTGACTTATCAGGTTGCGATGCAGAACCTGCTGCTGAACACCGCCACCGCCTATTTCAACGTATTGAAAGCGATCGATACCCTTTCCTACACCGAAGCGCAGAAACAGTCGATCTACCGTGAGTTGGATCAAACCACTCAGCGTTTCAATGTTGGCCTGGTCGCGATTACCGATGTACAGAACGCCCGTGCGCAGTATGACAGCGTGCTGGCAAATGAAGTGACGGCGCGCAACACGCTGGATAACAGCGTTGAATCACTGCGTCAGATCACCGGGAACGATTACCTCGCCCTGGCTTCACTGAATATTGACCGCTTTAAAACCAACAAACCCGATGCTGTTGCCGCTCTGCTGAAAGAGGCGGAAAACCGCAACCTGAGCTTGCTCTCTGCGCGTCTGAATCAGGACCTGGCCCGCGAGCAGATTCGTTCAGCAGAAACTGGCCATATGCCAACGCTCTCTCTGACAGCCTCAACCGGCCTGTCAAACAGCAAATACGGCGGCAGCCGTGCTAATCAGAGCTCAAGCACCAGTGACTCGATTAGCGGTTCCAACCAGGTTGGCCTGAGCTTCTCTCTGCCGCTGTACAGCGGTGGTTCTGTGACCTCACAGGTGAAACAAGCACAGTACAGCTTCGTCAGCGCCAGCGAACAGTTGGAAAGCGCACACCGCAGTGCGGTACAGACCGTGCGTTCGTCGTTTAACAACGTCAATGCCTCCATTAGCAGCATCAACGCGTATAAGCAGGCCGTGGTTTCTGCGCAAAGCTCCCTTGATGCAATGGAAGCGGGCTATCAGGTGGGGACGCGTACCATCGTTGATGTGTTGGATGCCACCACTACGCTGTATAACGCCAAGCAGGAACTCTCTGATGCGCGCTACAGCTACCTGATCAACCAGCTGAACATCAAGTATGCGCTGGGTACGTTGAACGAACAGGATCTGCAACTGCTTAACAGCCAGCTAGGCAAACCGGTGCCAACCTCACCAGATGCGGTAGCACCTGAAAATCCGCAGCAGGAAGCCAGTGTAGACAATGGCCCAACCGGCAGCGGCACCGCGACTGCTCGCCCGGCGGCAGCACGCTCTTCTTCGCGTCTGCTCGGTCACTGATATCCCCAGACGGGCTGCTTTGCGGCCCGTCTCTGTTTTCAACGTATAGCAACGTAAAGATCCCCGCGTTATCCCGCCATTTGCTTCAATTTTCACCATCCTTCCCCTATCCTGTGCCTCACCTTTGGGCTAAGGATGAAAGATAAATGAAACGGACAAAACATATCCGTCATGCCGCTTTTCGTAAAAGCTGGCAGGCACGCCATTTGACCCCTGTGGCACTGGCGCTTTCTGCTGCATTTATGCTGGCAGGCTGTGAAAAAACCGATGAAACCGTCACGCTGTACCAAAACGCAGATGACTGTAGCAAAGCCAATCCAGGCCAGAGTGCCCAGTGCACCACGGCTTATAACAACGCCTTAAAAGAGGCGGAACGTACGGCACCTAAGTACGCTTCACGCGCTGACTGCGTCGCTGAATTTGGTGAAAACCAGTGCCAGCAAGCGCCAGCACAAGCCGGCACCAGCGCTGAGCCGCAGCAGAGCGGTAGCTTCTGGATGCCGCTGATGGCCGGTTATATGATGGGCCGTATGATGGGCGGCGGCGCAGGCTTTGCTCAACAGCCGCTCTTCAGTCCGCGCACGCCTAACAGTCCGGCTAACGGCAAATTTGTTGATGCGTCTGGCCGTAACTACGGCAATGCTACGCCGGGCCGCACCATGGATGTTCCAAAAAGCGCTATGGCACCAAAACCGGCCACCACCAACACCATCACACGCGGTGGCTTTGGTGAGACAGTCGCCAAACAGAACAGCATGCAACGCAGTAGCGCCAGCTCACACAGCAGCGGCCGCTCACTCGGAGGTTAAGCCATAGCATGCAACGAGTTGCGATAAACGAACGCCCGGACTGGCGCGAAAAAGCCACTGAATACGGTTTTGCATTTCACACCATGTATGGCGAGCCTTACTGGTGTGAGGATGCCTACTATCAGTTTTCCCTGGCACAAATTGAAAAGCTGGAAGATGTCACCGCTGAACTGCACCAGATGTGTTTGCAGGTGGTGGAAAAAGTGGTTAACAGCGAAGCGCTGCTCACCAAATTCCGCATCCCAAAACACACCTGGGATTTTGTGCGCGATTCCTGGCGATCGCAGCAGCCTTCGCTTTATTCCCGTCTTGATCTGGCGTGGGATGGCAAGGGTGACATCAAGCTGTTAGAGAACAATGCCGATACTCCCACTTCGCTGTATGAAGCGGCATTCTTCCAGTGGATCTGGCTGGAAGATCAGCTTAACGCGGGCAACCTTCCGGCGGGCAGTGACCAGTTCAATAGCCTGCAAGAGAAGCTGATTGAGCGCTTTGCTACGCTGCATCAGCAGCATGGCTTCAATCTGCTGCACTTTGCCTGCTGCCGCGATACCGAAGAGGATCGTGGCACCGTGCAATATTTACAGGATTGCGCCACGGAAGCGGGCGTGCCGAATGAATTTCTGTTCATTGAAGAGATCGGTCTGGGTGAGAAAGGCCAGTTTACCGATCCGCAGGATCAGGTGATCAGCAACCTGTTTAAGCTCTATCCCTGGGAATTCATGCTGCGCGAAGTGTTCTCCACCAAACTGGCTGACGCTGGCGTACGCTGGCTGGAACCCGCGTGGAAAAGCATTATCTCAAACAAAGCGCTGCTGCCGCTGCTGTGGGAGATGTTCCCGAATCACCCAAATCTGCTTCCCGCTTACTTCGCTGAAGATCAGTTCCCCACTATGGAAAAGTACGTGGTGAAGCCACTGTTTTCCCGTGAAGGGGCGAACATTCACATCGTCGAAAACGGCCAGGAGATCGCTCGCGTTGACGGCCCCTATGGCGAAGAAGGCATGATCGTGCAGCAGTTCCATCCGCTGCCAAAATTTGGTGACAGCTACACGCTGATCGGCAGTTGGTTGATCAACGATCAACCCGCAGGCATTGGGTTGCGTGAGGATCGCGCTCTGATCACTCAGGATCTGTCACGCTTCTATCCTCACAGCTTTATTGGCTAATCCCTTAGCCAACCTGCACCGAAAGCATACTGATTGCACCCATCTCAATACCATCCACCGGTATTGAGATGTTTTCCCCTGGCTGACGCGTGCCGAGAATGTAGAGCAGCGGCAGGTAGTGCTCTGGCGTCGGGTTCGACAGTTTTGCTCCCGGATGATCGAGATAGTTCACCAGCGGGTGCTGCTCTACCGGGCCGCTCCAGTTAAGGTTATCCCGCACGTAGTGGTCGAATTCATTGGCCCACGGGAACACATCCCCTTTGCCATCCCAACGCAGCATACGCAGGTTATGTACCACGTTACCGCTGGCAACAATCATCACGCCCTGATCGCGCAGCGCTGCGAGTTTTTGCCCCAACTCAAAGTGCCACTGTGGCGGCTGGGTGGCATCTACACTGAGCTGTACTACCGGAATATCGGCCTGCGGATACATTTTTACCAGAACGCCCCATGAGCCGTGATCGAGTCCCCACTCATGATCGGCGCGCACCGCTATCGGTGCCAGTAGCTCAGCAATTTGCTGGGCCAGCTCAGGAGAACCAGGTGCCGGATAACGCACATCGTGCAGCGCCTGCGGGAAACCACCAAAATCATGGATCGTGCGCGGCATACTCATCGCCGTCACTGCGGTACCGCGTGTATACCAGTGTGCTGAAACCGCAATGATGGCACGCGGACGTGGCAGCTCGCGCCCCAGTTTTTCCCAGGCAGCGGTGTAATGGTTCTCTTCGAGCGCGTTCATTGGGCTACCGTGGCCTAAGAACAGAGCGGGCATAGTTGGATACAACATCGGACATCCCCAGTGATGAAAGTGGTTACTCATTCCAGGATACGCGCTTTTGCCCAATGAAAAACGCAGATAAGCGTGATGATGATTATCAGAGAATTTGAATAAGAGATTTGTCGTGCGACCGAAGCGGGAAACAACAATATTCCTGTTGCAACGGAGCAATCAAGCAGTGTGAAAAAGATTACAGATTAATCAGGACGCATCAGGTACTTTCCCCGCGCGACTCTCCCTAAACTCCCTGCTCTTCGAAAAAGACAAAGGGTGAGTTGTATGCTGGCGCAGTCCGCAATGCTCTGTCTGGCATTGAATATCTATCATGAGGCACGCGGTGAGCCGGTCATCGGCCAGGTTGCAGTGGCGAATGTCACTATGAATCGTGCTGAGCAGAATAGCAGTGCCGTTTGCAGCGTTGTTTATGCACCAAAACAGTTCTCATGGACCCTGACGAAAAGCCCCCACTTTCGCCCACCAGCCAGCGATCCGAGCTGGCAGCGCGCGCAGCTCATTGCGAAATATGCGATTCAAGGTGGCGTTCGGGATGTGACGCGCGGCTCCACGCACTATCACGCACAGCATGTCAGCCCACCGTGGCGTTTATCTATGCGTCGCACGGTTGTGATTGGCAACCACATCTTTTACCGTGGCCCCTATGTACAAACGGGCCGGAAAACCGGCCCGTAGTCTCACGATTAGCTCGCCTGACGCGTCTCATGCTGGCGGCGGTAAGCCACCAGATCGTCAACGGTCATCACCGGCATATCATGCAGCTTCGCAAATGCGATGCACTCCGGCGCACGCGCCATACTGCCATCATCGTTGGTCAGTTCACACAGCACGCCTGCGGGTTTCAGCCCGGCCAACACGGCCAGATCGATAGAGGCTTCAGTGTGGCCACCACGCTCCAGCACGCCACCCGCACGCCCGCGCAGTGGGAATACGTGACCAGGACGATTCAGATCGGTGGGTTTGGCATTATCGGCAATCGCCGTCTGGATGGTGGTCAGGCGATCTTGCGCAGAAACCCCGGTAGTCACCCCTTCAGCTGCCTCAATGGTCACGGTAAAACCGGTACCGTAAGAGCTGGTGTTGGTCTCAACCATCATTGGCAGATCCAACTGCTGGCGACGCTCTTCAGTGATGCACAGGCACACAATACCGCTGCCGTGACGAATGGTTAGCGCCATCTGCTCAACAGTCATGTTCTCCGCTGCGTAGATGATATCGCCTTCGTTTTCCCGGTCTTCGTCGTCCAGGACCATAACACCGCGCCCGGCGCGTAGCGCAGCAACAGCACGCTCAACGCGTTCTTCCGGCGTGCCAAATTCAGATAATAGAGACTGATTCATGGTAAAAAACCTTATATTGACTATGAGTTACCAGAATCAGGGCGTGTTTAAGGAGTGATGTCTAAAAGACATAGCAATAACGTGACGCGGGCAAAGCCCGGGCTGATATCATTACCCTCTCCCATCCGGACTATACCGTCGGCCCCGGAATTACACCGGATCTGCTGACCTTCACGCTGTACTGTGAAGCGCTCGCGGGCTTTCAGCGAAAGCTGATTTACCGCCGGTGGGGAATTACACCCCGCCCTGAGAATAAGCAAAATCACTATAACGCCAATCCCCAGGAGCGGCAATCATCAAGACTTAAAAAGCTTTTGCATTTTTTGCGATACGCATTTGAGGTTTAACCTTTTCGTTTCTGGGATTACACTTAGGGTTGTATCCGCCTGTGCTTAGCGTCACCGGCAACACGTAACCAGGAAAACATCATGATCGACACGAAAAAAATTGAACAAGTTGCACGTCAAATCCACGACGCGATGCCAAAAGGTATTCGTGAATTTGGCGACGATGTCGAAAAGAAAATTCGTCAGGTTCTTCAGGCGCAGCTGACGCGTATGGACCTGGTCAACCGTGAAGAGTTCGATGTGCAGACCCAGGTGCTGTTGCGTACTCGTGAAAAGCTGGCGGCTCTGGAACAACGTCTGGCGCAGTTAGAAAGCGCTCAGGCAGCAGAATTGCGCCCAGCGGCGGCGGCATCTGCCCCGGCGGAAAGCGACAACGCACAGTAAGCGGCGTTGCGGAAGAAAAGCGAGGCGCTTACGCCTCGCTGGTTGTTTTAGTCGCGGCTACGAATGGTCTTAATAATATTGGTGGTTGAGATGCCATCTTCAAAATTCAGCACCTGCACATCACCGCCGTTCGCCCAGACTTCTTTACTGCCCGCGATATCTTCTGGTTTGTAATCACCACCTTTAACCAGCAGATCGGGTAATACTTCGGCAATCAGACGCTGCGGTGTGTCCTCTTCGAACATCACTACCCAGTCCACTGACTCCAGTGCGCCCAGCACAATCATGCGATTTTCCTGCGGGTTAACCGGACGGCTTTCCCCTTTCAGGCGCTTAGTTGAAGCATCACTGTTTACGGCCACAATCAGACGGTCGCCAAGGTTACGCGCATTAGCCAAATAAGAGACGTGACCCGCGTGCAAAATGTCGAACACACCGTTGGTCATCACCACTTTTTCGCCGCGCTGACGCGCCTGAGCGACTGCCGCTTTCAATGCGCTTTCATCCATCACACCAAAACCACGATCGGGACGGGCATGAATGGCATTTTCCAGTTCGACTGGACTGACCGTTGACGTGCCCAGTTTGCCCACGACCACACCCGCAGCAGCGTTCGCCAGGAAACACGCTTCTTCCAGCGAATTCCCTGCGGCCAACGCAGCGGCCAGCACACCAATGACCGTATCTCCGGCACCGGTGACATCGTAAACTTCCTGCGCCTGGGTCGGCAGATGCAGCGGGGCTTTGCCCGGTTGAAGTAGAGTCATGCCGTGTTCAGAACGGGTGACCAGCAGTGCTGACAGGTCGTAATCTGCCACGACTTGCATACCACGGCTGACAATTTCATCTTCGCTTTTGCACTTGCCAACTACCGCTTCGAATTCAGACAAGTTAGGTGTCAGTAACGTCGCGCCACGATAGCGTGCAAAGTCAGTCCCTTTCGGATCGATAAGCACGGGCACTTTAGCTTCACGCGCCAGCTTAATCATGCTCTCAACGCTGCTCAGAGCGCCCTTCGCATAGTCTGACAGCACCAACGCTCCGGCTGAGGCCAGGGAGTTACGCATCCGCTGGTGGATCGGCTCAGGATCAACCTGATCAAATCCCTCTTCGAAATCGAGGCGGATCAGCTGCTGGTTGCGGGACAACACGCGCAGCTTAGTAATCGTCGGGTGGCTTGCCACCGTCACAAAATCACACTCCACGTTGACGTCTTTCAGCGTTTCACCCAATACACGGGCCGCATCATCTGCACCAGTCAGACCAATCAGGCGTGAAGCCGCGCCCAGTGCTGCAATGTTCATCGCCACGTTGGCCGCGCCGCCAGGGCGCTCTTCCACTGTATCCACCTTCACCACTGGCACTGGGGCTTCAGGTGAGATTCGGCTAGTCGGGCCATACCAGTAGCGATCTAACATTACGTCGCCAACAACCAGCACTTCGGCCTTGCCAAAGGCGGGTAGAGTTACTTTCATTCAGACACTCCAGACTACAGTCAAAATAATGCGCGGATGATACCACAAGCTTAGAAAACATCAGCCGCCGCGCGCTGTGAGTTTATGGTGCTACCAGCCAGCGCTGCCAGCTTTGCACGACCGTTTGCCGTTCAGCGCTGTACGTCTCTGGCTCCACGTGGCCAGGTAAAGACTGCAACGCCCGATGATGCAACGCATCTCGTAGCGTGACATACGCTTTGGTCAGTGCCTGCGCTTCGGCTTCTGGCATCAGATCATACTGCGCCATCAGTTCAAAAATACGCACGTTATCAGACCAGCGTGTGAGCGCAGGCTGTTCGGCGGCGTAGCCTAAGACAAGATATTGCGCGATGAATTCAATATCTGTGATACCGCCTTCATCCGCTTTGATATCCCAACGTCCTTTGTGTTTGTTGCTGAGGTGCTGGCGCATTTTCTCACGCATCTCGCGCACCTCTGTTTGCAGCCCAACTAAGTCGCGCTGCTGGCACAGAATACCGCGTCGAATAGCGGAGAATCGCTCACAGAGCGTGGCATCACCAAACACAACGCGCGCGCGCACCAATGCCTGATGTTCCCAGGTCCAGGCTTCTTTGCGCTGATAGTCATCAAAGGCATCAAAGGTGCTGACCAACATGCCCGCCGCACCAGAAGGCCGCAGGCGTGCATCCACTTCATACAGCACACCCGACGAAGTGCGGGTACTGAACAGATGCATGACGCGTTGCGCCAGGCGCAGATAGAACTGACGGCCATCAATGCTGCGCTCGCCGGTGGTCACTGCATCGTCCGGGCAATCATGTAAGAACACTAAATCAAGGTCAGAGCCATAGCCGAGCTCCCAACCGCCCAGCTTACCGTAACCCAGTACGGCAAATCCGCGAGTGTGCTCATCTTGCAGATGAGAAGGACGACCATAGCGCTGGACCATTAAATGCCACGCTTGCTGCACCACCGATTCAAGCATCGCCTCAGCCAGCCAGGTGAGATGATCGCTGACCTTCATCACCGGCAGTGTGCCTTCAAGATCGGCGGCGGCAATGCGCAGCATCTGCGCCTGTTTAAACTGGCGCAGCGCTTCCAGCTGCTGCTCTTCATCGTCAACCGGAATACGCAGCAGGTACTGACGCAGTTCATCACGGTAAGCATCCGTTGCGGTCGGTTGATACAGCGTCGCAGGATCGAGCAGCTCATCCAGCAGCAGTGGATAGCGCGCCAGCTGTTCAGCCAGCATGGGGGAGGCAGCACACAGGCGAATCAGTTGACGCAGAGCACCGTGATACTCCGTCAGCAGTTCGAGATAGGTGGTGCGCGTCATAATCCCCAGCAGCAGCGGCGTTAAACGCTCTAACACGGTAGGAGCATCTTCTCGTGGGCAAACTTCCGTTAATAAACGCGGCATGAGTTGGTCGAGCGCCTGACGTCCACGCGGGCCGATGGTGCGTCGGCTGATATCCTGCCGAAACGCGTTCAGTGCCTGATACAGCGCGCTGCACTGCGCTTCCGTCAGCTGTGGTACCAGCGGTGCCAACTCAGCCTCTTCCAGCGTATCCTGCCACAAGCCACTGAAATCATTAATGCCGCGTTGATCGTCGATTTCCGGGGTATCTTCGCCGATCAGCTCATCAAAAATCGCGCGTACCGCCGCCATGTGCTGTTCAAGTTGCTGGCAGAGAGCGGCCCAGTCGGCAGCGTCCATTGCCCAGGCAAGACGCGTACGATCCAGCTCATTTTCGGGCAGGGTTTGTGTCTGTTCTTCATTGATGCTTTGCAGCAGATTTTCCAGCCGACGCAGGAACAGATACGCAGCGCGCAAATCTGAGAGCTGCTGTGCGGTCAGTAATTCCAGATTGCCGATAGCATCCAGCGTGGGTAGCAAGGCGCGCAACTGTAGCGAGCGATCACGTCCGCCACGAATGAGCTGGAACACCTGCACGATGAATTCACTTTCGCGGATGCCGCCAGCGCCGAGCTTAATATTGTTGGTTAACCCGCGACGACGCACTTCGCGGGCGATCATGCTTTTCATGTTACGCAGTGACTGAATAACGCTGAAATCGATGTAGCGGCGATAGACAAATGGGCGCAACATCTGCTGCAACTCCTGGCTCCAGCTATCCTGCTCTGGCCCCATTAATCGCGCTTTAACCATCGCATAGCGCTCCCAGTCACGTCCCTGTTCCTGGTAGTAATCTTCCAGTGCTGCGAAGCTCAGTACCAGCGGGCCGCTGTCACCAAATGGGCGCAGGCGCATATCAACGCGATACACGAAGCCATCTACCGTGGGCTGATCGAGAACCTTGATCAGCCGTTGTCCCATTCGGGTAAAGAATTGGGCGTTGTCCAACTCACGTCGGCCGCCACGCGTGGTGCCATTTTCTGGCCAGGCAAAGATCAGGTCGATATCCGAGGAGAAATTCAGTTCTCCGCCGCCCAGTTTGCCCATGCCAAGAATCAGCATTGGCTGCGCTTCACCCGCCGCATTGCAGGGGGTGCCAAAGTCACGGCAGCACTCCTGATATACCCAGTCCCGCGCGGTGCTGATCAGTAATTCCGCCAGCACACTCAGCTGTTGCAGGCTCTGTTCGGTGCTGGCCTGCGCCAGACACTGCATCCATGCAATACGCACCAGCATGTGGCGGCGGAACAGACGCAACACCCGCATCAGGCTTGCTTCATCACTGACCTGCGTCATCTCTTCGGCCAGCCAGTCAGCATATTGCTGCCACTCATCAGGCTCAGCGGGCTGTTGTTGCAGCCGCTGCCACCATTCCGGGTGGGTCTTCAGGTTTTCTACCATAAAGTCACTGAACGCCAGTGCAGCCACCTGCTGCTCGTTCAGTTCAGTGACAGATAACGCCAGTTGCTCTGCGGCACGCTCAGCCTGAGCACGCAACAGGGCCGGGAGAGATACGGTCATAGTCCTTGTCCTGCCTGATGAATAGCGATGCAATATCCGTTATTTCTGGCTACTCAACCAGAATACCGGCTGTTTAACTGCCAGCTTTGCCAGCGCACGCAGCTCATGCTCACGTTTTGATGCAATGGCGGTTTGCAATGCCTGCCACGGGGACAGCCAGTCATGCACTTTGTCTGCCGGGTAGGCACCCGAAAGCAGATGTGCCGCTAATAGCTGGCGCGTCAGTCGGGTGGATTTGTCATAGAACTCATTCGCCAACTGCACGTCGACGAACGTCTCTTTGAGATCGGCATTAAGGCGGCTCAGCATGATATCGCTGAAGCGTTTAAACGAACTTTGCAGCTTAGCGCGGCTCTTATCATCCAGCCATTTTTGCCATTGAGCCGCCACGATCCAGTTGGTAAGTGCTAACTGGGTGGTCACTGAAAGCGTTGAGAACACACTCTCACTTGCAACACGTGGCTCTTCGTTTAAATACTCTTCCAGCGTGGTGAGCTGCTGGCGCAGTTCACTGCTCGCTTTACGCGGCACCAGGGCACCGAACAGGGCAAATGCCTGACGCAGTGCCTCCAGCGCTTCCGTCACACTGGCTTGTGCCTGCGCATCTCCACGCAGCCACACTTCTTCGTGATATTGCCAATGCGTCAGGGCGGCAGACATCGCAGCCACCATCCCCTCTTCCACCTGCGCCTTAGCCCCGGCTTTAAGCAGTGGGAAAGGCTGACATGGACGTGGAGGATTCCCCTGCGCCAGCTGATAACCGCGTGCTGCTTTGCTCAGGCTTCCCAGACGCAGTCCACCAATAGCGCCTAGTTCGGCGGCAAATTGCATTAAATCATCGCGGCTGCCCTGCTTCAGCTCCAGTTCAACCTCATACAGCGGCTCACTTAATTCACCCGCCGTGACTTCGCCACGGTCAAATGCCACTTCGATTTCGCTGCCCGCATAAGTGACCAGCCACTGCTCACGCTGGAAATGCGTGGTGAACAAGGGCTGCAAGCGCGCCTGGAGTGCGGTAACATCGGTACCTTCTGGCCAGATCTCCTGTGGGAGCTGTGCCAGTTGTAGCTCAGGCTGTTCCAGATCCACGTTATATTCTGGTCGCTGATGCAGGCCGCCGATGGTTTTACCCGCGGCTTTCAGCGTCATTTCAAAGCGTTGATCAACGCCCCGGATACGCAGACCCATGTCCCAACGGCGCAGTTGGTTATCCTCTGTCTCGAAATAGATGTTGGTCAGCTCACGGGCAGCCTGATGCTGATGTGGCCAACGAGTCAGGGCTTCACCCAGTTTTTCTGCCGCTTCAGGAGTGGCAATGAACTTTAGTTCGATTTCAATGGTCATAATTTCTTAATTCAATCGCTGCTGGCACTTGAGAGGTTATTCAGTCGAAGAGTAATGCACGAAGCCGCTTACTGTCTTCGCTTTCTTACGGTTTCCCGGCTCTTTTCACATCGAAATGAGACCAGGATAGTTCTTATTCAGAATTTTGCGAAGCCTCTCCAGACTGTGCCGGTAAATTTTTAGACATCACGTAAATCGAGATCGAATGAAAAAAATCACTCTCGCTGGACTTACTTTGCTGGCGCTCTCCAGCCTTGCGCCTGCCCATGCCGATGAAACACGCTATATTTCCGATGAGCTTTCTACTTGGGTACGTAGCGGTCCGGGTGACCAGTATCGCCTGGTTGGCAAACTGAATGCAGGTGAACAAGTCACCCTGCTTCAGGTCAATAATGACTCCCACTACGGCGAAATTCGCGACTCTGAAGGCAAAACCAACTGGATTCCGCTGTCACAACTGAGTGCCGATCCTAGCCTGCGAACCCGTGTGCCGCAGCTTGAGCAGCAGGTTAAAGACCTCACCGACAAGCTGGCCAATATTGATAACAGCTGGAACCAGCGCACTTCAGACATGCAGAACAAAGTCTCCAGTAGCGACAGCGTAATCAATGGCCTGAAAGATGAAAACCAGAAGCTGAAGAACGAGCTGATCGTGGCGCAGAAAAAGGTGAATGCTGCCAACGTACAGCTTGATGATAAGCAGCGCGCCATCATTATGCAGTGGTTTATGTACGGCGGCGGCGTGCTCGGAATGGGCCTGGTGTTAGGTCTGGTGCTGCCGCACATGGTGCCGCGTCGTAAGAAGAAAGATCGCTGGATGAACTAAGCCGCTACATCCCGGCGTTACACCATTTTTTTATGAGGGGATCGACAGATGCCCCTTTTGTTCTGCCCGCAATTCACCGATTTGTGTAACACTATGTCAACAAGCGCACATCAGGGTGCGCCCTTTTTTGCGGGTTTTAAGCTGGAGTTGTTGAGTGAAACGTTTTCTGGTTGGCGGCGCAGTGCGGGACGATCTGCTGAATTTGCCGGTAAAGGATAAAGACTGGGTCGTGACAGGCGCAACGCCTGAAGAGATGCTGGCGCTGGGTTATCAACAGGTGGGACGGGATTTTCCGGTTTTCCTCCATCCACAGACGCGGGAAGAACATGCGCTGGCACGCACCGAGCGCAAAAGTGGCAATGGCTATACCGGCTTTGTCACCTGGTTCGCACCGGACGTCACGCTAGAGCAAGATTTACAGCGGCGTGATTTGACCATCAACGCCATTGCGCGTGATGAAGAGAGCGGCACACTGTTCGATCCCTACCACGGCGAAGCTGATTTACAACAGCGCCTGCTGCGCCATGTCTCCCCTGCTTTTAACGAAGACCCTCTGCGCGTGTTACGCGTGGCGCGTTTTGCTGCCCGTTTTGCTCATCTCGGTTTTCGCGTGGCCGATGAAACCATGGCGCTGATGACGCAAATGGCCAGCAGTGGCGAACTGGCACATCTCACCGCAGAACGCGTGTGGAAAGAGACCGAAAATGCCCTGATGTCACCCAGCCCGCAGGTCTTCTTCCAGGTTCTGCGCGACTGTGGCGCACTGGCCGTGCTGTTCCCGGAGATCGACAACCTGTTTGGCATTCCTGCTCCTGCCCGCTGGCACCCGGAGATCGACACCGGCATTCACACGCTGATGACGCTAGAGATGGCCGCTACGCTCTCTGACGAAGTGGATATCCGCTTTGCTGCGCTCTTCCACGATGTGGGTAAGGCGCTCACGCCGCCAGAGAAATGGCCCAGCCATCATGGACATGGCGTGGCGGGGGTTCCGCTCGTAGAAGCGTTATGCCAGCGGCTACGCGTGCCGAATCATATTCGCGACCTGGCGCTGATCGTCACGGAATTCCACGACATGGTGCACACCATTGAACGTCTGAGCGCTGAAGCGCTGGTCGCATTGTTCGACCGGATAGATGCGTGGCGCAAGCCTCATCGCGTTGAGCAGATAGCACTGACCAGCGAAGCGGATGCGCGTGGACGAGCCGGATTGGAGCATCAGCCTTATCCGCAAGGGGATTACCTGCGTCGTGCATTCACGCTAGCGGGATCGGTACCGACCAAGGCAGTGGTTGAGGCAGGGTTCAAAGGGGCGGCGGTGCGGGAAGAACTGACACGGCGACGTATTGCCGCCGTGGCAGAGGGACTGAATCTGTCTTAGTGTACGAAGACGAAGTACACGGCAATCGCTACCGCAAAGCGATAGAAGGCGAAAGAGACAAAGGAGATGCGTTTGATCAGCTCAAGGAAGACTTTAATCGCGATCAGCGCAACAATAAACGCCACCACAAAACCGACGGCAAACATCGGCAGATCGCTCATGGTGAGGAACTCGCGGCTTTTCCACAAGTCGAGCACCGTAGCGCCCATCATCATTGGAACGGCGAGAATGAAGGAGAACTCAGAGGCGGCAAAACGGCTGACGCCCATCAGCATCCCGCCGCAGATCGTCGATCCTGAACGAGAAAAGCCCGGCCACAGCGCCAGACACTGGAAGCACCCGATCATAAACGCCTGGCGATAGGTAATGTCATCCAGACCCACGGCTTTTGGCGTTTTCGGCTTGAGCTTTTCAGCCACCAGCAACAGCACGCCCCCGACCACCAGCGCGTACATGACGTTAACCGGATTGAACAGCGACTTGATGGCATCGTGCAACAGCAGCCCCAGCACCACCGCAGGCACCATGCCTAACAGGATGTGGATCAGCGTCAGATGCCCTTTCCCGGTGCCTTCATGCTTAACTTCACCGAAATGGATGCCAATCAGGCCAAACAGACGACGCCAGAACATGACAACGACGGCAAGAATCGAACCTAACTGAATGACTACTTCAAACGTATCTGCGGTTTGACCTTCAAACCCAAGCAAGTGTCCAACAATAATCATATGGCCAGTGGAAGAGACCGGTAAGAATTCGGTTAACCCCTCCACAACCCCAAGGATCGCAGCGATCCAAAGCTGGTGAATATCTGCCATCAAACGTCATCCTCTGTCCGTTTTAAACCGTTAAAAAGGCGGTCGCCTGGTGCTTCCGCCTGAAAGAGTTTGCCTTAAAAAGCCTGAATATAACCTTAAGATTCGGCATGGCCGTAGCAAGAAAATTCGCAACGACCACGAGATAAGACACACAATAATTTGGTTTGGTTTCATCGTGATGGCAATCACAGAAAAATTATTTCGGAATCATCCCCCGCTCAATTTTTACGCCGACTTGTGCCGCCTGCGCTACCGCGCCCGGTTTGCTGACTTTGATGCGTACGCCTGGCGTTTTGAAACGGGACATCAACAGGTCAGCAATTTCTTCAGCGACGCGTTCGACCAGCGCAAAGCGTTGCCCGGTCAGATGATTCAGAATCGCTTCGGAAACATCGGCATAGCTCAGACAGTCGTTCACATCATCGCTAGCCGCCGCCTGGCGGTTATCCCATGCCATTTCGACATCGAGCACCAGCTTCTGCTGAATACTCTGTTCCCAGTCGTAAACGCCAATGGTGGTGAACACCGTGAGTTGATCAATAAATACAATATCCATGATGTTGGTCTCTGTTTTTGCCTGTGCCGGATACCACTTCCGGCGCTTTATGCGTATTATCCACGGTTAACGAGAACAAAACGACCCCACAGGAACGGTACGGTATATGAGTGCTATCGCGCTTGGTATGATTATTTTCGCGTATCTTTGCGGCTCGATATCGAGTGCAATTCTGGTGTGCAAGCTGGCGGGCCTGCCCGATCCACGCACACAGGGTTCCGGCAATCCGGGCGCGACGAACGTCTTGCGTGTTGGCGGAAAACTCGCCGCACTGGCAGTGCTGGTGTTTGATGTGGTTAAAGGGATGCTGCCGGTGTGGCTGGCTTACTGGATGAACTTACCGCCACTGGCCTTAGGGTTAACCGCCATCGGTGCCTGCCTCGGCCATATCTACCCGCTGTTTTTTCGTTTTCGCGGTGGCAAAGGGGTGGCAACTGCCTTCGGCGCGATTGCACCCATCGGCTGGGATCTTACCGGCCTGATGACGGGCACCTGGCTACTGACCGTTTTATTAAGTGGCTACTCTTCTCTCGGCGCGATTGTCAGCGCCTTGATCGCCCCGTTTTACGTCTGGTGGTTTAAGCCACAGTTTACCTTTCCCGTTTCTATGCTTTCCTGCCTGATTTTACTGCGTCATCACGACAATATTCAGCGTTTGTGGCGCGGGCAAGAGAGTAAAATCTGGCGCAGGAAGAAGAAGCAAAAGCAGCAGGATTAAGGCAAACCGCACCGCGCGGCTTGCCTGGAACAACCATCAAATCGCAGGCAGTTCCGCTAACGGCCAACGAGGGCGAACCGTTACACCCAGCTCTCCACGCGTGCCACCTTTCAGTCGCACCATCCCCGCATAGGCAATCATTGCGCCGTTATCGGTGCAAAATTCAGGACGGGCATAAAACACTTCGCCACCGCGTGACTGCATCATCACCGCCATTCTTTCACGCAACGTACGGTTAGCACTCACGCCACCTGCAATCACCAGACGGCGGAAACCGGTCTGCTCCAGCGCGCGCTTGCACTTGATCGATAGCGTATCCACCACTGCGTCCTCAAAGGCGCGCGCAATGTCAGCATGCGTTTGTGGATCGGCTTCGTTATTACGGATGGTGTTTGCCGCAAAGGTCTTCAGGCCGGAGAAGCTAAAATCCAGCCCTGGGCGGTCGGTCATTGGGCGCGGGAAAGTAAAACGCCCTGGCGTACCTTGCAGCGCCATTTTCGCCAGCATCGGTCCGCCCGGATAATCCAGCCCCAGCAGCTTCGCGGTTTTATCAAACGCTTCACCCGCCGCATCATCAATAGACTCGCCAAGCAGCACGTACTCGCCAATGCCCGTTACGCTGATCAACTGCGTGTGCCCACCGGAAACCAGCAGCGCGACAAACGGAAACTCTGGCGGATTGTCTTCCAGCATCGGCGCTAACAGGTGCCCTTCCATATGATGCACCGGCACAGCAGGCACACCCCAGGCAAAGGCCAGCGCGCGCCCGACGGTTGCGCCAACCAACAGCGCGCCAACCAATCCAGGACCAGCAGTGTACGCCACTGCATCAATCTGTTCCGGTGCCAACTTGGCCTGCTTTAGCGCAGCCTGAATCAGCGGCACGGTTTTACGCACGTGATCGCGCGATGCCAGTTCTGGCACTACACCGCCGTAGTCGGCGTGGACTTTGACCTGGCTGTAAAGCTGATTGGCTAACAGCCCGGCTTCATCATCATAAATTGCGATGCCGGTTTCATCGCAGGACGTTTCAATACCCAGAATTCGCATGATGCTTACCTCTTTTTGCGGCGCGCAGTGTATCACAGCAAACTGGCGCGACGGAGAGCCGCAACTGTGCAAAAAGTGATTTTCTGCGGCATAAATCTTGCGCTATACTCTGCGCCCAGTGAAAAACCGGCAGTCGCAACGGCGCACGCCGCCGCTGGTTTCTATTTGCGCATGGTGCTTTACATTCCAACGCCCGTTGGGGTAAAATGCTGCACCATTTTGAAATGTGCTGGCGCCGCAGTCAGCAGCAAAACCGAATTTTATCGAGGTAAGAGTTACATGCCGGTAATCAAAGTACGTGAAAACGAGCCTTTCGACGTAGCACTGCGTCGCTTCAAACGTTCTTGCGAAAAAGCAGGCGTTCTGGCAGAAGTTCGTCGTCGCGAGTTCTATGAAAAACCTACTACAGAGCGTAAACGCGCTAAAGCGTCTGCAGTTAAGCGTCACGCCAAGAAACTGGCTCGCGAAAACGCACGCCGCACTCGTCTGTACTAAGTCATTGCTCTGGCTGGAGCCTGGTCTTCAGCAACGAGTAAAGTAAGAGGCCGTGCTTTCCGAAAGGAAGCGCGGCTTATTGCCGTTTATGAGCTGAACACCCGGGGCTTATGGCTGGACGAATTCCACGCGTATTTATTAGTGATTTACTTGCCCGCACGGACATCGTGGATCTTATCGATGCCCGCGTTAAGCTGAAAAAGCAGGGTAAGAACTACCACGCGTGCTGCCCATTCCATAACGAGAAAACCCCTTCGTTCACCGTGAACGGCGATAAACAGTTCTATCACTGTTTTGGCTGTGGTGCACACGGTAACGCTATCGATTTCCTGATGAACTTCGATCGACTGGAGTTTGTTGAGAGCGTCGAAGAGCTGGCAACCATGAACGGTCTGGAAGTGCCCTATGAAGCGGGTAACGGTCCAAACCAGATGGAACGCCATCAGCGTCAAAGCTTGTATCAGTTGATGGACAAGCTCAATGGTTTTTATCAGCAGAGCCTGCAACAGAATCAGGCACAGCCTGCGCGTGATTACCTCGTCCATCGAGGGTTGAGCGAAGAAGTCATTAGTCACTTCGCGATTGGTTACGCACCGCCTGGTTGGGACAACGTCCTGAAACGCTTTGGTCAGCAGCGCGAAGATCGCGAATCGCTGATGGAAGCCGGGATGCTGGTTTCGAATGATAAAGGCCGTACCTACGACCGGTTCCGTGAGCGGGTAATGTTCCCGATTCGCGATAAACGTGGTCGGGTGATTGGTTTTGGTGGACGCGTTCTGACGAACGACACGCCAAAATACCTGAACTCACCAGAAACCCCTATTTTCCATAAAGGTCGCCAGCTTTACGGCCTGTATGAAGCGCATCAACGCCATCCGCAGCCGGCACGTTTGCTGGTGGTGGAAGGTTATATGGATGTGGTGGCCCTGGCACAGTTTGGCGTCGATTATGCCGTTGCCTCACTGGGAACCTCGACCACGGCTGAACACATCCAACTGCTGTTCCGCACGACCGAGCAGGTCATTTGCTGTTATGACGGCGACCGCGCCGGAAGAGAAGCAGCATGGCGTGCGCTGGAAACCGCATTGCCTTACATGAATGACGGTCGTCAGCTACGCTTTATGTTTTTACCGGATGGCGAAGATCCCGATACGCTGGTGCGTAAAGAGGGTAAAGCAGCGTTTGAAGCGCGGATGGAGCAGGCAATGCCGCTCTCCGAGTTTTTGTTTGAAACGCTGCTGCCGCAGGTTGATCTGAGTTCGCGTGATGGTAAGGCGCGTTTAAGTGCCCTTGCTCTGCCGCTGATTACGCAAGTGCCCGGCGAAACGCTGCGCATTTATCTGCGTCAGACGTTAGGCAATAAGCTGGGTATTCTGGATGATGCGCAGTTAGATAAGCTGATGCCAAAGCAGGCCGCCAGCAATCAACCATCGGCCGCACCAGCGTTAAAGCGTACTACAATGCGCGTTGTGGTAGCGTTGCTGATCCAGAATCCGCAGATGGCGGAACTGGTGCCTTCTCTGGATGGGCTGACGCAGTCAAAAATGGCGGGTTTACCGCTGTTTGTAGAGTTAGTTGCGAGATGTAACGAGAACCCTGGCTTGACCACCGGTCAGCTACTAGAGTTATATCGCGGAACAAATTTTATTCAGACGCTTGAAACACTGGCAACCTGGGACCACATGATAGTGGATGAGGAAGCAGAATCTGTATTTCAGGATTCGCTGGCCAGTATTTATGACTCCGCCCTTGAGCAACGCCTTGAAACGCTGCTGGCGCAGGAGCGAACGCAGGGCCTGAGTGCCGAAGAGCGCCGCGAATACTGGGCGCTGAGCCAGGCTCTGGCAAAGAAATAGATCTGTGTCTGTTCGGCATCTAACCCGTGGAAGCGGCATTATGTCAGACCGGACAAACTGAACAAGGCAGATGCGGCTTGTTAGTTGTTTAACTTACTTGCGAGCGCTGCCGCAAAACAGCGATGACGGAATAATCCGCCGCTGTATTAAATTTAAGCGGCTTGAGTGCCGATATATAGTGGGAAGACCCCACAGCCGCGTTTGAAGGCCGCGGCAAGAATCAACGCCTTCCACTGCTATTGTTGGCTTGCTGCCGACCGACACCAATCTTATTAACAGAAGTGTGGATACCGTCTTATGGAGCAAAACCCGCAGTCACAGCTCAAACTTCTTGTCACTCGTGGTAAGGAGCAAGGCTATCTGACCTATGCTGAGGTCAATGACCATCTGCCGGAAGATATCGTCGACTCCGATCAGATCGAAGACATCATCCAGATGATTAACGACATGGGTATTCAGGTGGTTGAAGAAGCCCCTGATGCCGACGATCTGATGCTGAATGAAAACAGCACCGATACGGATGAAGATGCAGCGGAAGCCGCCGCTCAGGTGTTATCCAGCGTTGAATCTGAAATTGGTCGCACCACTGACCCTGTGCGCATGTATATGCGTGAGATGGGTACCGTTGAACTGCTGACGCGCGAAGGCGAAATCGACATCGCGAAGCGCATCGAAGACGGTATTAACCAGGTCCAGTGCTCTGTTGCTGAATACCCGGAAGCGATCACATACCTGCTGGATCAGTATGACAAAGTGGAAGCAGGCGAATCACGCCTTTCCGACCTGATCACCGGTTTTGTCGATCCTAACGCTGAAGAAGATCTGGCCCCGACTGCAACCCACGTGGGTTCAGAACTGGCTGAAGAAGATCGTGACGACGACGAAGACGAAGATGAAGATGGCGACGACGACAGCTCGGACGATGACAACAGCATCGACCCAGAGCTGGCACGCGAAAAATTCGTCGAGCTGCGTACGCAGTACGAACAGACTCGTAACGTCATCAAGAGCAAAGGTCGCAGCCACGCTGATGCCGTAGCTGAAATTCAGAATCTTTCTGATGTCTTCAAGCAGTTCCGCCTGGTACCGAAGCAGTTCGATTACCTGGTAAACAATATGCGTGAAATGATGGAGCGCGTCCGTACTCAGGAACGCATCATCATGAAGCTGTGTATTGAAATCTGCAAAATGCCGAAGAAAAACTTCATTACCCTGTTCACCGGTAATGAAACCAGCGAGAGCTGGTTCAAAGCAGCACTGGCCATGAATAAACCCTGGTCAGAGAAGCTGAAAGAAGTTGAAGAAGACGTTCAGCGTTGCCTGCAGAAACTGGTTCAGATCGAAACTGAAACCGGTTTGACTATCGAGCAGGTAAAAGACATTAACCGTCGCATGTCGATTGGTGAAGCGAAAGCGCGTCGCGCGAAGAAAGAGATGGTGGAAGCAAACTTACGTCTGGTTATTTCTATCGCGAAGAAATACACCAACCGTGGTCTGCAGTTCCTCGACCTGATTCAGGAAGGTAACATCGGCCTGATGAAAGCCGTTGATAAGTTTGAATATCGCCGTGGTTATAAGTTCTCAACTTATGCAACCTGGTGGATCCGTCAGGCTATCACCCGCTCTATCGCTGACCAGGCGCGTACCATCCGTATTCCGGTGCATATGATTGAGACCATCAACAAGCTCAACCGTATTTCGCGCCAGATGCTGCAAGAGATGGGCCGTGAGCCATCGCCAGAAGAGCTGGCTGAGCGTATGCTGATGCCAGAAGATAAGATCCGTAAGGTGCTGAAAATCGCTAAAGAGCCGATCTCCATGGAGACGCCGATTGGTGATGATGAAGATTCGCATCTGGGCGATTTTATCGAAGACACCACGCTGGAGCTGCCGCTGGACTCTGCTACCTCTGAGAGCCTGCGTTCTGCCACCCACGACGTTCTGGCTGGCCTGACTGCACGTGAAGCAAAAGTGCTGCGTATGCGTTTCGGTATCGATATGAACACCGACCACACGCTGGAAGAAGTAGGCAAACAGTTTGACGTAACGCGTGAGCGTATCCGTCAGATCGAAGCCAAAGCACTGCGTAAACTGCGTCACCCAAGCCGTTCAGAAGTGCTGCGTAGCTTCCTCGACGACTAATCGCTGCTTTGATGAGTGTAAATGGCCTCCTTGTGAGGCCATTTTTGTTTGCGCCGCTTAGCGCTGTTCCGAATGCAACGCCAGCCACAGATTTTGGTAGTCCCATACCATCTCTTCTAACGAAGCCCGGTTCAGCCCGCTGGGATTGGGTAGCACCCAAATTTCTGTCTCGCCTAGCATCACCGCCTGTTTGCCCCACTCTGCTTTACGCTGCCCGAAGGCGCGTCTGAACGCATCTTTGCCCAGCACCGCTAACGCACGCGGCTGCCACTGCAAGACTTTCTGCTGTAAGCGAACCCCGCCATCACGCAGCTCATCGCCCTCCAGCTCATTTGCCTGTACCGTGGGCCGCTCCACTAGCATGGTGATGCCACAGCCGGTTTCCAGCAGACGCTGTTCCTGCTCTGGTTTGAGCTGTTCCTGAGTAAATCCCGCCTGATGAATGACCTTCCAGAAGCGATTGCCGGGATGCGCAAAATGAAAACCGGTGTGAGCCGAAGATTTACCGGGATTGATACCGCAGAACAGCACCTGTAAATCCGGCGCGATGATGTCCTGAATACCGTGTTCGATCATACGCCCTCCAGGCCCGCACGCTGTTTTACCGCGCGGCGGCTGGCTGCCAACAGGGTGCGTGCTTCGTCCTCATCCGGGCAGGCTCGTGCCAATGCCACTGCCCCAACCATCTCCGCCAATATGCTGATCGCGACCTCATCCGCTTGAGGATGATGTAGTTCATGTAGTGCCTGTGCCAGCCGCTGCTGCACTGCATTACGGCGCTGAGAAAACAGCGTGCGTGCTTCCAGCGGTAGATGAGCCATCTCACTCACCAAAGCCGGCATGGGGCAGCCCTCTCCCGGCGCGTTGCGATGATGCAACGAGAGATAGTTATCGATGAGCTGGCTCAGCCGCTCAGCGGGATCTTTCAGGCTGGTAATGGCCGCGAAACGCGCAGCAGAATCGGCAAACATTTCTGCAATCACCGCTTCTACCAGCGCTTCACGCGAAGCAAAGTGCGCGTAGAAACCACCGTGCGTTAAACCCGCCCGCTTCATCAGCGCCGCTACGCCAATACCTTCGGTGCCGTGTTCCCGCATCACCACCGCGGCTTCATCCAGTATGCGCTGCCGCGTACGCGCTTTGTGGCTCAGCTGTTCCATCGTTTCTCATCCTGCTCATCGCTAATGGCAATCAGTGTAATTATTACGATCATCATATACCAGCTTGACGAAAAATATGATGATCGTCATATTAAGGACATCAGATATGACAACCATCATTTACAGGAACCGACGATGACACAACAACTGGCGTTGATCACCGGAGCCTCCAGCGGTATTGGGGCTACTTACGCAAAACAACTGGCCGCGCGCGGCAGCAATCTGATTCTGGTGGCGCGTGATGCAGCACGCCTCAACCAGTTGGCAAACTCTCTGCGGGAGTCACACGGCGTAGACGTCAGCGTGTTGGCCGCAGATCTCACTCAAGCGGATGACATGGCAAAAGTGGCCCGTGAGCTGCGTGATAACCACGCCATCACCCTGCTGGTAAACAATGCCGGCATGGTGGTAGAAGGTGAGTTTACTGACGCCGACATTCAGCCGCTGCAAACCATGCTCTCGCTGAACATCATTGCACTAACCGAACTGGCTCACAGCGCCGCGCAGGCCTTCCGCGCACGTGGACAGGGCACCATCGTTAACATCGCCTCTGTAGTCGCACTGATACACGAGGCAATGAATGGTGCCTATAACGCCAGTAAAGCCTATGTGCTGTCTCTGACGCGTAATATGGATCGTGAGCTGTCAGGCAGCGGCGTCGTTCTACAGGCCGTGCTACCCGGCTTTACCCGCACCGAGATCTTTGATCGTGCCGGAAAATCGATAAGTGACATTCCCGCCGAGAAGATGATGGAAGTGGATGATTTGGTGGCTGCGGCACTGCGCGGACTGGACAATGGCGAGCTGATTACCCTCCCCTCCGTGGAAGATATGGGGCTGTGGCAGAAGCTGGATGAAGCCTGCAGCGCGTTGCTGCCGTTTATCTCCCTGAATAAGCCCGCTTCACGCTATCTGTAAAGCCTGAATGCTACTGAGGCAAGGCAGCAAACCAGCCTTGTCTCAAAAACCAGCAATGACTGCGTAGTGATTGGGCAATCATCAATAACAGAAAGGGATTTTTGTTTTGAGATCAATAACTCACGAATTGTTCTTATTTTCACCAATCAACTGGCGAAGGCTGGATCACCCGGTAGAGATACCTTATAATCCCCGCACCGCTGGCCCCTTAGCTCAGTGGTTAGAGCAGGCGACTCATAATCGCTTGGTCGCTGGTTCAAGCCCAGCAGGGGCCACCAAAATTTAGCTTTGAAATCAGTAGATTAAAGCCACCGCATGGGTGGCTTTTTTGTTGGTGACAATTCGAGTGGCGATAAAATGGCGGTAGAATTACTAGCACCATTTTCCAGAGTGCATAAAAAACTACTCACGGTGTATTAGTATTAGTGGAAATTTTTCAGAGCCATAATGTTCTCTGACCACCGAATGTCAGGTGAGGTGGAGCCTGAGTTACCATTCCGGGCGTAACAATAAAACGCCCTACCAACTCCATCATCACAAACGTACAACTGCAATTTATGTGTGTGCATTGATGATAGCGTTCTTTAGTATTTTCGCTGAGATGTCCATTGATGTGCGCATGCGTCACGTGCTGGCCTTATGGACAGTGGAACATTACCACGCTCCACAATTCTCAATTCTCAATTCTCAATTCTCAATAGGTGAATAAATGTTATCCTTTTTTTCACAATTTGAGATTGAGTTTATTTACTCACCTCTTCGGTAACATACTCAACATCTGACACCTTAATCTCAAGCTCTAATCTAGTCGTATAGCCGTTTCACCTCTTGGCTGATTATCTAGGATTGCGCGTCTATCAAGCACTTAAAGCATTTAACCATCACCAGCGTTTCAGGAAATGACACATAAAACGCATCAGGAGAGACCGACGGTGCGGGATTGTAGTCAGAAAAAATGCCAGGCACTACAAAGGTGGTGTCGATCTCGTCGTCGATAGCCAGTAAAATTCCTGCTCACCGACCGACGGAGCCTTCCACACCCGAGAGAGACCAGCACGACAGGTGCGCCAGTTAAGCCAAGTGGTTTGCATGTCGCCGGTCTGGACACGACAAAGCCTCTCGTCGAGGTTGAGGTTGAGGTTGAGGTTGAGGTTGAGGTTGAGGTTGAGGTTGAGGTTGAGGCTGAGGTTGAGGTTGAGGCTGAGGTTGAGGTCGGTCACGATGCTGATGCGGATGGGATTTCGGATCACGCGTGCGATGTTCTGCAGAGAATTTAAATTATTCATGGGGAAAGGATGCCGCCGAGCAAGGCCAGCAGCAATCAAGCAGAGTTCTGTGAAGTATGAACCAACATCTGGTTAGTTTGGCTACAATCTATGATTTCCGTTATAATTAATTAGAATAGCCAAATTGAGAATGCAAAAATATTTGCTTACTATTGAAACTTCGAAGGTGTTTAGATAATGAATGAAAGAAAAAATTGCTTAAACGATGATGAGGTAGTACCTTATTTCAAGAGTGATAGCGCCCAAATAAAATTTGAATTTATTTATTTAATAACACTTTTTATAACGGGGTGTTTTTTTGCATTCCTATTCCAATTCAAACTTGAAATTTCATACAACAACAAAATATCTTTATTTTCAATTCTTGGGGGTTTTTTTGGAGGGTGGGCATATAATGCCAAATGGTTTTATCGAGTAACTGCGAGAGGAAAAAGCAATCAGTATAGTTTCCCTTGGGAATCCCATAAGTTCTACTGGAGGATTTTCATTCCATTTCTTTCCGCCTTGGTAGCATTTTGCTCATATACAATATTATCTCCAGAGACACTTATATCTTCGATCAAAGGACATGGAAAATCAAAAGTAGCCTTCTCAATTTGTTTTGTTTTGGGGTATTTTTCAGACTTAGTTCTAAGTCGCCTTGCATCTTGGGCTGAGAAATTACTTCCCAAAAAAACCGGAGACAATAAACATGGATGATTTCTGCAACTCATCTTGTGGAATTTGTGATGAAATAAACGGAGTGAGCTATATCGAGGGCTATGGTAAAATCGTGGGAGATAAGAAGAACATCATCGCTGAAACAAATGATTTTCTCATAGTCCCCAGCGTTGGCCCACTTAATAATTCACATGTCATGCTGATTACTAAACATCATGTTAACTCTTTTGCCTCGATTGATAGAGGCATTCGAGATGAGGCGAGAAAAACCCTACGAAAATTAAATGAATTCATGTTCAAAAAAACAGGTCGACCTCTTATTTTTTTTGAGAGTGGCGCTGGAAAAAATATAGATCATTCAGGCGGATGTATTTTTCATGCGCATATACATTGCGTTTACCATTCACCAGAATTTGAAAATTCTTTAAAAAAAGAAATTAATTTCACAAAGATAGAAGATCCAAGGTTAAATTTTGACACCAGAAACGGATATGTCTGGTATATGAACAACAACTATAATGAGTTTATATGTAACAACCCTCTATTGCCATCCCAGTTTTTGAGATACTTATACTCTAACTCCAATTCAATTCAGGGAAATTGGAATTGGCGCAGAGATAACAACATCAGTGGAATCATGAAGGTCATTGAGAATTACGAAAACCTCACACTTTAAATACACAAAGGCTGATTTAAAACCAGCCTTTATTAATAATGAAACCCTGAAAATATATAAACCTCAAGAAACACTACAGTTACATACTCACCATTAGCACAACAAAATAATAGCAAATCATTCGGGATATCTAATGATCAACTCATCAATGTGCGTTATGTGAGCCTAGCTTAATCCGAGTAGCTGGCGTTTTACGTGTTGCACGTCCTAAGTATGCGCGCAACTAATTGCACCTTGCCAGTAAATTCCACAATAGCACCATTTTCAAGGCCACTGGCTTTCATGTAGTAGTTCGTGCGCAACTTCTGAACATCGTTCTTTTGATTCGCCCGTTCTTTGCCCTGAGCGACTGGCGCTTGCATGCCTGATAGGTGAAACCATCCAGGGATTTTTGCTGTTGGCCCCCTAAATTGCTTCGCATTCTCACTGGCAATCCGTCGACGCTCGGTGGGTGACAGACCGGCGGGCTGGTCGTCAAAGGGTTTGAGCTCACTCATCCCACTTGCTCATCACTTCAAAATCACAGCCAGTTTCTTACAGAACCTCTATACTAGAGGCAACATGTCGTACGATTTTGCTGCGCATTGCGCTCTTGAACCTGGCGTAAGCCTTAAATGGCTGATGGCTGGTGAGGGGGAGAAAGCCTGTCTGCTAATGAACCTCAACACTCAACGGAACTTTCTTTGTTTGAATTAAGTGAAGGTGAGCTAACCAATATTGGTACTCTTAGCTTTTCACTAAACTGCCGAAAAAAGGTGCCTCTGTGAAAAGCGATAACAGCACCTATGTAATCGAACAGGAATCCTCTTTGTCTGATGGCCTTTGGTTAGTTGATATTGAAGGCGCATTGAGTCTTAAGAAAATAACCGTATTGCCCGGCAAAAAATCACATGTATCTGGTGGTAAAGTGCCGTTTGAGTGCGGAATTGATGACATCAAAATAATTGGTCGTGTGGTGGGCGTATACAGCGAGGTTAATTGATGACTGTCCGTTAAAATCCTACTGGCGGCTGGATTGGTGAGCTCTATCCAAACGGTGCAAAAGGCAAACGTATCAGAAAGAAATTCGCAACCAAAGGCGAGGCTCTGGCGTTTAAACAGTACACCGTTCAAAACCCATGACAGGAAGAAAAGGAAGACAGGTGCACGTTAAAAGAACTGGTTGACTCATGGTATAGCGCTCATGGCATTACCCTGAAAGACTGCTTAAAACGCCAGTTAGCTATGCACCATGCTTTTGAGTGTATGGGCGAACCTCTTGCACGCGATTTCGATGCGCAGGTGTTTTCCCACTACCGTGAAAAGAGGCTAAAGGGTGAATATGCCCGTTCGAACAGGGTTAAAGAAGTATCACCTCGCACGCCTAATCTTGAGCTGGCCTACTTTCGCACAGTGTTCAATGAGCTAAATCGCCTCGTGGAATGGAAGGGTGAAAATCCGCTAAAAAATATGCGCCCTTTCCGCACAGAAGAAATGGAAATGGCCTGGCTAACTCACGACCAGATTGTGCAACTGCTCGGAGAGTGCAAACGGCATGACTACGCTGACTTAGAAACTGTGGTAAGAATTTTCCTCGCCACTGGCGCACGATGGTCTGAGGTCGAGAGCCTGAGAAAAAGCCAGCTCGCAAAATACAAAATCACATACACCAACATGAAAGGCAGAAAAAACCGCACCGTTCCAATCAGCAAAGAGCTTTATGAATCTCTGCTTGATGATAAAAAAGGTCGGTTGTTTAGTGATTGTTATGGTGCGTTCCGGTCTGCTCTGGAAAGAACAGGTATCGAACTACCGGCAGGACAACTTACCCATGTTTTGCGCCATACCTTCGCCAGCCACTTTATGATGAATGGCGGTAATATTATTGTGTTGCAGCGCGTGCTTGGCCATACCGATATTAAAGTGACCATGCGCTATGCGCACTTCGCGCCGGACCATTTAGAGGATGCGGTCAGATTTAATCCGCTATCAAAAACAGAAACGTAAGCATCATAACGATGCCTTAATAATTAATAATTCATTTATTTTTCCTTGAAGTTGATTTTCTAGGCTTAATAATAGGTTCCGCATTCATTAGAGAGCCTAAATTATGTTCCACTCCAGACCTGAGCATTCCCGTATGTGTCTGGGTAGCTCCCAGCTCTTTATCAGGATCTATTTCTGGATGCCTGGCTGTAGGTTTTTTCTTGTCGTAAATCACATAGTTTTCATATGTAGCTAGGCAAACAAATATAACCTTATCAAAGGGAAACTTTAAGTTACTTAAAAGATAATTTGTCCATGGAGCGATGTACGTAAGAAAGTGAGGATAAGCCCCATCTAGAAAATCACTTGTAACTAATAAAATGACTTCATTATATTTTTTTGATTTTTTATAACCTTTATATTTAGATGATTTATCATGAATTGATTTGTAAATATAATTCCTTGGGAAAGCAATGCTATCTTTTTTTAATGGCCTTGTCGATGAGATACCATTGAGGCAGTCGTCGATTCGCTGAGACTCTATTTCCTTAGAGAATTTACGGTCATTGAAATACAGTTTATTCTCAAAACTATCACAGGATGTTATCTCTATTCCTATTGATTTCTGAGGCTGAAAATTTTTCAAAACTATAGCAGCATCTGGTCTGTCAGTTTGACTTAAGTCTCTGGAAAATGATCCGTATATATCTTCCAAAGTTTTTACTGCACACTCAAAAACAAAATTTTCATGTTCCAACTTTTTCATTATGACATCCTAATCAGTTCAAATATGGTCATTTTTATATATTTTTCCTCCGTTAAGATAATACATTACCCACAACAAAGACAGATAACTATAGATCTCATCTCCGGACATAGTGGCGATAGAGTGGCGGCAGAAATGGCGAATAATGGGTAATCACTGGCAAACAGTGGCAACCTATCTCTATGATTAGTAAGACAAGCTATTGATTTTCGGTTGTGTTGACAGGAACTCATAATCGCTTGGTCGCTGGTTCAAGCCCAGCAGGGGCCACCAAAATTTAGCTGTGAAATCAGTAGATTAAAGCCACCTTTTAGGGTGGCTTTTTTGTTGGTGAAGCACGGAGTGTCGCAAAAGTGTCGCGCGGAATTTTCAGCCCCCCCACTAAACCCAGCCATCACCAGCTTCAGAACAGCCCCGCAGGGGCTGCCCCAAAGCCAAAAATCAATGCTGTGCAGCGATCACATCCACGATCACCAGGGGTACTTTACCGGTGTTGGTCAGGCCGTGGGATTCACCTTTGCGCACGACAGTGATGTCACCGGCTTTTACTGGGTAATCTTTGCCGTCGGTGTCTTTAAAGGTGCCTTCGCCAGAAACGATGATGTAAGCATCTTCGTTATCTTTGTGCTGGTGGTAACCGATGGAGTCGCCAGGCTTCACAGTCAGCCAGCTCAGCTCTTTGATCGCCTCATCTGGCTTTGCTTTATCACGCGTGAAGGCGAAAGCGGCATCAACGGTGCCTTTACCGCCGCCGAGGGCTTTCTTTTCTACCTGCTGCTGCTGTTCTTTGGTAATCACCTGCGCGTAAGAGGTAGACAGTGGTAGTAAAATCGAGGCACACAGCAATGAAGAGAGAAGTAAACGCATAATTACACCTACATGTGGTTAAATATTAACTGATTTAATAAAGTCATAATGCAGAATACCTCTGCCCTTTCTTTATGACACAAACACGTAGGATTTACATTATTAAAAAAAGCGTAAAATTCACTTCTGCATAAAAAACTCACTGCCACCAATAAAACCCGCGACTTTACAGGGTTTAATATCTGACTAAAGCTAAATCAGAGAAAAATAAATCCTTTCAGCTGTCATTATCAGAAAGCTGGTAATAACGGAAAAAAACTGCCCACACGGGGCAGTTTGCTAAGCTATGTTGGCCAGTAACCTTGCTGTGCGGCCTGCACAAACATATCGATAGTCAGAGCAGAACGGAGGTTAACCGTAGGCTTTCGGGCGAAAAAACCTCTCACTACCCAAGGGGTATAGTGCTCAATCGAAAAACCTTGCGCATCAATGTTAAACGCCTCGAACACCTTTTGACTCAGTAGAATAAGGTCGATAACTTCATAATAGTCTTGTAACGGTGAGTCTTCGCCCACCGTGATATTCCTTAGAGTAAATGTGATAACCGGAGGCAGCACCTGCCGAATAAACGCCTGAACTTCAATTTCAGAATAATTACACACGCAGCATTCTCTGACAGGCAAGAAAAGAAATTATTTTTATTACCGCAGGAAAAATCATCACTCATTCACACTCAAATAAACCCGAGTCGGAAAGTGACCTCACCATCTTGTAATACCGTTTCGGCATCGATTGAAAACATCTTCACGCGCTCATTCTTCTCTGAGGAAATAGTAGGAAAACCTTCCTGTAAAGTAATGCTGATGGCGCAGGATGAGTATTCTCCCGCCTGGTTTTTATGTCCAAATACACTTAAACCCCCATTAGTCACGATTTTGACTTTCCACAGATCCGTATCGGCATCATGGAGGATATCGGCCCGCACGCCAGGCAGAATGCCAGTATGTTCCATGCATTCACGGCTAAAACGGATATTCAGCGTCAGTGTTCCACTGTCCTGTCGGCGGCTCTGCGTAGCGGTAATGTGATGGCTTTGTAGAATGCGACCACGGCGACGAATGCGCGCAGTAAGAGATACGAAAGTCATTGCCTGCTCCATTATTGACTCTATTAAACAGCCAGAGGTGAAATCCGCAATTGCGGTGTCCTCTTCTTCTCAGGCCTGTAAGAAAAGAAGAAATCTCAGCATCAGGCTTCTATTGTTCTGAACGGCCCCATGCACTGGTGCGATATGTTCATTCGCATACCGATAAGTTCATTTTCCCCCTGCATTTACTGTCTTTTAGGCTGAAATTTGGTCAATACTGCGCGTTACTTTTCTGTCTCTCTGGCTAAATATGTCTCCATCACTCCTTGCTCAGGTTATCTGCCGTTATGCATGCCAGCAGACATGTTCAGCGCTCTCCATTTACCCCTCCTTTGCCCCGCACAATCCCCCTCTTCCCGGTTTTCTCACGGTACAACACTCTGAATTTCACCCGGCTGCTTAAGTCGCCTCACAGGCGTGATATCTTAAATTTTTGCGTCAGAATACGGATAACGAGCAATGAGTAAACTGCGTGTGGGGATTGTGTTTGGTGGGAAGTCTGCTGAGCATGAAGTCTCATTACAATCTGCCAAAAACATCCTGGAAGCCATTGATAAATCACGCTTCGATGTGGAACTTCTCGGTATTGATAAACAAGGCCAGTGGCACCGTAATAATGCCTCAACCTATCTGCTTAATCCGCAGGACCCGCAGCGTATTGCCCTCAATCAGAGCGGTGAACACATTGCCCTCGTTCCGGGTAAAACCGGGCAGCAGTTGATCACCAGCCACGATGCTCATCCGTTAAGTCAGGTCGATGTTGTCTTTCCCATCGTACATGGAACATTAGGCGAAGATGGCTCATTGCAGGGATTGCTGCGTGTAGCCAATCTGCCGTTTGTTGGCTCTGATGTTCTGGGCTCCGCCGTCAGCATGGATAAAGACTTCACCAAACGTCTGCTGCGTGATGCGGGCATTGCTGTCGCGCCTTGGGTCGCTGTGACTCAGGCTCAACGTCATTCGCTGGATAAAGATGCGCTGGTAGCCGAGTTTGGTTTCCCGCTGTTTGTTAAGCCAGCTAACCAGGGCTCATCCGTGGGCGTGAGCAAAGTCTCCAGCCTGCAAGAATTGGATCAGGCGCTGGACCTGGCCTTTACTTTCGATCGCAAAGTCCTGATTGAAAAAGGCATTAAGGGACGAGAAATTGAGTGCGCTGTACTGGGTAACGAGCAGCCAGAAGCCAGCCCTTGTGGCGAGATCGTGGTGCATGATGCCTTCTATGCCTACGACACCAAGTACATTAACGCCAGCGGTGCGGAAGTGGTTGCGCCTGCTCAGCTACCGGCTGACACCAGCGAAGCGATCCGCTCACTGGCAGTGAAAGCCTTCAGCGTGCTGGAGTGCTTCGGTATGGCGCGTGTTGATGTGTTCCTCACGGAACAAGGTGAGATTATCGTCAATGAAGTCAATACGTTGCCGGGATTCACCAATATCAGCATGTATCCCAAGCTGTGGCAGGCGGCAGGCGTGAGTTATCAGGATCTGATCAGCCGCCTGATTGACCTGGCGCTGGAGCGCCATCAGCAGCAGTCACAGTTAAAAAGCAGCGTCTGATAGGAGAAGCCTGTATTAACTTCAGGCTTCATCCTCAGGCTACCTCGCTAGTCACGGGCAACTGTGCTGGCGAGGTCTGATTACGGCCGTTACGTTTAGAGAGATAGAGGTTTTTGTCTGCTGCGGTAATTAACCGATGAATATGGCTTTGCCAGTCACGATCCTGACAAGCTCCATCCTGTGCCAGACCAATACTCACCGTTACCGTCGCCGTATTGCCCTGTACCCAGAACTTCTCTGCCACCACGGACTGACGAATACGTTCTGCCAGTAGGTAGAGTTCGTTGGCTTGTGGCTCATCCACCACCACCACAAACTCCTCACCACCAAAACGACAAACCCAGTCTCCCGCGGCTGACTGATGCTCGATTCTCCGGGCTATTTGCTCCAGCACTTCATCACCCGCATGATGACCAAAACTGTCATTGATCGACTTGAAATAGTCGACGTCCAACAGGATGACGCCTGTTTTTCGTTGCGGAGTAAACGGCTTATCTTTCAGCACTTCGTATAAACCAGAGCGGGAAAGCAGGCGCGTCAGAAAATCATAATTCGCGCGCAGCGCCAGCCGCTGATTAAGCTGACGAATAGTTTCCATCGTAACCGCAACAATTAATGGGCTGATGGCGACCGTAGCCACCCCCAATCGGGCGGATGTCAGGCGGCTGAGGGGTAATACGCCATCTTCTCCCTGAATATTCATCACGCCATGCGCCACCAGGATGATCTCCGTGATGCCGGTTAACAGGATGATTAAATTGGTCAAAGGGACTGGCAGCACAATCGCACACCAAATCAGTGCTGGCAGAGGGAACGTCAGGCTCCCGGCTCCGCCAATTAAGGCACCCACGGTGAGTGAAATGACCACACTCAGCAGCGGTAACAAACGCGAGGGGTAGAACAGCGAGCGCGATAAAAATGTATTCCAGCTCCGCGTCAGGAGAAACGGCAGCAGCATCAGCCCGGTTGAGAACTGCTCGCTGAACCAATCCCCCCAGGCGGTGGCAAAGGTGATGTAACTCAGTTGCCCTTGTGCTAAAGCGCCCCAGCCCGCACAAACCAGAGCAGCCACCAGACAAGCAGGGAAAATACGCAGTGCCTTGTTAACCAACAGGCTGCCCTGCCGTGACTGGAAATGGCGCACCAGCATTGAAACCATCGTCACAATAAACAGCATGTTAGCAATGTTTAATGTCACCGCTTGCAGCGCCCAGCCCGAGAACACGGTGTCGTTAAACACCATGGCAGCAAAAATAACGCAGTAATAACGCAGGCTATGCAGGAAAGGATTGCGGATCAACAGGCCACTAATGATGGCGTTGACCGGCCAGAACAGTGACAGCTCTTGTGGAATACGCAGATGACTGCCAACAAAACAGAACAGCAGTGTAGTGAAGTACAGCAGAAGGACATTTTTCTTCGTTGTGTGCTCTTCAAACAACTTAACGCGCATAGGTTCAACCCTGTAACCAGAAGGATTCACTGCCTGGATCCGACTCCCACCCGCTCCAGTGGGAAATAAAAAACGCGTTAAGTATGCCCGCTTAAATAAAATCGGATATCCGCGATATCCGATTTTATGCGAAAAAACTGGGATTTTACACTCTGCATTGCTGAGCTGCTGGGCTGAGACGAATATGTCACTCCCGCGCTCAAACCAAATGCACCTATTTGCCGCTCCAGCTACGCAGGTTTTCTTCACGAACTTGCAGCTTCTGCTGCGGTGTTAATTTGTTATAGCCCGCAGCCAGGCCACTTTCCCAGTCGCCATACAACGGATTCGGCAGAATGATAAACTGGGTGCCGAAACGCGCATGGTTACTGGCCACAAACGCGCGTCGTTGACGGTTATCCTGATGCCAGGTGGCCCCGCCGAAGTCATTCAGGTTATCACCGACATACAACACAACGTTGTAACCCGCTTTTTTGATCGCATCAAACCGCTCCTGTTTGTTGCTGTTGCCGGTGCTGAGCCGCACTGTTTCTGCATTCGCACGCGGGAAGCCAAGCTGCTGCATATTCGCCACGGTTGCCGCAAAGTCCTGCTGTGCGCGATTGGAGACATAAAACACTGTGCCACTATGGGAATCCACATGTTGTGCAAAGTCCACCGCGCCCGGCACCGCCAGCGCTTGTTTTGCCTGAGTCCAGGCTGACCAGGTTTTATCCGTGAACGGCTGGCCGTGCTGTGCCTGCCATGCACTGTAGGCGCTGTTATCCAGCATGGTTTCATCCAGATCAACAATCACCGCTTTCGGTTTGCCATCTAACGAGGACGCCTGGTCGAAGGCAACCTGCGCCAGATTAAACGCCTGCCAGGTTAACGCCTGATACTCACCCGACTGTTGGAACCAGTTAGCAGCCATCACAGATTGTTTTGCCAGTTGCTGATTAGCCTGCTGCTGCGAAGATTGCGCGCAACCCGCCAGCAGCAGCACTGCCACTCCACAGGCCATAAAGCTTGACGTTTTATGCATCAACGATTCCTTTAATTACAATGGGATAAAATTATCTCTGCCCATCAGATATAGCAGAAAAAATTCCCACCATACAAACATCAAGACCGGCCTTGCTGCTTAGTCGTTACCGGCTGAATAAGATGCGGGATGTCAGTGCCACATCAAAAAGTAGCGCCTAAAAGATGTGTGGAGTGAAAAAACAGAAGAGCTAAGTCATTAGCCGACCCTTCCGTCATTGCGGGGTGGGTGAGTTTCTTCCCGTGCATGGGAGCAGATATTGCAGTATCTGCTCTCATAACTCACCTACCCTGCTTTTTTTTGATGTCTCTCACACCCCAGCATTGCCATGATGTTCATCGGGTTTTAAACCGCTACAGTAAACTCATCCGACCACTTGTGAGTGTGCTGCTATGCCTGCCAATCTGTCGCATTTATTTACCCCACTCGATTTAGGCTTTACCCAGTTGAAAAATCGTTTTCTGATGGGATCGATGCACACTGGCCTGGAAGAGCACCCTGATGGCGCTGAGCGCCTGGCAGCGTTCTATGCGGAGCGCGCACGTGAAGGGGTCGCATTGATTATTACCGGCGGTATAGCACCAAACCAGGCAGGCGTTGTGGCGGAAGGAGGCGCGGTACTGGAGCATGCAGAGCAATGCGCCTGGCACCGCACACTGACCGAAGCCGTGCACCAGCAGGGTGGAAAAATTGCCATGCAGATCCTCCATGCCGGACGCTACAGCTACTCCGCTGGGCTGGTCGCGCCCTCTGCTTTGCAAGCCCCGATTAATCCACGCCAGCCACACGCCCTTACAACCGCTGAGATCCAGCAAACTATCGCCGATTTTGCCCGCTGCGCCACCCTGGCACAGCAAGCAGGATATGATGGCGTGGAGATCATGGGTTCAGAAGGCTACCTGATTAATCAATTTCTGGTCGCACACACCAACCAGCGTGACGATGAATGGGGGGGCGATTTCCTGCACCGCATGCGCTTTGCTCTGGCGGTGACAGAGGCCGTACGTCAGGCCACGGGGCCTGAATTTATCGTGATTTTTCGCCTGTCGATGTTGGACTTAATCCCCAACGGCAGCACGTTGGCGGAAACATTGCTGCTTGCCAGTGAGCTGGAAAAACGTGGCGTTAGCCTGTTCAACACCGGCATTGGCTGGCATGAGGCACGCGTGCCTACTATTGCCACTAGCGTGCCTCGCGCCGCTTTTGCCAGCGTAGCACGCCAACTTCGGCAACATGTAAAGGTGCCAGTGATTGCCACCAACCGTATTAATCACCCCACCGTAGCTGAAACGCTGTTAGCTGACGGCAGTGCGGATATGATCTCTATGGCGCGCCCCTTCCTGGCTGATGCCGCCTTTGTCAGCAAAACCCAACGCGGCGAGGTCGATAGCATTAATACCTGCATCGCCTGCAATCAGGCCTGTCTTGATCGCATTTTCGTCGGTAAAACCACCTCCTGTCTGGTGAACCCGCGCGCTTGCCACGAGACGCTGATGCCGGTCTTCCCTGCGTTAACGCAAAAAAATCTCGCCGTGATTGGGGCCGGGCCAGCGGGTATGGCCTTTGCGCTACAAGCGGCACAGCGTGGCCACAAAGTGACGCTTTATGAAGCCAACGCTGAGATTGGCGGGCAGTTTACGATTGCCAGCCAAATACCAGGGAAAGAGGAGTTCCGGGAGACGTTGCGCTATTTCCGCCATCAATTAGCGCAGGCGGGTGTTGCCGTGATAACCGGCTGCCGCGTAGAGGCCACCAGGGTTCAGATGGCCGATGAAGTGATTCTTGCCAGCGGTATTGCCCCGCGTATGCCTGCTATTCCCGGTATCGATCACCCCAGCGTACTGAGCTATCTCGATGTGCTGCGCGATAAGCAGTCGGTTGGCCAACGTGTGGCGATTATTGGCGCTGGAGGCATTGGCTTTGACACCGCAGAGTTTCTCTCTCAACCTCCGCAGGAGAACCCGCAGCAGTGGTATGCGGAATGGGGGATTGATGTTCAGCTCCAGCATCGCGGGGGATTATGCCCTCCACAGCCACACCCCTCGCCGCGTCAAATTTGGCTGCTACAACGTAAACCCGGCAAACCCGGAGCCTCGCTGGCAAAAACCACCGGGTGGATCCACCGTGCCAGCCTGCAATCACGCGGAGTGCTGATGTGGGGCGGTATTGAGTATCTGGCCATCAACGATCGCGGTCTGACCATCCGGCGTGAAGGCAATATTGAAACGCTGGCGGTAGATAACGTGGTGATTTGTGCCGGGCAAGAACCACAGCGAGAGCTTGAAACAGCATTACGCGCCTTGGGGAAACCCCTGCATTTGATTGGAGGAGCCGATGTGGCGCTGGAGTTGGATGCACGCCGGGCGATTGCTCAGGCGACCCAGCTGGCGTTGCAGATTTAGGCATTCGGCACGTCCAGGCCGAATGCCACAGTCGCCGTTAACGTAGTTTTACGGAACGCAGGACGACAAACTTCTGGTTGGATGCGATCAGGGTGCAGTTACCAAACATCTTTTTCAGCTTGTGGTGGTAATCCAGGTGGCGGTTACCAACGATGCGCAATTCACCACCGTGTTGCAGGCAGCGTTTAGCATCACGGAACATCTGCCATGCTAAGTGATCGGTCACGGCATGCTGCTGATGGAACGGCGGATTACACAGTACCGCATGCAGACGGTCAGAAGGATAGCCACTGAGCATGTTATTCACGTGGAAATGGCTGCGCGCCAGATCATCCGGCATGTTGAGTTCTACGTTACGCTGGCTGGAAGCCACCGCCATATAGGACTCATCAAGGAAATGCACTTCAGCTTCTGGGTTCTGCGCCAGCGCCTGCATACCGATCACACCATTGCCACAGCCGAGATCGACAATCTCCCCCTCAATCTGGTCCGGCAGATGCTGTAAGAAGAAGCGCGCGCCCACATCCAGCGAACCACGTGAAAACACGTTCGCGTGGTTATGGATCTGCCACGGGGTGCCGTCCAGCGTCCAGACGCTGCTGTCTGCCAGTTCACGTACCGCAGGGTTAGAGAAAGTGCTGTAAATCAGACGCGCTTTTTTCCATGCCAGTGAAGTTTTGGTTTCACCAATGTACTTCTCGAAAAGCTGTAGCGTGGAGTTATGGATCTCTTTCGCACGAGCGCCCGCAAGGATCACCGTCTCAGGCGTTACCACCTGGCGCAGCGCATACAGCTGTTGTTCCAACAGCGCGAGGGTTTTTGGCACTTTAATCAGCACCACCGCTGGCGATGCGGGCAACGAATCCAGGCTACTGAGGAAGGTGACGCGGGAGTCATCCAACTGATTCATCTGTAAGTTCTGGCGCGTGGCCTGCTGACTTAACCAGGAATCACTGATTTGCCATACGTCGCGATCGGCCAATGCGGTGGTTAACGCACCGAAGCTGTCGTTGAAGATCAGCACCGGGCCAGCAGGCAGTTCCTGCTGCAGCAGATATTCATCGGCGGCATCCCACGCCTGGAGTGGGCTCTCTTCGCGCATTAACGGAAAACGATGCAGAACGAGCGAGCGATCGTTCAGGTCAAGTTGGCTCATGAGATCTCCGACATGGCACAGGTGGTTGAATAGTAACCCCGCTAAAAGGGGCGCGCAGTATACTGCCTTTCCCGCAGGATCTCTAATCGTGCATTAATGACAGCGATGATCTTTCTGTCATCAAAATGAATTCTCCACGCATGAAAAACACTCAATCTGACGGCGGCGCGCAACTCGCTGCTGGCTGACGCTCAGCGACCTACACAGCAATTCTTAATAAAATGAGTGAACTGCATGATCAAATTAACCACACCAGCCCCCGCTGCCAATACCCACACACTGCCCAGAGAAGACAACCACAGCGACCGCGAGAAGATCATTGCCTGGCGTAGCGAACAGATGTCCACGGGCTCTTTGCAGGCTTTTCACGCCGCTGAGCTTTTTTTACAACAGCAAACCACACCTTCACAGACGCTGAATCTTGCCCACCGTAATTTGCCCTCCTTGCCAGACATCACGCTGAGTGCACAGGTCGCTACAGTAGATTTCAGCGGGAACCCACAGCTCACACACCTCCCCTCTGGCCTGTTTGATCAGATGCAGGCCGGTACACTGTTTTGCGATCGCGCTCTGGCTGGAGAACTAAGGCGCGTTCTGGCATCGCACCCCCAGAAGGCCAGTTTTCGCGTGGTTATCTCTGAGGAAAAAACCGCAGCAGAACCCACCAGCAGCCTTGCTGCCTCGCGCCCCAAACGCACCATTACCTTGCCGAAACGCTATCAGCAAGAGGTTGAGCAGCCAGCGGCCAAAAAACCAAAAGCCTCTCCACCGCCAGAACGCCTGCTCCGCAGTAACAGCGACCCGTTAAACGTCGCCAAAGCCTATCAGAACAGCCTTGATCGCCACTGGAGTGAAGGACGATTCGCCCCTAAAGCCAGCATCGTCAATTTACTGAAAGCTCACGCGGCTGAAGTGCGGGATAACACGCTCACGGGATTAAGCATCCGTATTGCCACCGTGCTGGATAAGCTGCCTAAGGAAGACTTTGCCGCACTCACACGGGAAAATATCCATAGCCACTTCGTTGCGGCACAGCTCTACTTCTCACAAAAAAGCTGTTGTGAAGGGTTAGACATCGCCAGCCGCAACAAAACACTGAACAGCTTTGTTACCGATATCGGGCTGTTTCTGGAGGATGAACATCCAGACAGCGACATTGAGCAGCATGACACCCGGTTGATGGTTGATGATGAGCTACTGGAACAGGCCATTCGCGATTTAGATATGAAGCGCAGTACCCGCTAAATCACAGAGACCGGCAAAGTTTGCCGGTCTCATGTTATGCTAACCCCCCTCTTCATAACGGCTACTGGAACCTCATGTCTTCGCTTATTTACCTGCAAGGCTACCCTGCTCATCTTCTTACTCAGGTGCAAACGCTGATCGATCAGCAGCGCCTCAGCGAAGTGCTGCAAAAACGCTATCCAGGACGTCATGAGATCAGCAGTGATAAAGCGCTGTACGACTACACGCTGGATTTTAAAAACCGTTTTATGCGCAAGGCGGCACCGCTCAGCAAAGTACAGTGGGATAATAAAATCAAGGTGATGCAACACGCGCTCGGTTTACATACCGCCATTTCGCGTCAGCAAGGAAGCCAGTTGAAAGCCAAAGCTGAAATCCGCATCTCGACCTTCTTCCGCCAGGCTCCAGAACCTTTTCTGCGTATGATCGTGGTGCATGAGCTGGCACACCTCAAAGAGAAGAATCACGATAAGGCGTTTTATCAACTCTGCTGCCATATGGAACCGGATTATCATCAGTTAGAGTTCGATGCCCGCCTGTGGATGACGGATCAGGCACTCAAGGGGAACGCGGCCTGAAGCGTCTGTAATAATGCGTAACAATGCCGTGACTGGAAATCCTTATTTACAGCCCTGCCCATTTACCCTCTTTTACCGCTAAAACAGCACGCAGGGCTAAAACATAAAACCAATAAGCAGTGTTAATCACACGCTATCAATCTCCCTGTATTTATTACGATTATTCATCTCCCGATGGCCAGAAGCTGCTGTTTATTCTCATCTTTACTTACGACAACAGGTTAAAACCACACTTAACAAGTGTGCAATATTAACCATAAAGTAACATTTCCCCGGCGTTTTATAGCGGTCAATTTATCAACAACTCATTGATAGCTATAAAAAAAAGGCATTTTTTAAAGAATGTATTGAGCCTAAAGCAAAGAAGCCTTATATTGGCCGCGCTTTTTACCTAATCGGTTACTTTTAATTCAATTATTCAATTGGGGCGTATCACGAAGCCTTGGTTGTAGGAGAGATATGATGACGGATAAAGTCCGTATTGACACTTTAGAAGCTAATTCTGCAAACCGTAACAACGAGACTTATTTGGCCCGTCAGGCTGAATTTGAATCAAATGTACGAAGTTATCCACGTAAATTGCCTTTAGCCATCGCGCAAGCGCAAGGAGTATGGATCACGGATGTTGAGAATAAACAATATCTTGACTGCCTGGCCGGTGCTGGCACGTTGGCTTTAGGCCACAACCACCCGGACGTACTGCAGAGTATCCAAAATGTCATTACCAGCGGCTTGCCGTTACATACTCTCGATCTGACAACGCCGTTAAAAGATGCGTTCTCTGAATACCTGCTGGCACAGCTGCCAGGCGAAGGTAAAGAATACTGCCTGCAGTTTACCGGCCCATCTGGCGCAGATGCTGTTGAAGCAGCACTGAAGCTGGCGAAAAAGGTCACTGGCCGCGCTGGCGTTATCAGCTTCTCAGGCGGTTACCACGGTATGACTCACGGTGCGCTGTCAGTCACCGGTAACCTGTCCCCGAAAGAAGCGGTAGACGGCATGATGCCAGAAGTGCAGTTCATGCCTTACCCACACCTGTACCGCTGCCCGTTTGGCATCGGTGGTGAAGCTGGCGTGAAAGCGGCAACTTACTACTTCGAAAACCTGATCAACGACGTTGAGAGTGGCGTACGCAAACCTGCGGCAGTGATTCTGGAAGCCGTTCAGGGTGAAGGTGGTGTGAACCCAGCCCCAGTTGAGTGGCTGCAACGCATCCGTAAAGTGACGCAAGAGCACGGCATTCTGCTGATCATCGATGAAGTTCAGGCTGGCTTTGCACGTACTGGTAAGTTCTTCGCCTTCGAACACGCTGGCATTCAGCCAGACATCATCGTGATGTCTAAAGCTGTGGGTGGCGGTCTGCCACTGGCTGTACTGGGTATCAAAAAGCAGTTCGATGCCTGGTCACCTGGCCACCACACCGGTACTTTCCGTGGCAACCAGTTAGCAATGGCGACCGGCCTGACCACGCTGAAGCTGCTGAAAGAGCAGAACATTGCGGGCAAAGTGGCAGAACAAGGTGAGTGGCTGAAAGGCAAACTGGCCGACCTGCAGAAACGCTTCCCGGTAATGGGTCACATCCGTGGTCTGGGCCTGATGATTGGTATCGAGTTCGTTAAACCTAACGAAGCTCAGGACCACATGGGTTGCTACCCGGCTGATGGCGATCTCTCTGCGCTGGTGCAGAAGAAGTGCTTCGAAGCAGGTCTGATCCTGGAGCGTGGTGGCCGTGGTGGTTGTGTGCTGCGTCTGCTGCCTTCGCTGCTGATCACTAATGAAGAGCTCAACATCTTCCTGGATAAATTTGAACAGGCACTGATCGCCGCAGGCGTTAAACCTGTTTAAGTGGAGTAATTGACCGAGATGTCTGAGTTAAATCCTATTCTGGCCGCCTCTAATGAGAGCATTGAGGCGTACCAGCAAGCAATCGCGCAAACCAGCGAAGCTGTTGTTAACTGGTTGCAGCAGCCCTATATGTATCAGGGCAAAACCGTTGCAGAACTGCGTGAGCGCATTGCGCTGGATTTCAATCCTCAGGGCCTGGGCAACCAGGCCGCGATTGAACGTGCGATTGAACTTTTCCTGAAAGACAGCCTGCTGGTACACCACCCGCAGTGTGTGGCGCACCTGCACTGCCCAAGCCTGGTTGTAAGCCAGGCGGCGGAAGTGCTGATCAACGCCACCAACCAGAGCATGGACTCATGGGATCAGAGCCCATCTGCAACCATTATTGAAGTGAAGCTGATCGAATGGCTGCGCGCACAGGTGGGTTACACCGCTGGCGATGCTGGCGTATTCACCAGCGGCGGCACCCAGAGTAACCTGATGGGTCTGATGCTGGCGCGTGATGCTTTCTTCAAACGTCAGGGTCACTCTGTTCAGCAGGATGGTCTGCCTGGCGATCTGAAAAAGATCAAAGTGTTCTGCTCTGAAAACGCCCACTTCTCTGTACAGAAGAACATGGCGCTGATGGGCCTCGGCTACCGCTCTGTAACGCTGGTGAAGACCGATGAATTCGCCCGTATGGACGTCAACGATCTGAAAGCCAAACTGGCTGAAGCGCAGGCGAACGGCGAGCAGGTTCTGGCTATCGTGGCAACCGCCGGTACTACCGATGCGGGCGCTATCGATCCACTGCGCGAAATCGCAGGTATTGCTGCTGAGCACAACACCTGGGTACACGTTGATGCTGCATGGGGTGGCGCACTGCTGCTGTCTGAGAAGTATCGCGATTACCTGGATGGCCTGGAACTGGTGGACTCCGTTACTCTGGACTTCCACAAGCAGTACTTCCAGACCATCAGCTGTGGCGCATTCTTGCTGAAAGATGCACGTCACTACGAGCTGATGCGCTATCAGGCGGCTTACCTGAACTCTGAGTTTGATGAAGCGGCTGGCGTACCAAATCTGGTTTCCAAGTCACTGCAGACCACCCGTCGTTTCGATGCACTGAAACTGTGGATGGGCTTAGAAGCACTGGGTCAGAAACAGTATGCTGCGATCATCGATCACGGTGTAACGCTCGCACAACAAGTTGCCCAGTACGTGACGGAAGAAGCGGACCTGGAACTGGTTATGCAGCCACAGCTGGCAAGCGTGCTGTACCGCTACCGTCCAGCGCAGATGGCAAACAGCAGCGATGCTGACATTGCCCTGTTCAACCAGAAAATCGGTGATGCGCTGCTGGAATCAGGCCGTGCTAACGTCGGTGTGACTGAGTCGAACGGCGTAACCTGCCTGAAGCTGACGCTGTTGAACCCAACTGTGACGCTGGAAGATATCAAAATCCTGCTGGCACTGGTGGCAAAAACAGGTCAGGAGCTGCTGGCTAAGTAAGTATTAGCCATCAGTCAATTAACGGGGTCTGGCATTGCGCCGACCCCGTTTTTTTATGCCGCTATAAAAACTCCTGCGCTTTCTGAATCAGGCTGGTCTTCGTCAGCGCCCCCATAAAGCGACGTTCCTGCGGGTTATTCAGCACCGGTAAACGCTCCAGTGTTACGCGCGCAAACGCCTCCCAACCTTCACGCATGCTTTGGTTCTGGAACACACAGGGGAAATCATCATCCATCACCACGCTTACTGGTGATTCCAGGGTGATCTCTTGTGACAGCACGCGACGGGAAATCTCATGGATCGATACCACCCCAAGGAATTGCCCTTCTGCATTGATCACGTAAACATAGCGCTCTCGTTTTAGCGTACTCACCGCCAGCGCTTTGCCCACTGACTCCTGGAGCTGCAAGGCTGCGCCGGGAATAATCAGCTCACTGACGCGCATATTGTCGAAATCGTATTTTGCCTCGGATCGATTGAAATGCGCCGAGATAACCGGATAGGTGCTGGCGGATTGCAGCCGGTAAACCACCATTGAAGCCAGCACGGAAGCCAGCATCACCGGGAACAGCAGGCTGCTATTGAGCGTCATCTCCAGCACCATCAGCATCGCCATCAGCGGAGCCTGGCTGACCGCTGCCAGCACGGCAGCCATGCCAACGGCGGCATACAGCAAGGTATTGCCCACCGGCAGGTGCAATATGGCTCCGGTTGTTGCGACGGCAACACCCAGCAATGCGCCCATTAAAAGTGAAGGCGTGAACAAACCCCCTACTGCGTTAGACCCCACGGATAAGGTAGTCGCCGCGGTTTTTAATACCAGCAGCAGCAACAACATCGGTAGCAGGTAATCACCATCGATAATTTTCACGATCACTTCGTAACCGTTACCTAAAATATCGGTGGAGATCAGTGCTAACAGGCCCACGGCAAAGCCACCGATCCCTAAGCGCAGGGGTAGCGATCGCACCCGCGCGAACTGTGCTTTGCTGCGGGAAATCAGATTAATTAACAACCAGCCAAGCAGCCCGGCCAGTACGCCAATCAACAGGCTAAACAGGACGCTGGTGGTGTCCATCTGGAACTGCGCCTCCACCAGCGGATAGAGCGGGCTTCGCAGGCCAAGGGACCACATGGTCATCACCGCCACCGCAGAGGAGACAATCAGTGGGATCAAACGCTGTAGCGCTGAGATGCCAAACGCGATCTCCGCGACAAAAATCGCCGAGGCCAGCGGGGCGTGATACACCGATGACAGCCCCGCAGCGGCAGCCATGGCCACCACATCGCTGTTTTTAAGGTTGAAGGAGGCCGGAACAAAACGGCCCATCAGGCTGCCGCTCAGAGCGGACAGCTGCACCATCGGCCCCTCTTTACCGATTGAAGCGCCGCTGCCAATGCTGGCGATAGAAGAGAGCGCGCGGAACAGTGATGTCCGCGTGGGCACGGCATCCAGCCGGGCATTAATCACTTCCAGATAGTCAGTTTTTACCGTTTTTCTTTGTTCAATCATCACCGCGTAGCGCAGGAAAAACCCTGCCAGCACCCCGCCTGCGCCCACTAACAGCGGCCAGAAGAACCACGGCCAAACGTGCATCGCCACCGTAATTTCATTATTGCTGTGAAATAAAATGCGGTTAATCAAGGTAATAACTTCACGGAAACCCAGCGTTACCCAGGAAGCCACGAACCCAACCGGGATCGCGACCAGCAAAGTGGTCCAGTTCAGTGCGTGTTTACTTCCTTTCACCCAAGGCTCCCGTTCTGCCTGAAAGATTGCGGCTTGTATCATAGGTTAAGGACGATCGCTGAATCAAACCTGCAAATCGACTTCAGTGCCCTCTTTTGCGACCACGTGGTTGATTCATTCAGCCGTGAACGGCATAAAGCACTGAACAAAATATGCACATTAATCTGCTACAAGTTAAGCATTTCACCCTGTTTTATCGCGTCTAAAAACCACAAGACGGGCCTGATGGATAAGAAATATCTTTCTGGCAGCACAAAAAAAGTACGATCCGCGCCGTAAAAACAGAATTATCTCTTTCCTCACGTGATCTTTTCCTTATACTCCGGCGGGCAAACTGTCCGGCAGGCAACGTTTCCACCTGCCAGGCATACTATCTCGCTATAAGGCAAAATAACGTTATGCAAACATCGCTTCCACGACGCCTGGCCTCGCTCTTTGCGGGCAACCTGGTGACTCAAATCGCGCTCGGCCTGGTTGCCGGTATCGCTCTGGCGGGGATCTCAAAAGATCTGGCGCTGGATATGGGCCTGTTAGGTGAACTTTTTGTCGGCGCACTGAAAGCCGTCGCGCCTGTGCTGGTCTTCGTGCTGGTGATCGCCTCTATTTCAGGTCACCGCCAGGGACAAAAAACCAATATTCGCCCAATTGTCGTGCTGTACGTGTTCAGTACCGTACTGGCTTCGATGGTTGCGGTGTTCTTCAGCTCGCTCTTCCCACAGCAGTTAGCACTGACTGCGGCGAACGCTTCAATTACCCCGCCTTCTGGTATTGCAGAAGTTCTGCATGGCCTGCTGATGCGCATCGTGTCTAACCCGATTCAGGCCATTATGGAAGCCAACTATATTGGCATCCTGGCATGGGCAATCGGCCTGGGCTTTGCCTTCCGTCACAGCAGTGATGGCACGCGTAAACTGTTGCAGGACAGTGCCGAAGCGGTGACCTGGTTAGTTCGCTGTGTGATTCGCTGCGCGCCAATCGGCATCTTTGGCCTCGTCTCTTCCATCATCGCCTCCACCGGTTTCGGTACGCTGTGGCAATATGCCCACCTGCTTGGCCTGCTGCTGGGTTGTATGCTGCTGATGGCGCTGGTGTTCAACCCGATCATCGTGTTCTGGAAAATCCGCCGTAACCCTTACCCACTGGTATTCACCTGCCTGCGTGAAAGTGGGGTTACCGCCTTCTTTACCCGCAGTTCTGCTGCGAATATTCCGGTGAATATGGCGCTGGCAAAACGCCTCAACCTGGATGAAGACACCTACTCCGTGTCTATTCCTCTTGGAGCCACCATGAGCATGGCTGGCGCAGCCATTACCATTACGGTACTGACGCTGGCAGCGGTGCATACGCTGGATATCCACATTGATACCCCAACTGCCATTCTGCTCAGCTTACTGAGCGCACTGTGCGCCTGTGGTGCTTCCGGCGTGGCTGGCGGTTCGTTGCTGCTGATCCCGGTTGCCGCGAATATGTTTGGTATTCCAAATGATATCGCTATGCAGGTGGTTGCCGTGGGCTTCATCATCAGCGTTTTGCAGGACTCTGCCGAAACTGCGTTGAACTCTTCAACCGATATTCTGTTTACCGCTGCGGTATGCCAGTCGGTTCAGGCACAAGAGGAACGTGAAGCGCGTAACGCGTAACGCGTAATCATGTTCATCGATTCAGGGCTGGCTTGCCGCTGGCCCTGAATGCCACTCCCTTAGACTGATCGCTTCCCTCCTCCCCCTGCACCACTTACACCTCGCCTCAACCAATCAGGTTTTACTGCTGCCGAGCTTGTTTTTGCCTGAATCACGCGCAAACTGTTTAGTTAGTACGCAATAATGTCAGCTCGTGTAAAGCTCCTTTTTACCCTGCTCAGCACAAGGTAAAACACCTGCTGCCAGTGAGAATAGACTGTCTCGCCAGAGGGATATTTGTTACAGTTATTCATACTTTTTCTGGCCTTTACGACAGAGCTCAAATAAGTTCCGGACGGACCTGGCAACACACCCAGACGCTTCAGCAATGAAATAACAAACCTGGCAAGTGAGTCTGAAGAGTGGCGGTTTAACGAAGATGTTCAGGAAGGATTGATGGATATTTTGCAAGCACTGTTGCACGCACTGTGGCAACAGGATTATGAAACACTTTCAGACCCTGCACTGGTCTGGGCAATTTATGGCATCTTGTTCATGATCCTGTTTCTGGAAAATGGCCTACTGCCTGCGGCATTCTTGCCCGGTGACAGCCTGCTGATTTTGGTCGGCGTGCTGATTGCGAAAGGAACGCTGGGTTTCCCGCTCACGCTGCTGATTTTAACCACGGGCGCCAGCCTCGGTTGCTGGGTTAGCTATATTCAGGGACGGTGGCTCGGCAACACGCCCACCGTGCAGAAATGGCTGGCACATCTCCCGGCGCAATATCATCAACGTGCCCACAGTCTGTTTCATCGTCACGGTTTGTCAGCCTTGCTGGTGGGCCGTTTTATCGCGTTTGTGCGCACTCTGCTTCCGACCATTGCCGGTCTTTCAGGCCTGAGCAGCGCCCGTTTTCAGTTCTTTAACTGGATAAGCGGCTTGTTGTGGGTCTTGATTCTTACCGTGCTCGGCTTTGCGCTGGGTAAAACACCGATATTCCGGCGCTACGAAGATGAGCTGATGTTATGCCTGATGCTGCTACCGTTGGTGCTGCTGGTGATCGGCCTGACCGGCTCACTCATCGTGATATGGCGTAAACGTAAGAGTGGTAAAGCGCAGTGATGAGCCTCTCTTTTTCTTTTTCGCGTCGGGTGCGCATTGCCCTGGCCGCAGGCGTGCTGGCTCTGCTCATGGCGTGTATCCTGCCTGGCATGTTGCAGCATGACAGCGTGCTGCAAATCCGTGTGGCGCAGGCTGGAGCGCCACTGCCAGATGGCTTTTTTGTCTATCAACAGCTCACTGCGCAAGGGATTCATATTAAGAGCATCACCCCTGCGGATGACGCGCTCGTCATCCACTTCGATTCCGATGCGCAGAACCAGGCCGCACAGCGCCTGCTGCGTCACTTGCTGCCTCAGGGGTTTGTCTTCGTCTGATCCTCCCATCTCTGGCCGCTGTAAACGACGCAGCGGCCAGCATAACTCTGCTATCTCCTCGTGTTTTTTGAACTTTTTCCCTGAGATGTCTATGCTTGATCGGTAATACCAACACGCCGCATTCATTTTCAGGACGATAGCCTTGTATCGTTCGCCCTGTGCCCTGTTAAGGAAAACCGCCCAATGATTCGTCAACTGCTGCCAGGCCTCGTGTGTCTTCTCTTTTCTGGCTCGCTACTGGCCGCTGAGCCACTGTGTAAACAGAAAGAGAATGATATCCAGCATGAGATTGACGTCGCGCGTAAGCATGATAATCAGCGCCGGGTAAATGGCCTTGAGCGGGCTTTGACCGAAGTCCAGGCTTCCTGTACCGATCAGAAACTTAAAGCTGCGCAGTTGGAACGCATCAACACGCAGAAAGAGAAAGTCGGCGAGCGCGAGCATGAGCTAAAACAGGAACGTGACAAAGGGCATGACCAGGAAAAGATTGAAAAAAGGCAACAAAAACTGGATGAGGCCCGCCGCGAGCTGAAAAAAACGCAGGCTGAGCCTTACTGATATGGCATTCACATAGCTGCATGAAGGAGTCATTTATGTCTAAAGAATCATCTTCTGAACACCTGCGCGCCGAACTGAAAAATCTCGCCGATACGCTGGAAGAAGTGCTGAGCAGCTCCAGTGAGAAGTCTAAAACCGAGCTGGATAAACTGCGCCACAAAGCGCAAGCCGCACTGAGTAGCTCACGCGAGCGTCTTGGCGATTCCGGTGAGCGTCTGGCGCAAACCACGCGAGAAGCGGCCGCAAAAGCCGATGACTACGTGCGCGAAAATCCATGGCATGGCGTGGGTATTGGTGCAGCGATTGGCGTTGCGCTGGGTATTCTGCTCTCCCGTCGTTAATTATGGATAAACAGCAAAGCCACGGCCCCGGCAAAGGGGTCATCCACATCGGACAGCGCATTGTGACGACGCTGGTCAGCATGGCTGAAACCCGCGTGCGGCTGGCAGTGGCAGAACTGGAAGAGGAAAAGGCCAATCTGATTCAGATGTTACTGATGATTGGCCTGACCATGCTGTTCACGGCGTTTGGCTTAATGAGCCTGATGGTACTGATCATCTGGGCTGTTGATGCGCAATATCGCCTGATGGCAATGGGTATCACCACTGCCGTGCTGTTTGGCCTGGCACTGATTTTTGGCTTGTGGACGCTGTACAAATCTCGCCAGTCCACGCTGCTGCGCCATACGCGCAAAGAACTGGAAACCGATCGCCGCCTGCTGGAAGAGGATAAGTCATGAGTCGCCGGGAGCGTGAACAGCGCATCCACGACCTACTGGGCGACATCCAGCAGCAACGGCTCGATCTCAGCGCAGCCCGACGTGACTGGCTACAACACACGGCGCATTACGATCGTGGCTGGCACACATTCATCAATCTGCGCCGCTATCTGGCGATTGGCAGCGGCGTGCTGGCTATCTGGTCGGTGCGTAGCCCCAGTCTGATGCTGCGCTGGGCCAAGCGCGGATTTGGCGTCTGGAGCACCTGGCGCATGATCAAATCCACCCTCAATCAGCGTTAATCCCCCTGGCCGGTCGTTGTATCCGGCCTCTTTAATTCAGTTTTACTGAATAACATCAACATTTTTTCTCGCTTACAACCTTTGCACTCCGCGACTATCATCTTCAGCTATCAACCCAATGAACAGCAATAGCGCAGTTCGGCGGGTAATACTAGCCGCAGGCGCATTTGCCCTGTCGTAAAAAACCGTTGGAGTAAATGATGAAAAAATTCGAAGACACTGGCCTGCTGCTGGCACGTATCCTGATGCCAATCCTGTTCATCGTTGCAGGTTGGGGCAAAATCACCGGTTATGCAGGCACTGCGCAGTACATGCAGTCTGCAGGCGTTCCTGGCTTCCTGCTGCCACTGGTTATTCTGCTGGAGTTTGGCGGCGGTCTGGCGATTCTGTTTGGTTTCCTGACGCGTTTCACCGCGCTGTTTACCGCAGCTTTCACCCTGCTGACCGCGTTTATCTTCCACGTTGATTTCGCGAACGAAATTAACCAGCTGATGTTCATGAAAAACATGTCTATCGCCGGTGGCTTCCTGGTATTGGGTCTGGTTGGACCGGGTGCATACAGCATTGATGCACTGATTCGCAAGAAACTGCAGCCTTCTGCATCTTTCTAAGCGACAACAACGCATATACTTGTCAGGGCGGAGATCTTCTCCGCCCTTTTCGTTTTGGAGGGCATATGGGACAACTGATTGACGGTGTCTGGCATGACACCTGGTACGATACCAAATCCACCGGTGGACGCTTCAAGCGTAGCGACGCCGTGTGGCGCAACTGGGTGACTGCTGATGGCAGCGCAGGCCCAACCGGTAACGCCGGTTTTGCCGCTGAACGAGGCCGCTATCATCTGTATGTCTCCCTCGCCTGCCCCTGGGCACACCGCACTTTGCTATTGCGCAGCCTGAAAGGCTTAGAAGATTTTATCTCGGTTTCCGTGGTGCATCCGTTGATGCTGGAGAACGGCTGGACGTTCAATGATGATTTCCCCGGTGCGACAGGCGACCATCTCTATCAAAAACAGTATCTCTACCAACTCTATCTGCATGCCGATCCCCACTATACCGGGCGCGTTACGGTGCCAGTGTTATGGGATAAACAGCAGCAAACCATCGTAAGCAATGAATCCGCAGATATTATCCGCATGCTGAACAGCGCCTTTGACGCACAAGGGGCCAAAGCAGGCGATTACTATCCGCTGGCACTGCGCGAAAAGATTGATGAGCTAAATGGCTGGATTTACGACAGCGTGAATAACGGCGTGTACAAAGCCGGATTTGCCACCTCACAGCCCGCTTATGACGAAGCAGTGACCGCGTTGTTCCATTCGCTGGCGCGACTGGAGCAGATCCTCGGCCAGCATCGTTATCTGACCGGTGATAGCCTGACCGAAGCCGATCTGCGTTTATGGACCACGCTGGTGCGCTTTGATCCGGTTTATGTCACCCATTTTAAGTGCGATCGTCACCGGATCAGTGATTTTATCAACCTGAATGGCTTCCTACGCGATATCTACCAGATGCCGGGCATTGCCGAAACGGTCAATCTGCCGCACATTCGCCATCACTACTATTGCAGCCACAAGACCATCAATCCTAACGGGGTGATCTCGGTCGGACCGGCCTTTAACTGGGATGAACCCCACGGGCGCGGATGATCTGCTTTCCCCCACGGGCTGAGCCGGTGGGGGAAAACGTCACTCAGAACCGGTAGCTGACACCCGCTTCCACTGTACGGTCGCGGCCAATCCAGCAATAGGTTGAGCTGTAACAGGTATAGGTGAACTTGTTGGTCAGGTTCTGCGCGCTGGCTTTCACCAGCAAACCACGCAGTTGCGGACTGAGCACACCAAGATCGTAGCTGATCGCCGCATCAAACTGCGTGTTGCCACCGATCGCCGGCAGTGAGTTGTCCTGCGTGATCTCTGACTTGCCGCTGTAGCGTAGTCCGGCTCCCAGCATCAATCCCTGCAAGGCTGTCTCATTGAAGGTGTAATCCGCCCACAGGTTGACCTGGTTTAGCGGCACCTGAGTCGTACGCTTGCCCTGATACAAATCATCTTTCTTGTTTACCGCATCGGTATAGGCGTAGTTCGCCACCAAATTCAGGTTCTCCAGCGGACGGCTCACCACACTCAACTCCGCACCCTTCGACTCCACTTCTCCTGTCTGGCGATAGTTAGTGAGAGAGTTAGCCCCCAGGCTGTAATCGGTAGTCACCACATTTTTCTGTTTGATCTGGAATACCGAAGCGGTAACGGTGGTGGCGTAATCAGACAGCAGGTATTTCACCCCGCCCTCCAGCTGCTTGCTGGTGGTCGGTTTCGCCTTATCAGCCGTTAACGTGCCCTGCGGTGAAACTGGCATAAAGCCTTCCGAGTAGCTGACGTAAGGGGCGATACCATTACTAAACTGGTACAACGCGCCGAGCCGCTTAGTTACCCGATCCTGCGCAGTCCAGGTTTTGCTGTCCCCGGAAAGGTAATCCTCGGTGATAGCGTGATAATCGTCATAGCGCAGGCTGGCAAGGATATTCAGGCCGCCAAAGGCCATCTGATCCTGAAGATAGTACCCCTTCTGGCTAAAACTCAGGCGCTGGTTTAGCGCAGTGTACAGGCCAAGGCTGCTATCCGTGACCTGGCTGTAGTCCGGTGCCAGCAGGTTAATATCCGGGGTCGCATTCCCGCTATAGCGGTAGGTCAGGTGTGAATTCAGGTGCTGGTAATCAAAGCCTGCCAGCAGATGGTGCGTCCACGCTCCCCACAGCACATCCTTCTTCAGTTGGTTATCTATATTGACGCTATCCAGCCCTTCATCGGTGGTATAACCGTAGCGTGAGAGCTGCGTGCTGCTGCCATCGGTGCCAAGGGAGTAGACGCTACGTTGATGGGTATCTACCGTGAAATAGCGCGCTTTCTGCACCACGCCCCAGCCGTTATCGAACTGATGTTCAAAGCTGTAGCCCACCATGCCCTGCTGCTGCGAGAAACCATTCCAGTGGTCGCCAGCATAGGCGCGGCGTGAAGCATAACCGCTGCGCAGATAAGCCAACGGCAGCGGATTCGAGGGAGTCAGGCTTGGCTGATTCTGCCACAGCGCTTCCAGCGTCAGACGAGTTTGGTCAGAGGGCTGCCAGCTTAATGAAGGCGCGACCAGGTAACTTTCGTGCTTGCTGGTGTAGGGCTGATCCTGCCCTTCGCTGGCTTTACTGATAAAACGGTAGCTCCAGTCACTGTCGGCGATCTGCCCGGTGGAGTCGATATACCCCTCTTTCAGGCTACGGTTGCCGGTATTGAACCCCACTTCCGTGCTTTGTGCTTTCTGTGGCTTTTTGCCCTGAATATTCACCAGGCCTCCCGGCGAGGCGTTGCCATACAGCACCGATGAGGGGCCTTTGAGGATATCAACCTGATCAATCAGGATCGGATCGATACTGGCTTTGGTGTTGCCAGTGACGTTATAGGGCAGCTGGAGTCCATCGTAATACTCATTATCCGCAGAGAAACCCCGGATCTTGTACTCACTCATATAAGTGGTGCTGCCGCGCATCTCGGTTGAGACGCCCGCATCGTAGCGCAGGATCTCATTCAGTGAGTTAGCGTGGCGCTTCTCGATCTCTTGCTGACTGATACTGTTGATGGTTTGCGGCGTGCGGCTCTCCGGCACGGCCAATTTTGTTCCACTATTGGTGTAGGGCGCGACGCTGTTTTCAGCGCTACCCGCTGCGTCACCGGCCGTGACCACCAGCGTGGATGGATTCCCCTGGGAAGGCGCGGCATTGGCCGCCGGGCAGAGTGCGCAGGCAATGGCCATCGCCAGCGGACTCAATGCGTTTAAACGTTTCCATGCCAACATAAAAATAAGTCTCACTCTTGTTATTTTTGCTGGCGCTATTATCCCGACCCGCTAAACAAACCCGCTATGCGTGCTGCTGTAATGCGTATGCGCACTGACAAATTTATGCCAGCTCGCTGGGTGCCACACCATACTGGCGGCGGAAAGCCGTGGCGAAGTTGGTCGCATGCTGATAGCCAGACATCCATGCCGCCTGCTGCACGCTATATCCCTGCTGCAAATACGCCCGCGCCAGCGCGAGGCGACACTGCCGCAGGTAGTTAAAGATGGACTCGCCATAGCACTGGCGGAATTTGCTGCGTAAGCTGCTGGCGCTCATGGCCGCGAGCTGTGCCAGCGCATCCAGAGTATAGGGCCGTTCCGGGGCGCTCTCGATCAGCTGCTTAACCTGTTCCAGCCGCTGCAACTCGCGCGGACAAAGGGGGGAAGCGGAGGAAACTGACGGCGCGGGGATCATCCAGTAACCCAGCAACTGCAACAAGATACCTTCAAGGATCAGCTGATGCGCCAGGCTATCGCCTGTGGGCAGTTGTTGCAGTGATTGCAGCACCACGCCAGGAATCGCGCGTAACGCAGTCTGCGGCTGAGTTTGCTGCCATTGAGCCAGATACGCCGCCACGGCTGAAGACGGGCAAAAACGTTGGGGATCGATAGCGAGAGAGAGCGTGACCAGGCGCTCTGCTGCCTGATGGCGAGCGCTGAGCGTCTGCTGTGCATCCAACCGGGTGGTCAGCGCCATGCCACTTTGCAAATGCTGATAGCAACCGTTGACGGCGATCTCCACCTGCCCGGACAGTACCAGCAGTACATACAGCGGCGAATTGCCGGTTGAAGTGGATTCATAGGGTTCGATCACCTGCAAATCCGAACGAGTAATGCAAACGCCAGCTGGCAGCACCCACTCCTCAACATAACCCTGCACAACGGCGCGCTGCGCCACATCCTGCCGTCCCTGCTCCAGCGCAGGGAAGTGATAATCAATGCCGTAGCGCGCGCCAATATCGAGAAAGTGCGCCACGGTAAACGCGCTGGCACAGCGCGGCGAAATCGCAGAGTTCATCACAGTCAGCCTTGCTCACCATCACAGGGCTCACAGAGTAACATTCTCAACAAGCAGAAGCCTACAAATGATAACCATTCGTATTATTGTCGACTCATTTACGTGTCGACGTCGATTCAGCAAGGTGACATCAGGCGAGAAAAGACCAATAAAAAAGCCGCTCTCGCGGCTTTTTTATTGAGGTGAGTTAGCGGCGTTTGAGGAGTAAATACATACTCACCGCAAAGAACGCACCGCTTGGCAGTATCGCGCCGAGAATCGGCGGTAAGCCATAAACCAGCGACAGCGGGCCGAAAATCTGGTCCAGCACGTAGAAGATAAATCCAAAGCTAATGCCGGTCACCACGCGTACCCCCATCGACACGCTACGCAGCGGTCCGAAGATAAACGACAGGGCCATCAACATCATCACCGCTACCGACAGTGGCTGGAAAATCTTGCTCCACATGTTTAGCTGATAGCGGCCGGAAACCTGGCCAGACTGCTTGAGGTATTTGGTGTAGTTATACAGACCACGGATCGATAATGCGTCCGGGTCCAGCGCTACAACTCCCAGCTTGTCTGGCGTCAGGTTGGTTTTCCAGTCACCGGTCAGACTTTGTGAACCGGTAATCTGTTTCGGGTCATTCAGATCCGACTCTTCCACCTGCGAAAGCTGCCACTCTTTACGATCTTTATCCCAGCTCGCGCTGGCGGCATAGCGCACTTTTAACAACCGACGCTGATCGTTGAAGTTGTAAATACTGACACCATCCAGCGAGTTATCACCGTGGATGCGCTCAATATAAATAAAGCTATTACCGTCTTTAGCCCACAAGCCGTTCTGGGTAGAAACCAGCGCGCCGCCGTAAATCTGTTGGGCGCGATAGTTACGTGCCATCTGCTCGCCCTGCGGCGCAATAAACTCGCCCACCAACATGGTCAACAGCACCAGCGGGATTGCAGTCTTCATCACAGACAGCGCGACCTGCAGACGGGTAAAGCCTGAAGCCTGCATCACCACGAGTTCGCTGCGCTGTGCCAGTGCCCCCAACCCGAGCAGTGCGCCTAACAACGCCGCCATCGGAAAGAAGATTTCAATATCTTTCGGCACACTGAGCAAGGTGTAATAACCCGCATCCAGCGCGGTATAGGCACCCTGTCCGGTTTTGCGCAGCTGGTCGACAAACTTGATGATGCCAGAGAGCGACACCAGCATGAACAGCGTCAGCATAATGGTGTTAAAGATGGTCTTACCGATATACCGGTCTAAAACGCGAAACATCAGGCTGCCCCTCCGCGCACAAAGCGACCGCGAATACGCCGCATTGGCACCGTATCCCACAAGTTAAGCGCTATCGCCAACACCAGATACGACACATTCACGACCCACATCCAGATAGCCGGATCAAGGCGACCTTTGGAGCCACTTGAACGCAGAGAACTCTGTAACAGGAAGAAAATGAGGTACAGCAGCATCGCGGGCAGCATGGATAACACGCGGCCCTGACGTGGGTTAACCACGCTGAGCGGCACCACCATCAACGCCATAATCAGCACTGAAACCACCAGTGTCAGACGCCAGTGCAGCTCAGCACGGAACGGCGGCGTTTTGTTCTCCATCAGGCTGGACATGCTGGCCTGATCGGAATCATTTGGATCCAGCACCGCCTCTTTGTAGCCAATCACAGCCTGGTAATTACTGAAGTCCGTGATGCGGAAATCACGCAGCATTGCCGTGCCTTCAAAGCGTGTGCCTTTATCCAGCGTGACGACCTGTGAACCGTCTTTGCGCTGCTCCATATGACCGCTGTCACCCAATACCACAGAAGGGCGTGCATTGCCTTTTGGACGCAGTTGAGCAAGGAAGACGTGACCGAAGTGGTTGCCTTTGACGTTTTCAATAAACATCACGGCATTACCGTCACTGGAGGTCTGGAACTGGCCTGCCGCCAGTGCAGCAGCACCGGGGTTAGCTTTCGCATTCTTAGTGACTTCATCCTGATAGCGCGATGACCACGGGCCAAGCCAGGCCACGTTGATCGCCGCTACCGCAGCCGTCATCAGCATCAAAATCATGGCTGCTTTGACCAGCACACTTTTGCCGAGACCGCAGGCGTGCATCACGGTGATTTCACTCTCCGTGTACAACCGCCCAAGCGTCATGAGAATCGCCAGGAACAGGCTAAGGGGTAAAATAAGTTGCGCCATTTCAGGCACACCAAGGCCTAACAGTGTCAGGACAAGGTTTGTCGGGATGTCGCCATCTACAGCGGCACCTAAAATCCTGACTAACTTCTGACAAAAGAAGATTAATAGCAGGATAAACAGGATAGCCAGCTGACTTTTGAGCGTTTCCCGAACCAGATATCTAATGATGATCACGCTTAGTACGCCTGTGAAAACTTGTCTTTTTGCAGGAAAATCGCTAGTTTCAACGCTTATTCGCCATTTATCTTCATCAATGGCCGTCATCGTAGCTAAAATTGACAGACAAATGCTTCAGGATGGCGCAAAAACAACCTATTGCCATCTTGATTCATTATGACCGCAGGCGGCCAAATGTCATGCTGCGCCGCAAAATAAAGGGTGACGAGCGGACTACATTCTAGCGACAGCCGAGGCCGTTGTCTTTAAGATTCAGGAGAGTGCATGGAGTTCAGTGTAAAAAGCGGAAGCCCGGAAAAACAACGCAGTGCCTGCATTGTTGTCGGCGTTTTTGAACCGCGTCGTTTATCGCCGATTGCCGAACAGCTGGATAAAATCAGCGATGGCTACATCAGCGCCCTGCTTCGCCGGGGCGAGCTGGAAGGTAAAGTTGGCCAGACGCTGCTGCTGCACCACGTACCCAATATCCTCTCTGAGCGCATCCTGCTGATTGGTTGCGGTAAAGAGCGTGAACTGGATGAACGCCAGTACAAACAGGTGATCCAGAAAACCATCAACACCCTTAACGATACCGGTTCAATGGAAGCGGTCTGCTTCCTGACTGAGCTGCACGTCAAAGGACGCAATACTTACTGGAAAGTACGTCAGGCGGTAGAAACCTCAAAAGAGGCGCTCTACAACTTTGACCAGCTGAAAAGTAACCGTGTTGAACCACGCCGTCCGCTGCGCAAGCTGGTATTCAACGTACCGACCCGCCGTGAACTCACCAGCGGTGAGCGCGCCATCCAACACGGTCTGGCTGTGGCTGCCGGTGTTCGCGCGGCGAAAGATCTCGGCAATATGCCGCCAAACATCTGTAATGCGGCCTACCTTGCTTCACAGGCACGCCAACTGGCAGATGGCTTTAAAAACGTAACAACGCGTGTCATTGGCGAACAGCAGATGAAAGAGCTGGGCATGAATGCTTATCTCGCCGTGGGCGCTGGCTCGCAGAATGAATCGCTGATGTCGGTTATTGAGTACAAAGGCAACCCCGATGCAGAAGCGCGTCCGATTGTGCTGGTGGGCAAAGGCCTGACCTTTGACGCAGGCGGCATCTCGATCAAGCCTGCCGACTCAATGGACGAAATGAAATACGACATGTGCGGCGCGGCCTCGGTGTACGGCGTGATGCGCATGGTGGCAGAGCTTGGCCTGCCGTTGAATGTGGTCGGTGTCCTGGCCGGGTGCGAAAACATGGTTGATGGCCGGGCAATGCGTCCTGGTGACGTCCTGACGACCATGTCCGGTCAAACGGTAGAAGTGCTGAATACCGATGCCGAAGGTCGCCTGGTGCTGTGTGACGTGCTGACTTACGTTGAGCGTTTTGATCCTGAAACGGTAATTGACGTAGCAACCCTGACCGGTGCCTGTGTGATTGCATTAGGCCATCACATCAGCGGTTTACTGTCGAACCACAATCCACTGGCCCATGAGCTGATTGGCGCGTCCGAACAGTCTGGCGATCGCGCATGGCGTCTGCCGATGTCCGATGAATATCAGGAGCAGTTAGAGTCCAATTTTGCCGATATGGCAAACATTGGTGGGCGTCCAGGTGGTGCAATTACTGCCGCCTGCTTCCTGGCGCGTTTTGCGCGTAAATATAACTGGGCTCATTTGGACATTGCTGGCACCGCATGGCGCTCAGGCAAGGCCAAAGGGGCTACCGGTCGTCCGGTGCCGCTGCTGTCGCAGTTCTTGCTTAACCGCGCCGGACTGAACGGCGACGATTAAGCCTGAATCATGAAAAACGCAACCTTCTATGTGCTGGCCGATGATGTGCCAGCCGATGAGCTCAGCGCCGTTGAGGCGCTGGCTTGCGATCTGGCCGCGCAGCACTGGCGCGGAGGCCAACGTATACTTATCGCCTGCGTCGATGAGCAACAGGCTATCCGTCTGGATGAGGCGTTATGGCAGCGCCCAGCCGAGGCTTTTGTGCCCCATAACCTCGCTGGAGAAGGGCCGCGTTACGGCGCTCCCGTCGAACTGGCCTGGCCTCAGCGTCGCGGGAGTTCACCGCGCGATCTGCTGATCAGCCTGCTGCCACAGTTCGCAGATTTTGCTACTGCTTTCCATGAAGTGGTAGACTTTGTTCCTTACGAAGAATCGCAGAAACAGCTGGCGCGCGAACGCTATAAAGCGTACCGCAGCGTTGGATTCCAATTGAATACGGCTACCCCGCCGCAGCCGCCAACGACATAGCAGAAATGGAAAAGACATATAACCCGCAAGATATCGAGCAGCCGCTTTACGAGCAATGGGAAAAGCAAGGCTATTTCAAACCGAATGGTGATACGAGCCAGGAAAGCTTCTGCATCATGATCCCGCCGCCGAACGTCACCGGTAGCTTGCATATGGGTCACGCATTCCAGCAAACCATCATGGATACCATGATCCGTTACCAGCGTATGCAGGGCAAAAATACCCTGTGGCAGGCCGGTACTGACCACGCAGGTATCGCAACCCAGATGGTGGTTGAGCGCAAAATCGCGGCTGAAGAGGGGAAAACCCGTCAGGATTATGGCCGTGACGCCTTTATCGACAAAATCTGGCAGTGGAAAGCAGAATCGGGTGGCAACATCTCCCGTCAAATGCGCCGTCTGGGCAACTCCGTTGACTGGGAGCGCGAGCGTTTCACCATGGACGAAGGCCTGTCCAACGCCGTGCGCGAAGTGTTTGTCCGCCTGTACAAAGAGAATCTGATTTACCGTGGTAAGCGCCTGGTAAACTGGGATCCAAAACTGCGTACCGCCATCTCTGACCTGGAAGTGGAAAACCGTGAAACCAAAGGTTCCATGTGGCACATCCGCTATCCGCTGGCCGATGGCGTTACCACCGCTGAAGGCAAAGACTACCTGGTTGTCGCGACCACGCGTCCGGAAACCCTGTTGGGTGATACCGGTGTGGCCGTTAACCCGAAAGATCCGCGTTACAAAGATCTGATCGGCAAAGAAGTCCTGCTGCCGCTGGTGAATCGCCGTATCCCCATCGTGGGCGATGAGCACGCAGACATGGAAAAAGGCACCGGTTGTGTGAAGATCACCCCGGCGCACGATTTCAACGACTACGAAGTCGGTCGTCGTCATCAGCTGCCAATGATCAACATTCTGACCTTTGATGGCGACATCCGCGAACGCGCGGAAGTGTTCGACACCAACGGCGAAGTCAGCGATGAATGTGCGGATGAAATCCCGGTTCAGTTCCAGAAGCTGGAGCGTTTTGCTGCGCGTAAAGCACTGGTTGCCGCTGTCGATGAACTGGGTTTACTGGAAGAGATCAAACCGCACGATCTGACCGTACCTTACGGCGATCGTGGTGGCGTAGTGATCGAACCTATGCTGACCGATCAGTGGTATGTGCGCACTGCTCCACTGGCAAAAGTTGCGGTTGAAGCGGTTGAAAACGGTGATATCCAGTTCGTACCGAAGCAGTACGAAAACATGTACTTCTCATGGATGCGTGATATCCAGGACTGGTGTATTTCGCGTCAGCTGTGGTGGGGACACCGCATCCCAGCCTGGTACGACAACGAAGGCAATGTCTACGTCGGCCGTACCGAAGAGGAAGTGCGTCAGGAAAACAACCTGCCTGCGGATGTTGCACTGCGCCAGGATGACGACGTACTGGATACCTGGTTCTCTTCAGGCCTGTGGACCTTCTCTACGCTGGGCTGGCCAGAAAATACCGAAGCGCTGCGTACCTTCCACCCAACCAGCGTGCTGGTGAGTGGCTTCGACATCATCTTCTTCTGGATTGCCCGCATGATCATGCTGACCATGCACTTCATGAAAGATGAAGACGGTAAACCGCAGGTGCCGTTCAAAACTGTCTACATCACCGGTCTGATCCGTGATGATGAAGGGCAGAAAATGTCCAAGTCGAAAGGTAACGTTATCGATCCACTGGATATGGTTGACGGTATTTCGCTGGAAGACCTGCTGGAAAAACGTACCGGCAACATGATGCAGCCACAGCTGGCAGAGAAAATCCGCAAGCGTACCGAGAAACAGTTCCCGGAAGGTATTACCCCTTCAGGGACCGATGCCCTGCGCTTTACGCTGGCAGCGCTGGCCTCTACCGGCCGTGATATCAACTGGGACATGAAGCGCCTGGAAGGTTATCGCAACTTCTGTAATAAGCTGTGGAATGCCAGCCGTTTCGTGCTGATGAACACCGAAGATCAGGATTGCGGCCAGAATGGCGGCGAACTGCAACTGTCGATTGCCGATCGCTGGATCCTGGCAGAGTTCAACAACACCGTTAAAGCCTACCGTGAAGCGCTGGACAGCTACCGCTTTGATATCGCGGCGAACATCCTGTACGACTTCACCTGGAACCAGTTCTGTGACTGGTATCTGGAGCTGACGAAGCCGGTGATGAACAGCGGTAGCGAAGCAGAACTGCGCGGCACGCGTAATACGCTGGTCACCGTGCTGGAAGCGTTGCTGCGCCTGGCGCACCCGATTATTCCATTCATCACTGAAACCATCTGGCAGCGCGTTAAAGTGCTGAAAAACATCACGGCTGACACCATCATGCTGCAACCTTTCCCGGAGTATGACGCCGAGAAAGTCGATGCAGTGGCGCAGGCAGACGTGGAGTGGATGAAGCAGGCGATTGTCGCGGTGCGTAACATCCGTGCAGAAATGAACATCTCTCCAGGTAAACCGCTGGACGTACTGCTGCGTAATGCGCCGCAGGAAGCCGTGCGTCGCGTTGAAGAGAACCGGACATTCCTGTCACGTCTGGCGCGTCTCGAAAGCCTGACGATTCTGCCAGCGGGTGAAAAAGGCCCACTGTCAGTCACCAAAATCGTTGAAGGCACCGAACTGCTGATCCCAATGGCCGACCTGGTTAACAAGGAAGCGGAGCTGGAGCGTCTGGCAAAAGAGCTGACCAAACTGGATGTTGAGATTGAGAAAATTCAGTCAAAACTCTCCAACGAAGGCTTTGTCTCACGCGCACCAGAAGCGGTGGTGGCGAAAGAGCGCGAGCGCATCAGCGAGTTTGAAGCAGCTAAAGCAAAACTGATTGAACAGCAGGGCTTGATTGCGGCATTGTAAGCGCTGAAGGTTTACTGCTTATTCTAAGCCGGGCCGATGCCCGGCTTTTTATTGAGGTGAAAATGACAACCGCCACACAACTGGAATTTCAGGTGCGGCCCATCACGCCTGCGGATAATCCCCATTTAGCGCGGGTGATTCGCGAAGTCTCTGCCGAATTCGGGCTGACCGCCGATAAGGGATTTACCGTCTCCGATCCCAATCTGGACCGCCTGTTTGAACTATACAGCGCCGATCGTAGCGCCTACTGGGTGATTGAACACCAGGGTCAGGTGGTGGGCGGCGGCGGCGTTGCCCCACTCTCTTGCGCAGCGGACGATATTTGCGAACTGCAAAAAATGTATTTCCTGCCTCAGGCGCGTGGCGCCGGATTAGGGCGTGAGATGGCGCTGCGAGCGCTGGAACATGCGCGGTCGCTGGGTTTTCGGCGCTGCTATCTGGAAACAACTGGCACACTGCTGAGTGCGGTAAAACTCTACCACGCGTTGGGCTTTACCCTGCTGGATGGCCCGATGGGCTGTACCGGACACAATGACTGTGAAGTGTGGATGATCCGGGACTTGTAACGTCCCGTTGAGTACACCGGCACGGTGCTGCGGACAAAAAAATGCGCAGCGTTGACAACACGCTGCGCACATCTCTGTTACTTTTTACTTTTCAAACCCGCCGTATCTTGCGCGGATTATCCTTGCAGCTTATCCAGCAGTTTCTGATGAATGCCGCCAAAGCCACCGTTGCTCATCACCAAAATGGTATCGCCCGGTTGAGCGGCTTTCGCCACCATCGCTACCAACGCGTCGATATCTGCGCTCCAGTGCGCCGGCTGAATACAGGCTTCAGCCACTTCTGCCACCTGCCACGGAATGTGATGTGGCTGGAACAGGAAGACTTCATCAGCGCGCGCCAGAGAAGGGGCTAAATCGTTTTTGCTGACGCCCATTTTCATGGTGTTCGAGCGTGGCTCCAGTACCGCCAGAATACGCGCGGTGCCGCCCACTTTGCTGCGTAACGCAGAAAGCGTCGCGAGGATCGCCGTAGGGTGATGCGCAAAGTCGTCATAGACTTTGACGCCGTTGACTTCACCACGCAACTCCAGACGACGGCGGGCATTGATGAAGTTGCCCAGCGCCGCGGCGGCATCCTGGGGACGCACGCCAACGTGACGCGCAGCAGCAATCGCCATCAGGCCATTATGCATGTTGTGCTCGCCCACCAGCGACCAGTTGACCTCACCCACCTGCTCACCGGCCAACTGAACGCTCCAGCGTGATGCATCAGGGGTCAGTTTTTTCGCCTGCCAGTCACCGTTTTCGCCCAGCGTCTCCTGCTCGCTCCAGCAACCCTGCGCCAGCACCTGCTTCAGATTTTGATCGTTTTCAGGTGACAGGATCTTGCCCTGCCCCGGCACGATACGCACCAGATGGTTAAACTGCTTCTGGATCGCTTTCAGATCGTCGAAGATGTCCGCATGATCGAACTCAAGGTTATTGAGGATCAGCGTGCGTGGGCAGTAATGCACGAATTTCGAGCGTTTGTCGAAGAAGGCACAGTCATACTCATCGGCTTCGATCACAAAGAACGGGCTTTTTCCTAATTTCGCGGAAACATCGAAGTTGCCCGGCACGCCGCCAATGATAAAGCCAGGCTCCAGGCCACACTCTTGCAGAATCCACGCCAGCATACCTGAAGTGGTTGTTTTTCCATGGGTTCCTGCCACTGCCAGTACCCAGCGCTCGCGCAGCACATAGTCATGCAGCCACTGCGGGCCGGAAAGGTAAGGAATGTTACGTTCCAGTACCGCTTCCACGCAGGGATTGCCACGGCTCATGGCGTTGCCGATGATCACTAAATCAGGTGCAGGATCAAGCTGATCAACATCATAACCTTCATGAATATCAATACCTTGCTCTAACAGCTGCGTGCTCATGGGTGGATAGACATTACTGTCCGCACCGGAGACTTCATGTCCGAGCGAGCGTGCCAGCAGAGCCAGCCCGCCCATAAAAGTGCCGCAAATTCCTAGGATGTGAATACGCATAACCTGATCCATTACTCAAAAGTCCGGCGCACAGTTTACCGCTCTGCGCGACGGGAAGAAACGGATTAGGACTATGGTTTTTGCTGTTCAATCGGCTAAACTGCGTACGCATACGCTGGCAGTTTTTTCCATGCTGCCGCTCCATCGAAGATTCAGGGAATGTGTTATGAAAACATTGGGCGAATTCATCGTCGAGAAACAGCACGACTTTCCGCATGCCACAGGTGAACTGACGGCACTTATCTCAGCCATTAAGCTGGGTGCCAAAATTATTCACCGTGACATCAATAAAGCGGGCTTAGTGGATATTCTCGGCGCGAGTGGCGTGGAGAACGTGCAGGGCGAGCAGCAGATGAAGCTGGATCTGTTTGCGAACGAGAAGCTGAAAGCGGCACTGAAAGCTCGTGGGATCGTTGCCGGCATCGCTTCAGAGGAAGAAGATGAATTTGTGATCTTCGAAGGTGTAGAAGACGGTAAATATGTCGTGCTGATGGACCCGCTGGACGGTTCCTCCAACATCGATGTTAACGTCTCTGTGGGCACCATTTTCTCCATCTATCACCGTGTTTCTGAGCCAGGTACGCCGGTAACAGAAGCTGACTTTATGCAGCCGGGCCACAAGCAGGTTGCCGCAGGTTATGTGGTTTATGGCTCTTCCACCATGATGGTTTACACCACCGGTGTTGGCGTGCATGCGTTTACTTACGATCCGTCTCTGGGCGTATTCTGCCTGAGCCACGAACGTATGACCTTCCCGGAGAAAGGCTACACCTACTCCATCAACGAAGGTAACTACATTCGCTTCCCACAGGGCGTGAAGAAATACCTGAAGTTCTGCCAGGAAGAAGATCTCCCGACCCATCGCCCATATACCTCACGTTATATCGGCTCACTGGTGGCAGATTTCCACCGTAACCTGCTGAAAGGCGGTATCTACCTCTATCCAAGCACCGCCAGCCACCCGAAAGGCAAACTGCGCCTGCTGTATGAGTGCAACCCAATGGCATTCCTGGCTGAACAGGCCGGCGGTAAAGCCAGTGATGGTGCCACCCGTATTCTGGATATCCAGCCAGAAACCCTGCACCAGCGTTGCCCGTTCTTCTGTGGTAACGATGCCATGGTTGATGACGTAGAACGTTTCCTGCGTGAATTCCCGGACCAGCATTAATCCGGCCTGATTCAGAGCATTAAACGCCCTGCCGGGAGACTGGCAGGGCGTTTTTCTTTTCCCGCTTCCAATCACCAATCTCCGGTTGCGTCTGCGCCTTGAATCGTCGATAAAGAAAGCGCTTACACTTTATCCTCTGGAGAAATCATGGCTGCTTATGCCTCTACAATCATTCTAATTTGCCTTGCGGTACTGAGTTACTTTGTTCACAACAACGCGGTGACCATCTCGATTCTGATTTTGCTCGCCATTAAGTTGACGCCACTGGCCACGTTTTTCCCGGTGGTGGAAAAACAGGGCATTCAGGTGGGCATTATTATCCTGACTGTGGCGGTTATGGCCCCTCTGGCAAGCGGTTCCCTTCCCGCCTCCTCACTGATTAAATCCTTTATGGACTGGAAATCCGGCGCGGCAATTATTGTCGGTGTGTTGGTGGCGTGGCTAGGCGCGCGTGGCGTGAGTTTTATGAGTGCTCAACCTTCAATTATTGGTGGTCTTCTGGTTGGCACAGTGATTGGCGTAGCGTTCTTTCGTGGCGTACCGGTCGGACCACTGATTGCGGCCGGAATTGTCTCGCTGATGTTCGCCGGAAAATAGTCTCTGGAGCAATCTGAAAGGTCAAAAAGAGGGGCATACTTTCAGAGTCAGTTGGCTATAATAGCGGTCACTTAACACATGACTAGTGAAGGAATTGACAATGAGTCTGAACCAGGTGCCTGCGGGTAAAGAACTGCCAGAAGATATCTACGTAATCATCGAGATCCCAGCCAATGCTGATCCGATCAAATATGAAGTAGACAAAGAGTCTGGTGCCCTGTTCGTAGACCGTTTTATGTCTACCGCGATGTTCTACCCGGCTAACTACGGCTACATCAACAACACCCTGTCTCTGGATGGGGACCCGGTTGACGTGCTGGTTCCTACCCAGTACCCACTGGTTCCAGGTTCTGTGATCCGCTGCCGTCCAGTTGGCGTGCTGAAGATGACCGACGAATCAGGTGAAGATGCGAAAGTTATTGCCGTACCGCACACCAAACTGAGCAAAGAGTACGACCACATCAAAGATGTGCAGGACCTGCCAGAGCTGCTGAAAGCACAGATCACTCACTTCTTCGAGCACTACAAAGATCTGGAAAAAGGCAAGTGGGTTAAGGTTGACGGCTGGGATAACGCAGAAGCGGCCAAAGCTGAAATCATCGCCTCTTACGAGCGCGCACAGAAGAAGTAATGTCTGTGCTGTAAAAGAAAACGCCGTCCAGTTGGACGGCGTTTTTTTTATCTCTTAAACGTCTTCATCACGCTTTAGCCAGTCACCGCTCGCTATCTGTTGCAGTCCGGCTACCGAACGCTGATAGATATAAAGCCAGGCACTGCCATAAGGTGTTTGCACCAGATGACGTTTATATTCGCCACCTTTGGTACGCAACGCGTCCAGTTCTCCCATGGTCGAGGCGTCGACCCGATAGACTTCGCAGTATACCGTCCCCGCCCCTGGCACAACGCCTGGATAAAGCCCCAGATTGTAGAGCTCGAAGCCCTCAATCTGGTGATCACCCAGCCATTGCGCATTTGTCATCCAGTGACTATTTCCCTGTTTGCGTCGTAAACTGCCATAGACAATTATTCGCATTGCTAAAACTCAAACTGATAGAGCAAATCGAGAGCCTGATCCACGCCGGATACGGCCTCAAGATAGAGTTTAGGCATCAGGCGATAACGTAAGGTTAAGGTCGCCAGTGAATCAAAGATGCCAACACCATATTTTACTTGTAGACCCGGCAGCACGTAACCGCTGACCTGCACCTGTTGGCTGTCACCAACACCCGCAGTATCCAGAGCAAGATTACTTACGCCGAAGGTCTCGCCGATTTTACCCACAACCTGCCCACTTTGTGCAACCCCCAAGCCCACCAAAGCAGAAGTTAATGCGTTACTGTCTCCTTCACTGCTCAAACCCTGACCGCGCAAGAGATAGGAAAGGGCTTCCTGCTGCGACATAGTGGGATCGGAGAAGACCTCGACCTTCGGCTCATCCGCCAGGCCTGTGACGCGGATCCCGGCGGTAACGTCATCCTCCGTTGATTCCGGATTACGAATCGCCTCCAGGTTGAGATAGGGTTGCGCAGGCGGTCCAGAGAACTGCAACTCACCTTTACGCACAATCAGATCCTGCCCATACGCGTGGAAACGACCAGAAGGGATATTGATCTGCCCATTGATACCCAGTCCGGTTTTGTCCTGCACCAGCTTCAGATCGCCATTAAGCTTCGCTTTCAGGCCAAAGGCTGACAGGCGCACATCATCGCCCACGTGAATCACCAGATTGCTGTTGATGGGGATCGCGGTGCTTTTCGGCTGTATCGGTTTTAGATTTTCATCCAGCATCACTTCATCTGAAGAGACGCCAACCGCGCTCTGCGGCACGTCCTGCACCGTGATACGCGCCCATGGGATGTCCACCTTCCCGTCCAGCGTAAACGCAGCAGGCGTGGCTTCAAACACGATATCTGGCGACACATCCATACGCACCATCGGTGGCACCGTGACACGAACCCGGTTGCCCTGCGCCGCAATCTTCGCACGCCAGTTATCGATTTTGCTCCAGTCCGCATCGCCGTTCAGGTTGATATTGCCCTGTTTGGTTTGCACCAGGCCATTAAGCGTTGAGCTACTGCCGTTGAACACCATATTCAGGTTGGCAGCCGTCAGATCGACCGGCATGAAGCTGGCATCAACATCCAGATCTTTCAGCCCTAACTGACCATAAATCTGCGGTTGCAACACGCTACCACCCAGACGCAGGTTACTGTTGAGCATCCCTTTGAGTTTCTCACCGTCAACCAGCGCCGGGTTGAGCATCGCCAGGGAAAGGTTGCTGATGTTGACGTTGCCGGCCAACAGACGGCGTTTTTCCGGGTCGGTGATCTGCACGTTGCCGCTGAGCTGCCCGTTATTCACCAGTTTGATGAGCCAGTCGAGCTGGGCTTTGCCATCGCGCAGGGCCGCCGTCAGGTTCAGAGTATCGAAAGCGATGGGTAACGTGTTGCCCTGTACATCCTGAGCCACTTTCACACCATTGCCTTTCAGCGTGATATTGCCTGTCGGCAAACCGCCTTTGCTGTCCCAGCTCATGCGGGCATCACCGCTAAAGCTGCCATTCAGCTGCGTCTCTTTCGGCAAGAAAGGTTTGATCATCGCCAGATCAAAACGATTCAGCACCAGATGCGCATGGCCACTTGGGCCCGCTTCCACCGGTTCAGGCACACACAACCGGGCATTCGGGTTCTGCCAGCAGTGCGGGCCAATCGTGGCGGTTTGCTTGCTGTTGAGGTAATCAATGCTCATGGACGGCAACAGTCGCCATTCGCCAACCGGTGTCTCAAAACGCGTGTTATTCAGCGTGCCTTTCCAGTGCTGTGTTGCGCGGTCAAAGCTTCCGTTGATCGCCAACTGACCAGAAACAGGTTCGCCCTGCACCGCCAGCGTCAACTGGTGCTGCTTTTCATTGCCGTTGGCTTTCAGCAGCAGTGACTGAATCTTAAGCGCGTCCTGCTGTAGCCTATCGACACGCAACTGTAGCTTACCGCCAATCTGTTCGCTGGAGCTGACATCCCCCTCCAGCGCGACGCGCTGAATGCTCAACTGCTGCCAGCGTAATCCGGTGGCGTTGAGATCCGCTAACAGTTGGGGTGCCTGCAAGGTACCACGCGCTTTAATCGTGCCTTTCACTACCCCCGCCAGGCCAGGCAGTGCATTGTTGAGGCTTGGCGCATCGACGATGGTATCGAGGTTCAGCGTTTTGCCCAACTCCCCTTTCACCTGCAGCGTATTGCGTCCCAGTGCCACATTGATGCCCGGCACCGTCCACTGGTTATAGCTGTTACCGCGTAGTTGACCCTGCACGTTAACGGCATTTTGCTTCACGTTACCTTTCAGTTCGATTTTCGGCACGTTGAGCTGCCAACTGCCACCATACAGGCTGCCGCGAGTACTGATGGCGCCATCCAGTTTGGCTGGCCAGTCCGGGTACTGCTTCGCCGTGTTGATCCCGCTTAACGTCAGATCGCTGTGCCAGCTGATGGCTTTGCTCCAGTCCACCAGCGCCTGTAAATCGACGTTGCCTTGCAGTACCGCCAGTCGCAGTTTATCCAGCGAGAACTGCTGGGTGTTGCCTTTGCCATCCAGTGAAATCGTCGCGGGTGGCATCCCTTCGCCTTTTACCGCCGTGCGCAGCGCCATGCTGTAATCGGTAGCCTTACCGCTAAAGCGATAATCAAGATTATCTGCCTGATACTGCACCGGACCGCTCAGAGGCCAACGCAACTGCGGGCTGGTTAATGTCAGAGAGAGTGGCAAACCCGCCACCGCCAACTGGGTTGAGGCATCCAACTGTGCCGGGACAGGGCCAGAGAGATTGAGTGAAAGTTTCAGGGTATCGCGCATCGCACCGCTCAGGTCGAGAGCCACTTTCTCGCCTTTTAACGGATCGATATCAGCGCTGCCGTTAAGCTTAAACGCCACTGGCCAGTTATCGGCTAATGTCGCTTCACCACTGCCCTGTAGCTGACCGAAGTTAGAATCTACATCCAGCGTTTGCAGTTTAAGTTGGCGATCTTGCGTGGTGGCTTTCAGCTCAAGTCGCTTCACGGTGATATCGGTATCACCCGTCAGACGCAGCTGTTCACCCACAATCTGCTGAATTTCAATATCCAGTGGCAGCGTGAAATCCGGCAGGTCAGGTAACAACGGTTTTTCAAACAGCGCGGCTACCGTTTCACCCAACGGTTTCTCTTCTGGCTGTGGCTGTTGCACTTTGGGTTGCACCACCTGCTCATCCACCACTTTGGCGGCTTTTGGCAGGGCTACCAGCAGGCTTTCGATGCGAGTTGGGCTCAGTGTCAGCGCACGCTTTTGCCAGTGCATACCGGTGGTAAATTCCTGCAATGAGATGGCGGTATCATCAATTTTCAGGTTGATGTTATGCAGGCCGAGATGGCTTAGCGTCAGCGGATAAGGGGTACTTAGCTCGCCGAGGCTGCTCTCTTCCTGCGGCGTATCGGCTTTCGCGGGTGCCATTTTACTGCTGTCCACCACTACGCTGACATCACTCAGATCGATGTCATCCACACACAGCGAGGAGTGGAGCAGGCAGTTGAGATTCACCGCGAGATGGAAGCGTCCGGCGCTAACGCTAACACCGGGCATGTCATAGCGCAGGTCGCTGACGGTAAGATTACGCCAGCCCCCCTCCACTTGCTTGATGGAGAGGCCCGGCACCCAGCGGTTTGCGCCCTTGAACAACAGATGCAATCCTGGCGTTGTCCCCACCAGAAAAGCTACGCCGCCAAACAGCAGCACGAAAAAAATCAAAACACCAATCAGGACCTTTTTCCATCGCTTCATAGTTCTGGCCCCAGCCCTACGTAAAATTGCACACCATGTTCCTCGCTATCGCCAATCGGGCGGGCGATATCAAATTTAATCGGCCCGACCGGCGAGGCCCAGCGCACACCAACACCGGCACCGGTTTTGATATCACTGCGGCGGATGTCATTGACGGCTTCGCCGGAATCAATAAACACCGCTCCCCACCACTTGCCGCTGACGTTGTATTGATATTCCAGCGATCCGGTTGCCAGTTTCGAGGCACCGGTCAGCTTGTTATCGGCATCACGCGGCGAGATATCTTTGTATTTGTAACCACGAATGCTGCGGTCACCCCCGGCAAAGAAGCGCAAGTCCGGTGGGACTTTGTCGAAATCACTGGTTTCAATCCAGCCGAGATTACCGCGTACCACAAAGCGGTTTTTCTCACCCAGCATACGAATCCAGACGTTTTGTGCCTGCAAGATCAGGAAGTCCACGTCAGACCCCCAGGTGGTGTTTGATACATCCACAGAGTAACGCTGCGAATCCCCCCACGTTGGCATTAAACCACCGCGAGATCGCGTGCGATTCACGCTAACACCCGGATAAAGCAGCATGGTGGTGTTGGTTACGCTGCCTTGGGTATAGTGATCGAGGCTCCACTTCAGGTTAATCGCCCTTTGCCAGCCACTGCTGCTTTCCCAGTAGCGTGAAACGCCCAGGGTTGAGGTATCGGCTTTGGTATCGTTGAGATCGGTGCGTTTTAATCCGGCAGAAAAGGTGTAGTACTGCTCAATCGGGCTTTTCAGCAGCGGAATTTTGTAGGTCATGTCGAGCTGCTGTTCTGGCGCAGACACATAAGTGCTGGCAGTCAGGCTGTGGCCGCGATCGTTGACCCATGGCCGGTTCCAGGTGGCTTTAACGCGCGGTCCAACATCGGTAGAGTAGCCAACCCCGGTTTCCAGGGTATTCTGCGTGCGCGGTGCCACTGCCGCATTCAAAGGCAGTACCTTACTCTCACGCCCTTTATCAAACTCCGGTGCCACGACCACGGTGCTAAACCAGCCCGTCGCCGACAGGCGGCGGTTCAGTTCAGCCAAATCGCGGGAGTTGTAGGGATCGCCTTTTTTAAACGGCACCAGATTTCTCAAATACTCTTCGCGGATTTGCGATCCGGTAAAACTCACATCACCAAAGTGATAACGTTTGCCGCTGTCGTACTCTATGTCCCAGAACGCTTCATGCCGGGCAGCAGAAACCCCGAGCTGGCTCTTCTTAAAGTCGCCATCAAAGTAGCCGTTACGTACTGCAAGGTCGGAAAAACCGCTTTTAAATTTGTCGTAATCACCGTGATTCAGCTGCGTGCCAATTTTTGGCCGGCCGTTTTTGATCCACGCGAGGTAATCCGGGTCGTTTCTCGCTTCACCGTCCACCACAATGGTGCTGCCCGCAATTTTCACCGGCTCTCCCGGCGTCACGCGTGCAATCAATACCGGCCTGCCACCTTGCGCAGGAGCCGGACGTGATTCGAATGCCACTTCAGTGTCGTAGTAACCCAACGCCCGCAGCCCTTCTTTAATGGCTTGCGAGACGCGCGCCTGGAAGCGGCCATCGTTGGTCACTTCATCGCTGCTGATCGTCGAAAGGCGAACTCTGGCGTTCTTTTGTAATTCCCCCTGCAACCCTTCCAGCTCCAGGCGGACTTTTGCCGCATCTGCGGTCGAAGCAACAAGCAACAGGCAACTGATGCAATAGAGATGTATTCGCGGCACGCATACTCCTGTTTTTAGTGCTGGCCCCTTTTCCGCAGGGGCATTAATCATTGCGCCGTGGCGACCCTGGCGGGCGCTATCCACAGCATAGCCGCGCTTTACCCTGGCGGCGAAAAAATCACACTTCATGTAAAAAAACGGTGGCTGCCGGCAAACTCGCGCAATGCTGGCCAAAAGACCTGTTTAATCTTAAGCCACAACAGCCGTTAACTAATTCCTATTGTCGATAATTGCGGGCGGTGTGACAACCGCAGTGTCCTGTAAAGGCAAATTCAGTTTCTGTCTCGGAATTATCTTAAAGAACTCGCAATCCATCGCTTCGCACTGCTGGCGGCGCGATTAGCCCTACTGCTATAATCGGCTGCCGCAGGCAAACCGCCTGCATTCAACACCTCTGCCCCGGCAGTTTTACACTTGCCGTATCGGTGCAGACATTTTTGGCACGGATAGCCCGCCGACAAATGCGTACACGACGTACTCGCTTCTCCGCATGTTGCCCAGGCCAAAAATGACGAGTGGATAAACTTTTGGATCTTTTATGATTAATAGCTTACTTGTCATTATCTTGCTGATTGTTATCAGTTCCTTTTTCTCCCTTTCTGAGATATCGCTGGCCGCTGCCCGTAAAATCAAACTCAAACTGCTGGCCGACGAAGGCAACATCAACGCACAGCGCGTACTGAAGATGCAGGAACAACCCGGCATGTTCTTTACCGTGGTGCAAATTGGCCTGAACGCGGTCGCCATTCTCGGCGGTATCGTCGGCGATGCTGCCTTTTCTCCGGTGTTCTACAGCCTGTTTAGCAAAATCGCTAACCCAGAACTGGCGGAACAGCTGAGCTTTATCTGTTCATTCACCATCGTCACCAGCCTGTTTATCTTGTTCGCCGATCTGACACCAAAACGCGTCGGCATGATTGCACCAGAGGCGGTAGCACTGCGCATCATCAACCCAATGCGCTTCTGCTTGCTGATCATGCGTCCGCTGGTATGGCTGTTTAACGGCCTGGCAAACGTCTTCTTCCGCATCTTTAAACTGCCGATGGTGCGTAAAGACGACATCACTTCCGATGATATCTATGCGGTGGTAGAGGCGGGTGCGCTGGCTGGCGTACTGCGTAAGCAGGAACACGAGCTGATTGAAAACGTATTTGAGCTGGAATCCCGTACCGTTCCCTCTTCTATGACCTCACGTGAGAACATTGTGTGGTTCGATCTGCGTGAAGACGAAAGCAGCCTGAAAGCCAAAATTGCCGAACGTCCACACTCCAAGTTCCTCGTGTGTGATGGCGATATTGACCACATTGTGGGCTATGTCGATTCCAAAGAGCTGCTGCTGCGCGTGTTGGGCAATCAGAGCATGACCTTACACAGTGGGGTTCAACTGCGTTCCGCGCTGATTGTGCCGGACACGCTGACCTTGTCTGAAGCTCTGGAGAGTTTTAAAACCGCCGGGGAAGACTTCGCGGTCATCATGAATGAATACGCCCTGGTCGTGGGTATCATCACACTGAACGACGTGATGACGACGCTGATGGGCGACCTGGTTGGCCAGGGTATGGAAGAACAAATTGTCGCGCGTGATGCCAACTCGTGGTTGGTAGAGGGCGGTACACCCATTGATGACGTGATGCGCGTGCTGGATATTGATGATTTCCCGCAGTCAGGCAACTACGAAACCATTGGCGGTTTTATGATGTACATGCTGCGTAAAATCCCGAAACGCACCGATTTCGTGAAGTTTGCCGGGTATAAATTCGAAGTGGTAGATATTGATAGCTATCGCATTGACCAGCTACTGGTTACGCGGATTGATGAGCATCCGCCAGTGCTGCATGTGGAAAAAACAGCAGAAGAGTCATAATCTATGGGCGGCCTGAGAGCCGCCCTTTTTGTACTTACTGATACTCAGCTTGTAGCCGCAGTACCTGGCGATTCACTTCAGACATCACACTCAGATGCTGTTTGTCACGGACACGTGGAATCAGCACTTTGCCTTTGTCGAATTCGAATGCGCCAACATCCTTGATGTATAACCTTCCTTTGAACAGCGTTTTCACATATTTCGCAATTTGCAGCGGATTGTAGCGCTGGAAGATCTTCATACTTAACTCCTGTAAATTTTCAATAACGCTTCGTCGTTGCCAAATTCGGTACGAGCTCATGAAGCGCAAATGTCAGAACACTATAGAACATCAGGCGTTACCTATGTTCCTAAAAGCGACTTTTTTTACTGAACTGACATATTATTACAGAAGACTCTGTTATCACCTTCTGCTTATTCAGTATAAACATTCGCTCTGTGTGGATTTGTGTCCTGCCTTGCAAAGCTACAATTACTGTACGACAGGCGCATCATCCTCGTCGGATATTGCAGTAAAATGAAACAACTGGTCGAACCACATAAGGAATTTATCTGATGCGAATTTTCCCTCTGATAGCCACAATCGCCCTGCTGTTTCCCGCTCTGGCACTGGCTCATAACCTGAAAATAGGTGAACGTGTACCCGCTGTCGGGGTTAAAGACGAAGGTGAGTTAGTCTTAAAGCAAGATAAGTTCAGCTACCACCCGTGGAACAGCGCTCAACTGGCTGGCAAGGTGCGTGTGGTACTGCCGATTGCCGGACGCTCGTCTGCGAAAGAGATGAATGCCGCCATGATTGAAGCGATTAAGAGTGCTAACTTCCCGCGCGACCGCTATCAAACCACCACTATCGTCAACACTGACGATGCCATTCCGGGTACCGGTATGTTTGTCACCAGCAGTATCAAAAGTAATAAACAGCAGTATCCGTGGTCGCAGTTTGTCATTGATGATAACGGTAACGTGCAAAAGGCCTGGCTGCTCAAACCCGCAAGTTCAGCCGTAGTGGTATTGGATAAACAAGGCGTAGTGCGTTGGGTAAAAGATGGTGCGCTGACCGATAAAGAGGTGCAGCAGGCGATTACGCTGCTGCACGAACTACTCAAGTAGCTTAGAGGATTGAGACGCGGAAACCGGGGTTGAGGAAGGATTCGCGCGGCGTGTAGTCCAGCGTATGGCCTTTCCAGTCATTAACGTGCGCGCCAGCAGCGATGGCTACCGCATGGCCTGCTCCGGTATCCCAGATATTGGTAGGCCCGAAACGGGGGTAGAGCTGCGCTTTACCTTCGGCAACCAGGCAGAATTTAAGTGATGAACCAATAGCCGTGGTCTGATGCTCGCCTAAATGCGTGAGGTAATCTTTCAGCTCTTCGTCTTTCGCCGCATGTGAACGGCTCACCACTACCAGCGGCGGATGGGCTTCTTTGATGTGAATTGGCTGGCGCGGCTGGCCCTGCTCTTCTTTCCACGCCTTACCGTCGGCCGCTGCATACATCACATCTAATACGGGGGCGTATACCACACCCAGCACCGGTTTACCGGCTTCAATCAGCGCGATATTCACGGTGAATTCACCGTTGCGTTTAATAAACTCTTTGGTGCCATCCAGCGGGTCAACCAGCCAGTAGCGCTGCCAGTGCTGGCGCACTTCCCAGGCGGGAGGATCTTCTTCAGACAGCACGGGCGTGGCGGCGTCCAACTGCGCCAGGCCAGCAATAATAATTTGGTGTGCGGCGATATCTGCTGCGGTTACCGGTGAGTCATCGGATTTGCGATCGATATCCAGCGGCGTTTCAGCGTTATATACCTGCATGATGGCATCGCCCGCTTCACGAGCCAGCTGGCAGATTTTTTCTAACATAAGTCACCTCATTGTCTGCAATTTCCGGGCGCGATGCCCTGCGCGTCTCATTTACATTTTAGCAGCCAGGCCAGCCGTAACGATCTCGCGAGCAAAATCCGGAATATTATTTAGACATATCAGTACCATAGTTCTGCATTTGTCACCAGAAACAAAAAAGCCTGAGCCGGGTTCAACCCGACTCAGGCTCTGTTGGCGTGCCGGGAAATTACAGAATTTCCAGCAGCTCCACTTCAAACACCAGGGTGCTGAATGGTGGGATTGAAGCACCCGCACCACGCTCGCCGTAAGCCAGGTTCTGTGGGATAACCAGTTCCCATTTAGAACCCACTGGCATCAGCGTCAGGGCTTCGATCCAACCTGGGATCACGCCACTTACCGGGAATTCAGCCGGTTCGCCACGCGCTACTGAGCTATCAAACACAGTACCGTCGATCAGTTTGCCGGTGTAGTGAACACGTACGCGATCCTGGCGTGCTGGAATTGCACCTTCACCCTGGGTGATCACGCTGAACTGCAGACCAGATTCAGTGCTGTTAACACCTTCACGCTGGGCGTTTTCCGCCAGGAACTTCTGGCCTTCTGCTGCCATGGCTTCGGTGCGCTCACGACGCACGCCTTCCGCACGCTCATGAACTTCACGCAGCGCGCGGTGTACTACATCTACCGGTACTGCCGGTGAGTTCCCTTCCAGCGCATCGCGCAGACCAGCGAGCAGTGCTTCTGGCTGCAGACCCTGCAAACCAGACTCCAGCAACTGCTGGCCAACCTGTAAACCAATACCGTAACTTGCCTGTGCTTCGACGCTGTCAAAAGAAGGGGTAGTCATCTTCGTTCCTTTATCACAAAAATTTGAACCGGCAGCATAGCAGGTGCAGGCCGCTGGCGTAAAATCCCGCGCTGCCTGGATGACTTTTTCCGCTGAAAGATAAACAATACACAAGTCAAATTTCTCAATGCTGACGGGGAGTTCCCGCCAACATTGCCCATACTAATAAAAGGACAAGGTTAACCTTGCCGCAACTGTAACAAGAGAGAACTCATGGGCCAAATCGCCCCACGCCGCCGCAGGACGCGCACTGCGCGCACTTTACCCCGGCTCCCTCGTCTGTGGCCCGTCAGCCGCAGCAGACCAGAGACCGGTGAAGAGGAGGTACACATGGCAACTCGTTCACCATCTCGCTTTGCGGAGTGGCTTTATCGCTTCTGGCATTTTACCGACGGCATCCGTTGGATGGACCCCCTACCGTACTTCCATCGCCGCGGCATTATTATCGCCCTGGTGGTCATTCTGCTCGCCTTTCTTTGGCCGAGTGGTTCTCCTCAGCAGTTTCCCGTGACAACACCAGTTACGTCAGATAATGGCAAAGAAGTGCCGATGCAGGCAGATATTTACAACAACAGCAGTAATAGCAAACCGCAGGCGGACTCACAGGGAAACTGGCGCAGCTATACCATTGCCGCAGGACAGACGCTGGCGCAACTGTTCCGGGATAATAATTTACCGGTAGGTGATGTGTTTGCGATGGCGAATGTGGAAGGCAGCGATCATCCACTGAGCGCCTTACAGACTGGACAGCAAGTGAAGATTCGCCTGAATAATCAGGGCCAGGTGACAGGATTAACTGTGGATGGCAGCAATGGCCCGGTACTGTTTACTCGTCAGGCTGACGGCAGCTTTATCCGTGCGCAGTAAATAGCAGAAACAAAAACGCCGGCACAAGGCCGGCGTTTTCGCATCACTGAGTAAAATTACTCAGCAACTACGCTCACAACCAGTTTAGCGAAGACTTCGCTATGAACCTGGATGTTCACTTCGTGCTCACCAGTGGTGCGCAGAACGCCGTTCGGTAAACGAACTTCGCTCTTAGCCACGTCAGCGCCTGCTGCAGTAATTGCATCAGCGATGTCGCGAGTACCGATGGAACCGAACAACTTACCAGCGTCGCCTGATTTAGACGCGATAGTAACGGTGCCCAGTGCACTGATTTTCTCAGCGCGAGCGTCGGCAGCTGCCAGAACGTCAGCCAGTTTAGCTTCCAGTTCAGCGCGGCGAGTTTCGAAGAACTCAACGTTTTTCTTGGTAGCAGGAACAGCTTTGCCCTGTGGTACCAGGAAGTTACGAGCGTAGCCCGCTTTAACGTTAACCTGGTCACCCAGGCTGCCCAGGTTTGCTACTTTATCAAGCAGAATAACTTGCATTACCTTATCCTCTTAAAGTCGTTAATGGACAGTTGCCGATTACTGATGACGATCAGTGTATGGCAGCAGGGACAGGTAGCGAGCGCGCTTGATGCAGCGAGCCAGCTGACGCTGGTATTTTGCACGAGTACCGGTGATACGGCTCGGGACAATTTTACCGCTTTCGGTAATGTAGTTTTTCAGTGTAGCGATATCTTTGTAATCAATCTCTACAACGCCTTCCGCGGTGAAACGGCAGAACTTGCGACGACGGAAATAACGTGCCATTTGGCTAGTCTCCAGAATCTATCAATTCAATCTGCTCGGCATGTAACACCATACGCGTTTGTCCATTGCGTGCCTGATGGCAGCTAATGAAACCTTCGAGTATAAGTTGCGTACCGACCGTTATATGTTGAGTAATCACCTGATGATGATTGCCGCTGATAATCACCGGCATCTGACACCAGGCTTGCCGGTGGAAACCGGCCTCTTCCTGCACTGAACGGTGCTCAAGCACAAACTGACAGTGCGGGATGCCTGACGGGCTGACTTTGCGTACGGGCAGTGTCGTAACAGTGCCGGACAAGCGCAGTCGATTCGCCGTCACGCGCGATTACTCTTCAGAATCCCCAGCATCTGAATCATCAGCCGATTCGTTTGCGAAGTCTTCGCGACGATCACGACGCTCATCTTTCGCTTTAACCATCGGAGATGCTTCAGTTACCGCGTGCTTAACGCGCATAACCATGCTGCGGATAACGGCGTCGTTGAAGCGGAAGTTAGTTTCCAGCTCATCAATCACTTCCTGCGGCGCTTCTACGTTCAGCAGAACGTAGTGTGCTTTGTGCAGTTTGTTGATTGGGTAAGCCAGCTGACGGCGGCCCCAGTCTTCCAGGCGGTGGATCGTGCCCTGTGCACCAGTGATAGCACCGGTGTAACGCTCGATCATGCCAGGAACCTGCTCGCTCTGGTCAGGGTGGACCATAAATACGATTTCGTAATGACGCATCGAAATTGCTCCTTACGGATTATTCAGCCTCCTGTCGGGGTCAGCCGCGGCCCATGGAAGCAAGGAACGTTATAGGCTGTGTAATCTACACAACCTGAGAATGCGGCTGAAAATTGACGCGTAATCATACTGATGTGCCAGGGGAAACTCAAGCGAACAATTCATCAAATCTGCCTGCAATCGCCTGTTACCAGGCGTTTTCGTGCTATTGCGCCTCTTAAAGGTGGTGCTTAAAAAAGCTCACTAGTGCAGTCAGGGCTGCCGGGGTGATTTTATGGCCAATATGCGGCTCTGAAAGCGAAGTGAGCTGGGCATCCCACTGCCGCTCACGCAGTGCCTGATCTAAGCGTTGCGTTTCAACAAACGGCACCACTTCGTCGGCCTCGCCGTGCCATAAAAACAGCGGCCGCTGGCTCAGTTTTTCCAGCTGCTGGCAGGGGTCGTACTCCGCCAGCGGTGCCATCGTTGCCGCAAAAACCTGCTGCTGCTCCGGTGTCTTTACCTCCAGAGGGGGAAACAGGCGGTGGCTGAGCTGCATAAAGTAGCCCGATCCCATCAGGCAGGCGATGCTGTGAAGATGCGGATAACGCGCCATGGCACCGAGAGCCGTCATCCCACCTTGCGAAGCCCCAGCAACGGCAAAGCGTTGGTTATCAACCCAGTTGTGCGCGCGTAGTGCAGCCTCGAGCGCCGGGACTTCATCAATATTGCTTTTCAGGATCTGCCAAAAATGGGCCATGCGCGTTACGCTGTCCCCGTCGTAGCGGGCACCATGCATGGCGGAGTCCGGTATCACGGCACGAAATCCCGCCTGAGCCAGCGCCACTGCAAAATAGGCGTAGACCTCTTTTGAGGAGGTGAAACCATGCCAGAACAGCACCGTCGGCAAAGGTTGCTGCTGAGAGCCCGCAGGCGCGGCGTGCAGGCACTCAATGCCTGCCAGCGTTTCCGTTGTAAGTTCTATCATGTTTCCTCCTGCATCATGGTCAGCGCCCAGTGTAAGTCGCTGGCAGGAAATGACGAAATCGTTCACACTTCGGACAGATGAAATTTCTTCAGGAACCGGTATGCGCCTGTGTCTGTTACTCACAACCGTGCTTTTAATCAGTGGCTGTTCGTTGATCAACCCGAAGCCAGAAGCACCACCAGCGCCTACCGCACAGGCGCAGGAGATCAATCGGGCACAGAGCTATGGCTTAACCCGGCTGGGAGAGGTAAGCGTGAGTGTGATCGGTTCACCGGATGATGCCCAACGGGCTGTGGCAGCGCGCGCCAATCAGGCTGGCGCGACCTACTACCAGATTCTGCTGGTTGATGAGACCATCAGACCTGGCCGCTGGTACGCCAGCGCAATCCTGTTTGCGCCGGCGTCCCCTGCCCAGCGGGCATCCTTTCCCGCAACCCACTAAGCCATGAACTGGCGCACCAGTGGGCCATAATATTCCAGGTTAAGCTGCTGCATGACCTGAACCCCAGCTTCCCGCATCGCATCGGCATCATTTTCCAGTTGGTCTTTGCGAAGCAGGACATTGATTCTTTGCGTATAGGCTTCTGGGTCAGCCACAATGTCTTCAATCGCTTCCTGCGCTTGCTTGTACTCAGCCGGATAACGTCGTTTGAGTACATTTTGCATCGCCGGATTACCCGACAGCCAGCCAACAAACCCCTGTTTCTCTTCATCCATAACCTGCTGACGCGCCGCTTTGATATCCGCCTGCGTGACGTGAGAAACCTCAAAGAAACGCATATCTTCGGTATCAATTGGAAGTTTAAGCTGGCCGCGCAATTTGACCTGGTAAGCGAGATAGACCTCGATGGGATCAACCGCACGCAGGCGAGCGACGTGTTTGCGTGCAATACCATCCAGCAGTTCCAGACGGTACAGTCCCCGCAATGCCTGCCTTAATCCTTTGGCATCGTGATCGTAGCGGCCACGATTAACCTCAGCAGTGGTCCGTAATTTCTTCATCTCGTTATAGGCCAGCGACACGCGATCTTCACAGCTGTCTGTCGCACAGTGGCTGGCCGTAAAACTCTGCTGCCGCAAATCGCTATCGCCTTCCAACTCATCAAGCCATGCCCTGACACGCACACGAAACGCCTCGCTTTCGTAATTGACTGTCAGGCGTAAACGATCGAGAAACTGGGAAAACTCGCGCGCTGATTCCTCATTGGCGAAGGTAGACCAGTGCTGCAATTTGGTGCCAGAGAGACCATCCGCAAACCAGTCTGAAACGGCGAGTTGTAGCTGCCTTGCTGGCTGAGAACCTGATTCAGCCATAGAGAAAAACACCACGGGCCCGCTATACCCTGGAGCATTGGCAGCCTGTCTCGCTTCATCAATGACCCGCGGCGAAAGGGGGTTGTGATCCAGATAGACCTGCGTCTGCGGGCGCAGTTGCCAGATTGAATCGTCCAGGCTACGCATGCGGTTATGGGTCAGGCGCAGCTGATCCAGATTAGGTAAGTCACTGTTTAACCCCGCCAACTGGCGAAGTTGATTCGCCATCACCGAAACTACCGTTAAGCGTGGCATCGGCTGCCTGTTCAAGCCTGCGAGGCTAGTTAATGCATTGCCATCCAGGTAAAGGCAAAGCAGGCCCGGCATGGGGTGATGAAGATTCACCTGCTGCAGTTGGCTACAGCGGTTCAAGATCAACGTGTTAAGCTGCGGCATTGTCGCATCAATATCAGCCTGTTGTAACAACGGTGCCCGGTTAATCTCGATCCGGTATAACTCATTGAAATCGCCCTCAAAACGCATTTGTCGCAGATTTTCAACATCACGCATAAAGAGCGATGTCAGTTTTGGCTGATGACGTAGCGTCAGTTCAGGCGACGCGAGGCGAATCCCCGATAATTTGAGATCCTTTAACAACGGCATACTTTCCGGCAAAACAGCGGTGTAATCCCGTCCGGCTTGTGCTATCGAGACCTGGATATGTAACCGTTCCAGCTCTGGCATGTTAGACGGAAGCTGGAACGTCGAGCTGGCTGGCGCACCTGAGATATCAATATGTACGATGCGCATGGAGGCGGGAATACGGTCGCCAAAGAAGGTCCAGAGCGCTGCGGGTGGCATGTATTTTGCTGACCATTCCGGCAGTTGGCGGTGAATATCCAGGAGAGTGTCCGCCATCATCTGTTCCAGCTGATTACCCGGAATACGCTTTAGTCCACTAATAAAATCAATCGACCCGACTGTGTTTTTGACAATCCCCTGCTGAATCAAAATATCTTTGAGCGCCACACGTGCGGTACGCTCCATTAACCCGGCTTCCAGCGCCTGTGTGGTCTGTTTCCAGCAAGAGAGGTAGCGCTTTGCCCAATTCGGCGGTGTTCCCGACGTAGCCAGCTCTGACAAGAGTGCCGCTTGCAGCAACGTAGAATCCCTGGTCGGGAAGGTAAACCGGTGTAGATAGGCATCAACTTGCTCTCGACGCATTAGCCCATTACGGCCGGTGAGATCCATGATTGCCAGCTCGCGGCTTGCGCGGACATATTGATTGATACTGGCACCGTTTAGCCGCAACTGTATCAGGTTTGCTTCCGGGTGCCTGACAGCACTGCTCTGAATGACCTCTGCGACCGCCTCACCTTCAGCCTGACTATGTACCACTTGCTTTGCTGTCAGAATACTGGCGGGTTTTCCTGGGTAGAGATCGCAGATGTGTTCACTCAGGGCATATTGCATGGCCCACTCAGGCGGCGGCAGCGGTGTGACACCAGATGCATCTGTACGCGCCTTTAGCAGCCATGCACGTAACGCCTCCCCCTGCTTTGTTGCAGGAAAATCAAAACCGTATAACGCCCGCTGGGTAAAAACTGCTGATAATGCGGGAGAGGGTGCAGGCGGAGAGATGCCCGCCGCACCCAATGCGCGCCACTCCTGGCCCGGAATCACATACTGATGGTAGCGAGTGGGAAATTGGCCGGACCGCAACGCTCTGATCAAATTGCGCTGGAGTGAATAAGCCTGTCCACCATGGCCAAAGTCAAAGGCGCGGAGAAAACTTTGTAAAACATGCTGATCTTCGGCGATGCCAGTCAGCACGCTGTTCTGCCGCGACTGGCCCGCCCCGCCACCTTTAAGCCCGCCAGTATCAAGCTGCCATCGGTTATCACGAAAGACAATTTTGGGGCCTGCGGCATGGGGTTTTGCTGGATCGCGCAACCGTACCGAGCGCCAGCCATTATCGGAATAGACCTCGAAAACCTTGCCCTGATCCCGGATATAGACCTTATCTGCCAATTGCCAGAATTCACCGGGCAGATCCTGACGTGGCTGATAGCGAGAGCCAGCATCAAGCACAGTTTCAGAAACAGCGACCTCAGAACGTAGCCGGCCCTCTGCATCAATCGCCTTACGCCATCCCACCACCTCTTCAACAGCATCACCCACTTGCTGCGGTGTAGTGAGCTTGCGCCCCACCAACCCTGAGAGTTTTTTTACTGAACGGCCTGCGGTTTTTAATAACGTGCTGAGTGCTGGCAGGCCATCAGCCGCATCCGGTAGCAGCAGCCACGTATTGAGTAAGGCGCTGTCTGTTTCCCCCTGCTCCAACTGCCGGACAATATCCCTTCCACCTTGTGCTATGAAAGGCAGCATTAACGAGCCACAAGCCAGTTTAAAAGTACCACCAGTACCTATACACGCTACCGCTGCGCCATACCCCGCCATTTTCATCAGCAGTTCATTGATAAAGTGCTTACGCGTATAGCGGTTGGCTTCCGCCCTGGCAATCAGCTGTTCAAAATAGCGAGTGGCTCCCTCTTCCAGGCCCGAAAGCGCCACCGCATCCAATGTAAAGTGACTACCGGAAGCCATATTGAGCACGTTATCAAGCTGAGTAAGATCGCCCGGCGCTGTCAGATTACGCAGTAAAGGCCGGACATTAGCGCCATCTTCAACCACATAGGCAAGAAAGGTCGACGAGGGCAGTAGGCGCTGGCCGTAAATGCCGGGCGGGAAATAGACAAAAGCCCGTTCGTCAGGCTCTGACGACGCCAGTTGGACGGTGTAGACCTCAGGGAGCGTAATTTCTAATGGATAAACCATACCGCCTGGCGCATAGCGTAACCGGCAGTCACTTAACCTGTCATTTGGGTAACGAGTACCTTTCCCACCCCCCGCCATACGCTCCATCAACGCAATAATACGTTCTTCATCGGCAACGGAAATCATCCCCCCTTCACGTGCCGACTCTGCCGCACGCTCTACATTCACTTTCTGTGATGTAATCCATGCGTTACGCAAGGCTGAGCTTTTCTGTATATGCTCACTGCGTAAATGGCTGCCGTAACGCTCAATGACGTAGCCACCTCTGAGCTGCGATACAATCCGCCGCTGTAGGCCGACATCGCGATTCATATTATCCAGCGCACTAGTGGTCGTCTGATTGAGGATCAACCCCTGCGGGATCTGGGTAATTCGCACTTCGCCAGGCAAGCGCTCATTATTCGTGGCGGAGAAAAACTGATACAACGAACGGGCACCTTCGGCCCCCAGATGAATAATCCGCCCAGGCAAATGACGGGGAGAGACAAAAGTATTGTCACTGTGCAAAGGGTTATCGTCAGGGCGGAGGCGATAGAGGTTATCCGCCCACTCACTCAAGCTCCCACGCAGGCCATTTATCGCGATTTCGATCCCATCTGGATCGAGTAAAGTCGCATTAAAACGGATATGACTTTGATTGAGCGCACGGGAAAAATCCGCTGACACTTGCTGCCGCAAATACGTATCAAACTCCGTGACATCACTTTTTATCAACGCTGAAAACTGCTGCTGTGCTAGTTTCTGGCGCTCACCGAGCAATGTGGCTGATGGACTGTTAGCGATGACTGACCGTACAGCGGTATGAATAAACTGATTCAGTTTCTCCTGAAAATCGCTTCCCGGAAGAGGTTCAGCGCGCAGCTGGCAATGTTTAAGGCTGGGATTCAGGCTGATACGATGGAAATAGCGTTCCAGTGCGAGGCGTTGCAGAGGCGTTGCGGCCATTAATATCTGCTCACGCAGCATGCTCTCTTCAGCGTTGGATGTGCCATTGATATTGCTGGTGAGTACTGCTTGCCCCAGCCTGCGCATATCAGGAAACTGCTGAAAACTGGCCTGCTCAGGGAAGTAATTCCATGCATGTAGGCTGTTATAGAGCACCACCCCCCTGGTACTGTTACGGTCGCTCTGCTGCTCCATAATCAGCGAATGCGGCAAGGTGATTTTCTGCGGTAGCGTTTTATCCGTTCCGGTGTAATACCAGCACAGCGTGCCCGTGGTGACGTCAGAAGCATTACGCTGCGCGGACTGAACAATCTCCAGCCCTTTCAGCCAGGCGTTATCTCCTGCCCCCAGTTTGCCGGTGTACTCCGCCTCCTTTAGTGCGAGGCGAAAATGCACACGTAGCAGATCCTGTTGTTGCGCTGTCGCATTTTTGTCTTCGCTATGGCGCGCAAGCTGATCGACTGCCATCTGGTAACGCGTATAAGACTTCATCCACAACACTGCTTGTTGTTCTGTTAATGCCGGCGCTAATCCGAGTTTGTTCAGCACTCGCCAGACGCCAACCTGAAACAGATTCTCTGTAACGGCGTGAGTGCGCCTGGCAGCGTGCTGATTGCGATTATTGCCGGTGACGAAGGGAAGTAAAGTGATTGGGGAAGGACTGGTGTTTAAAGTGGCAAGCATATCAATCTCCTGATGCGGGCCTGATTGGCCTCTGGAAACTGGGTGCTCAGCCACTGGCGAGTGTTCAGTCAGTACTTCCCACTTTATGCTTAATCCGTCAGATTGCCCTACCCGCCGATAGCGCGGAGCAATAAACGCTGGCTTAAAAACTCATCTAGCCCTGTATTTTGGCGTGAACCCAACCATTGCTGACACCAGGCATCGGCCAAAGGAGGCTCAGCACATTGCAACAGTTGCGCACCGATGCCGAGGAGTAATAGGGTTTGCGCCACTTCGCGGCCTTGTGCTTCCTGTAGATGGCTATGGAGCGATCGTAATTTGCGCCAGCAGGCATCAAACAGGCGGTTGCTGCCTTTTACTGCATCAAACTCTTGCTGCAACATGGCTTCCATGCCCGGTTGACGTTGTAGCGCTCGCAGCACATCAAGGCACATAATATTGCCCGATCCCTCCCAGATGCTGTTCACCGGCATTTCACGGTAAAGGCGCGGGAGTTCGCTCTCTTCGCAGTAACCAATGCCCCCCAGGACTTCCATCGCCTCCGCAACAAACGGGATGCCCGCTTTGCAAATGCCATATTTTGCCACTGGCGTAAATAACCGGGCATAGAGTCGTTCATGCTCGTTGGCTGGCTGGGACCAGGCTCTGGCAAGGCGGAGCAGGAAAGCGGTTTGCCCCTCAAGCTGTAGCGCCTGACTCGCCAGCACCTGGCGCATCAACGGCTGTTCCACTAAGCACTTACCCATCGAATGCCGCTGATGAGCATGATACAGCGCAACAGAAAAGGCGCGTCTCATCAGGCCATGGCTGCCTAACGCGCAGTCAAAGCGCGTCATCCCGCCCATTTTCAGGATCAACCGAACACCTTCGCCCTCTTCCCCCAGCAACCAGCCGCTGGCATCAAGAAACTCCACTTCGGCGCTGGCATTGGCACGGTTGCCTAGCTTGTCTTTCAGGCGCTCAATGCGTATCGCATTACGACTGCCATCCGGCAGCAGACGTGGCATGAAAAAGCAGCTTAATCCCCCGGCGGCCTGCGCCAGCACCAGATGCGCATCGCTCTGTGGCACGGAGAAAAACCACTTATGCCCCGTGAGGCGATAGACTTCCCCCGGCCCGCGACGCTCCAGCGGCTCAGCACGGGTGGTATTGGTCATGACGTCACTGCCCCCCTGTTTTTCCGTCATGCCCATGCCGATCAATAAACCACGTTTTTCCGCGCCGGGCTGAGCATGCGTGTCATAACGGTCGCTGAGCAGGCCGGGTCGCCAATCGGCAAACGCAGAGGGTAAAGCCTGTTGTAACAAGGGAATGGCCGCATGGGTCATGGTAACCGGGCATAAAGTGCCAGCCTCAACCTGAGCATGCAAAATGAAGCGCGCAGCGCGTGCTACCGTTGCGCTGGCTGGGGCATCGGGCTGCCAACTGAGATTGTGTAAGCGGCTGGCGCAAACCCCTTGCATCAGCAAATGCCATGCAGGATGAAACCGGACTTCGTCGATGCGCTCACCCCGTCCGTCATAACGGAGCAGTTCGGGTGGGCTGGCATTGGCGATACGTCCCAGTTCGAGGGATTCAGCGCTACCTAATTGCAGGCCGACAGAGGCGAGCCAGTCGGTATCCCATTGGGCACCTTCACGTAACAGGGCTTCGCGCAGCGGCAGGTCAGAGAGGAAAAGATTGCTGTTACTCAGCGGATGCGGCTGATTAAAAACAGGATGTGTTGTCCAGGTCATAACCACTCCTTACGGCACATTTCTTTAAGTATGAAACGCGCTGGTGGTTATGCCTGGTAAAAATACGCAGATTTATGCGGAGGCTCACAGCCCGCGCTGGCGTACCGCTTCGAACAGGCAGACGCCAGTGGCAACCGAAACGTTCAGTGAAGAGACGCTGCCGGCCATTGGAATGCTGATCAGTTCATCACAGTGTTCGCGCGTCAGGCGGCGCATACCTTCGCCTTCAGCACCCATCACCAGCGCCATCGGACCGGTCATTTTACTCTGATACAGCGTGTGATCGGCTTCACCTGCTGTACCTACAACCCAGATGTTGTACTCCTGCAACAGGCGCAGTGTGCGAGCCAGGTTGGTTACGCGGATCAACGGAATGTTTTCCGCTGCACCGCTGGCGACTTTTTTTGCGGTCGCATTCAGTGAAGCAGAACGGTCTTTTGGCACAATAACCGCATGCACGCCTGCGGCATCTGCACTACGCAGGCAAGCGCCAAGGTTGTGCGGATCGGTAACGCCATCCAGCACCAGTAAAAACGGCTTTTCCAGGCTCTGCAGCAGGTCAGGCAGATCGCCTTCCTGGTACTGACGGCCCGGTTTTACCCGTGCCACGATGCCCTGATGCACACCGCCTTCAACTTGCTCATCCAGCCACTGGCGGTGCGCCACCTGAATGATAATCCCCTGAGCTTCCAGTGCCGCTACCAGCGGTTGCAGACGACGATCGTCACGCCCTTTCAGGATATAAACTTCCTGGAAACGCTGTGGTGCGCTGTCCAGCAGGGCCTGGACGGCATGGATACCAAAAATTATTTCGCTCATTACTCTACTCGACGGTCTGGCAAGGTTTCAGGTGACTTCAGGTGCTTCCGGTGGAAGCACCTGAACGGGCATCAGGCGCTGTCGGTTTTTTTCTTCGCCGCGCGCTTTGCCTTAGTGGCGGCGGCGATTTTACGGGTTTTTGCCGACGGGGTTTTACTTTTTTTCTCTTTCTTCGCTTTGGTGGCGTTTGGCTTGGCGTCGCGGAAGGCGCTATCAGGCTCAAAATTACCTTTACGTCCCGCATCACGGCGGCGTTTGGCCGGGGCAGATTCGCTGCGTTTTGCCTTCTCACGGGCGGTTTTACCCGCACCGCGCGGCTGGCGTTTGCTGGAGATGAGCGCAAAATCAATTTTGCGTTCATCCATATGCACCGCTTCAACCCGCACTTCTACCGTATCACCCAGACGATAAGTCTGGCCGCCAGATTCGCCGATCAAACGCTGGCCCACCTGATCAAAGCGATAGTAGTCGTTATCCAGCGACGAGACGTGCACCAGACCATCAATGAACAGATCGTTGAGACGCACGAAGAAACCAAAGCCGGCAACGCTGGCGATAACCCCCGTAAAGACGTTACCCACCTGATCCTGCATAAAGTCGCATTTCAGCCAGTCGGCGACATCACGCGTGGCTTCATCTGCGCGACGCTCGGTCATGGAACAGTGTTGTCCCAGCTCCAGCATCTGCTGCATCTCGTAGTGATAGCCGCCGGTTTCCGTGGTGATACCTTGCAGATCGCCCTGATCTTTCGCGATCAGGTACTTGATCGCACGGTGCAACAGCAGATCCGGATAACGACGGATCGGTGAAGTGAAGTGCGCATAAGAGGCCAGAGCCAGGCCGAAGTGGCCACGGTTTTCCGGGTCATACACCGCCTGCTTCATGGAGCGCAGCAGCATGGTTTGCAGCATTTCTGCATCTGGACGATCGGCAATTTGTTTCAGCAGTTCAGCGTAATCGATCGGCTGCGGCTTATTGCCACCCGGCAAGCTCAGACCCAGCTCATTCAGCACGGTACGGAAGCTGGTGATGCTGTCATCGCCTGGACGGTCGTGATCGCGGAACAGCGCTGGCTCATTATTCTTCTCGACAAAGCGCGCCGAAGCGATGTTGGCGAGGATCATGCACTCTTCAATCAGTTTATGTGCATCATTGCGCGAAGTACGTTCTACACGCTCAATGCGACGCTGTGCGTTGAAGATAAATTTCGCTTCTTCGGTTTCAAACGAGATGCCACCACGCTCAACGCGGGCAGCTTCCAGCGCCTGATACATGTTATGCAGTTCTTGCAGATGCTTGACCAGTGGCGCGTATTGCTCACGCAGCTCTTCATTGCCCTGCAAGATATTCCATACTTTGTTGTAAGTCAGGCGAGCATGGGAATTCATCACCGCTTCGTAGTGCTTGTAGCCCGTGAGTTTGCCGCTGGCAGACACCGTCATTTCGCACACCATACACAGGCGATCGACCTGCGGGTTAAGCGAACACAGGCCGTTTGACAGCACTTCTGGCAGCATCGGTACCACCTGAGACGGGAAGTAAACCGACGTCCCGCGCAGTTGGGCTTCGTGATCCAGAGGCTGGCCTGGGCGGACGTAGTAGCTGACATCGGCAATCGCTACCCATAAGCGCCAGCCACCACCGCGTTTTTTCTCGCAGTAGACGGCATCATCGAAATCTCGTGCATCTTCACCATCGATGGTGACCAACGGCAGCTCACGCAGATCGACACGGCCTTTTTTCGCAGATTCCGGTACGATTTCGCTGAACTTCGCCACCTGTTTCTCCACTTCAGGAGACCAGCTATGGGGAATTTCATGGGTGCGCAATGCCATATCCACCGCTAAACCGGTGTCCATGTTTTCACCCAGCACTTCAAGAATTTTACCGATCGCTTTAGTACGACGTGTTGGACGCTGTACCAGTTCCACCACGACTACTGCGCCCATCCGCGCGCCCTGCGTATCTTCCGCTGGGATCAACACGTCAAAGCTCAAACGGCTATCATCAGGCACGACAAACGCTGTGCCTGCATCGGTAAAGAAGCGGCCTACAATTTGGCTGTTACGCGGTTCAAGCACGCGCACTACGCGAGCTTCACGGCGACCGCGGCGATCTGCACCCTGCGGCTGTGCCAGGATCACATCACCGTGCATACAAAACTTCATCTGCTCAGCGGAGAGGTAGTAATCATCTTTTTGCCCCTCGGCGCGCAGGAAACCATAGCCATCACGATGGCCAATAACATTACCGCGCAGCAGATCAAGACGTTCTGGCAGGGCATAACACTGACGGCGAGTGAAGACCAACTGGCCGTCACGTTCCATCGCGCGCAGACGACGACGCAGCGCTTCCAGCTGATCTTCGTCCTGTAAATTTAGCGCCTGCGCGATATCATCGCGGTTGGCGGGTTTTTCACGCTTTTCCAACAGAGCCAGAATGAATTCGCGGCTGGGAATTGGATTGTCGTACTTTTCAGCTTCTCTATCCTGGAAAGGATCTTTTGACATATCGGTTCCTCCGATGTCATTTGTGATTAATTGCCACCGGCGGGTCTGACAACAAAATCTGATGTAATTGATAATTATCGTTAACGATGTCTGCCAGCGTGTAGTCATCTAACGCTAGCAAGAATTGTCGCGTGGCATTGTTTAAAGCAGATTTCAACCTACAAGCAGGAGAGATGGCGCAACTGCCGCAATCCACCAGTTCCAGCGGCTCCATTTTGCGCACCACCTCACCCACGACGATATCTTTAGCTGCCATGCCGAGGCGAATTCCGCCATTTTTACCCCGGACGGAGGAGACAAAGCCTGCACGACTCAGTTGATTGATGATTTTCACCATATGGTTACGCGAGACGCCATAGATATCGGTCACTTCGGTTATGCTGGTCAGTTTGCCTTCCGGCAGTGTGGCCATGTAGATCAGGGCACGCAGGCCATAATCTGTAAAACTTGTTAGCTGCACATTAACCTCAGCGGCTCATGAACCAGTACAGAGCACTTCTTTTGCGGGTGAATTTTTATCAGGGATCTGTTTTTAATTATGGATGATAAACCAGAGTGGCGGGATAAGTGCGATTTTTTCAGCACCGACAGGCTGAGAAGGAAAGAGAAAGGCCGGACAAAGCCGGCCTCTGATGATTATGCGTCGAACGGATCGCGCAGAATCATGGTCTCGCTGCGGTCTGGACCGGTAGAGATGATGTCAACCGGAACGCCGGTCACTTCTTCTACACGTTTGATGTAATCCAGCGCGGCTTGTGGCAGGCCATCGACAGATTTCACACCAAAGGTCTTCTCGCTCCAGCCTGGCATGGTTTCGTAGATCGGTTCGATCCCTTCCCAGTTCTCAGCAGCCAGCGGGGTTGTAGTCACTTCGCGGCCATCTGGCATACGGTAAGCAACACAGATTTTCACTTCTTTCAGGCCATCCAGCACGTCCAGTTTGGTCATGCAGAAACCAGACAGTGAGTTGATCTGTACCGCACGACGCACGGCAACTGCATCCAGCCAGCCAGTACGACGACGACGACCGGTGGTCGCACCAAACTCGTGACCCTGTGCACACAGGAATTCACCGGTTTCATCGAACAATTCAGTCGGGAATGGACCTGCACCCACACGGGTAGAGTAGGCTTTAACGATACCCAGCACGTAATCTACGTGACGTGGGCCGATGCCAGAACCAGTAGCTACGCCGCCAGCGGTGGTGTTTGAAGAGGTCACATACGGATAAGTACCGTGGTCGATATCCAGCAGCGTACCCTGTGCGCCTTCGAACATGATCAGATCGCCACGCTTACGCGCGCCATCCAGCAGTTCAGAAACATCAACAACCATGCCGGTCAGGATGTCTGCAACGGCCAGCGTATCTGCCAGGACTTTCTCGTAATCAACCGCGTCGGTTTTGTAGTAGTTCACCAGCTGGAAGTTGTAGTACTCAACAATTTCTTTCAGCTTAACGGCGAAGGTTTCTTTGTTGAACAGATCGCTTACGCGCAGGGCACGACGTGCCACTTTATCTTCGTAAGCAGGCCCGATACCACGGCCGGTAGTACCGATGGCTTTCGCGCCGCGTGCTTTTTCGCGCGCAACATCCATTGCAACGTGGTATTGCAGAATCAATGGGCAAGCTTCTGACAGCAGCAGACGTTCACGTACTGGCACACCGCGCTCTTCCAGGCCTTTCATCTCTTTCATCAGCGCTTCAGGAGACAATACAACGCCATTACCGATGATGCTGGTAACGTTATCACGCAGGATGCCTGAAGGGATTAAGTGGAGGACGGTTTTTTCACCGTTGATGACAAGTGTGTGGCCTGCATTGTGGCCACCCTGGTAACGCACTACATAGTTAGCACGTTCGGTCAAAAGGTCTACGATTTTACCTTTGCCTTCGTCACCCCATTGGGTGCCTAGTACAACGACGTTCTTACCCATTTTTTCAAAATCACCGATTGCTTAAAAAAGGATTCTAACACCGGTTTTTTTTGCTTTCAGCACTTTTAGCATACGATTGCGCAGTTTTTTGCCTGGGTTTTGATCATCACAACATCCTGGGGGTTGAAGACGTCTGGAAGCACAACCAAACGGCCTACTGCGGCGAATTTAGCCGCGATGCAGGCTGACCATCACGAAAATAACCACGCCAGCCACCACTAATCCACCGCCAAAACGGTGCAACAGGCGATCCGGGGTTTGCGCCATTGTCATAATCATGCGCCGCCAGATGCGAGGTAACAGCATCGGTCCCAATCCTTCTAACACCAGAACCAAAGCCAGCGCTGTCCATACGGTTGTTGTCATGCCCTTGCCTCAAAAAAAAGGCCGACAATCTTGTCGGCCAGAAGGTTATATCAGTAATTATCGCGTCGTGTTAGAGGGCGCTTTCATATATCGGAAGAAGTCGCTATCCGGGCTGAGCACCATAACGTCCTGATTATTCTGGAAGCTCTGCTCGTACGCGCGCAGGCTGCGAACAAAGGCATAGAAATCAGGATCCTGGCTGAACGCATCTGCATACAATTTTGCTGCTTCTGCATCGCCATCACCGCGGGTAATCAGTGCCTCACGCTGCGCTTCTGCCAGGGTTTTAGTGACCTGGTAGTCAGCCTGAGCACGCAGTTTTTCTGCCTCTTCCTGGCCTTGTGAACGCTGACTACGCGCTACCGCTTCACGCTCTGCACGCATACGGTTGAAGATGGCGTCAGACACTTCCGTAGGCAGGTTGATCTGCTTAATGCGTACGTCAACAACCTGAATACCCAGCGCGGCCATACTGTTCGGATTTGGCGCAGGCTCTTTGCTGTTGGTTTCACGTTCTACGCGTGCAGCAGCATCGGCAATTGCATCATCCGCCGCTGGCGTCTGCACTTCATCTTCACCTGAAGTACCGGTGTTAAGCGCATCACGCACGTCTGTTGTCAGGCGGCCGCGTGAGTCAGTCACGATATCTTTAACATCAAGACGACCCATTTCAGAACGCAGACGGTCACTGAACTTACGTTTCAGCAGCACTTCTGCCTGAGAAACATCACCACCGCCGGTGGCGAGGTAGTAGCGGCTGAAGTCACTGATGCGCCATTTGATGTACGAATCAACGATCAGGTCTTTCTTCTCTTTGGTGACGAAACGATCGGCCTGGTTATCCATGGTCTGCACGCGGGCATCCAGGGTTTTTACGCTCTCAAGGAATGGCACTTTGAAATGCAGACCCGGCGCATAAACCAGTGGCTTATTTTCATCATCACGCACCACTTTGCCAAAGCGTAATACAATCCCACGCTGGCCTTCTTGTACCACAAACAGTGACGCGTACAGCACCACCAGCGCGACAATCACAACTCCGATTATTGGCTTACGCATCGCTTATTCTCTCCCTTCGCGCTGAGTGTCGTTACGCAGAGCGTTGGCACGACGTTGGTCCAGGATACTCTCCGGGCTGTAAGATGAAGTGCTCCGGCTGGCATTGTTTTCTGACAGCGGCGGCAGTTTCATCAGGTTGGTGGACGTTTGTCCTTTTTGCCCGGTTGCCTGGCCACCCTGCAGCAGTTGATCCAATGGCAGTACCATCAGGCTGTTGCTGCGATCGTTGATCAGCACTTTACGCGTGTGGCTCAGCACACGTTCCATGGTTTCGATATACAAACGTTCTTTGGTGATCTGCGGGGCAGCTTTGTATTCAGGGAGAATTTTGGCAAAACGCGCCACTTCACCCTGCGCTTCCAGGACGGTACGTTCTTTATAAGCACGCCCTTCTTCCAGGATACGCTGCGCCTGACCGTTGGCTCGCGGCTGCACTTCGTTGGCGTAAGCTTCTGCTTCACGCACATACTGCTCACGGTTTTCACGTGCAGCAATTGCATCATCAAATGCGGCTTTCACCTCTTCCGGTGGGCGAGCCGCCTGGAAGTTAACGTCCAGCACCGAAATACCCATATTGTATGGGCGAATGGTCTCTTCGATTTCACGCTGGGTTTCGCTACGCACGACGGTACGACCTTCCGTCAGGATGCGGTCCATCGTGGAGCGGCCAATCACGCCACGCAGGGCGCTGTCCGTTGCCTGACGCAGGCTGTCATCCGGACTGTTAACCGCAAACAGGTAGCGGGCTGGATCGGTCACGCGATACTGTACGTTCATTTCTACGCGTACCACGTTCTCATCAGAAGTCAGCATGGTACCGGATGCAGCCAGCTCTCGTACCGCTTCAACGTTCACCGCCTGTACCTGATCGATAAAGGTCGGCTTCCAGTTCAGACCTGGCTCAACCAGATGACTGAACTTACCGAAGCGTGTTACGACACCACGTTCTGCTTCTTTGATGGTATAGAAACCACTGGCAGCCCAGATCACAACGACCGCAGCCGCAGCGATGCCGACAAGCTTGCCGCCATTTCCTGCGCCACGCGTGCCGTTATCACCTGACTTGCCTCCGCCAAATCCACCGAGTTTTTTACTCAGCTTGCGGAAGATATCGTCTAAATCAGGAGGCCCTTGATCGCGACCTCCCTTATTTCCCCCAGAGTTGCCGCCTTGATTATTGCTGCTTCCCCACGGGTCGCGGTCTTGTCCGTTGTTGCCGGGCTGATTCCACGCCATGTTTCCACTCCATTATTTATGTTCATTGTATTGGCTAGCAGCAGTTGCCACCCGATTTTGCTGTCAGGTGGCTCTTTTACGCATTGTTGCTGCGAGACAAATGACGTTACGCCTTGTTACAGCTTATCTTCTTTTGAGTAAGCGCGTTTAGGCAACTTGTCAAACAATGTAAGTTGTCAGGGATGGTTCTTGCTTACACAGACGCCGCCAGTCCACTATTGGCATTCGTACGTGCAGCCCAATCGAACCATCTTCGTCATTCCACTCTTTTTCTATGGCATGCAGTTGGTAAAACCGGCTACGCAGTCGCCCGGCTTCTGGCGGCAAACGCAGATCGTACTGGGCTATCTCTCCAGCCAGCCGCTCTGACAGTGCTTGCCTGAGCTGCGGAAGGCCAACACCGGTCTGAGCAGAAAGCCAGACCCGTACCGGTTTGTTCTCTTCATCACGATCGATCCGCGGGACGAAGTCATCCAGCATATCGATTTTGTTCATGACGTGTAGCGTGGGGATCTCATCCGCTTCAATCTCTTCCAGCACCGTTTCTACCGCTTCAATATTCTCAGTCAGCCTGAGATCTGCGGCATCAATAACGTGCAGTAGCAGCGTGGCTTCACGCGTTTCCTGCAAAGTGGCTTTGAATGCAGCGACTAAATCGTGGGGAAGATGGCGAATAAAGCCTACTGTGTCCGCTAATACCACCTCGCCAACATCCGCCACATTCAGGCGACGCAGGGTGGGATCCAGGGTTGCGAATAGCTGATCTGCGGCATACACATTGGCCGAGGTCACCGCATTAAACAGCGTAGATTTACCGGCGTTGGTGTAGCCAACCAGCGAGACAGTGGGAATATCCGCTTTTGCACGCGCCTGACGCCCCTGTTCACGCTGTTTTTCAACGCGCTCAAGACGGCTGATAATCAGGCTAATACGGTTGCGGAGTAAGCGACGGTCAGTCTCTAACTGAGTTTCACCTGGACCACGCAAACCGATCCCGCCTTTCTGACGTTCAAGGTGTGTCCAACCACGTACAAGACGTGTAGCAAGATGGCGTAACTGTGCCAGCTCGACCTGCAATTTACCCTCATGGGTGCGGGCGCGCTGGGCAAAAATATCCAGAATCAAGCCCGTACGGTCGACGACTCGACATTCGCACAGACGCTCAAGATTTCGTTCCTGGGCAGGAGATAAGGCATGATCGAATAAAACGACCGATGCTCCACTCGATTTTACCGCATCGGCAATTTCAACGGCTTTTCCTTCACCGACAAAATATTTGGGGTGTGGCGCTTTACGGCTTCCGGTAATAACCTGTAGCGCTTCTACGCCAGCGGAAGAGACCAGAGTTTCAAACTCCTGCAAATCTTCCAGCTCTTTGTCCTGGGAAAACCAGATGTGTACCAATACGGCCTGCTCACCGGCTTCATAACGGTCAAACAAGCTTTAACCTCGCTTAAAATAAAAGACCAGAACGGAGAGCACTGGCTCCCCATCCTGGTGACACGACTAAGCGCGAAATTACTCGGCGCTATCGCCGTCTTGCTGTGGCTGAGACTGAGCGGATGGGTTGCTACCGCTATGGTGGTAATTACTGCCGCTGCCGCCGGTATTGTTGCTATGGTGAGAAACCGGGCGAGACGGAACAACAGTAGAGATAGCGTGTTTATACACCATCTGGCTGACTGTGTTTTTCAGCAGGATCACGAATTGATCGAAAGATTCGATCTGGCCTTGCAGTTTGATACCGTTGACCAGATAAATCGAAACCGGAACACGTTCGCGACGCAGAGCGTTTAAAAACGGGTCTTGTAGTGATTGCCCCTTAGCCATTCTATCTTTTCCTTATATGATTGTTTATTACTATTAGAACCGTTGGTTCTGAAAAAAAGCGACGTAAAATTTGCGCACGAAAACCCGTCAATTGTACACATCACCCCTGTTTCGCACCAAGAACCTGTAACACGGTTTCTTGCGCTGAATCAGGCCTGTCGCTATCTAGCCAATGTACATCTGGCCAGCCGCGTAACCAGGTGATTTGACGCTTAGCAAGCTGCCGGGTTGCGCAAATTCCCCGATAAACCATCTCGTTGTAATCAATTTCGCCAGAAAGATAAGACCACATCTGACGGTAGCCGACACAACGAATGGAAGGCATGTCCGTATGCAAATCACCTCGTGCGAACAGAGCCCGAGCCTCCGCTTCAAATCCCGACTGCAACATCTGTTCAAAACGTAACGCGATGCGTTGGTGTATCAGTTCCCGGCTCGAAGGTGCAATCGCAAACTGGTACACGTCGTAGGGTAACGCTTCTCCAGAGGTTTTTGTCAGTTCTGTTAAAGTTTTACCCGAAATAAAAAAAACTTCCAGTGCTCGCGAAAGTCTCTGTGGATCATTCGGATGAATACGATTTCCGGCTACCGGGTCGATTTCACATAACTGGCGGTGCAGAGCTTCCCACCCTTGTTCACCTGCCATCTGTTCAATCCGTTGTCGCACGGCGGGATCGGCCGCTGGCAACGGGGATAATCCTTCCAATAATGCCTTGAAGTAAAGCATTGTCCCACCCACCAACAACGGAATTTTTCCATTACGGGTGATTTCAGCCATTTCTGCCAAAGCATCGCGACGAAATTCAGCGGCAGAGTAACTTTCCGCCGGATCGCGAATATCCAGCAAGCGATGGGGAGCTTGTGCTAACTCATCTTCGGAAGGCTTCGCCGTACCAATGTCCATCCCACGATAGATTAAGGCAGAGTCCACGCTAATAAGTTCAACCGGTAATCGTTTTCTTAACGATATTGCCAGTGCTGTTTTACCGGAGGCAGTTGGCCCCATCAAAAAAATGGCCTTGGGACGGCCAGCCAGGTTCATCTCACTCATACTTCAACGCGTTAAGTGCGCTCTCAATCTCAATGGGCTGTAATAATCCGGGAGGCGGTGCTTTTAAAAGCTGCGGACAGAGTCGTTCCAGTTCAGCTAACAGCGCAATCGCCTGTGAATGATTCCAGTGAACCGGTTCAGCTTCTTCACGTTGTGCCAACCAGAGGGCCAACTGTGTTGCTGCACTGGCCGGGTGGCGGGCGAGATAGCCTAGCAGTTCTGGAATCAAGATTTGTAAATTCTGTGCTCGTAAGGGTAAAGGTACTGCACGCAGCGTCACATGATCGCCTTCAGTGACAATATCCACGCCCATTTGGGTCAATAAGGCGGCATTATCCTGCACTGCGCGCTTTTCTTCAGCCGCAATTTTTAAGCGCACTGGAATGAGCAGCGGCTGCGGCTTTAGCCCCTCATCACCTGGCGACAACTGTGCCTGTTTAAGCCAGCGGTTCGCCATGGGCAACGCCAACAATAGAAGTGCTCCCTGCTGCTCCAGTAAAGCATAGTGTTGCTGAACCACCGTTAATACCCGACCAAAGCTTTGAATGTGAGCTGCCAGCGGCGCTTCGGCCTGTACCGCAGCACGCGGCTTTTCGACAGTTTCTACCGGAGGGTTTAACGATTCAGTGCGCGCAGGGGTACGAAGCAGCTGTTGATATACCGCCCCTTCACGCTTCTTATAGCCCTCTTCACGCTGCTGCCACTGGTTAAAACTGCCAGCACCGCTGTTTTCACTGCGCTGTGGCTCCCGCGCCGGGCTTTGGTAATCAGCCACTGGTTCACGGGCGGTTGGCGTCTGCTCACGTACCTGAGGTTCACGGGCAAAATGATTACTGCCCGCCGCCTGACGGTTCTCCGGTAACGTCGGTTCACTTCCTGCTGGTTGGCAGGCCTGTAATGCCGTAACCACGCCTTGATAGATAAAATCATGTACCAGCCGCGATTGGTGAAAACGCACTTCATGCTTGGCCGGATGCACGTTGACATCGACCTGATGGGGATCGATCTCCAGATACAGCACGTAAGCGGGCTGCTGCTCATCTTGTAGTTGCGTTTGGTAGGCCTGGCGGATCGCATGATTAATGAGTTTGTCACGCATCATGCGGCCATTAACGTAGCAGTACTGTAAGTCCGTCACCTGCCGTGACCCTGCGGGATCGGCCACCCAGCCGCGCAGTGCCAGGCCATCATGCTGCCAGTCAATCCGCAGAGCATGCTGGATAAAAGGCGTGCCGCAGATGGCCCCTAATCGTCTTTCGCGCTGTGCATCATCCGCCACACCACGATACTGGCGCACCAGTTTGCCATTGTGGCTCAGTGAGATCGACACATCGAAGCGCGCCAGCGCAATACGGCGAATCACTTCATCAATATGGGTAAATTCGGTTTTTTCTGTGCGCATAAATTTGCGCCGCGCCGGTGTGTTGTAAAACAGGTCGAGCACTTCAAGCGTGGTGCCAACGGGATGCGCGGCAGGTTTCACCGTCACCGCCATGTCCCGCCCTTCTGCATACGCCTGCCAGGCCTCGTTTTGGCTTGCTGGCCGTGAGGTCAGCGTAAGGCGTGAGACCGAGCTAATACTCGCCAACGCCTCCCCGCGAAAACCGAGGCTGACAATCGCTTCAAGATCGTCAAGAGACGCTATTTTGCTGGTGGCGTGACGAGCCAGCGACAGCGCCAGCTCCTCTTTGCTGATACCACAACCGTTATCGCGGATGCGAATCAGCTTCGCACCGCCTTTTTCGATATCCACATCTATGCGGGTAGCCCCGGCATCCAGACTGTTCTCCACCAGTTCTTTCACTACCGATGCAGGACGTTCAACCACTTCGCCTGCGGCAATCTGGTTGGCTAACTGCGGCGGTAATATCTGAATTGGCATACTGAGTATCCTTAGCGCTTACGGGTTCAGGAAGCTGGGATTTTCAGGTTCTGACCCAGCATTACATTGGTGGATTTCATATTATTCGCCTGCATAATCGCTTTGGCGCTTACCCCATAGTGCGCAGCGATGGCGGTAAGGGAATCTCCACGTACCACCTTATGCCGTTGCGGTACAACGCGAGCTGCACTTTTCACTGGCGCTGCTGCCGCGCTAGCAGGCACTTTCAGCCGCTGTCCCACCCACACCACATCACGCTTAAGGCGGTTAAGATCGCGTAACGTAGCCATACTAACGCCATAGCGCGCGGCAATCCCCGATAAGGTTTCACCGCGTGTGACCACATGACGCTGCACTGCCCCGGTGTACTGCGTGGTGCCGGAGGCAGGATTACTGGCCACGCTCACCGGTTCCGGCGAGCTCATTGGCCGATTTTCCTGCTTTGGGACGTTCTGAAACGGATGCGCCAGGAAATAATTACGCAGGCCGTGATAAATCGCCTGTGCAATTTTCTCCTGATAAGCGCTACTGCCGAGCAGTCGCTCCTCCGAGGCATTACTGATGAAGCCAGTTTCCACTAACAGCGAGGGAATATCCGGCGAACGCAACACACCAAGGCTGGCATGTTCAGGTAAGCGCTTATGCAGCGGTGTAAAACTGCGTAGCTGTTGTAAGACTTTTACTGCCACATCGTAGCCAACGCGCTGTGAGTGGCCGAATTGCAGGTCCAGCACCGCCTGGCTCAGGTAGGGATCAGCCTGGGAATTTGCCAGCAGGTCACCCGCGCCGCCTAGCAATTCTGATTGCTTCTCTTTTTGCTCCAGCCAGTTCGCCATTTCGTTATTGGCACGACGATTGGACAGCACCCAAACAGAAGCGCCGGTAGCCGCGTGGCTTGGTGCGGCATCCGCATGAATCGAAACCAGCAGGCTGGCGTTCTCTTTACGCGCGACTTCTGAGCGTCCCATTACGGAGATAAAGTAGTCACCATCACGGGTCAGGACCGGTTTAAACATCGGGTCACGACTCATTATCGCCTTCAGCTTACGTGCAATGGCGATAGTGACATTTTTCTCGTGCAGGCCATGCTGACCCGTCGCACCAGGATCTTGTCCACCGTGACCGGCATCAATCGCCACCACGACCACGGCATTGCGCGTCACAGCTCCGCCAGGATGAACAGTCGTATTGGTGTTGGTCACGACCGGAGCCGCAGGTTGCGTAAAGGGATTCCCCTGTTTGGCGACCGTCACCGGCGCAGTATTGCGAGATGCCGTAACTGGTGTGTTCCCTTTGATAGTGAACACCACGCGGTATGTCCCACCTTCACGCTGAGTCACCGCGCGGGTCTTCGCCGTTTGGGTTAATTCCAGTACCAGGCGAATACTCTGTTTATCTTGTGGCGTACTGGTACGGATACGTTTCAGCAGGTTGTCCCCACTGAAATTAAGTGGCAGACCTTTAATCACACCACTCTGACGGATATCCAATACGACCCGGTTCGGGTTGTGCAGCGGGAAGAAGCCATACACCGGCTGGCCACTAAAGGTCAGTGTGACCGTGGCCTGGTCCCGATTATTATCCACTTTGATGTCGGAGAGATTAGCAGCCCAACCGACGCTGGAGACCATTAGCAACAGCGCCATCAGCGCTAGCTTCATCCTTGTCATCATGCAGGCTTCCCACCTTGCGCGCAGGCGCTGAGCAGGGTTTCTCCGTAGGCGCTGTGCGCTTCCAGTTCGGCTTCACGCGCGTCACCGACATAGCGCAGGTTCAGCACCAGATCCGGGGCGGGCAAGAAACCTTCGCCCTGCTGCGGCCACTCAACCAGACAGATAGCATCACCGCTGAAGTAATCACGAATGCCCATAAACTCCAGCTCTTCAGGATCGGCCAGGCGATACAGGTCAAAGTGGTACAGGGTACGATTGCCCAGGGTGTAGGGTTCGACGAGCGTATAGGTTGGGCTTTTAACATTGCCCTGATGGCCCAGCGCTTGTAAAAAGCCACGGCTAAAAGTGGTCTTTCCTGCGCCAAGATCGCCATATAAATAAATCACGACCGCATCCTGGCTCACGCGGGCCAGTTGCGCACCTAATTGCAGGGTAGCAGCCTCATCGGGCAACGGGATAATACAGCTTTTCATACTTTCTTATGGGACCATCTCTGGATTAACAAACTGCCACAGCGTCTCGAACAAATCCGTCGCCAGCATACCACGCGTTCCTCGCTGCGCTGCAACCGCATCTGCCGCTGCGCCATGTGCAACGCATCCGGCACAGGCAGCGTCATACAATGAGAGATGCTGACCAATGAAAGCGGCAATAATGCCACTCAACACATCCCCCATACCGCCAGAAGCCATGCCAGCATTGCCTACATCGGCAATCGCCTGCTCACCGCTCTCATTGGCTATTAGGGTGCCAGCACCTTTCAGTACCACGATGCCGCCATAACGTTGCACCAACTTTTGCAGCGCCTGGAAACGATCGCTTTCCACTTCCTGAATAGAGATGCCAAGTAAACGCGCAGCCTCACCGGGGTGAGGCGTGATAACACGATTTTGACGCTTCTCAGGACTGATTGCCAGCAGGTTAAGTGCATCTGCATCCCACAGCATTGGCTTATTACATTTTTTTACCTGTTCCAGTGCTTGCTGGCCCCATTCGCGCTGCCCTAAACCGGGTCCAATCACTATCACCTCGGCCCATTCCAGGGCGGATTCCAGCGTGCTTTGGCTGAGTACATCCACCATCAACTCGGGTCGGGCCGTGAGGATCGGCTGAACATTGTCAGCATGGGTGAGAATGCGTACCAACCCAGCCCCGGCGCGCAAAGCCGCTTCGCCGGTCATTCGGATAGACCCTGCCGTGCCATTGTCGCCCCCCACCACCAGCAATCGCCCATGACTGCCTTTGTGGGAAGAGGGCTTACGCGGCGGCAACCAATGGCTGAGCGCACTGGCATCGTAACGACGAATGGGCGCACTCTGCCCCGCAAGAAAGGTCGATAAGCCGAGATCGTGACAAAAAAGCTGTCCGGTATAATCTCGCGCCTTCGCCGTGAGCTGCCCCGCTTTCAGCACAATAAAACTCAACGTCTGCGCCGCGCAGATCGCCTCACCATATGCCGTACCATAAGCCGCCGACAAACCGGAGGGCATATCCAGGGAAAAGATCGCCGCAGGATGGGCATTTGCCAGAGTGATAAGATGGGCATAAGGTTCGGCGACAGGACGATTAATCCCCGTCCCCAACAACGCATCGACAATCAGATCGACCTGTTCTGGCCAGGCTTTCTGGGTTGAATGCAGCACGCCCCCCGCTTCCAGCCAGGCCTCTTGTGCGCGCTGCGCTTCATCAGGGAGTGGCTTACTGCTCTCACAGGCGATGACAGTGACGTGAATACCGGCAGCCTGAGCCAGACGAGCCACCACATATCCATCGCCACCATTGTTACCGTGGCCACAGAGTATGAGCCAGTGCCGAGCCTCCGGCCAGGCGGCCCGTGCATGTTCATAGGCGGCCTGCCCGGCGCGCAGCATTAATTCATCAAGGGTGATGCCCAATGCATCTGCGCCCTGCTGCTCCAGTAGGCGAAGCGCCTGCGCAGGCCAGACAGAATATGGTAAACTATCAGGGTTTGTTTTCGACTGCCGGTTCCTCATGTCATACCCTCTTGATCTTCATCAACTCGCTGACCTCATTAAGCAGTGGGGGCTGGAACTTGGCTTCCAGCAGGTCGGCATTGCCGATACCGATCTCAGCGCCGAAGAGCCGAAACTGCAGGCCTGGCTGGACAAGCAGTATCATGGCGAAATGGCGTGGATGGAACGTCATGGCATGATGCGCGCACGTCCACACGAATTATTGCCCGGCACTTTACGGGTGATCAGCGTGCGGATGAATTATCTCCCTGCCAAAGCTGCTTTTGCCAGCACGCTGAAAAACCCCGAGCTGGGCTATGTTAGCCGTTACGCGCTGGGCCGCGACTATCACAAAGTATTACGCAATCGCCTGAAAAAGCTTGGTGAAATGATTCAGGAACACTGCGGTAAACTGAACTTTCGTCCGTTTGTCGATTCTGCGCCGTTGATGGAGCGCCCTCTGGCGGTGAAAGCGGGCCTTGGATGGACCGGCAAGCACTCTTTGATCCTGAATCGAGAGTCGGGATCCTGGTTTTTCCTTGGCGAGTTGCTGATTGATCTCCCCCTGCCCATCGACAACGCACAGCCTGAGCAGTGTGGCCGCTGCGTTGCCTGTCTGACGATTTGCCCCACTAACGCCATTGTCGAGCCTTACGTCGTCGATGCGCGGCGCTGCATCTCCTATCTGACCATTGAACTGGAAGGAGCGATTCCCGAAGAGTTTAGGCCGTTAATGGGCAACCGTATTTATGGTTGTGATGACTGCCAACTTATCTGCCCATGGAACCGCTATGGTCAGTTGACCGACGAAGAAGATTTTTCACCACGCGCCGCGTTACATACGCCGCAGTTGATTGATCTGTTCAGCTGGAACGAAGCGAAATTTCTACGCGTCACGGAAGGATCGCCAATTCGCCGTATCGGTCACCTGCGCTGGTTGCGGAATATTTCGGTCGCATTAGGCAATGCGCCCTGGTCTGCTGAAGCCGTGGCGGTGTTACAGCAGCGTCAAGGGGAAGACCCGATGCTGGATGAGCATATCGAGTGGGCACTGGCGCAGCAGTCGCAAAAGCGTCAGGAAATGACCATTGAGGTTCAGCCCGCACAGCAGAAAAGGTTGGTCAGAGCCATTGAGAAGGGATTGCCACGCGATGCGTGATTTGGAAAAGGGTTTTCCACATGCTGTGAATAAAAATAAAAATCTCTTGTCATTCAATTATTACCTGCGCTGCAAGCGCACTGAATAACAAAATGAAAGAATATCATTTCTTTTAATAACAATAAGTTATGTCACAACGATCATCTTTTAAGATTTTTCTTTACATCTTGCTTACAAGTATGCGCTGTGGATAAGTCTGTTTAAAACAGTTTTGCAACGTCTGAAAAACAGCCGAAAAACGAGGCATATTGTTGTGGATAAGTAGTAGGGAGAAAAAATTTGGAGCGGGAAACGAGACTCGAACTCGCGACCCCGACCTTGGCAAGGTCGTGCTCTACCAACTGAGCTATTCCCGCATCATCGAATGTTTTAGTTCACGCTAAGGTGAAAACTAATCCATTGATTTTGAATGGTCTGGTATAAATTTTATTTGGAGCGGGAAACGAGACTCGAACTCGCGACCCCGACCTTGGCAAGGTCGTGCTCTACCAACTGAGCTATTCCCGCATCATCTCAACCATTCAATTTGCAACGGCGTCACCGCTGGGTGGCAAACTGAAGGTCTGGATTTTTTGAATCTTTTTTTACGCGCTACACGGAAAATCATGATTCTTGGTTTTTGTACTGCACGAGTAATTGGAGCGGGAAACGAGACTCGAACTCGCGACCCCGACCTTGGCAAGGTCGTGCTCTACCAACTGAGCTATTCCCGCAACATCTTCACTTTCAACTCATCACTGCGTGATGCATTAAGAGTGCTGATTTTCACTCGTCGCACCGAAATAAATTCTTCATCGGTACGGGGTGCGCATTATACGAGAATTCTTTTGCTCTGCAAGAGTCTGAAAGCAAAATTTTGCGCTTTTTGTTTGTTTGCTGCTTAAATCAGCAAAGCGCTGATTTAAGCAGCACTTTTGGTACTTACAGCTGTAAAAAATGTTCGCGATAGTAAGACAGCTCTGCCACCGACTCGCGAATATCATCCATTGCCTGATGCGTTCCGGCTTTTTTAAAGCCTGGCAGGATCTCAGGTTTCCAACGGCGCGCCAGTTCTTTCAGCGTGCTGACGTCGAGATAACGATAATGGAAGTAGGCTTCCAGTTCTGGCATGTATTTGAACAAGAAGCGGCGATCCTGGCCGATACTGTTACCACAAATCGGTGAACTGTTGGCTGGCACCCACTGCTTGAGGAATTCGAGCGTCGCTAACTCGGCTGCCCGGTCGTCAAACTGACTGGCTTTGACGCGTTCAACCAGGCCGCTGCCGGTATGGGTACGGACATTCCACTCATCCATCAGGGCTAACTGGGCATCAGACTGATGCACTGCCAGCGTTGGGCCTTCAGCCAGGATATTGAGATTGGCATCCGTCACCAGCGTAGCGATCTCAATAATGCGGTCGCGCTCGGGATCGAGACCGGTCATTTCCAGATCGATCCAAATCAGATTGTTTTCATTGCCCTGAGTCATGGGGTTTCCTGCAGTTGACGTAAAAATTGGCCTGTTACGGTGCTCAACCTGAGTTGAAAGCCGCGTAATAAGTTAAAAGCCCTGAATTAGGTGTATCATAGACGTTTTGCCCAGCGGGGCGAAGCCTGGCGAAAAACCTGTGAGGATGCGTGAGCAAGAATAAACTGTCTAAAGGTCAACAGCGGCGCGTAAGCGCTAACCATCAGCGTCGATTACAGACCCGGGAAAAACCGGAGCCTGACGATAACCTGTTTGGTGAAGCTACCGATGGCATGGTAATCAGCCGTTTCGGAATGCACGCTGATGTAGAAGACAGCGCAGGTGTGGTACACCGCTGTAATATCCGCCGTACTATCCGCTCGCTGGTCACTGGCGATCGCGTGGTATGGCGCGCTGGCCTTGAGAGCGGCGGTAAGGGGATTGTCGAAGCCGTCCACGATCGGCAAAACGTCCTGACTCGGCCAGACTATTATGACGGCGTCAAACCTATCGCCGCCAATATCGATCAGATTGTGATTGTTTCTGCCATTCTGCCGGAATTATCACTCAACATCATCGATCGCTACCTGGTCGCCAGTGAAACCCTGGGGATTGAGCCGCTGCTGGTATTGAACAAAGTCGATTTACTGGATGATGCAGCGCTGGCCTTTGTTGAAGAACAGATGGATATCTATCGTCACATTGGCTATCGCGTGCTGCTGGTCTCCAGCCACCGTAAAAATGGCCTGGCCGATTTAGAAGCCGCGCTGACGGGCCGCATCAGTATTTTTGCAGGCCAGTCAGGCGTAGGGAAATCCAGCTTGCTGAACGCACTCCTTGGCTTTAACAGCCAGGATCAGAGTGAAATTCTGACCAATGACGTTTCAGACGTCTCAGGTTTGGGTCAGCACACAACGACCGCAGCACGGTTGTATCACTTCCCGCATGGCGGTGACGTGATTGACTCACCGGGCGTGCGTGAGTTTGGTTTATGGCACCTGGAAGCGGAACAAATCACCCAGGGCTTTGTCGAATTTCGCGAGTTCCTTGGCACTTGTAAATTCCGTGACTGTAAGCATGGCAACGATCCCGGTTGTGCATTGCGTGAAGCGGTGGAAAACGGCGTGATCAATGAGTCTCGCTTCGATAATTACCACCGCATTCTGGAAAGCATGGAACAAGTGCAGGTAAAAACGCGTAAAAACTTTTCCGCTAGCGATGATTAAGCGCTAGAAAGGCAGATTCGCCAATAAATCAGGGCGCTGCTACAATCCGCCCCTTTTGCTGCCCCATCTACTGGGGTACTGCGAAATATTCACGAGATAGCCAGGAGGCTAAAGTGCTTGATCGTTTAAAACTCGGCTTGAATCATCTTCTCCCGAAAAAAGGGCTTACCGAACTCGCGGGTTGGGGTGCCAGCAAACGGGGTGGCTGGTTGACCAAAGCCGTCATTGATGTGTTTGTCTGGTTTTATAAAGTCGACATGGCAGAAGCGCAAAAGCCTGACACTGCCAGCTATCGCACCTTCAATGATTTCTTTGTGCGTCCGCTGAAGGATGGCGCACGTCCGATTGATGCCGATGCCAATCTGGTGGTATTGCCTGCCGATGGTGCCGTGAGCCAGTTGGGGCGTATCGAAGGCGATCAAATTTTCCAGGCTAAAGGTCACTACTACAGTATTGATGCACTGTTAGCCGGTAACGAAGCGATGGCAGAGAAGTTCTGCGAAGGTGAATTCATCACCACCTATCTGGCCCCACGCGATTATCACCGGGTACACATGCCTTGCAACGGCATTTTACGTGAAATGATCTACGTACCAGGCGATCTCTACTCAGTTAACCCTCTGACTGCGCGCAACATCCCTAACCTGTTTGCCCGCAACGAGCGCGTCATTTGCTACTTTGATACGGATATCGGCCCGATGGTGCAAATCCTGGTGGGTGCGACCATTGTTGGTAGCATTGAAACTGTCTGGGCGGGCACCATTACGCCTCCGCGTGAAGGCGTGATCAAACGCTGGCACTACCCGGCTGCTGACCATGAAGGTGCCGTAGTGTTGCTGAAAGGTCAGGAGATGGGACGCTTTAAGCTCGGTTCTACCGTGATTAACCTGTTTGCACCGGGCCGCGTCAAACTGGCTGAAAGCCTTGAGCCAGAAAGCAAAACCCGTCTCGGTCAACCGCTGGCGCTGGTTCTGCCGCAGGCAGACAACATCGCCGATTCCGCTGAATAACCTGAGCCTTTCCCCGTGCGTACCCTCTTGATTCTCCTGCTGAGCCTCTGGCTCAGCAGTACTGCCTTCGCCGCTGGCGTACCGGATGCGAGCCAGTTAAAACAGTCACTGGAAGAGGCCAAAGCGGCCAAAACCAGTCCAACTCAGACCGAACAGGTTCAGGTGCTGGAAGCCGCGCTGAGCTCCCTCAATCAACGTGATACGTCACTGGAACATACCAAACAGTATCAGCAGGTGATTGATGATTTCCCGCGCCTGGCGCGTGAACTACGTCAGCAGACCGCCGCGCTAGAAAGCAGCAGCAGAAGCGTGCGCAGCAATATGAGCAGTGCCGAGCTGGATCAAGAAATCTTGCAGGTCAGCAGCCAGTTACTGGAAGAGAGCCGTCTGACCCAACAAGAGCAGGATCGCGCCCGCGAAATCAGTGATTCCCTCTCGCAGCTTCCGCAGCAGCAAACCGACGCGCGCCGAACGATGGCCGAAGCAGGCCAACGCCTGCTCACGGTGGCTAATAACGGCACGCCGTTGGCACTGGCGCAAGTTGCGGCCAGGCAGGCAGAAAGCGCTGCCAGCAAAGCGTTGGTGGATGAGCTGGAGTTGGCACAACTGTCCGCCAATAATCGCCAGGAACTGGCGCGGATGCGGGCAGATTTGCACCAGCAAAAAGCCTCGCAGTTGGATGCCTACCTACAGGCCCTGCGTAATCAATTAAACAATCAGCGCCAGCGTGAAGCCGAGCTGGCTTTGGCGCGTACCGAAGAGTTAGCAGAAAACAGCGGCGATATGCCACCGGCAATTAGCGAGCAGTTTCGGGTTAACCGCGATCTCTCTTCATCGTTGAACCAGCAGGCACAACGCATGGATCTTGTCGCCTCGCAGCAGCGCCTGGCGACTAATCAGATCATTCAGGTACGTCAGGCACTCAGCACCCTCCGTGAACAGTCACAGTGGCTGGGGACTTCGAACCTGCTGGGTGAGGCGTTGCGTGCGCAGGTCGCCCGGCTCCCCGATATGCCCAAGAATCAGCCGATTGATGCTGAAATGGGCCAGCTGCGCGTCCAGCGTCTCTATTTTGATAATCTGTTGCAAAAGCAGGATTCGCTACGTAATGCCAGCCAACCTGATGGCACCCCATTCACCAACGAGCAAAAGCGCATTCTCGACGCGCAGTTGAAAACCCAGCGTGAACTGCTGAATTCTCTGATTTCCGGCAGCGATACGCTGATTCTGGAAATCACCAAACTGCAAGTTGCGAATACACAGTTGCAGGATGCGCTCGCGGAGGTTCAGGAAGCGACTCACCGCTATCTGTTCTGGACCGCCGACATTAGCCCCATCAGCCTGAGCTACCCGGTAGATGTCGCGCGCGACCTCACGCGGTTACTGTCTCTGGATACCCTCGGCCAGTTGGGTAAAGCTATCGCGATGATGTTCACCAGCCAGGAAACGCTGTTGCCGGTAATCGGCGCGCTGTTACTGGTCGGCTTCAGCATCCGCACGCGTCGACATTTCCACACCTTTATGGAACGTGCCGCCAGCAAAGTCGGTAAAGTGACCCAGGACCGCTTTGGCCTGACACTGCGCACGGTGCTGTGGTCCATTCTGGTGGCGATTCCGCTGCCGGTATTGTGGGCCACCCTCGGCTATGGCCTGCAACACGCCTGGCCTTATCCGATCGCAGTTGCGGTCGGAGACGGCATTACCGCTACGCTGCCGCTACTGTGGGCCTTTATGATCAGCGCGACGTTTGCCCGTAGCGATGGCCTGTTTATTGTCCATTTCCGTTGGCCACAAGTCCGCGTTGCACGTGCAATGCGCTACTACTCGCTGACCATCGGCCTGATCGTGCCGCTGATCATGCTGTTAATCGCCTTTGCTAACCTGGAAGATCGCCAGTTCTCAGCCACGCTGGGGCGACTGTGCTTTATCTTGATCTGCGGCGCATTGAGCATTGTTACCGTCAGCCTAAAACGTGCAGGCATCCCGCTTTATCTCGATAAAGAGGGCAATGGCGATAACATCATTAACCGCATCCTGTGGAACATCATGATTGCGATTCCACTGGTCGCCGCACTGGCCTCAACGCTGGGCTATCTGGCGACCGCTCAGGCGTTGCTGGCACGTCTGGAGACATCGGTTGGGATCTGGTTCCTGCTCCTGGTGATTTATCACATTATTCGGCGCTGGATGTTGATCCAACGGCGGCGGCTCGCTTTCGATCGTGCTCGCCAGCGTCGTGCCGAAATGCTGGCTACACGTGCACGCGGTGAAGAGGAGAAAGAGCCCCTTTCCGCCGGTGAAGGCAGCATAGAGAATGAAGAACCGGTGGTCGATCTGGATGCCATCAGTGCGCAGTCATTGCGCCTGGTACGGTCGATTCTGACACTGCTGGCGTTGATTTCGGTTATTGCCCTGTGGTCAGAACTGCACTCCGCGTTCGGCTTCCTCGAGAACATCCGTTTGTGGGATGTCAGCACCACGGTTCAGGGCGTCGAAAGTATCCAGCCTATTACGCTGGGCTCGGTATTAATCGCCATTATCGTGCTGTTTATTACCACACAGCTGGTGCGAAACATGCCCGCACTGCTCGAGCTGGCACTGCTACAGCACATCGACTTACGCCCTGGCACAGGCTACGCCATCACCACCATCACGAAGTACTTACTGACGCTGATTGGTGGCCTGTTGGGCTTCTCTCTGCTGGGCATTGAGTGGTCAAAACTGCAATGGCTGGTCGCCGGTCTGACCGTTGGTCTGGGCTTCGGTTTACAGGAGATCTTTGCCAACTTTATTTCTGGTCTGATCATTCTGTTTGAGAAACCGATCCGCATTGGCGATACCGTGACGATCCGTGACTTAACGGGCAGCATCACCCGGATTAACACCCGAGCGACCACAATCACCGACTGGGACCGCAAAGAGATTATCGTGCCGAACAAGGCATTTATCACTGAGCAGTTTGTTAACTGGACGCTGTCTGACTCGGTTTCACGTGTGGTATTAACCATTCCAGCACCCGCACATGCTAATAGCGATGAGGTGACCAACCTGCTTCTCCAGGCGGCTAACCGCTGTAGCTATGTGCTGGACAACCCGACGCCGGATGTCTTCCTGGTGGATTTACAGCAGGGTATCCAACTGTTTGAACTTCGCATTTATGCGGCTGAGATGGGGCATCGTATGCCACTGCGTCACGAGCTACATCAGTTGATTCTGCAAGGGTTTGAAGCGCATGGGATTGAAATGCCCTTCCCGCCTTTCCAGATGCGTATGGAAAACGGCAGTAAAAAAATCCCGGCCAGCAATGGCACGCCTGCGGGGCGCAGTTACCGTTCGGGCGGTCTGTAACCGCAAAATAAAACCGCCCGGCTTACCGTCGGGCGGTTTTTTCGTTTTTGATGGTTGTCACTCAAGGCCTGGCTATTTCACAAACTCTTCACCCAGCTTGATGTCTTTTTTTAGTGTCTCTAGCATCCCATCCAATGCCGCCTGTTCGAACTGACTGAGAGCGCCAATCGGCTTACGTTCCACGACACCGCCCTTACCGAGTAACAGTGGCTGAGCAAAGAAGCGAGCGTACTCACCGCTGCCTTCAACATAAGCATACTCAATCACCTGTTCTTCCCCCTGTAGGGCTCGCACCAGAGCCAACCCCAGTCGAGCCGCCGCTTGTCCCATTGACAGGGTTGCCGATCCGCCACCGGCTTTCGCCTCTACCACTTCCGTACCCGCATTCTGGATACGCCTGGTCATCTCTGCCACTTCCTGGTCGCTAAACGTTACCCCAGCTACCTGAGACAACAGGGGTAAAATCGTCACGCCAGAGTGGCCACCCACAACAGGCACTTCAATCGCTTCCAGCGGTTTGTGCTTAAGCTCCGCCACAAAGGTTTTTGCCCGAATCACATCAAGCGTGGTTACACCAAACAGGCGATTTTTATCGTAGACACCGGCTTTTTTCAGTACCTCGGCCGCAATCGCCACCGTGGTATTGACCGGATTAGTGATGACGGCAATCAGTGCTTTCGGGGCCGTTTCTGCCACTTGTTCGATCAGATTACGCACGATGCCGGCATTCACGTTAAACAGATCGGCACGATCCATGCCCGGTTTGCGTGCAACACCCGCTGAGATCAATACCACATCAGCGCCTTTAAGAGCAGGGGAGGCATCTTCCCCACTGAACCCCTGCACTTTGACTGCCGTTGGAATATGGCTGAGATCAACCGCCACGCCCGGTGTCACCGGGGCGATATCGTACAGCGTAAGCTCTGATCCAGCGGGAAGTTGGGTTTTCAACAGCAGCGCCAGTGCTTGACCTATGCCGCCTGCGGCACCAAGAACAGCAACTTTCATCCTGAACTCCTTATTAAGGTGGAGCAGTGAAGAGCCGGAAAACCCTCTGATGTGACCTAATCAACTTCACAACAGCCTGTGCGGTAGCTTATCGGGTTATTAGCCACCTGCACCGCCGTTGAATGACCGTTGCCAGCAAACGTCGCAGACAGGGTTCGGCAGTGATATCGTCAAACTACAAATCAAGCATATAACAAGAATCGTCGCCCTGCTGTGCGCCAGCCGATCCTCTTTTGCTCAGGTCTGGCTTAATTTGCTATTATCCCCGGCCGCCTGTTTAGCAATAGCAAAAGTGCCACACATCAATTGCATAAAAATTCACTTAACTGCATAATAATGTCAACGCCGCACAGGCTCTCGCCTTATTAATACTCCTTAACCTGGTAACTTATGCGTAATCCAAGCAAACAAGATGATCTTATCAAAGCCTTTAAGGCACTGCTGAAACAGGAAAAATTCAGCTCACAGGGTGAAATTGTCGCTGCTCTGCAGGAAGAGGGCTTTGAAAACATTAATCAGTCCAAAGTCTCACGCATGTTGACCAAATTTGGTGCGGTGCGCACGCGCAACGCCAAAATGGAGATGGTTTACTGCCTGCCCGCCGAACTGGGCGTCCCGACCACCACCAGCCCACTGAAAAACCTCGTGCTGGATATCGACTATAACGACGCTTTAGTCGTTATTCACACCAGCCCAGGGGCCGCACAGCTGATCGCCCGCCTGCTCGACTCGCTCGGTAAAGCGGAAGGTATTCTCGGCACCATTGCCGGGGATGACACCATCTTCATTACCCCAGCACGCGCCTTCACGGTTAAGCAGTTGCACGACGCCGTTATCGACCTGTTTGAGCAGGAGCTTTAACTACCGCTCGCCTTTGCCAGCGGTTAACCTGCTGGCAACATTCTTATCTTTCCCCTCACGTTGGCTAAAACATTTAAAGCTTAAAAATCATAGTGTTAAAAAACACGCTTCGCTTGTCGCCAGACCTATCCTGACGCTAGACCCTTTCGCATTTTTATCATTATGTGTCGTTTTTCACTATTAGGCACAAATAAACCAGTTTAAATAACTGCTTCAATATCATTTGGTAGTTTAATAAACCAAACATTTTCGCACAAAACGATAAATTACCCTATGTGCTTGTTTTTAAATATAAATACCCTCTCAACCATCACCAATAAGCATCTTTTATAACTTTCCGTTATTAAAATGACGCATAAGGACAACGGATAACAACCAATCATTATTAGCAGAGTATTAATTTCAAAGGTTATTAGTTCTATACTTGTTTCCGTGATGAGAATCACACGAATATGAAGAAAAAAAGATACGACGAGGAAATGAATATGAAAATTAAAACTGCTATTGCCGCTGTGGGCATGTTATCTGCACTGTCATTCGGCGCTTTCGCCGCACAAAACATCGATACCACCCAGGCGCAGGGCCTGCACTCTTTAGGCACCATCAGCGTAAGCGGTATCGACGGCGCACCGTCTGACATCAACCAGCAGCTGAATCATCAAGCCGATAAACAAGGTGCTAAGGCATACCGTGTGATTGAGGCTTATAACAACGGCAACTATCACGCGACCGCTGAACTGTATAACTAAGTTTCAGCCAACTCACTGTCATACCACGGTGGCCCGTCGTAGCCATAGCTCCAGGCCACTAAGACCTTTTTCGGAGATAACACCATGAAAACCAAATTAACCATCGCAATCATCGGTCTGGCATCACTGCTTTCTGTTGGTGCCCACGCTGCATCACTGGTTAGCAACGATCAGGCCGCTGGCCTGCAATCAATGAATCAGACTGTTAGCATCAGCGGTATTGATGGCGACCAGACCAACATTCGTCAGGCGCTGTCACAAAAAGCCGATGCTCAAGGTGCTAGCCACTACCGCATCATTGAAGCTAACCGTGACAATACTTATCACTACACCGCTGAACTGTATAAATAAGAATAATGGCCAATGGCACCGAATAACGGTGCCAGCCATGCTTTCGACGACCCGCCCTGAAGCTATGCACACCGCAGGTTGTTGATTTAACTCTGGAGAAAAAGAATGAAAATCAAAGCCAGCATCGCCACTCTCGGTCTGTTCTCAGTGATAACTTTTGGCGCTTCCGCAGCGCAACTGGTTACTCAACAACAGGTTGATGAGCAGAATCTGCAATCTGTCGGTAGCACTGTCACTATCAGCGGCACTGCCGGATCGCCTATGGACTACCGTGCCCAGCTTTCTGAAAAAGCGAATGCGCAGGAAGCCAGTGCGTACAGGGTTATCGAAGCACGCACCGGTGACAGCTATCATGTCACCGCTGAGCTGTATAAGTAATTCCTCGTCAATCCGTTGACGACCTTTGGCCCCGCCTGCCGGGGCCCTTTTTTGCAGCACCGGGGTTACCAAACAAACGACGCTTATCCGGGCGTCGTTTTTTTTGCCTGAACGACAGAGTAAAAAAAACCGCCGGCATTGCTGCGGCGGTTAGACGTTAGATACGAATCAGGGTGTTCTGGTACTTATCTAGCATTGCAGCCAGGCGGTGTACCGGTTCGATAACACCGGTGGGAGCGTCATACTGCACTAACTTTTCCTGATAGACCTTGAGCTCTTGCAGCAAACGCTGGAAGTAATAGGCTCGCTTCTCATCATTGCTTGCTGCAACAACCCGATCGGCGGTGCTACGTAATTGCCGATGGTAAGCCGAGAGATCGGCATTGATCGGGATCTCAGCCCGTCGCAAGCGTTGATGACTAATCACCAGCGTCAGGGCAATACGGTATTTTTCAATATCGCCGGGGAACAGATTGAGCAACATAAACAACTGCTGATACAGCGCGGGTAAATGGTTTTCCCGGCGTCTGGCCTGATTAGTGGTCATGGCGGAGACTGCTGCATACATAAAGCGGTTGAGAATTTTACGTCCGGTGCGTGCTTTTGAGTTATCACGGATGATCAAGATCACCAGCAGTGACAGGAAGCAGCCAATGATCTGCCCCAGCGCGTTATCGAGGAACACCTTAAACTGAAACTGCATCGGGTTTTCCAGCACCAAAATATTAATGGTGCCAATCAACGCGCCGAGCGTCCCAACCTGACGTCGCTGAATCAAAATGCCGCTGATAAAGGCCATCACACCAAGAGAGATGCACAGCAACAACATGCTTTGCTGTGTGGCAGGCATGATCACCATAAAATAGAGCGCTCCCAGCGGCAGTGCGACCATCATGCCGTAGACAAAGTCCATGACCATGCCCAATGGGTTAGGTACACGCATGGCCAGGGCGGTGATCACCCCCATCATCACGACGCAGCCGCTGCCTGAAGTCCAGCCGGTGTAAAGCCAGAAGAAGCAGCCCAGCGCCAGTGAGACAAAAGTACGGATACCGTTGATCATCGCATGGTGCGTTTCGGCTGAACGCCCAGGCACGATAATATCACGCTGCAAAATCCCGCTTTCAATGCTGCTGATGCGGCTGTTGGTTTTCACGCCTTTCATGAGCAGCAAGTACTCAGTCGCTGCGCCTACCCAACTGCCCAGCGTCACCGGCAGTGTTTTATTACCGCTGGCACTGAACACGCGACGCAAGACTTTTAAGCGCTTATGCACATCCGCAACGCTCTCCACCTCTTTTTCAATCAGTAGGGAAAACTGGGGCGGTAGATAGTCAGGACGAACATTTTTAATCAGGAAGGTTTCTGTCGCCTGGGTGATCATGGTTAAAGAGAGCGAATGCAGGGCTTCAAGGCGAGTAGCGACAGTTTTCCAGCGTGAAGACTCCATTAAAAGCTGGCTGCGCATCCCTTTCAGCGCGGTAGTGCGACGCACCAGCGTGCTCCAGGCCTTATCCACTTCCTCTTTGTTATCACCATGGGCCACACAGAGTTGCAGCAGTTTGAACTGTGCTACCAGCAGAGAATCCACTTCGCTATCGATCACTTTTTTAATCGAACGCGGTGAAAAGAGGATATCAGCCAGAATGGCACACAGAATACCGAGCACAATCTCACTACAGCGTTCCACGGCAAACTGAGGCGCTAACGTCAGTGCGCCACTGGCATCAGCCGTGATCACAATAATTAATGCGGTATAACCTGCCAGCCCCAACGCATAGGAGTTTTCGACTTTAATTAACGAAGAGACCCAGACACAGACACCGGCCCAAATACAACACAGTAGCAGCATAATCGCGGGTGCACGCACCGTCGCGATCATGATAGTTACCGCGGCAATTGAGCCAATAAAAGTACCGATAATACGCAGAATGCCACGATAACGCAGCGCACCGGAGTAGGGATCGCCACCCGCAGCAAAAGCCGTGCCGCCAGCGACGATCCCCGCCGTCATTACGGCCCAGCGGGGGGTTTCCAGATTAAAATGAAATCCAATGAACAGTGCCGAGACTAAGGCAAAGGTCAACTTAACCGGGAAGCGGAGAAACTCAATCATCTCACCTCCGGTTAACCGAATTCACGTAACCGATTGAACAATTTACCAATTGGAGAAACATGTTCAGCTTTACGATCTTCTTTACCGGTGATGACCACAGTTGCCGTGGTGCCCGCCGGGAAGCGATTACCAGGCTGCTCATCAAGGTGGATTCGCACTGGAACGCGCTGCGCTAAACGCACCCACTCCAGGTTTGAATCGACGGTTGCCATGCCTTTGCTATCCACGCTGCTGCTGCTGTTGGTAACACCAGCCGCGACGCTTTCTACCGTGCCACGCAGCACAATGTTACTGCCCAATGGCGTGATTTCAGCGCGATAACCCGGTTGCAGGCCGTGCAGCTTCGTCTCTTCAAGGTAAGCCAGCACATGGTAAGTGCCCTTCTGCACCAAGGCCACGGCTACAGAGCCACGGTTGATGAACTCACCCTGATAGGCATTCAGGTTGGTTACCCAGCCATCCGCAGGCGCACGAATATTGGTTCGATCAAGATCGATTTGCGCTAAATCACGCGTTGCCACGGATTTTGCCAGCTGATGCTCGCTGGTTTGTAAATCGTTGTTCGACTGTTCGATAGCTTCACGCGACATTGCCGCAGTGCCGAGTTGATTACGACGAGTTGCTTCACGGCGTTTCTCGTTCACCAGCGCCTGGTAGTATTCGACATCAGCCTGAGCTTCATCCAGCGCTTTCTGGTAACGCGGACGGTCGACCACAAACAGCGTGTCGCCCTTTTTCACCAGTTGGTTATCACGCACTGGCACGTCAGTGATCAGACCGGTGACATCCGGTGCGATCGCCACGACATCAGCGGCAAAGCGAGCATCGCGCGTCCACGGGGATTCTGTATAAAAAAACCAGGCACGAAAAATGATAACGATTGCAATGATCACCAGCAGCAGAGTAATCACGTAGCGCGCGATTTTTCTTATTAGTGTTTTCACTTAAACCTCAGACAAATAGACGGGATACCAGGTAAAACACACAGCAGTAAAGCGCTGTGTTAAACAGTGCTGGATGCCAGACAAGGTCATAGATACCGCTGGGTGTCAGCACTCGCTTCACTAACCAGAACAACAACAGTGAAACGATCAACTCTACAAATATGGGCGGGAAAGAGAGCCCAAACACGACAAAAACCGGAAGCACGCTCATCAGGGATCCTTAGTTTGACTGCGCCGGACGCTCCAGAGTTGCCCACCGCAATACTGCACGGTAGGTTTATGATGTTGAGATGGCACAACACCTCACTACGGCTGGGTTAATAATAGCGTATCATCAGGGATATTAGCGACATTGCCCTGAAGGGCAATCACCACGCGTCAGAATATACGGAGCAGCGAAGAGGGGCCCGGCACGCATATAGTAACGCGCCTTACTATAATTTTTCTACTTAATGTGAGCTAAATCACTTTTTAGCCAGAGTAAACAATGGAACGACTTAAAGGCATGTCGGTATTCGCCAAAGTGGTTGAATTAGGTTCGTTTACCGCCGCCGCCAGACAGCTTCATCTTAGCGTCTCATCCATCAGCCAGATCGTCGCCAAACTGGAAGATGACCTACAAGTTAAATTGCTGAATCGAAGCACCCGCAGCCTCGGTCTCACCGAAGCGGGGAAAATCTATTATCAGGGCTGTCGCCGGATGTTGGGTGAAGCCGCGCAGGTGCATGAGCAGCTGTATGCTTTCAACAATACGCCGATAGGTGTGTTGCGTATCGGCAGTTCATCCACCATGGCACAAAACGTGCTAGCTGATATGACAACCAATATGCTGCGTGATTATCCCGGTCTGAGCGTCAACCTGGTGACCGGTAGCCCGGCACCAGACCTGATCGCCAACGGGCTGGATTTAGTGATCCGCGTTGGCCATCTGGAAAATTCCAGCCTGTTTTCACGCCGCCTCGGTGCGATGCCAATGGTCGTGTGCGCCGCACGCAGCTATCTGGCTAAACAAGGCACACCAGAGAAACCGAGTGATATCGATAACCTTTCCTGGCTGGAATACAGCGTACGCCCAGATAATAATTTTGAGCTGATAACGCCGGAAGGTGTGGTAACGCGCCTGTCACCGCAGGGGCGGTTTGTCACCAATGACTCATTAACCCTGATTCGTTGGCTGAAAGCGGGCTGCGGCATTGCCTATGTGCCACTGATGTGGGTGATTGATGAGATAACCCAGGGGGATATCGACATTCTGTTCCCCAAATATCAGTCAGAACCGCGTCCGGTCTACGCGCTGTATACTGAGAAAGACAAGATGCCGTTGAAAGTGCAGGTATGCATTGATTATCTGACCGAGTATTTCCGCACTGTATCGCAGCAGTATCAGCAACATCGTGTCAGTTTAAAATGAGGCGGCAGAGCGCCGCCTCTGGGGGAAAATCAGGCCGTGCCGCCGACGGTAATGTTATCGAGCTTCAGCGTTGGCTGGCCAACACCAACCGGTACGCTCTGTCCCTCTTTACCGCAAACGCCAACGCCTTTGTCCAGCGCCAGATCGTTACCCACCATGGAGATTTGCTGCATGGCTTCAATACCGGAGCCAATCAGCGTTGCACCTTTGATCGGGGTCGTAATTTTGCCTTTCTCGATCAGATACGCTTCTGACGTTGAGAAGACAAATTTACCCGAGGTGATGTCAACCTGACCGCCACCGAAGTTTGGTGCATACAGACCATACTCCACGCTTTCGATAATCTCTTGTGGCGTCGACTTACCGGCCAGCATATAGGTGTTGGTCATACGTGGCATTGGCAGATGTGCATAAGATTCACGACGACCATTACCGGTCGGCGCGACACCCATCAGGCGCGCATTGAGCTTATCCTGCATGTAACCTTTCAGAATGCCGTTTTCAATCAGTACGTTGTACTGACCTGGTACACCTTCGTCATCCACGGCCAGTGAGCCACGCAATCCTTCAATGGTGCCATCATCAACCACAGTACAGAGTTCTGAAGCGACCAACTGGCCCATTTTACCGCTGAAGACCGAGGTTTCACGGCGGTTGAAATCGCCTTCCAGCCCGTGTCCTACCGCTTCATGCAACAACACGCCAGGCCAGCCCGCACCCAACACCACCGGCAACGCGCCAGCCGGGGCTGCAACGGCCGAAAGGCTAACCAGTGCCAGACGCACCGCTTCTTTCGCCCATGCATCAGCACGCACTTCACCGTCTTCATCAGCCAGGAAGAACTCATAACCTACGCGCGCGCCGCCGCCACTTGAGCCACGCTCACGCTTACCATCTTGCTCAACCAACACGCTGACTGAGAGGCGAACCAGCGGACGGATATCGGCCGCCAGGGTGCCATCCGTAGCGGCAACCAATACTTGCTCATAAACACCGGTCAGGCTGGCATTCACTTCCTGTACACGCGGGTCAGCAGCACGAGCCACTTTATCGATGCGGTGCAGCAGCGCGATTTTATCTTCACGGGTCAGGCTATCGAGCGGATTAAGTGGGCGATACAGCTCGCGCTGGATCACCGCAGAAAGGGTATGAGACTTGCCGTTGCCCTGCTCGCGCACGATACTGCGTGCCGCTTCAGAAGACTGGCGCAGCGCGTTTAAGGTAATTTGGTCAGCATAGGCAAAACCGGTTTTTTCACCGCTGACGGCGCGAATACCGACGCCCTGGTCGATATGGTATGAGCCATCTTTAATGATTTTATCTTCCAGCACCCATGATTCATGCAGGCTGGACTGAAAATAGAGGTCAGCATAATCCAGACGACGTTCTGAAAGCTGCCCTAACAGAGAGTAAAGGTCCTGCTGATTAATACCGTTAGCAGATAGTAACTGCTCACTTACCAGGTTCAGAGTCATCGTTTCTCGCTCAATTATGTGCTCGGTTAATCATAGCCTGCGGCAATTCCCCGAAGACGTCAAATTCACTTCTTGTCATTTTCACGCGGCTGGCGCAGCACTTCGTGGATTTCTGGTTTATCCAGCGGGCCGCTGATGTGGTAGCGCAGCAGCGAGATTTTGTTCCAAATGGGGCCAAGGACTTTGCTGGCAGCAAAGACTGCGGCGCCAATCACTGGATTCACCACAAAGGCCGTCGCCACGCCCACTGAAGCCGAAATTTCGGGGGCAACCACCGCTTCCATCTCAATCTGGCGCTGCACCAAATCCACCTTGCCTTGCATGGCAATATCCGCTTCTAAACCATCAACCAGTAGGTTGTCGGTATGCATGATGCCGTTATCAATCCATGCCGTGCCGTTAATGGAATCAAAGTAGAAGCCTTTACTACTGAAGGTGTCTCTAAAATCGAGTCGTAGCTTACGCAGCAGTGCATCAAAGCTCACCAGTCGCAACAACTGCCCGGCTGCGCCGGTGTTCACATCGGCAATTTCACCTTTGCCAAAGTGACTTTTGAGCGTGCCACTCAATGTACGTTCTGACGGTTTCCACGGCGCCGAACGCCAGTGCAGGTCATAGTCGATATTGAACGGAGCATTACGTAGCGGTGTATTAACGCCAAACCAGTTGGTCGCATCGTTAATATTATTCCCACTCAATGTGCCCTTCAGCGCCGTACGCTGATCGCTGCCCTGGTTGACCCATGTACCGCTGATTTTCAGTTTAGCGTTGCCGGTATCTATTTGACCGTTAGTAAGTGCTAACGTACTGCCCTGCGGGTTGAGATCAGCCTGCATCCGTCCGAATTTTTGCCCCCGTAACCAGCATTCATCACAGGTTATCTGTAATGCTGGCCAGTGGCTGAAATCAATATTCTGCGTAAGGGACGTATCAGCGCTACTGCCCTGTGCCTGATCCCACTGCGGATTGTAATACAGGTAGTTGAGCCCCAGCCGCCACGGAGCGGTAGTGGACGTTTGCAGAGAACCACGCATTTCACGCGCCTGTACCGTAACGTTACGATTTCCTGCCGTTCCCTGGGTCAGGGTCGCCTTGACGTCATGCCACTCCTGCCCGCCCAGGGTCACAGAAGGTGACTGCAAGATGAAATCGCCCGGCAGCTTCGCCCCGCCAACCTGCGGTTCTCCGCTGCTACCGCTACTAGCCGCTGCCAGTAACTCTGCCCAGGCTTGCCCGTCCAGCGCGGGCAAATTCAGTACCATGCCTGAGGTTTTAGGGAGAGCTGGCAACGTTTTCGTGTCATTTTCCCAGATCCCACGCTCAACACGCAGATGCGGGGTCAGCAGCCAGTTACTGTTAAAACGATGCTTGCCTGCCACAGTACCGCTCAATGAGAAACGTTGCTGCGAACCGGTCGCGTTTACCGTGAAGGGCAGGCTCTCACCTGCCGTTTTGTCTAATGGCGCGGGTAAGCGACTGCTCACCTGTTTGGCATCACCATTCAGGCTAATCGCATAAGTCGCCTCGCCATGATTTGGCAACGTGATATCGACGTTGCTCTGCCACGGCAGTGGCCCAGCAAGCTGGCTACGAATATTTTCTGGCAGGGTTTTCAGATGCGCCAGCTGCCACTCTCCGCCTAACTTAACGTTAATCGCAAAGTGATCGGCCAGTTCCTGGGTGCTGAAGCTGACATTCGTCGGCTGACCAAACCACTGCGCCTGGAGCGTATCACTCTGCAAATTGCCGTTGTCATAACGGAAAGTCCCACTCAGGTTTTGCAGGGTGGTGCCAAGAGGAACAATATGCAGACTGTTATTTTTCATTGTCACAGTACCGCGCGCATGCACCAACTCCCCATCCAGTGGGATATCCAGGCTTAAATGGCCCTGCGTATTGCCGCCAATCTGCAACTGTTGCAGCGCCGCACCCAGACTGCTCTTCAAAGGCGTTTGCTGGAAGTAGTCGCCAATCTGCTTGCCCTGCCCGCTGAGATCGCCCTCAATCAGTAGCTTCTCTTTGAGATAATCGGGGATAGCGGCCACCAGGTTACGTGCATCCACTTCGCCTAAGCGAGCGTGTTCTGCTTTCATCCACAACCCGTCATTGACGAAATCGAGGTTGATATCCAGGTTCTGCAAAGCTGGCCAGCCCGGCTGGAAAGCAAAGGTAGACTGACGCAGCGGTACCCAAACCTCAAACATGCCATCATTGTGTTTGAACGGGAACAGCTGCGGGTTACCCGCGAACAGCAGCGTCGCATCACCCACCTGCCCGCCCTGAATGGCAGTACTGAGATAATGGGTCAGATCTTTACCCATTAGCGGTTCAGGGAAATAACGCCAGGCATCTCCGGCATCTGTCACGCGGATCCCAGCCAGAATATCCAGCCGTGGAGCATCTCCGCTGTTTTGCTGATATTTAAAGTCACCGCGCGCATGTAACGAACGAGCCTGAACATCAAGATCGTGCCCGGCCAGCGTCAAACCCTGATCATCGTGCTGCCAGTTCAGGGTGCCGGTGACCTGGTGGATCTCCAGCGGAGCCTTGAACATTTTGCTGTAAGGGACGAGAGTGTCACCCAGCTGTATTTGCACCTGACCATCATTCACGCTGCCACTCGCCTGGCCATTTAGCCCGGACATCCCCGGTAATAATTCCCACGGCTGCCAGCCTAAATCACGCCACTTTGCCTGAAGGCGGGTTTTTTCCGGCTGATTGAGCGGAATATCCAGCGCCAGCGCATCGATTTTCCCCTGTGGCTGTAGCGCCTGCCAATCTGTCACCAGCGTGGGGGCCAATGGCGTAAACAGGGGCAGCAGTGGCGACAAACGCTGAAGATCTAACTGCGTTGCACGTACCCGCACTTCAGCGGGCTGGCCACTGCCCAACCCTTGCTGATCTTCCGGACGCCACAACAGCGAGAAGTTACCGTTCGGCCATGCTACGCCATCGGTGCTGAGGCGCGTTTGTGGCACAGATACCGCCCAACCATTTTGGAAGCGGGACAGATGTGCCGTAAGGCCATCAACCTGTAACTGATGGGTTTTGTCATCCCCCTGCCAGCTTGCGCCGCCATTACGCAGCAACAGGTCACCCGCGTAGAGATCGCCATCGCGCAGCGTTGCCCAGGCTGTCAGGCTAAATTTGGCACTCTCCAGTCGGGTGTTATCCTGCATCCAGCGGCCCAGCCACGGGCGGGCATCTACGTCATCCGCCTGCAGCCAGATACGACCGTCATTGAGCAACCCGTGATTATCGTTGAGATCTAGCCGTACCTGAACCACACCGTGTTGACCGGTGAAGCTGGATAAACTGACTTCGCCTTCTGCGCGATGCCGATTTTTTTCATTCAGCCAGGTCAGTTTAGGGATCGCTAATTCGGCGTGCTGGCCGGATGGCGTCAGAAAGCGAATGGTGCTGTCGCGCAGGTCAAAGTGGTCAAACTGATTGAGGAACAGATCGTTGATCTGTCCGGGTTTAAAGCTGTTTTTTTGCTGATCGTTGCTCAGCAACTGGCGAGAAGTTTCAAGATGAAGCTGCCAGAAGGTCAGATCGCGGAACTGCCAGCGCCCGTGCAGCAACGACTGCCACACATTCAGGGCCAGATTAATACGGCCAACGCTGAGGCGATCGGTTTGGTTGATTTGCACCTGCATCTGGCGGATTTGCAGCGTTGGGCCAAAGTTTTCCCAACTCCCCTCCAGAGAATCTGCGCTGACCGTTACACCCGCTACCTGCGAGATGCGTTTGAGCAACTCGCCACGGTAGCTATCGACGTGCGGAAGTAACAGGCGTAAGCCGCTGACCAGCAGCGCCACGATGACAATGATGGTGGCGACCAGCAGTAACAAAATCTTCGGCAACTGCCTCACTCACAGCACTCCTTGTCTTTCGCGAAAATCTGCACAAATGCGCGATAGTTCCAGCTATCTGCGCCGCACAAGGGGGGTTTTACATCATCACCACGTCAAACTGCTCCTGACTATAAAGCGGTTCTACGTGGACTTTAACCTGTTTGCCAACAAAGATTTCCACCTCTGCTAACGCGTGTGATTCTTCGCCTTTCAGGGTATCACCCACGGCTGGTGAGACATACACCAGGAAACGATCGGAGTCATAGGCATGATGCACGCGCACAATTTCACGCATGATTTCATAGCAGACGGTTTCTACCGTTTTTAACGTACCGCGCCCTTTACACACCGGGCAGTCAGCACACAGGACGTGTTCAATACTCTCACGCGTGCGTTTGCGCGTCATCTCCACCAATCCCAAAGCGGAGAAACCGTTAATGCCGGTTTTCACCCGATCTTTGCTTAAGGCGCTTTCCAGCGAGTGGAGCACCCGGCGGCGGTGATCGTCATTGCTCATATCGATGAAGTCGATGATGATGATGCCGCCTAAATTGCGCAGCCGCAGTTGGCGAGCAATCGCCTGCGTTGCCTCAATATTGGTGTTGAAGATGGTTTCATCGAGATTGCGGTGGCCTACAAAGGCACCGGTATTGATGTCGATGGTGGTCATCGCTTCGGTTTGATCGATGATCAGATAACCGCCGGACTTCAGCTCAACTTTTCTGTCTAACGATCGTTGGATTTCGTTTTCTACATCAAACAGATCAAAGATGGGCTGCTTGCCGCTGTATAGCTCCAGCTTCCCGGCCATTTCAGGAATATATTCACCGGTAAACTCCACCAGCAGATCGCAAGTCAGGCGTGAATCCACCCGGATTCGATCCAGCGCGGCACCGGCAAAATCACGCAGGACGCGTTGCGCCAGCGCCAGCTCACCATACAGCAGACAGCGCGTCTGATTGCGTTTTTTACGCTCGATCACTTTGGTCCACAGGCGCTTCAGAAATGCCGCATCCTGCGCAAGTTCTTCGTTACCGATGCTCTCAGCAGCGGTTCGGATAATAAATCCGCCCTGCTCATCACAGTAGTCACTGACCACGTTTTTTAAACGGTCGCGCTCTTTTTCGCTCTCAATGCGCTGTGAAACGCCCACGTGTGATGCACCGGGCATGAACACCAGATAGCGCGAGGGCAGCGTGATATCCGTCGTCAGACGAGCACCTTTGGTCCCAAGTGGATCTTTGACCACTTGTACCACCAGATCTTGTCCCTGACGCACCAGCTCAGAAATATCTCGGACGTGGAAGTTTTTACGTTCGTCACCCGCGACACATTCGGTGTGCGGCATGATGTCAGAAGCGTGGAGGAAAGCGGCTTTATCCAGACCGATGTCAACAAAGGCTGCCTGCATCCCAGGCAAAACACGACTTACACGACCCTTGTAGATGTTACCGACAATGCCACGTCGCGCTTCACGCTCAATATGGATTTCCTGCAGAATACCGCCATCGATATAGGCAACGCGGGTTTCAGAGGGTGTTACATTTATCAGTAGTTCAGCCGTCATCTTGTCCCCTCACGGCACGCAGCGACTGAAAATGGCTGTATAACTCCGCAGTTTCAACCAGCGGTAGTCCAACCACTGCGTGGTAGCTTCCATTAATTTTGCGTACAAAGTTACCACCAAACCCCTGAATACCATACGCTCCGGCTTTATCCATTGGTTCGCCGGTCGCAATATAGTCACGGATATCCTGCTCGCTCAACGTACGGAATGTCACTTCCGTCATCACCAGGCAGTCCAGCTGACGCTGGCGATCGGCCAGCGCTACCGCCGTCATGACCTGATGCGTATGGCCAGAGAGCTTATGTAGCATCTCGGCCGCATGTTCGGCATCAACGGGTTTTTCCAGCACTTCACCTTGCAGAACCACAATAGTATCAGCGCCCAGCACTGGTAAATTTTCAGCGGCTAACGCGACTCCCGCCTGGGCTTTATCGTTAGCAAGCCGCAGCACATAGTGCTCGGCAGCTTCGCCCGGCAGGCGCTGCTCCTCAACGTCCGTTACCAGACGTTCGAATTGTAAACCAAGCTGCGTTAACAACTCACGGCGACGTGGCGAACCAGAAGCAAGATAGAGGGATACCATTCTATGTCCTTTACTGCACAGCAAACTGACGACGGATTTTTCTCATCAGTAAGAATAGCCAAGGCCAGAGCAGGCCGTCGACCAGGCTGCCCCAGAAAATCTCTGGGCGGAATGAGACGTTAATCACCAGGAATTCGGCCCAGAAGACAATCACATCCACGGCCAGTGACAACACCATCACCATGAGTGCCTGTTGCCACAGGGCCAGATTGCGAAATAGCTGGAATTTAAAGGCGACCAGATAAGCAATAATGCTCAGTGCCAGCGCACGCACGCCAAGGGTTGATCCAGCAATTAAATCAACCACTGCACCCAGCACAAAGCCTGTGCCGACATTTACACGATGTGGTAATGCTAACACCCAATAAACCAGGATCAGCAGAACCCAGGAAGGCCGGAACATGAAAAGCTGTTCCGGCCACGGCATAATTTGCAGGACGAGGGCAACCAAAAATGACAGCCAGATAACCCAACGACCCTGGCTGCGATATCGACTCAAGGCTGCCCTCCAGGCATACGGGAACGACTTCCTGCTGGCGCAGGTGGCCCCATTTGTTCACCGGACTGCGTACTGGCAGGCGCTGGTGGACCCATCTCACCCGCTGGCGGAAGCACCTGAGGCATCATCTGCATCAGTCGCTCATTCGCCACACGATGAACCTCTTCAGGTGACATCGGCTTATCACCATTCTGATCGCTACCCCACAACAACAGCAGGTAACGCAGACGCTGGAGATCGGCAGTTGGGCGCGCCTGAATGACCGTGTAGGCACGCTGAGTATCCACTTTAACGGAAGACACAACACCCACTGGATAGCCTTCCGGGAAGCGACCACCCAGACCCGAAGTGACCAGTACATCGCCAACGCGAATATCGGTGTTTCCAGGCAGATGCTCAAGTTGCAGATCTTCTGAGCAGCCGTTACCCGCCGCAATCACGCGGATATCGTTACGTAATACCTGTATCGGTAATGCGTGGGACGCATCGCAAATCAACAGCACACGACTTGTGACTTGCCCGACAGAAACCACCTGCCCGACAACGCCTTTATCGCTGATTACTGGTTGGCCTTCGAACACACCGTTAATGCTGCCTTTATCAATCACCACCTGATCGCTGTAAGGATCGGTACTGGTGGAGATCACCTGGGTCACCATCTTATGCTCGTCCTGACGTAACGGTGAGCCGAGCAGCTCCCTCAGGCGCGCATTTTCCTGCTTATATTGCCCCAGCAGTAGCAGGTCGCTGTTTTTGAGAAACAGCTCGCGCCGTAAGGCTTTATTTTCCAGTTCAAGCTGCTGACGTGATGCCAGCGTGTCGGAGATGCCGTCCAGCAACTGGCGCGGCCCGTTGGCAAGGAAATAGAACGGGCTTACCGACGTGTCCAGATAATTGCGAATCTGAGTAAATGAACTCACGCGACTGTCGACGACAATAATGGCAATAGCCACGATAACTGCCAGGCACAGACGCAATTGCAGGGATGGCCCCCTGCTAAAAATCGGCTTCATAAAATCTGCGTAATCCTCGACAACAGGTAAGGAAGCACGGATTTACCCCCGTACTTCCCAGGGCCGGACGCATCACGCCGTCGCACAAAGCGGCAGCAAGAAGCGATTCCCTGCGCAATGTGATCGCGGTCTCAGCCGATTGAGGCAATTATTCTTCGCTGAACAAATCGCCGCCATGCATGTCGATCATTTCCAACGCTTTACCACCACCACGCGCTACGCAGGTCAGCGGATCTTCAGCAACCACAACCGGGATGCCGGTCTCTTCCATCAGCAGGCGATCCAGGTTACGCAGCAATGCGCCACCACCGGTCAATACCATGCCGCGCTCAGAGATATCTGACGCCAGCTCAGGTGGGCACTGCTCCAGGGCAACCATCACCGCACTTACGATGCCAGTCAGAGGTTCCTGCAGCGCCTCAAGAATTTCGTTGGAGTTCAGCGTGAAGCCACGTGGCACACCTTCTGCCAGGTTACGACCACGCACTTCGATCTCGTGGACTTCGTCGCCCGGATACGCTGAACCAATCCCATGCTTAATACGTTCTGCCGTTGCTTCACCAATCAGTGAACCGTAGTTACGGCGAACATAATTAATAATAGCTTCATCGAAGCGATCACCACCAATGCGCACAGACGAGGAGTAAACCACGCCGTTCAGGGAGATCACGGCAACTTCAGTGGTACCACCACCAATATCGACAACCATTGAACCGGTTGCTTCAGAAACTGGCAGACCTGCACCGATCGCAGCAGCCATTGGCTCTTCGATCAGGAAAACTTCACGTGCGCCTGCACCCTGTGCAGATTCACGAATGGCACGGCGCTCAACCTGAGTAGCACCTACCGGAACGCACACCAGCACACGTGGGCTAGGGCGCATAAAGCTGTTGCTGTGCACTTGCTTAATGAAGTGCTGCAGCATTTTTTCGGTCACGAAGAAATCGGCGATAACACCGTCTTTCATCGGACGAATAGCGGCGATATTCCCCGGAGTACGGCCCAGCATCTGTTTGGCATCATGGCCTACAGCGGCAACGCTTTTCGGAGAACCGGCACGATCCTGACGGATGGCCACAACGGACGGCTCGTTCAGCACGATGCCCTGTCCTTTTACATAAATCAGGGTATTGGCGGTACCCAAGTCAATGGACAAGTCATTGGAAAACATGCCACGAAATTTTTTAAACATACTAAAGGATAATCCTGCAAGCTGGGGGCGGAAAATAAAATCCGCCTACTTTACCAACCACGCGAAGCCGCTACAAGGCGCAAAATCACTCCGTCTCGGGGAGAGAAATCCCTCCGATGAGCTCTTATCGGTAGTGCTAACGCAGCGAATATGGCGGCAAGGGGCGTAATAGCCCGGTTATTTACAGTAAACGGAAGCAAAGCTCCCCTGCGCGGACATAAAATCTAACATTTAAGCTGAAAAATTTGCCTGAGTATCGCGGGAAAAGCGGGGGATTGCCAGCAGAAAACCGCGATTCCATGACGCCAAACTAAACCCGATAACGTTGGGTGTATTTCTTCACATTACTGTTAACCGGTAATGACGGGGCAAAAAGATCCCCCTGCCCACCAGTAATGCCTAGTGTCATCAATGCTTGCCACTCATCACGGGTACGCACACCTGACGCAAATAGCTGCGTTCCGGTGGATTTGCACACCTCCAGCAAGCTCTGGACAAACAACTGATTTTCCATGCGGCGATCGATATTTCTTACCAGCCCAGCATCCAGTTTGATCAACTCAATCGGAAGCTGACGAATATAGGCGCTGCTGACCACAGTCAGGCCAGCTTGATTAACCGCAATACGACACCCGAAAGCACGCAATGCACGGAACACCGGCGTTAACCGGTTGATGTGTTGACACACATCCGACTCAGCAAGTTCAAATAAAAATCGCCGCCGCTGGCCTTTGGTGCATTGCAATAACAAAGACTGCAACCACAGCACAAATGGCCGTTGGAGTAGGGATTCTATCGTTACTGGCAGGGAAATATTCTCCTCCGGCCACATCTCCGAAAGGGCTGCAATTCGCTGTACCAGTTGACGATCCCAGGGCTCAGCCATACCTAGCTGAAGCACCAGCGGCATATATTCTGCGGCCAGCACTTCTTTATCGCCATCGAAAATACGTGACAAGATCGTACGGTGATGGACTGTGCCATCCTGCATTACCGCTGGCTTTTGATACAGACGCGGCCCACCACGGCTCAGGGTATTTTCCAGCAACGTGCGCCAGCGTACGCTGCCTCGTCCCGGATCGCGCGGATTGCCATCACCATTCGCCCAGTTGTTACCGCCCAGCAGCGCCGCACGACGGGTAGCGACTTCAACCCCTTCCATCACCTGCGCCACAGACTGCCCACTGCGCCAGGCGCTGATGCCGATGTGAATCAGGTCATCACGATCGATCATTCTCATTGGGGGGAGTGAATCCACGGCGTTGATCACCTGGTCCGCGATGCCGCTGGCCTCTTTCATACTGCGATGGGGTAGCAATACGCTAAAGTCATTGCGGATATAACGTGCAAGTAACGCGCCCGGGTAGCGCAAAATGAAGGTGGATAACATGTTGACCAGATCAAACATATATTCATCCACCAGCGCACTGCCCAATACCTCATTTAACGTTTCGAGATCCGGCAGACGGATCATCATCACAACGCCATGGGTGCCGACATCTTCCTGATCTTCCAGCAACGTGGCGAGCTGATTGTCAAAGAACAGACGGTTATTCAGCCCTGTGCGGCTATCCTGGGCTGCAAATGTGCGGATCAAGGTGTCAAAACGTAGACGCTGCTCGCTGGCCTCCTGTAGATCAGCCAGCAGGAGATCCAATGCCTGGCTGGCCTGAGGTGGCCACTCTTCAATGCCTGGCTGACGCGCAATCACCCTCTTCCCTTCGATAACATCGCGCGATCGGGTTTCCAGCGCTTCCATGCCACTCCACTGACGCCTTAACCAGTGATGAGTAATGAACAGCATTAGCAACATGAAGAGCACGATCACAGTAAAGGCGCTCAAGGTGTAAACACCAGAGAGCGAACGAAGCCAGGTACGTGCGGGATCCAGCACCATCACATGCAATTTCATGCCCGGTTGATGCACCAGAGTGACATCAAACTGAATGAACTCGTTGGATTCATCGTTCAGTGCGGGATTTTGCTGTGGAGTGAGCTGGTAAAGGGTGTTGGCGTGGCTGGTGAGCGTTAATCGCTCGGCGGTAATGACGCGCATAACATGTTCAAGCCAGGGGCTAAGCTGCTCTGGTGATTGTGTGATCAGTGCGGTATCGATTTCAGCCGCGAGGATATTTACGCGATCCTGTACCCGCTCGTGGCTGATCCATAAAAAACTGAACAGGCTGCCCGCCAGCATTAAGACCATTGCCAGCAGGATCAATCCGGTGATAAACGCCGAAAGTTTTGTAGTTAATCGCATCCCTGTGCCTGCTACGCTTATAGTGACTTCGTGTGTCATTCGCTCGCGCCATTATAACGCCGTCCGGCGATAACAGAACGATTACCTTGTATTTTCGGCCCATTCCCAATCGCCCACCAGGACAAGGAAATAGCCGCTTTTATCCTTAAAATTCGCCTAAAGCCTCTCGTTTCACCCTGTTTAGTCGTTGAGCTTGTCGGAGAAAAGATCATGAAAGACAATAAAAAACTGACCGAAAATGATGTTACACCCGAAACTATCTTCAATATGCAACGCCGCGAAGTCCTGAAAAAGTTGGGACTGAGTGCCGCTGCGCTTAGCATCCCCGGACTGGCTCAGGCTGACATCTTAAGCTGGTTCAAGGGCAACGATCGACCTGCTGCGCCTGCAGGCCGGGCACTACAATTTAGCGAACCGGCACAATATCAGGCCAAACTCACTTTAACGCCAGCAGATAAAGTCTCCGGCTATAACAATTTTTACGAATTTGGTCTTGATAAGGCCGATCCTGCGGCCAATGCCGGTAGCCTGAAAACCTCGCCGTGGCAGGTAGAAATTGGCGGTGAGGTGGCAAAACCGATCACCCTGGATATGGATGATATTTTTAAACGCTTTGCGATGGAACAGCGGATTTATCGTATGCGCTGTGTGGAAGCCTGGTCAATGGTGATTCCCTGGGTTGGCTTCGAGCTGAGTAAATTGCTTAACCTGGCCGAACCGACCAGTCATGCACGCTTCGTCGCTTTTCAGACCGTCTATGCGCCAGATCAGATGCCGGGGCAGAAAGACAGATTTATTGGTGGTGGTCTGAATTATCCCTACGTAGAAGGTCTGCGTCTGGATGAAGCTATGCATCCTTTAACGCTCATCAGTACCGGCGTTTACGGTAAAGCACTGCCCCCACAGAATGGCGCCCCATTACGCCTCACGGTGCCATGGAAATATGGCTTTAAAGGCATTAAATCCATCGTGAAAATCACGTTAACGCGCGATCAGCCCCCGACAACCTGGAATCAGGGTGCGCCTGATGAATATGGCTTCTATGCCAACGTTAATCCACACGTTGACCATCCGCGCTGGTCGCAGGCTACTGAACGTTTCATTGGTTCTGGTGGCCTACTCAATGTGCAGCGCCAGCCAACTCTGCTTTTTAACGGTTACGCAGAACAGGTCGCCTCTCTGTATCACGGGTTAGATCTGCGGGAGAATTTCTAGTGCGTCTGACACTCAAGCAGGTTAACTGGCTAAAAGTCATTTTCCATTTAGCGGCATTTTTGCCGCTGATTTGGCTCATCTATGCCATCAATAGCGGTGGACTGAGTGCCGACCCAGCCAAAGACATTCAGCATTTTACCGGCAGGATGGCACTGAAATTACTGCTGGCCACGTTATTAGTGACGCCATTAACGCGTTACCTGAAGCAGCCACTGTTAATTCGCACTCGCCGCATGCTGGGTTTATGGTGCTTTTTCTGGGCCAGCGTCCATCTGCTGAGCTACTACTTGCTGGAGTTAGGTTATGATCACCTAAACTTGTTGGGAAAAGAGCTGATCTCGCGACCTTATCTGACCTTAGGGATTATTAGCTGGACGGTTTTGCTGCTGTTAGCCCTGACCTCACTGCAATACGCCCAGCGTAAGCTCGGCAGACGTTGGCAAATTCTGCATAACTTCATCTATCTGGTGGCGATCCTCGCCCCGATTCACTATCTGTGGTCGGTCAAGATTTTGTCGCCTCAACCCATGATATATGCGGCTTTGGCCCTGATTTTACTCGGACTTCGTTACAAGAAGTTGCGTAAATGGTGGCCATAAATATGCCTTCAGGGTTGTCTTCACCCTCAATTTTCTGTTAAAAGGTGAACCCACAGAGTCATCCCGAATTAACTTCGCAGATAAATCCAGTATTTTGCAGCGAATTGTCACGATACGGATATAATGCCGAACTTTAGTGCAGACCGGGCTTGGTTTTTGGCCCATTCGGGATGACAAACAGGAGTTTGCGCGGTATTTTACGCGATGCCTTGATGATTGCGGGAGATGGCAGCAAGATGGCACATAATTTTCACATTCTGCTTTTGAACGGCCCCAACCTAAACCTGTTGGGAACACGTGAGCCCGAGAAGTATGGGCACACCACTTTGCCGCAGATCGTCGCCGATTTGACGCAGCAGGCTGACCAACTTGGTGTGAAATTAAGCCATCTGCAATCAAATGCGGAACATCTATTGATTGACCGTATTCATGAAGCCAAAGGCAATGTGGATTACATTGTGATCAATCCCGCAGCCTTCACGCATACCAGCGTTGCACTGCGCGATGCCCTGTTAGGCGTGAGCATCCCCTTTATCGAAGTGCATCTGACTAACGTGCACGCCCGCGAGCCTTTCCGTCATCACTCCTATCTTTCTGATGTCTCCGCTGGCGTCATCTGTGGACTGGGTGTCGATGGTTACTCCTGGGCTTTACAAACAGCGGTAAAACGCTTGTCTCAATTCAATTAACAAGAGTACGGAACCACACTCATGGATATTCGTAAAATCAAGAAGCTGATCGAACTGGTAGAAGAATCTGGCATCGCTGAGCTGGAAATCTCCGAAGGCGAAGAGTCTGTTCGTATCAGCCGTGCACCGGTTAATGTCGGTTATCCTGTGATGCAGCAGGCGTTTGCTGCTCCAGCACCACAACCTGTTGCTGCGCCAGTAGCAGCACCTGCTGCTGTTGAAGCTGCACCTGCACCTGCAGCAGCTGAAGTGAGCGGCCATCTGGTTCGTTCACCAATGGTTGGTACCTTCTACCGCACCCCAAGCCCGGATGCAAAAGCGTTCGTGGAAGTGGGCCAGCGCGTCAATGTAGGCGATACCCTGTGCATCGTTGAAGCGATGAAAATGATGAACCAGATCGAAGCGGATAAAGCGGGCGTCGTGAAAGCGATCCTGGTTGAAAGTGGACAACCGGTTGAATTTGACGAGCCACTGGTCGTCATCGAATAACGAGGCGAACCATGCTGGATAAAATTGTCATTGCTAACCGTGGTGAGATCGCTCTGCGTATCCTCCGCGCGTGTAAAGAGTTAGGCATCAAGACCGTTGCGGTTCACTCAACTGCTGACCGTGACCTGAAGCATGTGCTGTTAGCAGACGAAACCGTCTGCATCGGTCCGGCGCAGTCGGTTAAAAGCTACCTCAACATTCCAGCCCTGATCTCCGCAGCCGAGATCACCGGTGCTGTTGCTATCCACCCAGGGTATGGCTTCCTGTCTGAAAATGCGGACTTCGCAGAGCAGGTTGAAAACTCTGGCTTTATCTTCATCGGCCCACGCGCTGAAACCATTCGCCTGATGGGCGATAAAGTTTCGGCGATCACCGCGATGAAAAAAGCCGGCGTTCCTACCGTTCCGGGTTCAGACGGCTCACTGACTGAAGACATGGAAAAAAACCGTGCGTTTGCAAAACGCATTGGCTATCCGGTCATCATCAAAGCGTCTGGCGGCGGCGGTGGTCGTGGTATGCGTGTTGTGCGCAGCGACAAAGACCTGGAACAATCCATCAACATGACGAAAGCGGAAGCCAAAGCGGCTTTCAACAACGACATGGTGTACATGGAGAAATACCTTGAGAACCCACGTCACATCGAAATTCAGGTGATGGCGGATGGTCAGGGTAACGCTATCTATCTGGCAGAACGTGACTGCTCTATGCAGCGTCGTCACCAGAAAGTCGTTGAAGAAGCGCCAGCACCGGGCATCACGCCAGAGCTGCGTCGCTACATCGGCGAGCGTTGTGCCAAAGCCTGTATCGATATCAACTATCGCGGCGCGGGTACTTTCGAGTTCCTGTATGAAAACGGTGAGTTCTACTTCATTGAAATGAACACCCGTATTCAGGTTGAGCATCCGGTGACCGAGATGATCACGGGCGTAGACCTGATCAAAGAGCAGCTGCGTATTGCTGCCGGTCTGCCACTGTCGATCAAACAGGAAGATGTGATCATTCGCGGCCATGCGGTTGAGTGCCGTATCAATGCGGAAGATCCGAATACCTTCCTGCCAAGCCCAGGCAAAATCACGCGCTTCCATGCGCCAGGTGGTTTTGGTGTGCGTTGGGAGTCCCATATCTACGCCGGCTACAGCGTGCCGCCGTACTATGACTCCATGATCGGTAAATTGATCGCTTACGGTGAAAACCGTGATGTGGCGATTGCTCGCATGAAAAATGCGCTGGCAGAACTGATCATTGATGGGATCAAAACCAACGTTGAGCTGCAAATGAAAATCATGGCGGACGAAAACTTCCAGCTGGGCGGCACCAATATCCATTATCTGGAGAAAAAACTCGGATTAGCCACCTGAATTCAGAGAAGAAAAAAGCCAGCATATTTGCTGGCTTTTTTTGTGCCGTCAGAATTGATAAACAATACCGAGTGCCACCTGGTCATCACCGGCCAGGCCTAATTTATTATTACTGTTAATTTGGTTAATTTTCCAGGCGACAAACGTTTTGATATTTTTATTGAAGTTGTAGGTTAATCCCGGCTCGATAAATTTCAGCACATAGGCATCCCCCACACCTTCCACATGCTTCGCCTTGGTCTGAACGTAAGCAATTGTCGGGCGTAAACTGTTGAGGAATTGATATTGCAACGTTGCTTCAAAGCTTTCGGTTTGATTAGCAAAGCCACTCTCCCCCGTCAGGCTATTGCTGATGGCATACGCATTACGGGTTTGCCCGTAGAATGTGCCAAAATACCATTGATTAGCATCATATTTGGCCCCAACAGCCCAACTTTCACCCCGTTTCCCGCGACCATAAACGCCATCGGCATTCTGCGCCTGTGTGCGGTTCAGGTTGGCATACGCGCCGACAATGCTAATACCGGAACTCGTGCTGTACCCAAGCGAGGTGGCCCAACCGTCACCATTAGCACGGCTGATGGCATTCCTGTCATTTTTCCCCTGGTACTGTAAACCAACATTCAAACCCTCCACGAGACCAAAGAAATTGCGGTTACGGTAGGTAGCAACACCCGTGGAGCGGCCGCGCAGGAAGCCATCTGAGCTGCCGGTTGCGCCACCGAATTCGGGCAGAACGTCGGTGTAAGCAATCGCATCGTAGACCAGTCCATAGTTACGGCCATAATCAAAACTGCCATAGTTGCCGACTTTTATCCCGGCAAAACCCAGGCGCGTTTTGTTGTTTGTTTGTGCATCCGACCCTTCACTGTTATTCAACTGTGCCTGGTATTCCCACTGTCCGTAGCCGGTGATGAGATCATTAACGGTGGTCTGGCCGCGAAAACCAAAGCGCATATAGGACTGGTCGCCCCCCAGACTGTCATTATCTGACAGGTAATGCTCACCCTGAACCTTGCCGTACAGATCCAGTTTATTGCCGTCTTTATTGAAGATTTCCGCCGAATGGCTGACCCCTGAGATAAATAAAGTCCCTACAATGCACGTCCGTACAAAATCCCTCATCATTTAACCCTCGTTATATAATAGTATTTGAGTAATAACCAAAGCCCCTGAGTCGCACTCTGGTATATTATTGGGTGATTGTATTTTTAACTGAAAGATGCGTGCCTTTATTCGCGACATAAATAAAAAATCTTTTATCACCGAACCGCCAATTGAGCACTCTGTTACAATATGTTGAACATTGTGACACGGGATAAGATAATTTTGCTCTGCCCGGATAATCTTTTCTTATAACACCGAGACATATAAAAAACCTATTACCGCCGGTGTTAGCCCTTAATATTAGAAATTAAAAGCGACAAATACGCTGCTGACTTTTATCGTTATTTACGGAATAAACAGGGTGTTTAGTCACTCACCCGGTTTTTTTCCTTCCTCAGACAAGATCTGGCGCATCGCCTGTATCAAGGGCTCACGCGCCCGGCCGCGACGGTAGGCAAATGAGAAAGGAACGAGAAAGTTGAAATGATCGGGCAGCAGCCGCTGCAAAACACCACGCTGTTCCCAGCTGTGCGCATAGTGTTCTGGCAAATAGCCAATATATTTCCCGGACAGGATCAGCGTGAGTTGGGCCTCAATGCTTTCTACGGAGGCATTGCTGTGGCGGAACCCGCGTTTATTGACCTCCTGCTGGTTCCAGTAGTGGCGCGTCACCATGCCATTTTTTTGCACCCTCGCCACATCGACATGGCCTTGCGCCAGCGGATGCTGCGGGCTGCAATACAACCAGTGCTGCTCTTCATAGAGGGGGACCGTCACCAGGTTACTGGCGCGTAGCGGGAAATGGCCGATGGCTAACTCCAGCCGGTCTTCCAGCAGGTGTTGCTGTAACTCATTGGGTTCCCGCACGATCAGGTTTAAGAACACCGCAGGGAAGCGCTGATTAAAACGGGCAATGGCAGCGGGCAAATCCATCGACGTATCCGTGATGGTTGCATCGACAACCCCGAGGGAAAAGGTGCCTCCCTGCTCGCCTTTCAGCGTCTGCACCTGATTCTGCCAGACGTTCAGGGTCGCCAGCATCTCCTGGCTATAGCGATAAAATTGCTCGCCCTTCGCCGTCAGTGCAAAGCCTCCCCTGCCTCGCTTGCACAATACAAAACCGAGTTGTGCTTCCAGCTCGCTCATGTAGGCGCTGATCGCAGGCGTAGTCATATTCAATGCCTGTTGTGCACGCGAATAACCGTGGTTTTCCACCACGCTGGCGAAGACCTGAAGCAGTTTCAGATTGGGCAGCATATGCATAGGTTATCTTCAGTTGATGCAGTCTAAAGTTAAGTAATCTGTTAAGTGATTATCGGTGGTTTGCTATTTCAGCTGCGTCCGGTTCAGGCCATTATAGGATGTAAATTAACTAATGAAAATCAGTAGCCTGCCCGGTTCCCGGTGCAGAAAGGCTGCCCCAACTCTGAGAAAAGTATGACACAGCAAAATCTGGTTTTCCCGGCACGCGTGCTGCGTGGCGCGGGTGTAATCAATCAATTAGGATCAATTTGCGCCACGTTGGGTCAGCGTGCTTTGTTGATCGGTGGACATCAGGCATTGCAGGCAGTGGAAGGCATCGTGCGCGCGCAACTCGCGGCTGCCGATGTGAAAGTGCTGGCATCAACCTGGTTTGGTGGTGAAACCTCCATCAATCAGATCAACCGCTTAGCGGAGATGGCGCAGTCCCTTCAGGCGGACGTGATTATCGGTGCGGGTGGCGGTAAATCTCTCGATACCGTAAAAGCCGTCGGTGCGCAGTTAGGCTTGCCAGTGATTACCCTGCCTACCATCGCCGCAACCTGCTCCGCCGTCACCCCGCTAAGTATTCGCTACGATGATAACGGCAACTTTTTCGATATTTTCCCTCTGCCTGTCGCCCCCGCCGCGGTGATTATTGACAGTGAACTGTTAGCCAAAGCACCACCGCGCTGGTTAGCGGCCGGGCTGGGTGACACGCTGGCAAAGTGGTATGAGTTCCGTGCGGTGAGCCTGCTGCATCCGGCTGAAACCGGCAATGCACGCTCCTCTCTGGCGCACAGCCAGATTTGCTATCAGGTCATTGCCGAGCAGGGTCCAGCCGCGTTCAAAGCCGCCCAAAGCGGTTTAAGCAGCGCGGCCTTAGACCAGGTGTTAGATGCCATCTTTACCTGGGCAGGATTAACGTCGCTGATGAGCAATGGCGCACATGCGGCGGCTTCTCACGCCATCTACGAAGGCTTTACCTTCTGCGATAAAACCCGTGAGTTTGGTCATGGCCTGCTGGTCGGTTTTGGCAACCTTTGCCTGCTGGCACTGGAAGATCGTCCGGATGATGAAATTCTGACAGAAATGCGCCTGGCCCGTGACTGCGGTGTCCCGCTGACCCTGAAAGAGATTGCCGAACTGGACAGCGCGGAACTGGCAACGGTCGTGCGTGAATCTGTCCATGCGCCAGATATGCAGAACATGGCGCGCACGGTGACAGAGGGGCGTCTGTTGGCGGCTATCGGTCGCATTGAGGCTCTGGCGTCACGGGTTTAAGGCGTAAACCTGCCCTCACTCAGCGAGCGTGAGGGCATTTATTCATCTGCCTGTCAGCCGATAACAAAAAAATACGCCATTTTTACGCTTTTTTTGCCTTTTCACGAAATCCCTGTTTCCCGCGTCTGGCTTCCGGCTGTGCAACATATTTCACCATTTCAGCCCAACGAACAGCACCTATCCCCTGAAAACGTTTATTTTCTGATTCCCTTGCGGAGGGTTAACGCCGCCGGTTAATCCAACTGAATTAAATGTGAAATTTAACTGAAATAATCCCACCGTAAATTTCGGCCTCTCTGACTCATCGGGAAGAATTAAACATGCTGAAGAAAAAATTATTACCCACTTGCGTGGGGACCGGGTTCATTTTGTTATCACACAGCGCAATGGCGCTGGAGATTAATTATGAGCACAAGTACGAAGATATCTCGAAAGAACATACGGATGAACTTGAGATATCCCATGACTTTGCCTCAGGCCTGGGCATTGGCACGAAATTTAAATTTAAGCCACGTGAAAAAGAGAACGGCGATGCCGGGCGTTTCTTTGGCCATCGGGAAATCACCGAGAAAGAGTTTAAAATTAACTACACGGCCGACATAACCAAAAGTTTCAGTGTCGAGCCTGGTTTTACCTTCGCGCTTAAAAAGGGTGAAGAGAAATACAAACCCTCACTGAAATTTAAATATCGGCCGTTCCACTCGACCAAACTCTCATTACGCTATCGGAAAGAGATCAGCGATCGGGATGAGAAAGCAACAAAACGAATGGACCGTGTCGATGCCGAAATATCACAAAGCATTGGCGACTTTAAATTAAGCTATACCTTTACTGGATATCATGCCAACGAGGATTTATATAATAACAAGCGTACGGATTTCGAACATAAAGTCGAACTGGGTTATCATTTAACTAAACATCTCACGCCCTTTATTGGGGTGAAGAACGTCTCAGTATCGAAAAAAACGTCTCAACGACAATCTGAGTTTATCACGGGCATCAGTTACGAATTTTGATCGGTGGAAATAATGAAAATGAAAAAAGCATTGGCATTACCGCTGTTGTTAGCCACGTTTTCTGCGGGTCTGCTTCCGGTCGCGGCTGCCGCTGAAAACCCGGCCTCCCGCTACCAGCTGGAGAAGGTCGTTATGTTGATCCGCCATGGTGTGCGGCCACAAACCGACACCGCCAGCCTGGAGAAAGCCACCGGTAAAACATGGCCAGAATGGGGCGTGCCAGACGGCAATCTCACCGGACATGGCTACGCTGGCATGCTGGCGCAGGGCGCGTATCAACTGGCAACCTGGCGTGAGCACGGGTTAAAGCTCAACTCAACCGGCACCTGTCCTGACCCGGAACAGGTCTTTCTCTGGGCCGCCCCCGATCAGCGCACCAAAGCCACCGGCGTTGCCCTGTTAGACGGGATGTTCCCAGGCTGTGGTGTCGCCATACATGCCACGTCGAATAAACACGACCCCCTGTTTGATACCGTCGAAATGGGTATTGCTAAACCCGATCAACAGGTTATTTCCCAGCAGGTGCTGGAGAAAATGGGATCGGCTGAAAATGCGCAACATAAATATCAGCAGTCGGTCAACGAATTACGCCATGCAGTCTGTGCGAATGAAGCGAAGAGCTGTGCATTCCTCGATAAACCCTGGGGCGTAGAAATAAACGAAAAGGGTAAGGCGAAATTAACCGGCCCGGTATCAAAAGGGGCATCAATAGGCGAAACCATTCGTTTGCAATACAGCGAAAACTTACCGCTTTCCCAGGTCGCCTTTGGCCATGCCAGTAATGCACAGCAGGTGAGTCAGTTAATGGCGCTGCACGCGGCAAAATATGATCTGGTGAGCAACACGCTTGAATATGCCAGCCACGGTGGTTCGGTATTAATGCGGCAGTTGCTACGTGCCATTACGCCAAATAAAAAGGGTGAATTAAATAGCCCGTTAGTCATTCTGGTCGGCCATGACAGTAATATCTCGCAAATTCAAACCATGTTGGGATTCAACTGGCAACTGCCCGTTTACCCCCGCAATGATATTCCACCGGGAGGCAGTCTGGTCATGGAACGTTATCGCGATACCCAAACCGGAGAGCAACTGGTCCATGTGACCTTCAGCGCCAGAACGTTAGATCAGTGGCGTGAACTCACCCCGCTGAATAACCAAAACCCCTTACCTGTGGCGGAGTTTATTCATTCTGGCTGCCATTCAAGTCCAGTGGGAGAACTTTGCCCGATGGAGACCTTCGTTAAAATTGGACAACAACATCTGGTGGCCGATGGTGCGGATGTCAGTGTGTTCAATTAACCGCTGATTAGCATTCCCGGTTATTTCTTGCTGCTCATTCAGCACCAGTAAAACACCTTGCTGACTGTGTATACCCTGTTTCCCCCCATCGTTACGATGGGGGTGAACCGCACCTGAAAATAATTGCACATATGTGCAAACCGTTCGCAAAACTGTCATATAGCGCCGCTATATTCCCGTCTGTCTTTCACCGCCAGGGGTAATCTGTGTCTTACCAATCCGACGTTCACCACCGCTACGCCGCGTGGCCTAAACTGCGCCATACGCTGGCCATTATTCGCCAGGAACCTGCTAATTTGCTGGCCGTGCTGCTGTTGCTGCTGTTCAGTGGGATCATTCTGGCCCCGGTCATTTCCGTGTTGTTGAACGCCGTACTGGTACAAAGCGGCGACGAGGGGCGTACCGCCGCGACTGAAGGTACCTTCACCAGCTGGTATTTGGTGCGCACGCTCAGCTCACGTATGTCTGATCTGCTGCTCTGGACACCGCTGCTGAATACGCTGGCCGTGGCGTTTAGCACCGTAGCAGGTGCATTGGTCGTGGGTGTGGCGCTGGCGTGGCTGATCAACCGTACGGACATGGCGGGCAAAAGGGGGTTCTCTACCCTGCTTATCGTGCCGTTTATGCTGCCTTCCTGGACCTTTGCCCTGGCGTGGAACACCCTGTTCAAAAATCACGCCATTGGCGGCCAGCCCGGCTGGCTGGAAGCGATGGGGTTTCAGACGCCCGACTGGGTCGCCTACGGCTATTTTCCCATCGTCGTGATTATGATGCTGCACTATGCGCCGCTGGTGATCCTGATTGTCGGCAATGCGCTGAAACGCATGGATAGCCAGATGGAAGAGAGTGCCCGGGTGCTGGGCGCATCCCGTGCTGCGATTGCTTTTAAAATCATCGTCCCGCTGATGCGACCCGCGTTGCTCTCGGCGGCGCTGCTGATCTTTGCTGACTGTATCGGCGAGTTCGCCCTGCCCTATATTCTTGGCTTACCGGTGCATTTCGATACCCTTTCTACCGGCCTGTATCGTGCCATCGGCACGCGCCAGTCCGGGGTTGCGGCAGTGATTGCTACGGTGATCATGTTAATGGGGATGCTGACCCTGGCGTTGGATATGAAAATGCTGCGTGAGGCAAAGCGTTTTGTCACCGTCGGGGGCAAAGGGGTGATGGATCGCCGTAGCCGCCTCGGACGCTGGCGGGTGGTTGCCAGCGCACTGCCGCTACTGTTTGTGCTGCTGGGCGTGGTGATCCCCCTGCTGACGCTGTTCCTGTCTACCATCATGACGCTGCCTGGCCGCTTCACCCGCGATAACTTCACGCTGGCTTACTGGATCGGGCATCACCTCGACACCGTCGCTATGCACAACGGGATCCTGCTGACCGCCGAATTCTGGCAGGCGATTGGCAATACCTTGCTGATCGTCGGTTCAGCTTCCGTGGTCTGCGGTGTGCTGGGCCTGCTGGTGGGCTATGCCGTGATGCGCAGCCACTCTCGCTGGCTCTCCTCCGCGCTGCGCCAGCTCACTTTCCTGCCCTACCTGGTGCCTGGCATTGCGTTTGCTACGGCATTTCTTTCGCTGTTTGCCGTCGCCCGAGGCCCGGTGCCCGCGCTCTACGGCACGCCGTTTATTCTGGTGCTGGCATTAATAGCAGAAAAAATGCCCTACGCCAGCCGTTCAGGCATTGCCGCGATGACCCAGTTAGGGAAAGAGGCGGAGGAAGCCGCACGCATTGCCGGTGCCGGATGGTTCGCCCGCCTGCGCCAGATTGTGATCCCGATTCAGGCAGCCCCGCTAGCCACCGGCATTTTGCTGCCGTTTATCTCGGGGATCAAAGGCGTCAGCTTATTCGTCATTCTCGCCACCCCGGCGACGGATGTCATGACCACCTATTCCCTACGTTTGATTGACTACAACTATCAGCAGGCGGCCAACGCTGTGGTGCTGATGATCGCCCTGATTTCATGGGCTGGCACGGTGTTGATCCAGAAGGTCACCGGCACCGGCCTGGCAGAAAGCCTGGAGAAATAACATGCCCACTATTCAGTTAAGCAACCTGACGAAAACCTATCCAGGCAGCACCACGCCTGCGGTCAATAACATCAACCTGACGGTGAACGATGGCGAGTTTCTCTGCCTGCTGGGGCCTTCCGGCTGCGGGAAGACGACAATTCTGCGGATGATTGCCGGCATTGAGCACGCCAGCGGTGGAGTGATCAGCATCGGCGATAAGATCGTCGATTCCGTGGCACACGGTACCTACATCCCACCGGAGAAGCGCGGTGTCGGCCTGGTGTTTCAGAGCTACGCGCTCTGGCCGCACATGACCGTAGAACAAAACGTCGATTTTGGTCTGCGTCTGCAAAAAGTCGCGACCAAAGAGCGTATCGCACGCTGCCAGGACGTGATGGAAAAATTACGCATTGCCGATTATGCCAAACGCTACCCGGCGCAGCTTTCCGGGGGACAACAGCAGCGCGTTGCCCTCGCACGTATGCTGGCAGTGAACCCCGGCGTGCTGCTACTGGATGAACCGCTTTCCAATCTGGATGCGACCCTGCGCCTGGAAATGCGTAATGAACTGCGCCGCCTGCATGAAACTTTCGGCACCACCATTGTTTTCGTGAGCCACGATCAGTGGGAAGCGATGACGCTGGCAACCACCATTGCAGTAATGAGTGCCGGGCATGTGCAGCAAACGGGCACGCCAGATGAAATTTACGCCACGCCAGCCAACCGTTTTGTCGCGGAGTTTATTGGCACACCACGCCTGAATCTGATACCGCTGCATCAGCAACACAGCCAACTGTCGCACCACCTGCACCAGCGTTTTGCCCTGCACGACCACACCCAGCTGTGTGGCATTCGACCTGAAGAAGTGGTGATCAGTGAAGGGACCAGCCGTGACAGCGTGCCGGTGACCATCAACAACATTATGCCCACCGGAGGCAGCTGGGTGATTGAACTGGCCGTGGGGGAAGATCGCTTACTGCACTCGACTCAACTGCGGCCACGCTGGCAGATGCATCAGCAGGTTTACTGCCAGCTACCGGCTTCCTCCCTGCACTTTTTTAACCACAACGGATTGCGCCATCAGGTTGCAGCTCACTAACCCTTTTTCTCACACGCCAGGAACCCTTATGTCGCGTCATTTAACCGCTTTGATTATCGCCCTGCTGGGGAGCGCATCCGCCCAGGCTGAGACGTTCAACCTGCAACAGCTGATTGCCGCCGCAAAGCAGGAGCAGCCGATTACCGTTTACGCCTCCACCGGGAAAATCGTGGAGCAGGCAAAAGCATTCAGCAAATTGTATGGCTTGCAGGCCAACGGTGTGAAAGCGGATGCACCACAAATCATTGAGATCATGAGCCGCGAAGCCCAGGCGCATAACGTGCGCACCGATGTGGCGATTGTGGAAGATACGCCAGCGGGTATCACTCAGCTCCTGAAAAAAGGCTACGTCCAGAGCTGGGTACCGGACGATCTTAAAGGCACCATCGCGGCCAATTATCAGCAGCCGCTGACGGTGGTGCTGGCCCCCAATGTCTTTGCCTATAACAAGGCGCACCATACGACCTGTCCGGTGACCAACATCTGGCAGTTAACCGAAGCCAAATGGCACGGCCGGGTGGCAATGCAGGACCCGACCAGCAAGCCGGCTTACACCGACTGGTTCAGCCAGATGGAAACCCATTATGACCAGCAGGTGCGTGATGCCTATCAGCAAGAGTTTGGCAAGCCGCTGCACACCGATGAAAAGTCTGCCACGGCGGCCTTTGTGAAGGCGCTGGCGGAGAACGGTGTGTTGCTGACCCACTCAGACAATGATGCGGCCTCCGCCATTGGCGCACCGGATGGTAAAACCGATTTTGTGGGTCTGGTCTCCACCGCCAAGTTCCGCGATAACAAGCAGGGTATGCAGCTCGCATTATGTAGCGGCATGAAACCGTTTATCGGCTGGAATTACCCGAGCCTTGGCGTGGTGGCGACCGGTACAAAAAGCCCGAACACCGCCAAACTGTTCATTCACTACCTCCTGACCGCTGAAGGCATCGCGCCGCAAGGCGTCGACGGCAAAATGTCCACCAACGACACGGTGAGCCTCCCGGCGGATGAAGCCTCAGGCATTGAAAAATATCGCGGTGAATTAATGCAGTACCTGACAGCGAGCGCGCAGGAAGACTGGAACAGCCGTCAGGACTGGCAGGACATCTGGAGCCTGAACTACCAAAAATAGCCTTCCGACACGCTGGGTGTCGGCATTCCATTTTTCATGACAGGTAAAGCATTGTGACCACTCTCGATACCGATCAGCGCGAAGCCGCGCTTAAACGCATTATTGTTGCTGCAGGACAGACCGCGCTGAATTTCTTTAATTCCCGCAAGGCGGGCGAGTATCAACTCAAAGGCCATCAGGATTTTTTGACCGAAGCGGATACGCTGGTGGAAAAGATGATCCTGAATGCAATCAGTGAGGCTTTTCCTGGGGATGAGATCCTCGGTGAAGAGTCTGCCTGCCAGCCTGACAGTGCCCGGAGCCTGTGGGTGGTCGATCCCATCGACGGCACCGCTAACTTTGCCCGTGGCATTGCCCATTTCTGTGTCTGTATGGCGTGGGTACGTGACGGTGTCACTGAATTAGGGGCCATTTATAACCCGGTGAGTGAAGAACTGTACCTCGCGCGGCGCGGTCACTACGCACGTAAGAACGATCAACCGTTGCAGGCCAGCACGTTGACCGATACACAGCGTGCATCCATTGAACTGGGCTGGTCTTCGCGTCACAGTCAACGCCGCTATCTCGATGTGATGGGGGCGTTGCTGAGCCAGGGATGCAGCGTGCGGCGTGGCGGTTCGGGTGCGCTGGCACTGGCGTGGGTGGCAGAAGGCAGAACCGACGGTTATGTCGAGATGCATATGAATGCCTGGGACTGTCTGGCCGGGCTGTTGCTGGTGAACGAAGCGGGCGGGCAGACCGGTATCACGCCGGTTACCGCTGAGGGAATCTTCAACGGATTACCGGTGCTGGCGGTAGCAACAGGTATTGCGGGTGATGTGTCCCGTGCTGCGGGCATCCCGCTCGCCGCTGAAACGACGCCACCCGCTAGCGCAGCGGTTATGCACGCGCCTCGTCCCCCGATCAGCCTGATCGCTGAAGATGTTGCGGGCTGGGGGATGGATATTTACATCGGTGGATCCAGTGGCGTCAGTGATGCCGCCCTGCTGGCCGAGCATAATATCGGCGTGGTGATTAACTGTGCGGTGAATCTGGATATTGACTGGGTGAACAACCCGGAAGCCAGCGCCGCACCGCACCTGCTCACCCACGGTGCCGGTCCGGTGCGCTATTACAAACTGGGACTGATCGACGGAGAAGGCAACGCGCCGGAGATGCTGCACGCCGGATACCAGCTGATGCGCTCTGCCCTGTTGCAGCAGATCCCGGATAAAGCCTCCTATCGCAATCGCCAGCGGGGCAATATTTTGGTGAATTGTCGCGGTGGGCGCAGCCGTTCAGTGGCGTTAGTGGCGCTGTTCCTGCACCTGGAATGGCCTGAGCGCTTCCCCACCCTGGATGCTGCGATTGCGCTGATCCGCGACAAACGCCAGCTCCATAAGGACGAATGGTTCGAGACGCCAAAGCCGTCGCTGATTCGCCTGGCGGAATATGCCATTCTGCGGGAACGGGCTTTAGCTGCAATGGAAGAAGGTGATGAGCAAAAATAGTGACGGCAAGGGTGCCGGTTTTGCCAGCGCGACCGAGGTGGCGCTGCTGGCAGGGGTGTCGCGTTCAGCGGTATCACGCACGTTTACGCCGGGCCGTAGCGTGTCTGATGAGACGCGGCGTAAAGTGCTGGCTGCAGCCGAAGCGCTGAATTATCACGTGAATCATCTGGCGCGCGGCCTCTCGAAAGAGGCCAGCCGTCCGGTGTGTATTCTGGGCGGCAATCTCTCTTCTCCCTACCAGTCGAGCTTGCTGGAACACCTGACCCGCCGTCTGAATAAAGCCGGGCGCGCGGTGATGGTGATCAACACCGATGACGGTGAAGCCAGTGCCAGAGAGGCGCTACAGCAGACCCTGAAATACCGTTCCACGGCCACCATTGTGTTGTCGGGTAAGCCGCCTGCCTCACTGATCCATCTCTGTATGCAGAGCGGACAACAGGTGATTTTGATTAACCGCCTCGGGCAATTTCCCAGCGCGGATAATATTGACATTGATTACAGCTCGACCATGGGCGAAGCCTTTAACCAACTGGTGGGCGCGCAATGTCAGCGCATCGCGATGGTCTCTTCTTCCGCCCGCTCACCGAGCATGGTGATCCGTGAAACGCGCTTCCTTGAGGCCGCGGCCCAGGCGGGCGCGGAGGTTAACGTTATCCGGCCAGGCAGCACCAGCTACCAGACCGGCGTGCTGGCGGCGCATCAGTTGCTGAAGCAGGCGCAACGCCCGGACGGCGTATTCTGCGTCACTGATCTGATCGCCTGCGGTTTTATTGACGCTGCCCGCCACGAGTTTGGCCTGCGTATTCCCGAAGATATCGCGGTGATTGGTTTCGATGATATCGAACAGGCCAGTTGGCTCGGCTATCAGCTCACCACGTTCTCGCAGCCGCTGGCCGAAATGGCCGAAGCCGCCTGCCAACGCCTGCTATCCCCCTCAAGTGGGCCCACAGGAAACCAGCTCTTTGAGGCGCAGCTGGTGCGGCGGAAAACCTTGCGTTGAGTCACGGCATGATTTCCCCATGGCGAGGGCTTTTCGCTATGGGGAGACGTGTTGGCTTAAATCAGGGGCTTCGCGGAGCACGGTCCAGGTTGCATTTTTTGCACTGCCGGTGAGTGGTTTTCCAACCGTTTGAGCACCTGAAGGTGAATAGTATCCCGTTACTGTCGGTGGGTTGAGTAATACACCAAGACCATTGCATCCCGACAAGGCAATTGCAAAACTTATTATTAAAAAAACGTGCTTATTGTTCATCGTTATACCTCGCTTACTTTGCCGTCCATGTTGTAAACCGTTCTGCGCCACTGCTCATCGGGGCGGTCTACAAACCCAATCACTGGTAATGGTGACGCCCCTCCTAGAGGAGAACCACCACCATCAACCGCAATCGCGTTCCAGTTTGCGGAACAATGGATGTAATGCTGTGCAATGGTATCGAGTTCATGTTGCCTGAACTCTCCGGAAGCCCCCTGTGCGCACCTCTTTGCCCATGGCGAGAACTTTTCGCTACGGAGATACGCGTTGGCTTAAGTCAGGGGCTTCGCGTATCACGGTCCGGGTTTCATTTTTTGCGCTGCCAGTAGGAATTTTTCCTGTCATTTGAGCACCTGCCCGTGAAGATTTTCCCGTTACTGTCGGTGGATTGAGTAATACCGCAAGACCATTGCAACCCGACAAGAAAATTACACAACTGATTAAAAAAACGTGTTTTTTATTCATCGTTATACCTGAATTTTTTTCCGTCCATGTTGTAAACCGTTCTGCGCCATTGCTCATCAGGGCGGTTTACAAACCCAAAGATTTTCGAAGGTGATGCCCCTCCCCGAAGAAAATTGCCACTATCAAAGACAATCGCGTTCCAGTTTGCGGAACAATGAATGTAACTCTGCGCAATAATATCGAGTTCATCTTGGCTAAACTCTCCGGGAGCCCCCCCAGCACGCACAGCTTTCCCCATAGCAATGGCTTTTTCGCACAGGGGGAGCAGTTCATCTGAAATATCGATGTGGGTGTGATGGCTGAATGCGACGCCTGCTTCTTGTGCGGCATCGAGCATCACCCGCAGGGTTACCTTGGACCAGTCATTTTTCACCACGCGATCGCGTAGCGCCAGTGCAGCAAAACTCCGTTTTTGAGGCTGACCATAGTGATTTGAGGGCATCCTGTCATCGTGCCATGCCTCAACAGTTATCTCGTTGGTGCGAAGAATCGGAGCGATGCTTGTGAATGAGTCCAGTACAGACAGTTGTTGCTTAGCCTTATGGTAGACACGTGTTTGCTCATCGGGAAAACTTAAGGGGACCGTATTGGTTTCTGGCCGGGTTAGAAAATAATTCTCCGTCTCAACCGGTAAATATCCGCCGCCGATGTCGGAGTGCGCGCCGGGCAGCGCCAGTTCTGGCCATGCGGGTTTCACGCTGTTTAAGGCGAAATTAAACCGACACTCATTAGCGGCGACAATATGAAATACTTTTTCCGCAACGCCCGGTCTGAGGATTATTTTTGCACTCCCGGTATCCGCATTATGTGGGCTTAACCCGTTTGCTGGCGTTCCAATAGCCGCCACGGTGTCAAAGATGCCAATAAAGCGGGTCTTACCTGCCGGAGCACCGGCAAAGGTGGTGCCTGACACCCCTTCGCGGATGGCGCGTATAATGGCAGCGTCTTCTGCCTGAATGCGATTGGCGAAGTGTCTTGCCGCCGCCGCGCCACGGCTGAAGCCGAAAATATCAAACTGGAGTTTTTTGATCACAACCTCATACGCGGATAATTCAGCGTTAATCGACGTTAAGGCATTGCGTAACTTCTGAGTAATCAGCGAGATGGCTTTGTCTGTTTTTGCTACCACGCCAGTGCCGGAAATTCCAAACCCCTGACCGATGAAGTTGTCTGGCTGCCCTGCATCTGTCCCTATACCGTCAATATAAATACCGTACTGAGCTTCATTGCGCTCAAGGATGAGCTGATTGACATACAACGTGTTCAGCCAATACACATTGGTGTAATACCCCTTGTAGCTGTTTGCGCCGAGGCCGGAGACACCGAAATTATCTGTGGCGCATTTAGCAAGAATGCTCTCCGTCTCCAAATTAGTAAGGTTGTAGTCTTCTGCCAGGCACCCCTTCAGCATATTAACGGTATTGACCGCATTATTTCCGGTACCGTCAAAAAACACGCCAAGCGTTAAGGTGATTTCGCGTTTTTCTCTCTTTTTAACGGATTGGGCGCGCTGGGCGGGCTGTTGTCTTGGTACAGCGTAATACTCAGAATGCAGGCTGGCGTGAGATCCCGAGTCTCTCTGTTGCCGTGACAGGAGATCCCTGAGATGAACCTGCAAGCCCAGAGGCAGATCAGTGCAAAGGTCGCCGGATGGCGTCAGCACGCTCGAGAAGCCCATGCAGATCGTGCTTTTTTTGAGCAGAATGACATAGCCAGATTCGACGTCGTGCCACGTATCACGGAATGACTGCAGGTTATACTCTCCGTACCTTGCATGATGCCGGCTGACAAACTCGCCATAATCTTGCGGTAAATCCCAATCATTGATGATGCGGCTTCCGTCCGCTGTATAAGCGAGTTCTTGTGCTGCTGCGCTAGGGTGGGTAATAAGAGGAATGTCCTGAAGGCGGATGTCTTTTACTGCCACCGCCCGGTAATGACGAAACATAGCGATCCCTGAATGTTGCTAAATATGTCCAATCATTACACAAACCTTACAACTTGCAAGGGAATAGTCGCTATTCTGGAAGCGAGATCAACGCAGAGGAAACCCAGCCACCCGCTGAGCAACTGTAGCGTTTTGTATCTGGCGGGGTGCCAGACATACAACCGGACAAAAACGGCGATTTTGCAAACATGCCGAACACATAGCGTGGATTAAATGAACGCACTGACGTTCTTCCACCGCTATGAGGTTCCATATGAAACGATTTACCCCCTTCTTAACCGCTGGACTGCTAGCCATTTCTGCTGCCTCTTTCGCCCAGGCGACACCGGTTCACTCGGTGGTGCTGGTTCACGGTGCTTTTGCTGATGGCAGCAGTTGGGATCGGGTGATCCCCCAGCTTGAAGCGAAACACTATCAGGTGATTAGCGTACAACTGCCGCTTACCTCGTTGCAGGATGATGTGGCCGCCACGCAACGGGCGATCGATCGGGCGCAGGGGGATGTGGTGCTGGTGGGACACTCCTGGGGCGGCACGGTGATCACTCAGGCCGGTGACAACAGTAAGGTGAAATCACTGGTGTATATCGCGGCCTTTGCGCCAGAGGCTGGGCAGTCTACTGCGGCGCTGGCAGACAGTTATCCGGCTCCGGCGGGTAGCGCAGCATTGGCGAAAACGGCGGAAGGATTCCTCTATTTGCCACCGCCCGCGCTGGCGAAAAACTTTGCCCCGGATCTGCCCGCCGCACAGCAAAAATTACTGGCGGCGACACAAGGCCCCATTCGGGCAGCGGCGTTTGGCGACAAAGTGACGCAGGCCGCCTGGCAGCACAAACCTAGCTGGTATCTGGTCAGTACTCAGGATCGGATGATCAACCCGGCGCTGGAACAGGCGATGGCGAAAAAAATCCATGCGCACACCGAAACGATCCCGTCCAGTCACGTCTCAATGCTGAGCCACCCGGATAGCGTTGCCCACATCATTACTGCTGCCGTTCAGGCGCAATAAGGAGGCCATGATGTCACTGCTGATTGCTTTTCTGGCGGGCATGCTGACCCTGCTCAGCCCCTGCACGCTTCCGGTACTGCCGTTTGTCTTTGCCAGCGTACGCGGCAAAAAAATGCACTTGCTGGCACTGCTGAGCGGCATGATATTGATGTTTACGCTGGTGGCACTGCTGGTGACCGCGACCAGCCAGTGGGTGACACAAGTCACCGCCATAGGACGCTGGATTGCGCTGGGGTTTCTCAGCATTACCGCGCTGACGCTGCTTTCGACTCGCATAGCGCAGTTTATCACCCGGCCACTGGTCACACTGGGCAACCAGCTTAATGATGCCAGCCAGCAACGCAGCGATTTGCTGGCCGCGCTGCTGGCCGGGATGGCCACAGGTATGCTGTGGTCGCCCTGCGCGGGGCCAGTGCTGGGGGCGATCCTGAGCCTGGCGGTGACCTCTCAGGATGCAACGTCGGTCACTTTCCTGCTGGCCGCCTATGGCGCAGGCGCTGCGGTGATGCTGGCACTGGTCTGGTTAACCGGGCGCAGTGTGGCGGTCCGTCTGCAACCCGGCATGGCATGGATGGTGCGCCTGCGTCAGGGTGCAGGGGGATTGATGCTGGCTTCCGTGGCACTGATTGCGACGGGATCGCAAAGCCTGCTGCAAAGTACGCCCGCTGTGGCACAAAATCTGGAGCAGCATCTGAGTCAGTGGATGCGTTCCCCTACCCCCGCGGTTCGGCTACAGCCGGTATCCCTGCCCCAAGCCAGCAGCGCACTGCCTTCGCTGGCTGGCGGCACGGGATGGCTGAACGGTACAGAAGTGACACCTGAAGCGCTTAAAGGCAAGGTGGTGCTGATCGACTTCTGGACCTTTGACTGTATTAATTGCCAGCACACGCTGCCGTATGTGCGGAGTTGGGCGCAGAAGTATCAGTCTGAGGGGTTGGTGGTGATTGGGGTGCATACGCCTGAATATCCGTGGGAACGGGATGCAACGGCGGTCAACCGCGCCATTAAGCAGTGGCAATTGCCCTATCGCGTGGTGACGGACAATAACTACACCATTTGGAACCGCTTTGGTAATCAGTACTGGCCCGCACACTACCTGTTTGATGCACACGGCCAGCTTCGTTACACCGCGTTTGGCGAAGGGAACTATGCCCAACAGGAAAATGTGATCCAACAGCTACTGAAAGAAGCCCGTGCCTGATCGGGTATCAGAGGGTGCGCATCCAGGCGCACCCTCACCGTTTTTAAGGCAGGGTGATAGCGCGAGGCTCCAGGAAAGCGCTGATCCCCCATTGCCCCATCTCGCGGCCAATCCCCGAGCGACGAAAACCGCCAAACGGCGCGCGCGGTTCATGGGCCAGGGTATTAATCATCACGCGCCCGGCCAGAATTTTCTCGCCGACCTGGCACGCATGATGTTCATCCTCGCCAATGACCAGAGCGGAGAGCCCGTAATCGGTATCGTTGGCGATGGCCACCGCCTCAGCTTCATCGCGATACGTGATGATACTCAGTACCGGACCGAAGATCTCTTCACGGGCAATACGCATCGTCTGGGCCACATCGGTGAACAGCGTAGGTTTAATGTACCATCCGGCCTGTAGCCCCTCGGGTCGGCCCGTGCCGCCGGTTAACAGTCGTGCGCCTTCGGCTTCACCCAGGGCGATATAGTTTTGCACGCGCTGCCACTGCTGCTCATTCATCATCGGCCCGATGGTGGTTGTCCCCTCAGCAGGATCGCCAGAGCGCTGCTGTTCAACCGCTGCCACCAGCGCCTGTTCAAATTCGGTTTTACGCTGCGCCGGGATCAAAATACGGCTTCCGGCAATGCAGGCCTGCCCGCTGTTGAGGAAACCCGCCTGTATTGCCATCTCAGCCGCGCGCGTGGCATCGGCATCCGGCAGGATCAGGGTGGGTGATTTTCCGCCCAGTTCCAGCGTCACGCGTTTAAATGTCTCGGCGGCGGCACGCAAAATGGCCCTGCCGCTGGCGGTTGATCCAGTAAAGGAGATTTTCGCCACCTGCGGACTGGCGCTGATCGCCTGGCCGGTCGTTGCCCCCCGTCCGGTAACGATATTAAACACCCCGTCGGGTAATCCGGCACGATGCAACGCCCGGGTGATCACTTCCGTCTGTAGCACACTGAACTCGCTGGGTTTAATCACGGTCGTGCAGCCCGCAGCCAGCGCGGTAGCCAGTTTATGGCAGATAAAACCGGCGTTGCTGTTCCAGGGGGTAATTAAGCCCGCCACCCCAAGTGGCACCATCTGCACCGTTGCCCGCCCCGCCTGCTGGACAAAGGGGTAGGTTTTCAGTTCGTTGATCACCTGTAGGATCACCTCTGCCGGGTAGCTGGCCATCCAACGGGAGCGAGAAGCCGGGGCTCCGTATTCCAGCAACACCGCTTGATGCAGTTCGGCTTCTGCCTGTTTTACTGCCTGGTGCATTTTCTCCAACAGCGCAATACGTTCGCCGAGGTCGGTGCGCGAAAATGCCGGGAATGCGGCGTGCGCGGCCGCAATCGCCAGCTCAGCATCACGTTCATCCGCCAGTCGTGCTTTACCGATTACGCTCCCGTCGGCAGGTTTGATAATATCCAGCCATTCAGTGCCCTGCGGGGTGACAAAACGGCCATTAATATAGATGTGTTCGATGAGGTGCATGGGTTAACTCCTGTGATCTGTTGCAGGAAAATTAACATGCCCCCTAAACGGCGATAATCCACCGCGCCCTGCAAAGGGTATTACGCAAAACGGAATAATCAATGAACCGAAGTGGATTGAACGAACTGGATATTGTGCTGGCCGTCGCACGGCGCGGCACCTTTACCGCCGCTGCCAGCGAACTGGAGATCTCCCCTTCCGCCGTGACTAACGCCATCGCCGGGCTGGAAAAACGTCTCGGTATACGGCTGTTTAACCGGACCACCCGCAGTGTCGCGCTTACTGACGCAGGACGGCGCTATGTCGAGAAAATCGGTCCGGCCCTAGCGATGATCCGCGTTGCAGAGGAGGAGCTGGAAAGTGAGAGTCACGCGCCAGCAGGGACATTAAAGCTGAATGTCCCGCCAGAGAGCGGCTCGCTGTGGTATCCAACACTGTTGCTGCCTTTTTTGCAGCGCTATCCGCGTATTCGTGTGGATCTCTACAGCCAGCGCGAGCAGGTCGATATTGTCGCCGCTGGTTATGACGCCGGTATCCGGCTGATGGAGGATATCCCTGCGGATATGATCGCCGTACGGCTCACCGCTGAACTGCGCATGATCGTCGTCGCGTCCCCCGCGTATCTGGCTGAAGCTGGCGTGCCTGCACAGCCGGAAGCGCTAAGCGATCATCAACTCCTGTGCATGCGTATGTCTGATGGCAGCATTTACCGCTGGGACCTGATGAATCAGCAGCGTCACTACAAGCTACAGGGCGAAGCGCGCTTTGCCGCCAGCGATCTCGCCTCCGTCCACCAGGCCGCCTTGGCAGGATTGGGCATTGCCTGCTTATCAGAGCAACACGTTGCCGGAGATGTACAGGTTGGAAAGCTGGTTCATTTGTTGCCGGATTGGCAGGTCCATCTCGGCACACTGTGCTTATACTACCCCGGCCATCGCCTGGTGCCACCAGCCCTGAAGGCTCTAATCGCATTCGTGCGTGAGACTGAAAACCGTCCGCATTTGTAACGTATTGTCACTGCTCGCCGTCAGTGACACTGGCATACAAAACAGCCGGTTACGCACACAATCCACATACATCCGCGTGATTAACTCCCTCCAGTGACGTATTTATCCACTGGAGAGGTTGAGTTATGACAATGCAGCAGCAGGAAGATCGTGGCATATCCCGCCGGAAATTGATCGTAGGTTCAGCATTGGGCACGCTGGCACTGGGTATAATGGGGCGCACCGCCTCAGCCGCAGAGCGTCTGACCCAGGTGCTCAATGACGATGACGTCCATCCCTTTACCATTAACATGCCGGATTCCGCGCTGATCGACCTCAAATCGCGCTTAGTGAACACGCGCTGGCCGGATAAAGAAACGGTGGCAGACAGCTCGCAGGGGTTGCAGCTAGAAAAACTGAAATCCCTGGTCAGCTACTGGGCCAGTGACTACAACTGGCGCACCATTGAGCGCCGCCTGAATGCGCTACCGCAATATGTCACGCGGATAGAGGGCCTGACGATTCATTTCATTCACGTGCGTTCGCGCCATCCCAACGCCTTGCCGTTGATCCTCACCCACGGCTGGCCGGGTTCGATCCTGGAATTTATCAAAGTGATCGCCCCGTTGGCCGATCCTGTGGCGCACGGTGGCAGTGCCGCAGAGGCTTTCGACCTGATTATCCCGTCCATCCCCGGATATGGTTTTTCACAACGCCCCACAGACACCGGCTGGAAGCCAGACCGGGTCGCCGCAATGTGGGACACGCTCGTTAAAAGGCTGGGCTATCGTGAATATGTTTCTCAGGGCGGCGATCACGGCTCGGTGATCTCTACCGCGCTGGGCCGTCTGGCACCCAGAGGTTTGCTGGGGATTCATCTGACCATGCCCGCAACGGTGCCTGGCGATCTGATCCCGGCGATTAATGAAGGGTTGCCTGTGCCACGTCCACTCTCTGCGCCAGAGCAGCGCGCGTTTGATAAGCTCTCACACTTTTTCACTCGTAATGCGGCCTATGGCGCGATGATGGTGACTCGCCCACAAACCATTGGGTATGCGCTGAATGATTCCCCGGCCGGTATGGCAGCCTGGTCTTATGACAAAATCGCCCAGTGGACTGACAGCAACGGTGAGCCGGAACACGTATTAAGCCGGGATGAGATTCTGGATGATTTGTCGCTCTACTGGCTGACGGACACATCAACGTCCGCTGCGCGCTTCTACTGGGAAAACAACAATAATAATTTCAGTTCGGCAACACAAAAGACCCACGATGTGAAGGTACCGGTGGCGATCAGCGTGTTCCCCGGCGAAATCTACCAGGCACCAGAAAGCTGGTCACAGGCGGCATTCCCGACCCTGAACTACTACCGTACCGTCACAAAAGGTGGCCACTTTGCTGCGTGGGAACAACCGGCGCTGTTCAGTGAAGAGATGCGCAACGCATTCCGTAAGCTGCGGTCAAGAACGTGAGTTGACGCGATATCGGGCGAGAGCATGGCGCTTTCGCCCGAAACAACAGGCTCTGTGGTCAGATTACAACGATTTCCAGGTCGGTAATTTTTTACGCTTTTTCGTCCGCCATTGCATTCCCGCCATCGCCAACCCGAAGAGTAGCCCTGTGAGCAGTGAAATCAGCACCGCTGCCAGCGGTAAAATGCCACGATGCTGCCAGTCCATCCACCACATCGTCATGCCCCACCCCAGCGCAAAAAAGAGGCCAAACAGCAGCACCTCTAAGGCAAACGGGGCAAAAAGCGGCGGTGGAATATGAACCCCTAATCGCCACAGCAGGCGGTAGAGAAAAGGTTCACTGTTTCGCACGCCTGCGGCATTCAGCAATGCAATCGCCTGGTTTTTCTTGCGGATAAATTCTGTATCCCTACTCATCCCGTGATGCTCCTTTCTGGGGGTAAAAGCGCGTTGGTTGATATTTCCCGCCTGTCCTGAGCGATGGATCTTAACGCGTGAAACGGCGGTTTTAACGGGCTAATCTTGACATAAAACATGAAGTTTATTTATCTTTTTCTGGTCAAAACAGACTCATCACCGACAGGGAAAGGGATTTAACCCTCATCACGTCTGGAGATTATTTTTGATGTTTTCCCTTTTCTTAATAAACAATTACTGAGCAAGAGTAATGCCACGCTCTCTGTTCAGGCAACAAGGAAGTACCATGTCATCGAGAACAAACGTCATTACAGGAATAAAAAATATTAATCATCTTGTCAGGTTTCTTGCTAACAGTCAGGGACTGTCTCTTCGGGGACTGACATGAAGCCGGTTTTGACAAAACGCGGGGTCGCTGAGTTGCTGCTGTTTTGCGTCGCGGCGGGCTGGGGCATTGGTTTCCCGGTAATGAAAATAGTGGTGAATGATTATCCCGTCATGATGGTACTGGGGCTGCGCTTTCTGCTTTCCGCACTCTTGATGCTGCCGTTTAGCCTGAAAAAGCTGAGTAAAATACCACCGCAAACGCTGTTGGCAGGCGTGTTGTTGGGTTTGCTGCTCGGGGGTTCGTTTATCTTCCTGATTTATGGACTGCAACGGACAACCGCGTCAAATACCGGCTTCCTCGCGGGACTAAGTGTTATTTGGGTTCTGCTACTTACCGGCCCATTAGGCGGTAAACGGCCCTCATGTGAAGCGATGCTGGCGACACTGTTTGGCGTCGCGGGTTTGTATTTGATGGCGGATATCCATGGCTTGCAACTCCATTTGGGCGATGGCTTAGTGGTGATCGGGTCACTGTTTACTGCGGTGCATATTTTAGCGCTCGATCGCTTTTGTGCCCGTCATGACACGATGACGCTGACCTTTTTGCAAATCGCGACCATGGCAGTGATGTTTATCGGACTGCAAGCCATCAGCGGTGGGGAGGTCATGCCACATGCCTGGAGTGGGAAACTCATCATCGCCCTGGGGGTAACGGCACTCTTTTCCACTGTCATTGCTTTCTGGGTTCAGACCCACTATCAACGACATACCACGCCGACACGCGCCATCCTGATTTATAATTTGGAGCCGGTTTTTTCCGCCTTGTTTGCCCTCTGGCTACTGCGTGAAACGCTCTCTGCCAACGTCATCCTCGGTGGTGGGCTGATTTTGCTGGGCATGTGCATACCGGGTGTTTTAAAGACCTTTACTCAGCGCTACCGTAAATCCAGTAACGCCGAAACGGAGTGGGAAGGATAGCGATGGATTGTCATGCCCGAATGTTTTATTCGGGCGATGGCAATCAGGCAGCGTGCGGTATCCACCTTATTAAAGGTGACGACAATTTAGATTGTTATTTAAATGTTATTTAAACAGGTGCGGCACCTGGATTTTGCAGAAGTTCGCCAACCGCTTTTTTAAGTGATGGACTATTCTCTGAATCATTGAGCAGCACACGATTAAAATAGTCGCACCACTCTGGTTTACCATGAAAACGTCTTCTGATTTGGCCGGGGGTGAATTTCACCGTTTTTTTGAAAATACGGGTGAAAACCTGCTGATTGTTGAAACCATTACTGAGCGCAATATCCATGATTTTCATGTCGGTCAGTATGATTTGTTGAATAGACTTCTGTACTCTCACATGCCTGATGTACTGTGCCAGCGTTATGCCGACCACTTCCTGAAATTTCTTCTGAAAATACCAATGGCTGTAACCACTGCGTTGCGTTACTGATACAACATTGATGTCATCCGTATAGTTATGATTTATCCATCCGGTCATCTCTTTAATTACATGGTTTATCAAACTGCAGGCGTTAACATCGGGGTGTTCGTCAAACATTACATTTGTCCGGGAAATAACATAGCGGGGATACTACCAGAACAAAAATGGTTTTAAAGTTTTTTATCAATGAAAAGACGATATATATAAATTAGAATATTAGAAATCTAATCATATTAAATCTTAATATTTATATTGTCAGATAACAGCGGGCTTATGCCCGCTGCAATATGACTCACTCGGCGGTATCCAGAGACGCGTGCGTCAACGTATTAAATACGCTTTGTAGCTTGTTGCAGGTCTCAACACGGATCACATCTTCCAGTTTGCTGAGCTGCCGGATGATTTGCTCCAGATCGCCACTCTCTCTGACCTGCAAAAGGATGGTACTGGTGCGGTTGTCTTCCGCTGGCACACACACGATGCCTTCAAGGTTGAAGGCACGGCGTGAAAACAGGCCACAGATATGCGACATCGTACCGGGATGGTTATGAACCTGCAGACGCAGCGTTTCGAAATTTCCTGGTTGCATTCCTTAACCTCCAATCATGTCTGTGTTGGCAGCGCCTGGCGCGACCATAGGATAAACTTTCTCGTTCACATCAATACGGGCATGGATAAATGCCGGCCCAGGCGTTTGAATGGCATCTTCCAGGGCTTTCACCGGGTCCGCCTGGGTGTTGAGATCCACCGTGTGGAAACCAAACCCTTCAGCAATTTTCAGGAAATCCACTTCATGGCGGTAACCGGAAGCGAACAGGTTTTTGCCATAGAACAGCTCCTGCTGCTGGTGCACCAGACCAAGCGCATTGTTGTTCATCAGAATGACTTTGAGGTTGGTTTTTTCTTCCACCGCCGTGGCCAGTTCCTGAATGTTCATCATGATGCTGCCGTCACCGGTGAAGCACAGAATGGTCGCGTCGGGTTTCTGAAGCGCTGCGCCAATCGCCGCTGGCAAACCAAAGCCCATCGTGCCCAGACCACCGGAAGTGAGCAGCTGACGCGGCGTATCCAGCGGATAAGACTGGGCGACCCACATCTGATGCTGGCCTACATCCGTCACCACGTGGACCTCGCCGCTGGCCACTTGTGCGCAGGCACGAATCAAACCGTAATGGCTGAGGGGATCGTCGATATCCGGTGTCTGCAGCGGGAATTCCTGCTTCATATGATTAACGTAGGTGTTCCACTCCTGGCGGGATGCCTGCGCGATCTGGGCGTTAAGGCTGGTCAGGAAGGTTTTCACATCGCCCTGAATTTCCAGCTCAGGTCGGCGGATTTTGCCCAGTTCCGCATTATCAATATCGATATGCACGACTTTGGCGTTCGGGCAGAACTCGGAAGCCTTACCGATCGCGCGGTCATCGAAACGCGCCCCCATCACGAACAGCAGATCCGCTTTTTCCATGACGTAGTTGGTGGCACGGGTGCCGTGCATCCCCAGCATCCCGAGATACAGCGGGTGATCGGTAGGAATAGTGCCCAGGCCCATCAGGGTCGTGACCACTGGCGCATCGGCTTTTTCAGCAAAACGCACCGCCAGTTCAGAGGCCTCTCCGGTAATGATGCCACCGCCAAAATAGAGGATGGGTGCCGTTGACTGCGCCAGCATCTCCAGCGCGGCCGCTACCGTCGTCTGTGGAATTTCAGGCTCCGGGGAGATCGCAACCGGCTGGTAGGGCGCATCCAGCTCAATCTTCGCCAACTGCACATCTTTGGGGATATCCACCCACACTGGACCCGGTCTGCCGCTGGTGGCGATTCGGAACGCTTCTGACATCACATGTGGCAGGTCGGCGATATTGCGCACGAGGAAGTTATGTTTGGTCACCGGAATGGAGATGCCGTAGGTATCCACTTCCTGGAAAGCATCGGTGCCGATCATGGCGGTGGAGACTTGGGCGGTAATACAAATGAGGGGGATGGAATCGAGCTTGGCGTCGGCAATTGCCGTGATGAGGTTGGTGGCACCGGGACCGCTGGAAGCCAGACAAACGCCGGGTTTTCCGCTGGCCCTCGCCATGCCCTGGGCGATAAATCCTGCGCCCTGCTCATGCCTTGCCAGCACGTGGCGGATAGTTTTACTGCGGGCGAAGGCGTCATATAACGGCAATGCTGCACCGCCGGGAATACCGGCAACAATGCTTATGCCATGTTGTTCGAGGATGTGAACGGTAAGTTCAGCGCCAGTAAATTGCATAGGTGACCTTTAACAAGGCCGATGCTGGGCGGGTTACCCGCCAGAGTTGCACCGGCGGGTTTAATAATTCTTTCCCTACGGCGCAGGCATAATCACCACGACTAGCACGGTGACGACGTTGATCTGCACAGCAGTAAGGAAACGGTTCATTTTTAGAGGTAAGACCCTTTGTTAATGTGCTTTTAACTTAACACCACTTTTCCAGCTTGGAAAGCCTCTTTATCGCGCAAAAATGACATGGCGTTATAGTAATACCGTTAAATCTTATATAAGCATCCATAAACTTAATCAGTAAAACGCGCAGCCACTGGTTGGGTATGATCTCACCAGTATTTTTTACCGGTGTAATGTGACAGCTTGCAGCATGAACAACAAACATCACAACACATTGATAAAAATGAAAATTAATGGATTATCTTGTCTTTTACCATCGCATTTCGTTGTAAAAGCCATCAATCAGAAACAATGTGTAAATTTTAACCCGCATTTATTTCACTCCCAACCAGCAAAATACTGTTAACAAAAATTAATGAAACACCATGAGCGACGATGTTTCCCGTTAATACCCTTGGTTTAAACAGGCCTTTATCAACCTCGCGTCAATAACCCGCAAATTATGCGACCTGCCGTGCCAGATCTCACCGGATGAGAAAGACACAGATGTTACAAAGTCGCAACATCGTGCGCATTGAGAACGGCTATACCTTGTTATGTCCGAGGACACTTACCCTGTAACTACTTATAAAATAAGGAATAGCCCGATGAACAAACTGACTCGCAGAAGCTTTATGGCCTTTGCCGCAGGCGGTACGGTGGCGCTCGCCGCTGGTCAGGTACACGCGCATGATAATTCTGTGACCACCTTCCCCGCGGGTTCAGTCTCTGGCGGCAGAGACCCCGGTCCGCACGATCCCACCAGAGAGGCGGAAAACCCGGATATTGTGAACCCACCCGCCACAGACAGCGGTACACTGCCGAATCTCAGATACTCTTTCAGCGATGCCCATGTACGCAAAGGCAGCGGTGGCTGGACGCGACAGGTGACAGAGCGTGAATTGGCGATCTCCACCACCATTGCCGGTGTTGATATGCGCCTGGATGCAGGGGGCATTCGCGAGCTGCACTGGCATAAAGAGGGGGAATGGGCCTATATGACTTACGGCAATGCGCGCGTCACCGCATTTGATACCGAAGGCAGATGGTTTGTGGATGACATCGGCGTGGGTGATTTATGGTATTTTCCGCCCGGCATTCCCCACTCAATTCAGGGACTGGGGCCGGATGGCTGTGAGTTTCTGCTGGCCTTTGATGATGGTAACTTCGACGAAGACAGTACCTTCTTGCTCTCTGACTGGTTTAAGCACATTCCGCCAGAAGTGCTGGCAAAAAACTTTTCGCTGCCCGTGTCCACATTTTCCAACCTTCCCTCCCCTTCTGATGAATACATTTTTGCCGGGCAAGTACCGGGCAGCTTAGCTTCTGACAGTATTTCCGGCGCGAAGAAATCGACGCTGCAATTCACGCACCGCATGCTGGCACAAGACCCGATCAAGGCAACCGGTGGCACCGTGCGCATCACCGACTCCTCAACGTTCCAGATTTCTAAAACCATCGCGGCGGCGCTGGTAGAGATTGAACCGGGAGGATTGCGTGAGCTGCACTGGCACCCGAACAATGACGAGTGGCAGTACTATTTAGAAGGCGAAGGTCGCATGGGGGTATTTGCGTCCTCGGGACAGGCTCGCACCTTTGATTATCGCGCGGGAGATGTGGGCTATGTGCCGTTTGCCATGGGCCACTATATCGAGAACACCGGCAAAGGGCCGTTGCGCTTCCTTGAGCTGTTTAAAAGTGATTACTATGCCGATATCTCACTGAATCAGTGGCTGGCCAATACCCCGCCCGCGTTAGTGAAGCAGCATCTCAAGCTGGATGATGCCTTTATGCAGGCGCTGTCGCTGGAGAAAAATCCGGTGGTGAAATAGGTGATTTCAGCCCCGCCAGTGCGCGGGGCTGTGGGTCAGCGGTATTAGGCTTCCAGTCCTGCGTTATGCATGCCACGGCGCAGGGTGAAGTTAACCCCCATGGTCAGGAATGGATCGGGTGGATTCCATTCAGGCTTCGGCAACGACAGCAGATACTCGATGGTGTCGTTGTTTTTCCCGGCCAGCCAGTCAGCCAGCATGGTGCCCATTGCGGTACAACGCACGGTGCCAAGGCCATTACAACCCAGCGCACCATAGACATTTTTACGCAGCTCACCCCACAGGCTTGAACCGTTGCGTGTCATCCCCAAACCACCGCCCCAGGTGTGTTCGAACGGCACGTCTTTCAGTGTCGGATAACGGCGCTCGAATGACTGGCGATGCGTATGACGATACTTCTCGGTATAACCTGGTTTGTGACGACCGTCTGCATTAAAGCTGAAGCTGTTACGGATCAAAATACGGTTATCGTGCGTGCGGCGCGATGTCGTGCCAAATGGATCGGCCGGGATAATCCCCCAGAAGTCCTGTCCACCAATGCTGTCCTGTTCAGACTTGGTCAGTGGGCGTGTCAGGCTGCCGTAAGTGAAGATCGGGAAGATGGTACGTGGGCCAAAGCCAAAATGCGTACCAAAGGCGTTGTTTGCCAGAATCAGTTTGTCCGCATGGATTCGGCCCGTTGCGTGGTGCAGCACGATCTCTGGCTCATACTCAATGGCGGTGATGACCGTATCTTCATACAGCGTCACGTTTTCTGGCAACGTATCTGCCAGGCCTTTCACCAGACCGGAAGGCTGAACCAGAATGGTGCCCGGCGTATACAACGCTTTGCGATAGAAGGAGGTGCCGAAGATATCTTTCAGCTCGCTACCTTCAATCAGCTTGCATTTCTCACCCAGCGCTTCCAGACCACCACGATAGGCATTAAGTACCGCAATCCCGCTATCTTCCACGGCCGCCTGATATTTACCGGAATGACGCATATGCGCATCGGTAATATTGTGCTCTTCCACCAGATCTTTCAGGATGCGCTGACCGGTTTGGTTGAGGTTGAGGATACTGCGGGCCGTAGTTTTATCACCGATGTAATCTGGCGCACTGATATCGTGCGGCACATCAATCAGGAAGCCAGCATTACGGCCTGAAGTGCCAAAACCGACCTGTTGTGCTTCAACCAGAATCACCTGGTCATCCGGGAAATTCAGTGCCAGGCGGCGTGCAGCCGCCAGTCCGGCAAAGCCACCACCAATCACCACCCAAGGGGCTTTCGCATCACCCACCAGGGCAGGTTTTGGAATGCGCTTTTGGCTGGTATGGAACCAGCCTGGCATTGGATCGTCCGAGGGCAATGCATCGATACGCAGCAGTGTTGAAGGATCTTTTGGCAGATTATCCGTTAAGAGAGAGGCACTTCCTCCCACCGCCACCACACCTGCACCAATACCGGTGCCAACCAACAGTTTTCTTCGGGAAATACCCATGAATGCTTTCCTCCCTGGTTAGGGACCGAGGTAAAGATAAACAGCTAGACATAAAAATTGCGCCTTTGCTGGCACACTTTTATACCCACAATATTCATCATGTATACTGTGCGTATACATGTTGCGGGCAAGTATGTCAGTTTGTGAAATCATGTCAAGATTGTTACATCATTTAATATCCTGACACTTAATGTGCATATACCTGAATGTCCACTGTGATCTCAGTCCGCCTCTCGCGGTGTACGACCATCGTTTCATTTTTGCAATGATAGATTGCAAATCATTCTATTTTGAAAATTCACGCCTGGCGCTATGCTTCTTTCAACGCAATAACACAGCCACTTAATAACGCTGTTAACTTCACTTGAAATAAGGAATAACATCATGAACCAGACTCTCATTAATAAAGTTGCTTTAGTGACCGGTGGCAGTTCAGGTATTGGTTTGGCATCTGCCCAGGAATTAGCAGAACAGGGTGCAAAAGTCTATATTACCGGGCGTCGCCAGGAAGAACTGGATGCCGCAGTCGCAGCGATTGGTCATTCGGCGGTGGGTATCCAGGCTGATGCAGCAATATTGGCAGACCTGGATAAAGTCTTTGCGAAAATTGCCAGCGAATCGGGAAAACTGGATATTCTGTTCGCCAATGCCGGAGGCGGCGATATGATGTCGCTGGCCGAGATTACTGAAGAACATTTTGACCGCATTTTTGGTACTAACGTACGCGGTTTATTGTTCACCGTGCAAAAATCCCTGCCGTTGCTGAGCGAAGGTGCCTCGGTAATTCTCACCGGTTCAACAGCAGCGGTGAAAGGCACGGCCAGCTTCAGTGTTTACAGCGCCAGCAAAGCCGCAGTGCGTAACTTTGCCCGCTCCTGGGCACTGGATTTGAAAGACCGTGGGGTTCGCGTTAACGTGGTGAGCCCAGGTCCGATTCGTACGCCGGGTCTTGGCGGCCTGGTGCCCGAAGAGTACCGTCAGGGACTGTTTGATACCCTGGCAGTAGGCGTGCCGTTAGGTCGATTAGGTGAGCCTGAAGAGGTGGGTAAAATGGTTGCCTTCCTCGCTTCTGATGCCGCAGCCTTTATTAACGCCTCTGAGTTTTATGTTGATGGTGGTTTGGCACAGATTTAGTCACGGTTATTAATCCTGAAACAATTCCCCTGCGGCAAATAACCCTTTCCCGCAGGGTTAATTTATTAAAAACCTGAAATTAAAACGATAAAATAAACCAAAAAATCCTCGAAAAAATAACATCATCGCTATTTTTTCACAACGATGAAGGTATTTAATCACTGTCTTCTTCCATTAAGTCGACCATCGCACCTTTATGTGCTTCCACCACGCGAATATAGCGCATTACGGTTTCGGTTTTGGTCCAGGTGCCTTCCTGCATAATTTGCGCAACGGAGTAACCCTTGCGCGCCATGTCTTGTGCGGCACCGACACGCGCACTGTGACCACTCCAACCGGCATAGCGGCCTTTATTGGTTTTTTTACGATCGGGTACCCCTGCAGCGCCTCGCGCACGAATAAAAATCTCTTCCAGGCAGGGTGCACTCATGGGATCGGTGGTAAACCGGGCCTGATTTGAACGATGTACCGGGCAGAAAATAATCGCATCTGGCTCTCCCGCCAACCCGGCCGCGTTGATCCAGTCGGTCAGGCGTTGACTGGACTGCGCGCTTAACGCTTTCACGATCCCACAGGACTGCACAATCGTTTTTGTCCAGGCGACATCGAGGATAATTCGTCCATCCGCAGCGCGGCCAATATCCCCGACCCGCAGGCGTGACAGCTCACTCATACGCAACAACGTACTGTACGCCACATGCATAAATGCCAAATCACGCAGGTGTTGCAAACGCGGAGACGCCCGCCAGGCCTGATCCAGCTTCTTCAGATCGCCCCGGCAAAACGGCACGGCCTGTCCGGTACGTTCACCGGCGACCACGGCGGTACGGTTGATCTTCTTCATGGTACGAGAAATGTCCGGTGAGACATTGGGGGGCACCAGTCCGGCGTTACGGTGTAACATTGAGATCAGCGCCGCATGGGAGTTAATCGTTGATGATGCCCTGCCCGTGGCCTGCAAATGAGTGAGATAGTCTCGTAGGTCGTCCGCGCTCATGGGCAAAAACTGGCGACCGTTGGCTTCCGCCCATCGCCAGCAGATCCGCATTACGCTGAGTAGCTGCCGCCAGGTGTTAGGTGAAAATGCATCTTTATCCCGCACAAAGGCGGCCAGTTTTTCTGAAATATCCCGCGACGGGACGGAGAGGGATAACAGGCTGCCACCCGCGCTAATTTTGGTCATTTTGCTGAATAAATATCCATTTCAAGTTTTGATCGCGCTACGTGAATTCTGCAAACGGATCAGGGTGACTACCCGTCAGATTTCACGTAGCGACGCCTAATTTTAGCCCGCTGGGATCGCCGCTTTAAAGCCGGTATACGGGCTCGCAGAACATGAGCCACGAAAAATCGCCAAAACCAGCCGATCCACCGTAGATCGCGGTGATAACGGCATCATACCAGGCTTTACTAAACTAATATAAGTATAATTATATCAGTTTAGTTGCCAAAAGCGGTGATCAATCTGCCGATCGCGCAGTAATTGGCTATTTTCTGGAAACATTATTGATAAAGAGTGGTATAAACGTTGAATGCCAATCAAGCTCAGAGACTGCGCTTTTGGCCTGGGCATCCAGCGCTCTCCAGTAGCGTCTTTCGTTTATTTCGTTTGTTGAGGGTTTCGTTTATTTCGTATAAAATTCGGGTATGCCAATTTAACGCCGTTCGTGCGCTTTCACTACGCGCAACTGACCGGTGTGTTTACTTAACGTCTCCGAGAAACCTGATGAAAAATACCCTCCCCGATAGTCTGAGCCTCCCGGCCCCCAAGGAAATCGAAGCGGCAGTCCGTGGGCAAAGAGAACTGGCAACTTATCTCTCAACCCGCCTTGAAACACAGACGATATCTATTCAGGATGCTGAAAATGTCAGTCATCAGATCGAGCTACCTACGTCAGCGCTTATGATGCTGATGACCATTCTGGGTGAAGTGGCTGAAGGCAACGCAGTACAAGTTGTCCCTATTCACGCAGAATTGACGACACAAGAAGCCGCTAATATTCTCAATGTTTCGCGCCCACATCTGGTAAAACTTCTCGAAGAGGGGGAGCTGAAATTCCATAAAACCGGTCGCCACCGCCGGGTATTTTTTGCTGACCTGATGAAATACAAAGAGCAGCGGGATCAACAGAGTCAGAAAGCGATGCAAGATCTCTCCGACCTTAGCCAGGACATGGGATTTTATTAATGAATCATTCGCCCTATCCTGTCGTGCTTGATGCATGTGTACTTTACCCGTCATTACTGCGAGACCTGTTGATAAGGTTAGGATTAAAAGGCCTTTATCAACCCAAATGGAGTGCGCATATTCGCGATGAATGGCAAAGGAATTTGCTTGAGGATCGTCATGATCTGACACTCGATCAGGTCCAGCGGACAGATCAGTTAATGAATATCGCCCTGCCCGATGCGATGGTCACCGGATATGAAAGGCTGATTGAGAGCATCATCCTACCCGACCCAGATGACCGCCATGTGGTTGCTGCGGCTGTCAGATGTAATGCAGAGTTGGTAGTGACATTTAATTTAAAAGATTTTCCCGCTGAAACAATGGCTGAGCTGGGGCCTGAAGCCCTTCATCCTGATGAGTTTATTTTTGACCTGTTCGATCTCAATCATGGGCTGGCACTTCAGGCAGTGTCCGATCAGCGTTCAAGTATGAGAAAACCACCTAAAAGTGTGGACGAATATCTGGATGCCCTACTACGACAAGGGTTGCCGATGACGGTAAAAGCGCTAGAGAAGTATAAATATATGCTTTAAAAAAACAGGCCAGCGCAAACTTCACGCTGACCCTTGCGGCTAGAGATTAAGGTAAAGCATAAGCAATAACGTCATCGCCGCGATTATCATTGGTGCCGGTGCGGGTTGCACCCCCTGCCACCACAACAACGTACTGCTTACCATCTTCACCAATATAGGTCATCGGAGCACCCTGCCCACCCACAGGTAAGCGGCCGCGCCACAACTCTTTACCGGTGTTGTTATCCAGTGCGCGCAGGTAGTAATCCAGCGTGCCGTGGAAGAAGGTCAGTCCGCCTTTGGTCACCAGTGGGCCACCCATGGTTGGCATACCCAGTGGAATATCCAGTCCCGGCGCTACACCGTGGATCGGTGCATCTTTAATGGTGCCCATCGGTACCTGCCAGCGGGTTTTCCCGGTTGCCAGATCGATGGCAGTCATTGAACCGAATGGCGGTTTGAAGCATGGCACACCCAAAGGTGACATAAACATTGAGCGCTCTACGCCCCATGGTGTCCCCAGCTGCTCAGAATATTCGCCTTCGGTACTCGGTTTCATGCCAATCCGTGCAGCGTCTTCACGTTTAATGAATTTGCCCCACTGCGCCATACGAATGTCATTCACGATCAGCGTACCGGTAGCGACATCGATCGCACCGCCACCCCAGTTAAAGCCACCGTAGTAGCCCGGATAAATCAGCGTGCGCTTTTTATCGGACAATGGCGTGAACTCGCCTTCCCAACGCATATCTTTAAACTGAATGCGGCAGTACAGCTGATCGAAGATCGACGCACCCCACATATCAGACTCTTTCAACGCCGTGGCACCCACGGAGATGGCAGAGTAAGGCTGCGTAGGTGAGACCTTCATACCTGGCATCGCGTCGGTGGAGACTGGACGATACTCCACCGGGATCACCGGCTTACCGGTACGGCGATCGAGCACGAAAATCTGGCCGCGTTTGGTGAGCTGGATCAGAACCGGTGTGACGCTGCCATCTTTGGCTGGCATATCATACAAAATCGGCTGTGATGAAACGTCGTAGTCAAACTGATCCTGATTGGCGGTTCGGAAATGCCACAGTTCTTTGCCGGTTTTCAACTCAACCGCGACAATCGCATCATTGTATTCATCAGAATACGGATGACGGTTTCCAGTCCAGAAGTCCGGTGTCTGGTTGCCGGTTGGGAAATAAGCCACACCGGTTTTTGCGTCATACGCCGCCGTCCCCCAGAAGTTTGGCGTCTCAATCGGATAGATTTCGCCCTCTGGCAGCGGCGTGCTGTCTTTGGCACCACGGGAAGCATCCCAGGCCCACAGCAGTTTCCCGGTGCTGGCATCAAAACCACGCACCACTCCGGAAGCTTCGCCGGTGGTCAGGTTATCGTTCAGCTTACCGCCCACCATCACCACACCATCCGCCGCCAGTGGCGCAGACGTCAGGTAATAAGAGCCGTGCGCGGTTGCGCCTAAACCTGCCAGAAGATTGATAAATCCACGATCGCCGAAGTTCTCGTCCAGCTTGCCGGTCTCAGCATCCAGTGAGAACAGACGACCATCAACGGTGGTACTGATGATGCGCGGGTTTTTGTTCTGTTCCGCAGGGCTCAACTCGGTATAGGCCACGCCACGACAGCGTTTCCAGTTTTTGTTGCCTGACGTCTCTTCAATTTTTGGATCAAAACGCCATTTCTCTTTACCGCTGACGGGATCAAGCGCAATCACTTTATTCAACGGCGTACACAGGTACATGGTGTTGCCGACTTTCAACGGCGTCACCTGATATTCGGCACCGTTAATCGCCAAATCGCCGGTATGGTAAGTCCAGGCGACTTTCAGATCTTTCACATTTTGCGTGTTGATCTGGGTAAATTGTGCAAAACGCTGGCCGCTGCTATTCCGTCCAAAGGCGGCCCAGTCGTTGCCCGAACTTTCCGCTGCGCTATCATTCAGCACCGGCAACTTTTCTCCGCTGGCTTCCACTTCGGGATGCACGCTAAACATGCTGGTGAAAATCGCCACCAGGCTAGCCACCAGAGCCAGAGACAACAATCCCGACTTTTTACAGCTCAATACCGGCTTGTTCTCTGCATTTAACAGCGTAGGCGCACACAGCGTCACCAGTAAGGTGACCACGATAAACGTGATGGTACGTGGCACCAGCTGCCAGAAATCCGTTCCAACTTCGCTGAACGCCCAAATCAGGCTGATCGCCAGCAGTGCCCAGGCACCAAAGAGTGCCCAGCGTTTACGCTGGAATACGCCAAAACCACAGGCTCCCATGATCAATCCAGCAAACAGATAGAACCAGGAACCCCCTAATACCACCAGATATACGCCACCCGCTGCAAGGACCAGGCCCAGCAGCAACAGGACGATACCAATAACAGTAACCGCAAGATGTCTGACGTTATTCATGTTGAGATATTTTCCAATGAGATAAAATTCCTTTTCAGGAAAGTCAAATGAACTGACGCTGCTCTACATAATATTGAGATGTTTATCGTTATAATTTAAATACCCGTTGAGGCACGATCTCCGTTTATTTCCACCTCCTGCTTTTTTTAAAAACCACGCATCATCCTGCCGCCTGAGCAGCCTTTCGCCTCTTCACATACGTTAAGAAAAATCGTCACATACTGCTGATTTGTTCTATTTTTGTGAATCGACGCAGATGTTACCAGATGCTGCCAACGTTGGCAAAAAATGTCTGTATGTAAAAATAGTCATGATTTTAATGGGGATTTTCAGGGACTGTTGGTGCAGAACAAAAGCAATGTTGAAATCTGGCCTGGCTACATCCTGCACGGCTAACACATCTACGGTTGTTGATTGCATGCACTACCTCCGCGCGTCTGAAGGCCTAAGCCTGTCACCGGGAAAATCCGATGTAGTAATTACCCTCTGATTTATAAAGATAAAACCGCATAAAGAGAAAAAAGCAAAAATAACAATATACAAATTGTCTAAAACAGATCTATAACATTCACCAACAATAGACAAGTTGTAGACACGTAATTTTGAGGTCTGCAATGCAACATCCGTAATGAATAAGGGTGGGCGAAAACGGCGTGAATTCTGCTACAGTGGCATTGTCTACAAATTGAAGACTTAACCCTGGAGGCCGTTATGCCGACATTGAAACACCCTTATGACCCGCAGGAACTGCCTGCCGGTCGCGACCGTAAACAGACATTGGGTGAGGCGTTACGTTACCGCATCACCACCATGGAGTTAAAACCCGGCGCGGTGCTGGATGAAGTGATTTTGGCGGAAGAATTTGGGCTGTCACGCCCCCCGGTGCGGGAAATGATGCGCCAACTGGCTGCAGAGGGGTACATCGAACTGGAAGCCAATCGTTCGGCCCGTGTCTCTGGGATGAGTTATCAGTCATTGCGCAATTTTTACCTGGCTGCGCCTGCACTGTATGTCACCACCACCCGGTTGGCCGCTGAGAATGCCAGCGCCGGGGAGATCGAAGAACTAAAACGTATTCAACTGCGTTTTCGCGCGGCAATCGCCAGCCGGGATGTGATTGACAGTGTGTTCGCCAACGATCAGTTCCATCACACCATTGGACTGATGGCACACAACCCGTATCTGCTGCCCAGTCTGCGCCGTTTACAACTGGATCACGCCAGACTGGGCAAAACGTTTTACCAACCGGTTAACGCCCGGATGGAGCAGGAACTGGAACAGGCGGCTCAGCAACACGATGACATCATCGCTGCGATTGAGCGCCGTGACAGCGATGCCGCAGGCATCCTTGTGCGTGAGCACCTGGATCTGGGGCGGAAAAATATGGCGATGTACGTGACGCCTGAAGGCATGGAAGTGCCTGAAAGCATGTAGACATCGCATCGATACCCTTGCGAGGAAGCGATCATGAGTAGATTTTTGTTCTCCGGCGTCAATCTTGCCATCACCACCCCGTTTGATCATCAGGGCAAACCAGACTTAGACCGGCTGGAAACCCTGCTGGAGCAATACCTGGCCGCAGGCGTAAGCAGCTTTGTCCTGAGTTCTGGCACCGGTATGCATGTCTATCTGACCGAGAAAGAATCTCAGTCTGTGATTGCGCGCGGGGCGAAGGTTATCAATGGTCGGGCAAAAATCATCGTGCAGGCCTCTGCGCTGTTAACCGAAGACGTGTTAAACCGCGTGCGCTTCGCCCGTGATTGTGGCGCTGATGGCGTGATGGTCTTACCGCCCTTCTTTGAAGGACCAACCGATGATGAAGGGATCATCGACTTCTATCAGGAGATTGCGAGTGGCGGATTGCCGATCATTGGCTACAACGTACCCCAGGCCGTAGGTGTCGCCATTACGCCGGACTTATTGCGTAAGCTGTGTGAAATGCCTGAATTTATCGCGGTTAAAGACAGCTCTGGCGACCTCGCACAGCAAGAGGCGCTGATCCGTACAGGATTGCCGGTGATGAATGGCGCGGATGCGCTGGTGCCTTATGCTCTGTTTGCCGGTGCCAGTGGTCTGATTTGGGGAGGGGCGAATTTCGCTCCTCGCGCCGCAGTAGAAATCGCTCGCCAGGCGCAAGCAGGCAACTGGTCTGCCGTGCAGGAAATCTGGCAGTTCATTGCCCCCGCCATGTCACTGATCTGGCAAGGAGACTATGTACAGAGCGTGTATGCGGCGGCAGAAATCCTGGGCTATGGTGCCGGTCAGCCGCGCAAACCCCTCGCACGTCTCCCGCAGCATAAGCTGGCGATCCTGCAAGCCGCGCTTGAGCCGTTGCAGGCTTACGAAAAACGGTGAGTCAACAGATGAACCCACCTGGCAGCGATTGCCAGGCGGTAAGAAAGCAGATTACTTCAGGAAGTCCGTCAGTTTCTTGACGTTCTCTTGAGTTTCAAATTCAGGGCCGCCGTGCCCTGCGCCTGGAAACTCATGGTAGAACACCGGAACCCCGGCTTTGGTGAGGGCATTAACCAACAGCTTTGATTGCTCTGAGCCTACGTTGCAATCATTGCTGCCGTTCTCAATAAAGAAGGCTGGCGCTCCCGCTTTCACGTAGGTAACCGGGTTAGCAGCGTGAATTTTGTCCACGTTATCGGCCAGTTTTCCTCCCAGATACTGCTCTTCAAAGTTCAGGCCCGGGAAGTGCATCCCGCCAGAACACCCTTGAGCTTGGGTGAATTCGACGATTCTGGCGAAATCCACCGGCGGGTAGAGTGAAATCACACCTGCTGGCTTAATAAAAGTTGCCGGATGCAGCTTCTCCTGATTGAACACGGGGTTATCCGCCGCCAGCCCCGCCAGCGCAACGATATTGGCTCCAGCAGACTCGCCGTAATAGTAGATTTTCCCACTATTCAGATGGTATTCACTGGCATGAGACTGCACAAATTCCGTCGCGGTAAAGAAATCCTGCACGGCCGCAGGATAGTGACTTTCACCTGATAGCCGATAGTCAACGCTGACAAAGGCATAACCCTTATCGAGGATGGCATGCACGATACTGTAAGGTGCCATCGTCTTATCCCCGAATTTAAATCCACCGGGATGCGCGTAAATCACTACGGGATACGGTGCGGTATGTCCGGTTGGCAGATAGACGTCCAGCTTTTGCGTTTTTGACTTATCGCTATAGGCAACATCCGCGAATGCTGGCTTTAGCTGCTTCTCTTTGATCGTGGGGCCGCCGTGTGGCATCGCGTCAGGCATCATCGCACAGGCCGCCGTCGCAACCGACAGGCTCAGGACCACACCTAAAGCAAAAATACGGTTTTTCATCTTTTTCCTTAAAATTTCAGCTTAGCTAACATCATATCCTTTGGTGTTACTGCTCTCTGGTGGCAAACGGTAAGGCTTACGTTAATATTTCAGCATAAAATGAATGGCCTGATGATTATTTGACAAAGATGAACTCGAAAATCTTCTTATAAAAAGAGCTCATCTCTTCTTTATATACGAAGTCACGTTGTATGCCCTGACGATAGAGCGAGCCTTCCGTCAGGGTTGCCACAAACTCAGAGATCACATTGATCTGTGCTTCATCAAATTCTGGATGGTTATCGCGGATGATTTTGCTGCCTTCGACTTTCAGACGTTCATCGGCGCGTTTTAAAATCTCCAGTAGCCGGGGATTGCGCGTTGATTCTGCCGTCACCTCCATCAGCAGATAATCATCACGTTTATCACCGTCCGGTCTGCTCTGCGCACCGGCCAACAGTCTGGCCTTGAGGTTAAGATCCTGGTTGAGATCGTTATTATAGGCGATCATGGTTTCAACCCGCGCGCTGATGATTTCTGCCACAATCACCTCAATGATCTCTTCCTTACTCTCGAAGATGCGATAGAGCTGCCCCACGCTCAGGCCTGCACGCTCCGCCACAAAGGCCATGGTGGTGCCATGCAGACCTTTCTCTTCAAAACAGGCCCTCGCCGCCAGAATAATTTCACTGCGGCGCGCCAGTCTTTTTTGCTCAACTTTTCCAGGTTTCACGATTGCTCCTAATGCTGACACGCCCCAGTATGGATGTTACTTCCAGCCTCCGCCGAGCACCTTATATAAGGTCACTTTTTGCGCCAGAGAGTCTGAGAGCGTGCTGATATACTCCTGCTGTGCCGAATAGCGTGACCGCTGTGCGGTCAGTAAATTCAAATAGTCATCGGCACCGCTATCGTAGCGTACTTTCGCCAGCTGGTAGTATTTATCACTGGTGTCTTGCTCTTCCTGCCGGGCCTGGACCTCCTGCTGGTAAGTATTGACCCCGGTTAGCGCATCCGACACCTCCTTGAACGCCTGCTGGATCGCTTTTTCATAGTCAGCGACTTCAATGCGCTGCGACACTTTTGCCGCATTTAAGCTGGCCCGGTTTTTCCCACCGTCAAAAATGGGCAAGCTGATGCTGGGAGCAAAACTCCAGGCCGCCGTTCCGGCATCAAACAGGTTGTTCAGCCCCGCTGACGCGCTCCCTCCAGACGCCGTCAAACTGATGCTGGGGAAGAACGCCGCCCGTGCCGCGCCGATATTGGCATTGGCGGCTTTGAGTTTATGCTCCGCCGCCATAATATCGGGACGGCGGGTCAGAACCTGTGAAGGCAGATCGGCTTTTAGCGTCGGGAAGACCCACGTCTTGTGCAGCGAAGCCTGTTCAGCCACCCCGGCTGGCACTGGCGCTCCGAGCAGAAGCTGCAACGCATTCACTGCCTGCTGGCGTTCACGGGCATATTTAGCCACATCCGCCTCCGCACTTTTCACCGTGGTTTTTGCCTGCAGGACATCCTGTTCGGTCACAGTGCCGGCGGCCAGTTTCGCTTGCGTCAGCAACAGAGACTGGTTCTGACTGGCAGCCGTGGCCACCGCCAGTTTTTGCAGGTCGCTGTCTGCGCACAGCGTGATATACGCCTGCGCCACTTCAGCCACCAGCGACAGTTGCGTCGCCTGTTGGGTCGACTGATCCGCCAGATAGCTTTCCAGCGCCTGGTCACGCAGGCTACGTAACCGGCCAAAAAAGTCCATCTCCCAGGAACTCACCGCCAGGTTGCCCTCATATTGCTGGTAAGTCACCGGGCCTGAGGTGGCTGTCGAGTAGAGGTTACCCGGCAGATGCGTAGCGGTTTTACTCAGGCTGGCATTCACCGACGGCATCAAGGCGGCTTTGGTGATCCCCAGCTGCGCCTGGGCTGCTTCAACATTTAATGCCGCGACTTTGAGATCGCGGTTATTTTTCAGGGCGCTGGCAATCAGCTGTTTCAACGTCGGGTCGGTAAAGAAATCACCCCACGGCGTGTCTGCCGCCGTTAACTGGCCGGCCGCTGCCGTATCGTTCCATTGATTCGCCACCGGCAAAGCGGGCCGGGTGTAATGCGGCTGCAAGTTACAGCCGCTGAGCGTCATGGCGATCAACGCCGGTAACAAGCCATGTTTGAGTGGTTGTAGATTAACCATGGGATTTCACCTCTTTAACCGCCTTCTTATTGCTTAAACGCTGGGCGATTTTCATCACCAGAACATAAAACAGAGGAACAAAGAAAATGGCGAGGAAGGTGGCTGAGATCATGCCGCCAATAACCGCCGTACCAATAGAGTGCTGGCTACCTGCACCCGCGCCGCTGGAGATGGTCAGCGGGAAGACCCCAAGAATGAACGCCATCGACGTCATAATGATCGGGCGGATACGCAGTTTTGCCGCTTCAATCGCCGCATCCACCACATTTTTGCCGTCACGCTCATGGATCTCCTTCGCAAACTCGACAATCAAGATGGCGTTTTTCGCTGCCAGTCCCACCGTGGTCAGCAAACCGACCTGGAAGAACACATCATTCTGCAACCCGCGCAACATCACTGCGCTTACCGTTCCCAGCACACCCAGCGGCACCACCAGCATCACGGCAAACGGCACCGACCAGCTCTCATACAAGGCCGCCAGGCACAGGAACACCACGAGGACAGAGAGGCCATACAGCATGGTGGTCTGTGAACCCGAGGTCTGCTCTTCATACGACAGCCCGTGCCACGCGATTTTGTAGCCTGCTGGCAACTGTTTCGCGATCTCTTCTACGGCTTTTACCGCATCACCGCTGCTGTAACCGTTGCCCGGTGAACCCTGAATATTTACCGCTGCCACGCCGTTAAAACGTTCATAGCGCGGTGAGCCATAAGACCATTCGCCACTGCCAAAGGAGGAGAATGGCACCATCTCGTTCAGGTTGTTTTTGACATACCACTGGCTCAGATCCTGCGGCGTATTGCGGGCAGTGGCTTTGCCTTGCAGGTAAACATCTTTGACTCGCCCGTTGTAGAGGAACTGGTTGATGTAGCTCGATCCCCACGCGTCTGACAAAGTGGTATTGATATCCGCACTGCTCACACCCAGCGCATTCGCTTTCTCTTCATCAATATTGAGATGATATTCCGCCTCATCGGCCATACCGTTGTGACGGACCATCGACAGCCGTTTGTCTTGCGCCGCCAGGGCAAGGAACTTATCCATCGCCTGCATCAAGGCCACATGTCCCTGGTTATTTTCATCTTCCAGGTACATATCAAAGCCGCTGCTGTTACCCAACTCCATGACCGCAGGTGGCACCATGGCAATGACGCTGGCATCTTTAAGCTGTGAGAAGTGCGCCATGGTCCGGTTAGCCAGCGCCTGTACTTTCTGGTCCGCATTGGGACGCTGCGCCCAGTCTTTTAAACGCACAAAGGCGATGGCGCTGTTTTGTCCGCGTCCGGCAAAGCTAAAGCCATTGGCGGCAAAAACGGAATCCACCACGGTTTTTTCATCTTGCAGAAAGTAGTTGGTGATTGACTGAATCACCTGCTGTGTTCTTTCCGCAGACGCATTTTGTGGCAGCGTGGCCTGCACCATCATCACCGCCTGATCTTCATCGGGCAGGAAGGTACTGGGCAGTTTGACAAACAGATAACCGGTTGCCGCAACAATGCCGAGATACAGCACCACGAACAGCGTGCGTTTGCGGATAATATGGCCGACGCTGGCGGTATAACGGGTGGCACCGCGATCGAAATTGCGGTTGAACCAGCCAGAGAAACCGCGCTGTTTCTTCTCGTGATCCACGTGTTTTAAGAAGGTGGCACAGAGTGCCGGGGTAAATATCAGCGCCACCAGCACCGACAACGCCATCGCCGAAACAATGGTGATGGAGAACTGGCGGTAAATAATGCCGGTAGAACCACTGAAGAAGGCCATCGGCAAGAGCACCGCAGACAGCACCATCGCGATACCAAACAGCGCGCTTTGTACCTGCCGCATCGACTTAATGGTGGCCTCTTTCGGTGACAGGCCCTCCTCTTCCATCACCCTTTCCACGTTCTCCACCACCACGATGGCATCATCCACCAGCAAGCCGATGGCGAGTACCATACCGAACATCGTCAGGGTGTTGATGGTGTAACCGCAGGCATACAGCACGCCAAAGGTGCCCAGCAGCACGACCGGAACCACCATGGTGGTGATCAGCGTAGCGCGCAGGTTTTGCAGGAACAGCAACATCACCAGGAATACCAGGGCAATCGCTTCAATCAGCGTTTTCACCACCTCATGAATAGACGCACTGACCACCGGCGAGGTGTCGTAAGGGAGGATCACTTCTACATCGGCAGGCAGTGAACCTTTCAGGCGATCGACCGTGGCGCGAACGGCCTGCACCGTCTCAAGAATGTTGGCACCGGTTGCCAGGCGCAGCGCAATCCCGGTTGAGGCTTTATTGTTGAAGGTGGAGGAGATGCTGTAATCCTCCGGACCAAGGGCCACGGTGGCCACATCTTTCAGGCGCACCTGTGAACCGTCCTGATTCACCTTCAATAAGACGTTGCGGAACTGTTCGGCGTTGGTAAAGCGGGTTTTGCCCACCACCGAAGCACTGATTTGGGTGCCGGGGGCTGCGGGTAAGCCGCCCACTTTACCGGACGAGACCTGGGTATTTTGGTTGGTGATTGCGGTGCTGATATCACTCGGCATCAGACCGTACTTAAACAGTTTGGCCGGGTCCATCCAGATACGCATCGCGTACTCAGATCCCATCACCATGAAGTCACCCACCCCTTTGGTGCGGGCTACCGGATCTTCCAGTTTTGAGACCAGAATATCGCCAAGGTCAGCATCAGACAGCTTGCCATCTTTCGACACCAGGCCTAATACCATCATAAAGTTGGACTGGTATTTCGCGACCGTGATCCCTTGCTGGGTGACTTCGTCTGGCAGCGAGGTCTCGGCTACCGAGACTTTGTTCTGCACCTGAACCTGGGCGATATCGGGATCGGTGCCCTGTTCAAAGGTGGCAATAATGGTGGCACTGCCGTCACTGTTGCTGTTCGACTCCAGATACCGCAGGTTATCAATCCCCGTCAGCTGCTGTTCCACCACCTGAACGGCGGTTTCCTGTACAGTTTCTGCACTGGCACCCGGATAGGTGATGGTGACGGAGATCGCCGGTGGCGCAATGTTGGGATACTGGTTAATGGATAATCCAGAGATGGCCATGATACCGGCCACCATAATCAGGATCGCGATCACCCAGGCAAACACAGGGCGCTTAATAAAAAACTCAGACATAGCGGCTCCTGTTATTGCGCTGACGCGTCAGTCATCGAGAGTTTGGCGCGGGTGGTCGCAGGCGGGCTGTTGTGCTGTTCCACCGGATCAACCTGCTGGTCGTTATGCACAAACTGCAATCCGGACACCACCACGCGCTGGTTCTCGCTCAGCCCGGCATTCACCTGCCACAATCCGTGCTGCATCTGGCCGGTCTGAATATCGGCCTCCTGGATTTTGTTATCCGCCCCCACCACATACACGTAAGGATTGCCCTGGCTGTTATGCATGACGGCCGCCTGTGGCACCATCAGGCCATTCTCCTGCACACCCTGCTCAATGCTGCTGTGAACAAACATGCCCGGCAACAGTACGCCCTGATCATTGGGGAACTGGGCACGCAGCGTCACGCTGCCCGTGCCTTCATCCACTTGCACTTCAGCAAACTCAAGGCGGCCTTCCTGTGCATAGGTCGTGCCATCTTCAAGCGTCAGTTTCACCGCCGCCTGATGTGAGTTCACCGCCTTAACCTGCCCGCTCTCTACCGCCCGGCGCAGTTTGAGTAAGTCGCTGGAGGACTGGCTGACATCGACATAAATCGGGTTCATTTGCGTGATAGTCGCCAGCGACGTGCTTTGCCCGTCTGTCACCAACGCCCCTTCGGTCACCGATGAGCGTCCAATACGCCCGCTGATGGGTGCCTTGACTTTGGTGTAGTCGAGATTGACCTGGGCGGTTTTTTCGTCAGCTTTGGCTTGTGCAAAATCGGAGACTGCCGCGTCATAGGTTTGTTTGCTGACAGCGTTCGATTGCAGCAAGGTCTTATAGCGATTGAGCACAAATTCCGCGTTAACCCGCTGTGCATGCGCCTTCTCCCAACTGGCTTCATAGGTTGAAGCGTCAATCTGGTAGAGCTGCTGGCCCGCATGGACTTCCGATCCTTCGGTGAACAGCCGTTTCTCAATGATCCCACTCACCTGCGGGCGGACTTCTGCGGTACGGATAGCCGTGGTGCGTCCCGGCAAATTCATTGACAGGGTAATCGGCTGAGATTTTAACGTGACAACGTCAACCCTGGTGGGCGGTTGTTGAGTGTTCGCCTGATCCGGTTTGCCATCACAGGCAGCAAGCAATAAGCATGCGCATAACAGAGATATCTGGGTTTTCATGGAACGCCTTTTTGAGATCGTTTATTCTCATTTTTTGAGAATGTGTAATCTCGTTTATTGCGGCGAAAAGATCAACGCTTTAATGAAAAATTTACGTTTCGGGGCAACAGGCGCGGGAGCGCGTGGCCGAAGTGGACAGTTTGGGAGCAGTGAAGGAATAAGAGCGTAGGGTTAGGCGGTCAGTGCTGGCATCGGGGAAATACGTATTTTTGATAGAACACGTATGCCGAACAACAACCTTGAAGTCCCATAATGGGACTGGTGTAATGACTCCAGTTTAGAAATGCAAGAGGGATAGCATGAGGCTGATAGTTACAGTCGCGTACCGATTCCAGGCGGTGTACGTAAAGTTTGTCGGAACGCATGCTGAATACGACAAGATAGACGCAAGTACGGTGGAATTATGATGAAATATGAAATCAAACCGATCAGAAATGAAGACGATTACAAAGCCGCACTGGCTGCGGTTTCCCCTCTCTTTGACAACGAACCAGAGATTGGATCTGAAGCGGGTAACTTCCTGGAAGTCATGATTCTGCTGATAGAAAAATATGAGCAAGAGCATTATCCAATCGAAGCCCCAGATCCCGTTGAAGCGATAAAATTCCGTATGGATCAGCAAGGACTCAAACCTGCTGATTTGGTGCCAGCCATTGGAAGAACCAATCGTGTATATGAAGTGCTTAATTATAAACGCCAATTAACATTGCCAATGATCCGCAAACTTCATTCTATGTTCCACATCCCTTTAGCTTCACTGGTTGCTGAGCCGAAACCGCGTCTTGAAGAAGAACACGCGGTAGCATGCTATTGCAAGACATAGCCTCAGCAACACTCTTCTGCGATAACTGGAGTTCACGCATCATCGGTAGCCCCGTTTCCAGGATCATTTCGTCGGCCATTTCACGGATACGGCCCTGGCTTTCCGGAGACCGTGCCGCAATGGCTTCATCAAGATTTCTCATTGTTTTCCTCCAGGTTATTCAGAGGCACCGAGAATTCATCATCGGCGATGTGAATCCTATTGCTCTTAAATATTGTCACAAGATAAGCAGAGTCTTTCCCGCAGAGGAGCTATCAAGCCCCTCTGCCTTGGCCGTTTACTTCAGCGCCTGGCAAGCCGTTGCAATTCTGCGTCCGGCTTCCTGGACACTTTCAATATCCGTCGCAATCGACAAGCGGAAATAGGGCGAGAGCCCATAGGCACTGCCTGCTACGCCAGAAACGCCGCTCTCCAGCAGGTAGTTCAGCACATCCTGTTCGCTCTCGATTCGCTGCCAGTCGGGCCGGGTTTTACCCAGTAAACCGGCGCAGCGGCAGAAGATAAAGAATGCCCCTTCAGGATTCAGCACCTCAATCCCCTCAAGGCGGCGCAAAGGTTCCATGATCGCATCGCGTCGTGCCTGATAAGCGCTACGCTGCGCTGCCAGAAAATCCAGCCCGCCGTTAAACGCCGCCACTGCCGCGGCCTGGCTCACCGCGCTGGCACCCGAGCTATTTTGCGATTGCACCACCACCATCGCCTCAATCAGCGCTTGCGGACCGGCCCCGAAGCCGATGCGCCAGCCGGTCATGGCATAGGTTTTCGACACGCCGCCGACCAGCAACACACGCTCAGCCAAATCGGGGGCTATCTGGAGCAGGCTTACATGCTGGCGGTCGTCAAACAGAATGTGCTCATACAGTTCATCCAGCATGATCAACACATCGGGGTATTCACGCAGAACGGCCGCCAGCGCAGTCAGTTCCTCAGCGCTGTAGACCGCGCCGGAGGGATTACCCGGATTGTTCAGTACCAGCCAGCGGGTCGCGGGGGTGATGGCCTGTTGGAGCTGCTGAGGCTGTAACTTATAGCCTTGCTCAAGGGGACAGGTCAGCAACACCGCTTCGCCGCCGTTGAAGCGCACACTGTCCGGGAACGTCGGCCAATAGGGTACGGGCACAATTACCTCATCCCCTTCATTTAGCGTCGCGGCAAACGCGTTAAAAATAATTTGCTTAGCGCCATTGGCGATGCAAATTTGCTCCAGCCCATAGTTCAGTTGGTTTTCTCGCGCCAGCTTGGCCTGCACCGCTTTTCGCAGCGGTGTTGTTCCCTGAGTGGGCGTATAACGGGTTTCACCCGCTTCCATCGCCGCGACCGCCGCAGCCCGAATGTGCGGCGGGGTATCAAAATCTGGCTCGCCGGTGGTGAGATCCAGAATATCCACACCCTGCTCTTTTAACTGCCGGGTCAACTGACGCGCGGCGGCATTGGCTGAAAGGGACACGGACTGCACACGTTGCGAAAAAGTGATCATACTGCGCTCCATCGGACTGCGGTTAAAAGTGTGTGGTTTCTGTCGCCAGCAGCGCCTGTTCGAGAGATTCAGGCGAGACAGAGAACGGCAAGCGCTGAGCGCTGGTCGCCGGGAATTTAATTTGCTCAGCAATACTGCGGATCACGTCAGCACGCTCGCCGACAAGCGCTGTCAGCTTCAGCGGCATATCGTACTGATGCAGCAGTGCCAGCAGCTCGGCATCCGGCACGCCATCATGCTCAATCAGCGACTGAACCAGTAAGCTGAAACCGACTTTTTCACCATGTAACCAATGGTGCAGCTCCGGTTGATAGGTCAGCCGGTTGTGAATCGCATGCGCGAATCCTGGCGTGGGAAGTTCATCCCGGACACTGTTAGCCAGGCCTGCCAGCACGATATTGGCATCAATAATATTGACCAGTGCCGGAGTGACCTGTTGATGCTCATTGGCGGCCACGGCGGCTGCCCCCTGAGTGCGATAAACCTCTAGCGCACGCTGCGCCGACATCACTTTCAGACTCAGAGCGAGGTCATCAGGACTGTGTCGCAGGTAGGGGATAAATTCATAATATTTCGCCAGTGCATCGACAATACCGGCTTTCAGATAACGCACATCGCTGCGTGCAATCACTTCACTGTCAACCAGCACCAGATCGGGCAATTTCGCCAGCGGCTGGCTCCGTTGATGCCCGCCCTGCGGGGTATAAATAATGGCGACCGGAGACCAGGCCGCGCAAGTAGCCGCTACAGTCGCAAAGTTAACCAGTTTTACTTCCGGCAATTGCGCGGCAACGGCCTTCGCGGTATCCAACACCCGCCCACCCCCGACGGCGAGAATCAACCCGGCCTTTTGCTGTTCGACGGCCGCTTTGAGTGTGGCAATTGCACTGTCAGTACACTCTCCCTGGAGATAATCCACCGTCCAGCGGATGCCGCTGGCCTCCAGGCTGGCGCTTAACTCAGGGTTGACCGCTTGCCATGCTCGCGGTGAGGTGATGATGTGAATGTGCGTGGCATAAGGGTGAATAAATTCACCGACACGGGCGCGTAACCCAGTTTCATGTGCGTAAGCACGGGGGGATTTAATCGCTAACACGTTTCGATCCTGAAAGTGGCAGCAGCGAACCCACCAGGCTCGCTGCAAAAAGAGAGGAAGAGGTACAGGCGAAACTCGCCGTCCATCGGGTTTACTGGAAGATTTCCTGGTTCCGTTTTGCGGTTTTTACTGCGCCGAACCCAATGCCCCAATGGTCGAGGATCTTCTGGTAGCTGCCATCCTTGATCAGCGAGTTCAACGCGGCCTGCACGGCCGGTTCCAGCGCAGAGTCTTTCGGGAAAGCCACCGACACTGGCGCATCATTCACGGAAATCTCACCGCTCAGAGCCAGCGGTTTAATGACTTTCACCTGCCACAGCAGGCCTTCATACGGACCAAAGAACATCGGCACACGACCACTCACCACAGCCTGGACGCCTGCTGGACGATCCGGGAAGACCGAGACTTTGATCGGCGGCTTACCTGCGCTGACGCAGGCTTTGCTGGCCTCTTCCAGTCGGGTAACCTGAGTCGTGCCCGAGCCTGCGCCCACCTCTTTACCACAAACGGCATCAAAGCGGGTGAACGGCGTCACGTTGGCAGATTTCAGTGAGATGATCCCGAGACGGCTGGCGTCATAATAGCTGACGAAGTCGATGATTTTCGCGCGGGCCGGTGTCGCATTCACGTTAGAGAGCGCCACATCGTAGCGTCCTGATTTCAGGCCGGGGATGATGTTGTCGAACCCACCGGTATCGCGCCACTGCACCTGAATACCGAGGCGTTCACCCACCGCATTCATGATGTCGATTTCACGGCCAGCCAGGGTTTTGTTGTCTTCTTTATAGAAGGTGGTTGGCGGCGTATTTGGGTTGGTTCCTGCCACAATAAAACCCCGTTTGGCAATATCGGCGGGCAGCAGTTTGGTCAATGCGGCGTCGGCTTGCACGTGCAGTGAGCTATCCGTTGGCACAGCCTGTTCCGCCGCTAACGCACCGTGGGTGCTAAGCGCGAGCGCGAGTAGCATAAGGCTTCTGATTCGTTTCACTGCCGATGTCTCCTGGTGATAAATAGGTTTCCCCTGGCGGGTGTGCTGTTTTCTTGATGCCCAAATGTGGGCTGGAACAGCATCACTTCTTCGCCATTGGCAGCCACATTCTCTGCCAGCAGACATAAACCACAAATGCGAAAATCCTCTGAGCATTGCCAGATTTAAGCTATCAACATTATCCCCCCTGTTTCGCGCCCGCCATTATCATTTCCGCATAAAAAGGCCATTTTATTAATGAATTCGCAGGCTCATTACCGTTTTCGCACTAAATGGGCAATAAATTATCGTTTTCAACGGTTCGTTAAAGGATTCGCGGTATGTTTCAACGTGTGCAAGAGCGGAAAAAAGGTGCTGGAGATGCCCAACACCGATGCAGAGCGTATCATCGAAGCCATAAAATCGGCATTTGAAGAAGAATAAAGGGGCTTCCAGGTTTGGCTGCCCCGGCCGTTGGGGTAGCGACAACCGCCGGGTCGTCGCTGCTCGTCATGTCAAAAACTCAGCTCACGGATCAGCACCGACTGCACCTGTTTCCAGGCGCGTAGCAGCAGGCTTTGCGCGTCACCGCGCAATACCACGGTGCCGGGCACTACCTGATCGCCACTGGCTTGATCGGGCGGGAGTTGCAGCACCACGCGATACAGCGCCTGCTCCGGCGGTAACTGCCGTTTCTGGCTGTCATTCAGGGTGGCAACCGGCCCGCCGTAGAGGGACGCTAGCTCTGCCAACGGCTGCATATCCGTGATGGCGCTGCGCCCCACTTCCAGCACTTTCACCGGCACGCCACGGCGTAATCCATCCTCGGGCCAGAACATCCCGCTGTCACCCTTGTGCAAACGCTGCCAGTCACGCTCCGCCACCAGGGCTTCCACCGTGCCGCCCTGTTGGCTCACCACCGTACCGATCCAGCTTCCCTGCCCCAGCCAGTCGCCGGGGTGGACGTCAGCATCCTGATCGGCCACTTTGCCGCTAAACGCTGCCCGAATCTCTAACGTCTGTTGCTGTTGACGCAACACCGCCAGACGCTGGCTGGCCGCCTGCTTTTCCTGACGAATGCGTTGGTGATCGGCAGCACTGCGGGCATTGAAGACCTGCCATGACTGCTGCCAGTTCAGGGTTTGCAACTGACGGCTGACCTGATCGCGCTGGTGCGCTTCGTCCAGATCGCTCAGGCGGTACAGTAACTGGCCGCGTGTAACCACCTCGCCGGGTTGCACCGCCAGGGTCGCTAGCTGCCCATCCACCGGCATATAGATCAGCTGCTGTTGCGCCGCCCGCAGTAGCGCGGGGGCATAAACGCTGCGCTGCCACGGCAGCAGCAGAGCGAGCAGCAGCAGGCTGCCCACGGCTAAGGTGCAGCCGCTGCGTATATTCATTCGATAATCCTTACGGCGTGAGAGCCAGACGCGCAATTCAGTCACCACCGGCAGCAGGACAAACCAGCCAATTTCCACCGCAAACAGCAAAATACCCAGCAGCTTGAACGCCTTGTGATACACCAGTAACGCAATACCGGTGAACAGAAACAGCCGGTAAACCCAGGTCGCAAAGGCGTAACTCAGCAGCAGGCGTTGCAGATGGCGCGGCCAGCTTTCAGGGGGTTCATCACCCAGGCCAAACAGCGTTTCACGCAGTTTCCAGCGCGCCAGTGCAAAGGCGCGAGGTTGCAGGTTGGGCACGCCGAGGGTGTCGGAGAGCAGGAAATAACCGTCGAAGCGCATCAGCGGGCTGAGGTTAACCAGCAACGTCATGATCCAGGTGGTGGTGGCCAGCATAAACGCCGCGCTGCGCCACATGCCGTCCGGCAAAAAACTCCAGGCCAGCGTCGCCCAGGCCGCCAGCGCCAACTCGACCAGCATCCCGGCCATCCCAATCGCCAGCCGTTGTCGCCGCTGCGGCAGCTTCCAGCTGGCAGACGTGTCGGTGTACAGCACCGGCATCAGTACCAGAAAGGCCACCCCCAACGTCGAGACGCGCGCGCCAAAGCGGGTACAGGTAAAGGCATGGCCTAACTCATGCAGACATTTGGTCAGCACCAGCGTCGCCCCCGCCAGCAACGCGCCTTGCAGGGTAAAAAAGTGCAGAAAGGTGTGCAGAAACGTTTGCCACTGCTGTCCGGCAAACAGCAGGCCGGTCAGCCCGGCGACCAGGGTTGCCAGCCAGAAGGGACGCCGGTAAAACGTCTCCACCCACGGCAACATCTGCTGCAAGCGGCGATGGGGATGAAACAGCGGGATACGAAAGAACAGATAGTTGTGCAACAACCAGCGCCACCATACCGCTTTTCCCTGCTGTGTCTGGCGTGCAAACTGGCGCACGCTCTCCTCACCGCTGCTGCGTAACAGCGCGTGCTGCTGGAGAAAACCACAAAAGTTTTCAACGTCCTGTTCATCTATCTGCTGCGGCTGGCGTTGATTCACCTCAGCAATCAACCGCTGGCGATCGCCCAGTGACCAGCGAGAGAGCAGCGCCATTTCCAGCCAGCCGAGGCGGAAAAAGCGCCCGCGCAGCGGATCTTCCAGCGTCCAGGCGGGCGATCCATCCCAGTTAGCCGGGCCTTGATGCAGCACCAGCTCTTCTCGCAGTGGCGGCAGGTTTGCGGGCATTACCACACCCCCAACCAGACGCGCAGGGCGGCCCACGGCTTACGTAACAGCCAGGCCCCTAACAACGTGCGCTCACCGTAAATTTTCGCACTGCCTTTCAGGCCGATCTGTTGCAGCGCATCGGGCTTATCGAAACGCGCGCGCAGGTGATACGCCATGATGTTGTCAGGCGTTAACGCCGCACGCCAGCCGATCTGCTCCAGCGTAGCGGCATGGCTGCTGTCCGGTGCCACATTGAGGAACAGGCGCACCTGCGCGCCCGGTTGCAGGGCAATCGCATCGGCGGCAGGCAGTTCAATATCCAGTTCCGTTTCGTGGGGATCGGCCAGCTGCATAATGCGCTCACCGGGGGACACCGTCTTCCCGACCAGGTCGCTGACATCATCAAACAGCGCAATGCCGTCGCGTGGGGCGGTAAGCTCGCTACGCGCCAGCTGCGCCTGTAAATAACTCACATCCGCCCGGCTCGATTCACGGCGGCTGGAGAGCACCGCTAACTGCGCTTTGGCATCGTCATCACTCAGCGCCTGTTGCTGTGCCTGACGGAATTCCGCATCGCTGCTGGCAAACTGCTGCCTGGCACGTTCCAGCTGATTTTGCAGCTCACGCGCGTCGAGACGAACCAATACCTCGCCTTTTTTGACCGCCTGATTGGGTTGTACCACCACCTGATCAATCACGCCGCTTAGCGGAGCGCGAAGTAACGCCGGATGACGAGCCGCCACAAACGCCGGGGCGATCACCGACTGACGTACCGGTATAAACAGCACAGCAATCAGCAGCGCCGCCAGCATCAGGCTCCGTTTCCGCGTCAAACGCGGCGGGCGCAGGCGGTGTTGCGGTTGCAGGCTTTGCCAACAGTGGCCATAGGCCCCCGCCAGCTCCTGCAACAGGCGTAACTCCTCATCACGCCACGGCGTTTCACGCCACAGCAGCAAGGTGACGTTCGCGTTGAGCGGCAGCCACAAACCGTGCTCAGGCAGATACTCCTGCCAGAAAGCGCGGTCAGTGGCCTCGAGATCGCGGCTCTCCAGCCGCTGCGGCTGCCCGTGGTTTTGCTGCCAGCGCTGGCACAGCCGCACCATTTCCTGGCAAAACGGCGCATGGTGATCCGGTGCCTGAATGCCCGAAGCCGCCCGTAGCCGGGTACTGCCGGTTTCCCACAACAACGCCTGACGATAGGGCAGCAGGCGATGGGTCTCGTTCACCATAAAAAACGCCAGCTCGTTCAGACTGCCGAGCGCTCTGGCACGGCTTTGCAGCTGTACCAGTTCACTCAACATCACCAGGCGCGGATCGATCGGCTCAGCCTGCATGATCGTCTTTCCCGTTCGCGGCCGGGAGAGCAAACTGCGCCACCCCGCTCATCCCCGGCAGCAGCGGGCCGTCAACGCCTTTGATCTGACCAAAGACTTTCACCGACTGGCTGACCGCATCGACCGTCGCAGCCAGGCGCGAAATCTGCGCGGTATAGTGCTGCCCGGTTTCATCCAGCAGCACATCAAACGGCGTACCGACGCGCAGCCAGCGCAACCAGTGGGAAGGCACAATCATTTCCAGCTCCAGCGCACTGTCGTCATACAGCGCAATCAGCGGTTTGCCTTCCGGCACGCTCTCCCAGCTGTGGACTTTGGTTTCCGCCACCCGCCCGGAGAACGGCGCTTTTACCGTGCAACGTTCCAGCATGGCGCGGTTCACCGCGCTTTCTGCCTGAGCCATTCCCACGGCGGCCCGCGCCTGATCCACCTCCGCCACGCTGATGGCATTCAGCTTGTCGAGGCGGCTGGCCACGGTGAGTTTTTTCCGCGCCGCCTGTTCGCTGGCGTTGGCATAGTTCAGCTTTTGCTGGAGCACGCTACAGTCAAAACTCAGCAGCACTTGCCCCTTCGTGACGCGATCGCCCTCTTTCACCATCAGTTGATTGATGCGGGCAGCGATGCCGCTGGCGAGCGTCGTTTGCTGCACCGCGCTGAGCTGCACGCGGATCGGATCGACGGCAGGTTCCGCCGCCAGCGCCCGATCGGCGAACGTCAGCATTAATAAGCACCAGAGGAAGCGCTGCCCGGTCACTGTGCGCCTCCGGAAAGGGAGTTGAGATTACTCCACAGATTGTCGGAAGAGACGGCGTATACCTGCTGCTGCGGGGGTGTCACCGGGCGCGGAGGTGGCACAACAGCAACCGGCTGTATGACAGGTTTTACGGGCTGCGGCGTAGGCGCACTCTGCGGACGAAGGTTCAGCGTGGGCACGGCGATGGTGCCGTTTTCAATACGCTGATTCTGCTGCGCTACGCTGTTGCTGAGCGCGGCAAGGCTGGTGCCGCTGACGCGATCGGGCAGGCTATCTAACCCGGCGGACTGGTAAACGCTGCCGAGGGCATTCTGCATCGCCGCATAGCTGCGATCCCGGGCGCGCAGGGTCAAAATGGTTTCCGTGCTGACGCGCACCTGCTCCATCTGGGTCGCGGCCTGGCTGCGGTAGCTGTCATCGGTCTGCTGCTGAATGCCCTGCTGCAAACGCGCCAGCTCCTGATAGCGGCCAAACATCTGCGCGCTGCTCTGGTACTCCTGCCAGGAGACGTTCACCTGGGCGAGCACCGCCATCCGCATCGCCTGGCGCTGCAATTCAGCCAGCTTTTCGGCTGATTCACCGGCACGTTTCACCGGCGACCAGGCCAGTACGTTCAGCAAGTTGCCGCTGACCTGTACCCCGGCACTCGCCCAGCCGTGATTAACCAGATAGCTGTTGCTGTCGCCGTTGAGACCGGCAAACAGATTTGCCCCCGGTAACAGACGCAGCAGAGAACGGCGTGTCTCCAGCACCGCATTACGGGCCTGATAGCTCTGCTCACGAATTTCCGGACGCTGCACCATGGAGAGGTTTTCCAGATCGCCAAGGGAGTAGCGCAGTTTCGGCACACTCATGCTGCTTTCGCTCGGCACCACCAGGGTAAAATCGCTGGCAGGTGGCAGGTTCATCAGCGCGGCAAGGCGGGTTTTCGCCAGGGCCAGGTCGCTGTCGACCACCTCTAACTGGCGCACCATCTCCAGCATGTTTTTCTGGAAGCGCAGGGATTCCAGTGGCGGCAACAGACGTTCCTGCTCGGTGCGGTGCGCATAGGCCAGCGTCTGGCGCGCCTGTCCCAGCGCCTGAATCACCTGCGGGCGCAGTCGCTGAGCGGTTGCGGCTTCCCAGTAGGCGGTGCGCACCTGGCGGGTGATATCGGCCACCACTTTTCGGCGGCGCTCTTCGGCTTCCAGCGTCTTGTTAGCCTGCATGCGCGCATTGACGTAGCTGATACCCAGATCCAGCAGGTTCCAGCTCAGCGTCAGGTCACCGGTGCGCGAGGTCTGGTCCTGACTGGTGGAGGATTCCAGCGACTGCTGACCGGTGGTGACGGACTGGCTGCTGGAGGCCGCGACGTTATCACGGGTCTGCACCCCGGCACGGGCGGCGAGGCGTGGCAGCATATCCAGCCCGGCCACATCACGCATATCGTCTTGCATCGCCTGTTCCTGCAACGCCACGCGCTGCGCGAGGTTGTACTTCAGCGCCCGGGCGATCGCTTCATCCAGCGTGACCGCACCGTGAACCGGCTCCTGATTGGCAAACATCTGGTTGCGATCCTCCATCGCCTGCGCCACCTGCTCTTGCGTGGTCATCGCCTGAGGGTGTACGCCGCATCCGGCCAGCAAGGTACAGGCGATGATCACCGCCAGTGGTAAACGGCGCGGCATACGCAGTGGAGATCCCGAGGTCACAGTAAGCATTTGAGAGTCGTGCACAGAAAAAAGTCCCATTTTTGTCATTATCTTCATGATGAAAGAGGCTGCGCCGCTGCCAGAGCATTGAGCGCCTGTAAAAGATCATTTCCATCGCCACGCTGGGCTTGCAGCGCCTGCGACACGCCCTCGTGCTGCACGGCCGCTTCAGTGTGTTGCGTCTGGACTGGCTCAACCGGCGGCATGATGCGCGCGGTGTCAGGCTGGCCGGGCGTTACGGATGCCACAGTTTTGCCTTCGCGTAAGGTGAGCAGCAGCGTCGTACCATCGGCACGCTGTAAGCGCAGTTGGATCTGTCCGTGGGGGACGTGCTGTTCATGGGTGATACGCACTTCGCCGTGGCGCGCATCAAAACGGAGCCAACTGGGCAGTGGGCGGCCATTCGCCAATACCGCGCCGGTAAAGCCGCTGCGGCCCTGTAAGCCCGCAGGCAGTTGGAAGACGCGCTCGCCCTGCGCATTGTGTTGCCAGCTCCCCTGCCAGCGGGTCTGCTCCGCCAGTTGCTGATGGTCGCGGAAGTGCACCACTTCCAGCGTGGGCAGTAATCCCGGCATGATCGGGTCCAACTGCCACGGTGACTGGCTGTAATCCAGCGGGGCGTTAGCCGTAGTAGCCCCCCCGCTTAGCGTATTGAGGGAAGGCGTCGAGGTGTCGGGCGCAGTGGCAACCATCGCCATAAAGGTGCTGTTAACCGGCGCAGTAAAAGCAGGCGCGGCCGGGAGAATCACCGGATTCACGCTGTTGCCCGGCTGGCTGCCGCCAGAATTATCGGAATCACCCGAGCCACCGGTATTACCGGTATTCCCCGGGTTGCCTGAATCCCCGGAGCCGCCGGTATCACCGGAATTACCCGAGTTGCCCGAATCACCGGAGCCGCCGGTATCACCGGAATTCCCCGAGTTGCCTGAATCACCGGAGCCGCCAGTATTGTCGCCATCGCCCGAGTTGCCTGAATCGCCCGATCCACCGGAATCGCCCGTTGCTGCGGTGACGCTGAGCGTCAGCGTGAGGGTTGCGCTGGCGTTCTGCGCATCACGTACCACGATAGCCAGCGCGTAGTCACCGGTCACCGCTGTCGTGCCGCTGATGGTGTGGGTGGCCGCATCAAAGCTCAGCCCATCCGGCAATCCACTTAGCGTCCAGCTCAGGCTATCGCCATCGGCATCGCTAAACAGGTTATCGGGCAGCGTGATGCTCACCGCCTGTCCGCTGGTGACAGTGACGGTCTGCGCGTTATCCGGTTCCGCCTCTGGCGCATGGTTAATGGTGATGGCCTGTTGCCAACTGTTGCTGACCAACCCATTGCTGCTCAGGCTGATCGACAGCGTCACTTGCGCTGGCGTGCTGGTATCGCTGTCCTGCCAGGTGAGGTTTGCTAGTACCTGATTGGCGGTTGCCGTGGTGACACCAGCGCTGAAGGTGATAGAAAGCACGCCATTTTGCTCACTCCAGCTGCCAATCGTCGCATCCCCCAGGCGAAGCTCACCGCCACTCGCCAGCGTGATGCCGCTCTCGGTGCTGAAACCAAAGCTGCCTTTACCGCTGCTGTCGCTGACGGTTAAGGTCGCATTGCCGTAATCCCCCGCGCCTGCGTTGAGGCCGTCGAGGGTTTTGTCGCTCACCGTGACGCTGCTGCTAAAGGCATAGCTGCCGTCAGTCCCTGGCGTATAGATCGGTTGTGTCTGTTCCAGACTGAAACTGACCAGTTGTGCACCGCCAACCACCACACCGCCATCGCTGCTGGTAAACAGATAAGAGGCACCCGACAGGCTCGCGTAGTCGCTGCTGGTCAGGGTGGTGAGGGCCGTCAGGTTACCGCTGGCGCTGATTTGGTAGCTGTGCAGGCTGCCATCGTCCAGCGTCAGGTAAAGGGTGCTGTCATCGCCGGTCATCGCCATGGCGGTGATGGTGCCGATATTCTGCATATCCGCCACCTGCACCAGTTTGCCGGTGGTTTGATTCAGGCTGTAAATCAGCAGATCGCTACCGCTGGCGACATAAATCAGCGAGCCATCGCTGCTGCTGGTGACATGGGTCGGGGCGGCAATGCTCACCGTGGTCCCGCTGGCGTCACTGCTACCGTCATGCAACACGCCCGTTAAGGTCAGCTGGCCGTCGCTACCGCGATGATAAACAATCAGCGAGTTGGGGAACTGGCTCGATACCGGGTCAGTCACCACATACAGCCAGTCACCGCTGGCGTAGATAGCCGTTGGCGTAAACAGCACCGGCTCACTCCAGGCATCGTAGCTCAGCGTTTGCACCGCCGTCAGGCCACTGCTGTTGAGGCTGTATACCGTGAGTGCATTGTAGCTATCGGTGACATAGACACTGGTGCCATCCCCGGAGAGGACAATCGCGGTGGTATTCCACGCCGTGATCGACTGCACCGCCGTCAACTTACCGTCACTGCTGCGGCTGAACACCGCCAGCGTACTGCCGCTGTCGCTGGCCACCAGCAGCGTGGAGCCATCCGCCGTCACGGCCATGGCAGTAATGGCAGAGAGTCCGGTATCGCTGTTGCCGAGCCAGCTGAGTTTGCCCGCGCTATCGCGGCTGAAGACCGCCACCGTACCGCTGCCGTCGGTCACGAACAGGGTTGAACCGTCGCTGGAAAGCTGGCTCAGCGTCAGGGTGCCCAGCCCGCTGACCGCACTCAGGCTGTCGGCGTAATCCAGCTGTGCGCTGTCACTGTCGCCGATCACCGCCGCACTCTCTTTGACCTGCAACGTCACGGTGGAGTGGATGTCCAGCGTGGCGCTGCCGCCATTATCCGTGCCGCCGTTGTCTTTAATCAGCGTCAGGGTGACATCTCGGCTGCCACTCACGCCGTCCGCATTGCCGTAGGCGATGCCATTCACCAGCGTCTGGGCGGCATCGCTGGTGATGCCATCAGTGCTGCTAATGCTGACACTGGCCACGCCGTCGGTCACGGTCACGCTCACCGTCAGGTTGCTGTTAGTGCTGATGCGCACGCCATCACTGAGGCTGACTTGACTGCGGTCAATCACCAGATACTCATTTTCACCGCTGACCAGCCCGCTCACCGTGAGGGTTATCCCCTGAATCAACTGGCCGCTTTCGATGGTGTCGATGGTGGTATCGGTAAACAGCGCCACGCTGCTGCTGGCATCGCTGTAGGTCGGGTTGGCCGCAGTGGCCGTTAGCGTAGGGGGATCGTTGACCTCGGTGACGTTCACCACCACACTTTTACTGGCAGACACATAGCGGTCGCTGACGGTGACCGTCAGATTGATGGTTGCCCATGGCGCTTTACTGCTGGTGCTCCAGCTGATCTGCTGCAACACCTGATTTGCCACCGCCGTGGTGGTGGTGGCGGTAAAGGTGAGAGTTAACGCACCCTCTTGCTGAGTAAATGTCGCAATCGCCTCACCGTTAAGGGTGATCACGCCGTTGGCGAGCGCCAGGCCATTCGCTGCAACTAAACCGTAGCTGTCGCTGCTGTCCGCGCCCGCGCTGCGGGAGACGCTGAGGGTTGCGCCCTGGTAGTCGCCCTGGCCGTTGTTGAGGGCGTCATAGTCGCTGTCGGCCAGCACGAGGTCCCCGCCAATCGCCGTGGCTTCACCGCCTTCGGTCCAGGCAACGGAGGCATTGGCATCGCTGCCGCTGAAGGTGCGTAACCCGCCGCTGTAAAGCCGTGAACCGCCGTAAACGGACTGTCCATCGGGCGAGATCGCCATCACCACCAGCGCCCCGCTGCCGCTGGTGGTTGAAACCAGCGTCAGGCTACCGTCGGCGGCGATCTGGTAGATCGCCATTTTGCCGGTGTTACCGCCGACATACAGCGCATCGCCATCGGCGGAGGCGGCCACCGCAAAGGGATAACCACTCACCGTGTTGTAAACGCTGGCCGAGGAGATCAGGCTCATGCTGTTGCTGCTGGCATCATAATTCAACGCCACCAGATAACTGTTGGTCCCGGAAACAATGTAGATATGCCCATTCACCGCCGTGAGGGAAACCCAGTTACCGGCCATCGCACTCGAGGTGCCCAGTGTGCCCGCATCGCTGCTGTTGCCGTCGCTGTCGGTCCAGGTCAGCGCGGTGCCATCATGGGTTAACTGACCATCAACGTGCAGTACCCCGCTGCTGTTGGCCGAATAGACATACAGCGTGCCGCTGCTGTTCAGGGCGTAAACATTGTCCCCTTCCACCGCAAGGCCCAGCGTTCCCTCTGTGGTGAAACTCTCCTCGGCAGTCAGCGTGCCCGAGGCATCCAGGCTGTAACGGGTTAAACCACTGCCGGTCATGGCGTACAGGCTGTTGCCATCGCTGGAGAGCGCCACTTTGAGCACGGTATCGGAAAGGGTCTGGCTGTTGATCAGCGTCAGAGTCCCATCGCTGCCAACGCTGAACCCCTGCACCACGCTGCTGCCGCTGGCACTGGTGCCAGAGATATACAGCGTTTTACCGTCGGCAGAAAACGCCACTGCGGTGGTGCCTTGCAGACCGTCGACCTGATCGGCATCGGTGCCCTGGGTGTAGGTTTTAAGCAGCGTCAGTGCGCCGTCACTGTCGCGGTGATAGAGGCTGACGTAGATGGTGCCGGAGTAATTAGCGCCCGTCGCCCCCACCACGGCCAGGGTTTCGCCATCGGCAGAAAGGGAAATGTTGTCAACGTAATAGCTGTAGCCGGTCAGGTTGCCGTCACTGCTGTAGCTCAGCGAACTGGTGGTCTGATCCAGCGTTGGCGCATGGTTAGCCGCTTCATCGGTGCTGATGACGCGCAGCGTCAGTTGCATTGAGGCGGTGGCACCGCTGCTGTCAGTGACGGTGACGGTTAAGGTGTTGTCACTCAGGCTGGTGGCCGTGCCGCTGAGGGTGTGGGTCGCGGCATCAAAGCTTATCCCTTCCGGTAATCCGCTGACCTGCCAACTCAGGGTATCGTGATAAATACTGTCGGCATCGCTGAACAGCGTGCTGTCGAGTTGCAGGCTATATGCCTGGTTTTCCACCGCCGAGGTCAGCGTGGTAGAGGCATCTGCGTTCGCTTCCGGTGCACGGTTAGCGATTTGCTCCACCGCCAGCGTCAGGGTGGTTTCGGTACTGGCTCCGGCGGTGTCGGTGGCGGTTACCGTCAGGGTAAAACTGCCAGTGCTGGTGGTACTGCCGCTGATGGTGTGCGTTTCTGCGTTAAACGTCAGGCCATCCGGCAGGCCGCTGACGCTCCAGGTGAGGTTATCCTGGTCGGCATCGGTAAACAGATCCGGCAGGGTGGCGCTGTACTCCGTTTCTGACGTCACGCCCGGCAGGGTGTAGTTGTCCGCCACGCTGCTGTCCACCGTCGGGGCATGATTCACCCGAACGGTGATGTTTTGCGCGGTGCTGTTCAGTTCGCCGTCATTCGCCACGACCGAGAGCACAACCAGCGCACTGCTGACCGAGGTGCTGGACCAGAGCAGCTGATGCAGCACCTGATTGGCTTCAGCGGTGGTGACCGCAGTGGTAAACGTGACTTTCAGGGTGTCGCCGCTGGCGACGAATGTCCCGATCTGCTCGCCGTTGAGCAACAGCTGTTCGCCATTCAGGCTCAGCCCGTTGGCGCTGGATAACCCGTACTGGCTGTTGCTGCCGTCGGGTGCGGTGATGGTTATCGAGCTGTCCTGATAATTTCCGGCACCGCCGTTGAGCACATCCGAATTACTGTCGGCAAGGGTCAAGGTGTCGGCCAGCGCCACCCCACTGCTGCCGAGGGTGTAGGTTAACTGGGTGCTGTAGCGCTCAATACTGTCGCCACCCACCACCAGCAAAGCACTGCCACTCGCCGCCAGCGCACTGCTGCCGCCGGTACTCTGGGTATCGAGGTGCGTTAAGGCACCGCTGCTGGCAATGGCAAAACGTTGAAGATTGCCGCTGCTGTCACTGACATACAGTTGACTCCCGTCGCCACTGACCGTTAGCGCATTGGCACCACTGAGGGTCTGGCTCTCCAGCACTGTGGCGGTGGTCCCGTTAAACTGCCAAGTGGTCAGGGTGCCGTCTACCGTATTCAGGCTGTACAGGGTCTTGCCATCGGCAGTCGCCGCCACCTGGTACAACGCGCTGTAATCGGTATCGCCTGTGGTTGCGTTAGCCACCAGCGTTAAGGTGGAAACCCCGTCGACCTGGGTGGTTTTAAAGATGCTCAGCGTCTGCCCGGTCTCCATATCCACCACAAACAGATAATCGCCTGCGGTGGTCAATCCCGCTGACCGACTCACGTTATCAGTAAAGACCGAGGCATAGCTCAGGGTGCCGTCGGTGCCAACGTCAAACACATACACCCCATTCCACTGGGTGCTGATGTATAACTGTTTGCCATCTGTGCTGAGCGCTTCGTTGACCGCCGTATCGCCAACGCTGGTGCTGCTGCTTTCACTCAGGGTGCCATCGCTGGCGCGCGCCAGGGTGATCACCTCGCCGCCGTTCAGCACATACACGGCGGACTCCCCCGCCACCATGCCGGTCACGCTGCTGAGATCGTCCAGCCCGCTCAGGGTCTGCACTTTGGTCAGGCCGCCATTTTCCGCCACGCTGTACACCAGTAGCGTGCCATCACTGCTGGCGACATAGGCATAATCACCCTGCGGCGAATAAGCCACCGACTTCGCGCTGTTGTTCAGGTCGGAGACTGTCAGGTCATCGGTCAGACTTAAGCCGTCAGTGTCACTCAGGGTCGGTGCGAGGTTTTTACTGTTGTCGATGGTCAGATGGGCGCTGACGTCAATATCACTGCTGTCGTCCGCATCGCTGATGCTGGTCAGCGTCACATCCACGCTGCCGTTACCCACATCGCTGCTTAAGGCGCGGTAGCTAATGCCATCAATCAGGTTTTCCACCGCAGCGGGCGTGACGGTATCCGCCGTATTAAGGAATAAGGTGATAGTGGCTTTGCCATCGGCCACGGCGACGTTATAGCTGTAGTAATGGCTGGCGGTTTCACCGCTGCTGGTGGTCAGCGTAATGGCGGTGCCATCCACCACCAGTGCCTGATCGCTGCCGCTGGTGCTGACGCTTACCACCAGTTTGGTGATTTCATTACCACTGCTGTCAGCCGTTACGCTGGCCCCGCTGAACAGCGCGGTGTCCGCGCCCAGGTTGCCGGTTTTATCAATGGAATACACCGCGTCTGTTGCCGCCGTGGCCGTGGCGTGGGGCGCAGTGGTGCTGGCCGTGGCATCCGCTACCGTGGCCGCAGTGGCGACGGCAGCAGCATCAAACATCATGCGCGGTTCCAGCGCCAACGCCTGGCTCCAGGCGGGTCGGGTCGAAGTTTTTTTCATAGTTTTACCTAAAGCCGGTTATTCGATCAGGCGTACAGAACTGCTCTGTCGGTTGATATCGTCAAGAATGTCATCAAGATCGCTGCTGATTTGCCCTGAGCCACTGGCGAAGCTGTCGGCATCCGCAAACTGAATGCTGCCACCGTTGTTGGTGATACAAGCCTGCAAGCCCGGCACCGCCACCTGCCCAAACAAGGTACGGCCAAAGTCGCTGGGGTCGCCGGGGCGTACGCCGATGAAGTAAAACAGCATGTTGCGATTGCGAAAGCTGGTGCACAGCGAGCGGAAACGTTCGGTGGCGGCGGCGTATTCATCCCCCGCCTCGTTAACGCCATCGATGTTCTGGCCAACATAGGCGTTGTAAGCGTCGGTATCGAACCAGTCGCCGCTGGTGTTCCCCAGCATCACAATCGCTTTGATGTTGCCACTGCCGCTGTCATTGAAATCCAGCGGGTAGGTGTCATCGCCCCAGCCGCTGCTGCCACGAAACGCCGGTGCCAGCGCCATCGCGGCCCACCCCATTGGGATGGCGTAGTTGACGTTATACTGGGAATTCATCTGCGCCAGACGGGCATCGATGGCGGTCAGGTCGTCAGTGAGCGGCAACAACGGCGCATCCGGGCAGCCTTTGTCACCGACGATATAGCGCGTGTCATTGACGCCGTTAGCAGCACCAAACATGGGGTTCGGCCCGGTCCAGGAGATGTAGGGCATCCAGGTGGCGTTTTCCGGCAGATCGGCGCGATAGCTGACGTGGAACGTGCCCACAGGGGCTTGTTCCCAGAAGTAGTTCTCCCCTGCATTTAACCCGCGATAGAAACATTCGCGTTTGGTTTGCAGATCGGGCATTAACCGACTGGCGAGGCTGGAGATCCCCTGCCCGCTGGCAAACAGCGAGGTCAGCTCGACGGGCGTCAGGGCACTGCTCATTGGCCAGCTACGAATGCGCGTGCTCCAGCGGGAAGCATCCCAGACGTTAACGGTCTGGCTGTAGGGCACCAGCGCCAGACGACGGTCGGTGTAGCCGGTCAGGAAATCATCGGCAAACTGGCTGCCCAGCGTGCGCAGCACCGCCAGCTCACTGCTGGTTTCCGTTGAGGTGTTAGGCAACACCAGCGCCACTTCAGTCGGGCGATAGATCACCTCGGCGGTGGAGTAAATACTCTGGCTCTTATCCGCCAGATGCAGCAGCGTGCTGTGGGTGGTGAAATTCAGCGTCACGGTGTAGGTGCGGCGCGCCTTACTGCTGCGCCCGCTGCTCACCGCCACGTCAGCTTCACTCAGCTGCTGCACCAGCTCGGTGTTCATGCCGAGGTTGCTCTGGATATATTGCCAGGCGAGCGCTTGCAGATCGCTGCTGTCGTACTCGCTGTTGTTTTTCGCCAGTGCGGCACGCCCAACGGCCAGCGCGGCGGCATCGGTCGCACGTTTGACCTGGGCCGCATCCCCGGTTGCCTGCATGGTGTCCAGCGCATAGGCACCGGTCAGCAGCAACGCCATCATGCCAAAGACAAAAAACGGTGTGCCCGCGCCGCGCTCTTGTTGCCAGAAGCAGCGCAGTGCGGCACGTAACGACTTAATTTTCATTGGTGTCATTTTTTACTCCGGCTTCATTTGCCAGATCGGTATCCAGCGTCAGGGTGCCTTCGGTCACGCGCCCTACCGCAGAGGCCGTGAGGAGCGGGTTCAGCCCCAGCCCGGTAGTCAGTTTGAGATCGCTGCTCTGACGGCACAGTTGCACCACAATCAACGAGACGGATTCACTGCCGTTTTTGGCGTCGATCTCCGGCAAATCGCTGCCCGGCCAGCTGCTGCCGGGGGCCAAATCGCTGTCCGCGCACAGGCCGGTGGCCGTACCACGATTGAGCTGCCAGTAAACTTCCCCGGTCTGCTTAACGTTGGTGATCGTCAGCTGGTAGTTACCTCCGCCGTTTTCCGGCAGCGTTGCACTGATCAAACCGGTCAGCCCCTGCTGGGTCAGGTTGGTTTGCATTGCCAGTACGGAACTCACCGCGCCAGCCCGCTGTTCCATGTGCTCGCGCTCCAGCACCACGGTGAGGAGATCAGCAATCAGGAGTCCCGCCGCCAGCAGAATGGGAAACGCCAGCACGGTTTCTACCGCCACCACGCCCCGCTGCTGGCGCAGGAAACGGCGCAGCCCACCGTTACTCTTCATTTAACAGCTCCGTGCCAAACACCTGTTTGTACTGATAGCGGAAGGTGCTACCCAGTGACAGGATCTCAGGCAGCGGCGAGAGAAAGGCTTTTTTCACCTGCACCGTGACCGACCACACCGGCAACGTCTGTAGGTCAGTGCCGTTCTGATTTTCATCGGAGATAGCCACTCCCCCCATCTCACTGAGGTTGCTGAAGTGCAGCACACTCACTGACAGGTCGTCAGCGGTCAGAAAACCGTCACTGGCGCTGACCATGCGCGCGCGCAGATCGTCACCCATCTGGCTGACATCGGCGTTTTGCAAGTCGTCGAGGCGGAACGACTGCACCGCGTTATCCAGCGCCACGCTGCCGATACCGATCACCAGACCAATACGCGCCAGCTCAAACAGCATCATCACGCCCACCAGCACCACCGGGGCAAGAAATGCCAGCTCAGTGGCGACCACCCCACGGTTTTGTCGCCAGGCATGTTCCCAGCCGCGCATCATGGATTCGGTTCACTCAAAGAGAGAGGCTGGGTACTCGCCATCAACAGCGTGTTACTGCTGCTGGAGAGTTGCGCCGCACGGGCCTTGAGGCTGGTCAACAACGTGTCCACTTGACTGGCATCCGCGAGCTGACTCAGCACGTCACGGGCCTTGTCCTCATCGCCTTTCACCAGCCAGGCCAGCGCCAGATTGAGGCGCACGGACGGATTGCTCGCATCGGCATTGCTCAACTGTTGAATGGCGCGATCCGCCTGACCGCTCGCCAGCCACGAGAGTGCGAGGTTATTCATCACCGGAATATTCCCTGGGTCTTGCGTCAAAGCCTGCTGGAAGCGCTGGCGTGCCTGTTCATGCTGCCCTTGTGCATCCAGCAGGACGCCAGCGCCGTTAAGCGCCGTGACGTTTTTGCTGTCACGTTGCAGCGCACAGGTAAACGACTGCTGCGCCAGCCCCATTTGCCCCAGCGCCAGCTCCGCGCGGCCCATGCCGGTGCAGATCGCCAGCGCTTCACTGCTGCTCATGTTCTCCAGCGATCCGCCCAACGCATCGCGGGCGCGGCTGTAGAGCGTCAGCGCCTGAGCGGGCTGGCGCACCGGCGCGGCAACGCTGGCGTACTCCAGCATCTCCGGGCCGTTTAACAGGCCGCGCACATCCAGACGGGCGTAGACGTCGGCTGCGGCTTCCAGTCGCCCCTGATCGCGCAGCAGGTGCGCCAGCTTCAGACCTTCACTTTTGTTGCCTTTCAGGCCGCCCGTGGCGCAGCCCGCCAACAGGCTACCTGCCAGCAGTAAAATCACGGTGCGCAGTGCGCGGGAAGATGTCATGTTCATCGGTATTCTCGTTTGATATCAGAGCGGTGGACCGCTTAGTGCGTTAACAGACGGATCACCCGCAACAGCGCGGGGGAAGCCATAATGGCGATGATGGGCGGCAGGATCAGCGCCATCAGCGGAACGCTGAGTTGAGCAGGCAACTTGCCCGCCTTCTCTTCCAGCGTCAGCAGTAAGGTTTTGCGGCTCTCATCAGCAATAGTGCGCAGCGCCTGCGACAGCGGCGTACCGTAGCGCTCGGCCTGCACCAGCGTGGCGACCATGCTTTCGATCTCCGTGACGCGAGTACGCTCCACCAGGTGCTGCAACGCCGCGTTGCGATCCGCCAGGATTTGCAGCTCAGCGGCGGTGTAGCGCAACTCATCCGCCATTTCCGGGGAGGAGAGCCCCAGCTCCTTCGCCACTACCTGCAACACGCGCCCCATGGAGAGCCCGGCTTCAGCGCACACCACCATCAGATCCAGCGCATCGGGTACGGCACGGGCCAGCTTTTCACCGCGCCGTGCGGCACGCAGCTTGAGCCAAAACTCCGGCAGCAGGCCGCCCACGAAAAAGCCCACCAGCGCGGCCGCGAGGCCCGTTAATCCAAAGCGGTCTTCCGGGGCCAGGGCGCCAAACACCAGCAGCAGGGCCAGTAATGCGCCCACCACAAATTTTCCCGCCACCAGACAGCCCAGCGCTTCGTTACGGCGCAACCCCGCCAAATCCAGCAGGCGTCGTAGCTTTTGTTTGTCACGATCGGAGCCCGCCAGTTGTAATCCCCAGCGCGCTACGGATTGCATCAGCTTTTCCAGCTGTGGCGACAGCTCGCGTCCCTGATTACGCAACAGGCTCTCTTGCGGCGACATCCCGTCTTCCTCCGCTTTAGCGGAGGCGAGTTGGGCGGCAATCCGTTCTTGCATCTGCTGCAACCGTGCCGCGCGGCGGCTTTTTACCGCCAGCACCAGGCCCACAATAATCAGCAGTAAGGCGATAACGATCAGCGGATCGTGCAACATGCGAGGGTCTCCTTAGCCAATGCGTTTCACCATCAGGTGCGTGATCAACATGCCCAGCATCACGCTGCAAAAGGCGTAGATCAGGACCGTGGTGCCGATGGGATCGTTAAACAGGAAGTCAAAATCCTGCGGCGAGCGCAGATACATGTAGCCGAGGCAGCTGGGGAACAGCGCCGCGACGATTTTGGCCGAGGCGCGTGCTTCGGAAGTTTTGGAGAGCACTTTCAACGCCAGTTCGCGGCGCTGGCGCAGGGTTAACGTCAGGCGTTCCAGCGTTTCACCGAGGCGGCCACCGGCTTCCTGGTTGATGATCAGGATCACCGCAAAGAAGCGATACTCGGCCATGGGAATACGCCCGGCGCTGGTCTGGATCACCTGACGCAGCGGAATACCGAGGCGCAGCCAGTGATCGATGGTGCGAAACTCCTGCGCCAGTGGGCCACTGAGGTGCGGTGCCACCTGGCCGAAGGTATTCGACACCGGCACACCGGCACGGCAGCTACGGGTAATGGCATCAATCGCATCCGGCAGACTTTCCCGCAGTTGGCGCAGATGCTTCTGCACCGTGGTGCGCAGCAGGAGAGCTCCCACCACCAACGTCAGTGCGAAGGCAAACACCATTCCCCAGGTCAACGGCAGCGGGGTGTGGCGTCCAACGGACATTCCCACGATCAAACAGACGGCGAACAGCACGCCAATACGTTTGCGCAGCGTTGCCTGCCAGCCGATAAACGCCAGCTGTTGGCTGACGCTCACCACCAGCTTGCCGACCAGCGGTACCCGCGCAAACGGCAGCTGCTGGTGGCTTTTCAGGATCGAGTCTGCTTCGCTGTCCGCGACCGCCTGCTGGAGGCCAAAAATCTGCGCCAGTCGGGCGCGCTGCTGCTGCTCAATGCGTCGCTGGCGACGCCAGTAGCCCACGGCCAGCAGAATGAACAGTGCACTGAAGAACACCAGCGCGGTCAGCAAATTGAGTTTTGCAGGATTCATGACCATCGCCTCAGTGCGCAAACAGATGCTGGCGATCGCTGTAGAACTGCGGCCGCTGAATGGTTTGCACATACTCCCCGCTGACGCGGCCCTGGGCATCGCTGCCCTGAATTTTGAAGCTGAACAGATCCTGCATCTGGATCACGTCCTCTTCCATGCCGCACACTTCACTGACCGCCACCACGCGACGCATCCCGTCACGCATACGTTCAATTTGCACAATCAGGTGCACCGCACTGGCAATCTGACGGCGGATCGCCATCAGCGGCAGCTGCATATTCGCCATCATCACCATGTTCTCCAGACGTTGGATCGCATCGCGCGTGGTGTTGGCGTGAACGGTACAGAGCGAACCATCGTGGCCGGTGTTCATGGCCTGCAACATGTCGAAGCACTCACCGCCGCGCACCTCGCCCAGAATGATGCGGTCAGGGCGCATACGCAGGGCGTTACGCATCAGGTCGCGCTGGTCGACTTTACCGCTGCCTTCCGCGCTAACCGGACGGGTTTCCAGCCGCACCACGTGGGTCTGTTGCAGTTGCAGCTCGGCGGCATCTTCAATGGTGATGATGCGTTCACGGCTGTCGATATTTTGCGACAGCGCATTCAGCAGGGTGGTTTTCCCGGCCCCGGTTCCGCCAGACACAATCACGTTCAGCCGGGCCTGCATCGCCCGTTGCAGCACCTCCACCATCGCCGGAGACATACAGGCCTGGGCTGCCAGCATCTCCAGCGACAGGTTGCGCCGCATAAATTTACGGATCGAAATGGTGGTGCCATCAATCGCCAGCGGGTAGGTGATCACGTTGACCCTGCTACCGTCCGGCAGGCGAGCGTCCACCATTGGACTGGATTCATCGATACGTCGTCCAACGGCGGCAGCAATACGCTGGGCGGTATTGAAAACGTGCTCTTCATCAATAAAGGTGATGGGCGAAAGTTCCAGCTTACCGAAACGTTCAATGAACACTTGCCCGGCCCCGTTCACCAGGATGTCATTCACCGTATCGTCAGACAGCAACGGCTGAATGGGCCCGATGCCGGTCATCTCATCCAGCATTTCACTGGCGATGCCCTCTTCTTCCTGACGCGACAGCTGCAAGCGCTGCTCATCACACAGTTGGCGGATCGCCGACTGGATCTGCTGGAGCAGGCGCTCACGGGACATCACCGCCGCACGGCCTGCATCAATCAGATCATACAGTTGGGTGCGGATCAGCTTACGATGGCTGTTCAGGCTCTCAGTGGGCTGTCGTACAGCCGGGCGGGATTCCGGCTGGGGAACGTCCACGGCCTGCTCGGCTACGGTAGGTTCCGGCGCGCGGCGCGCGGCTTCCGGGGCACGTACTGGGGTTTTACGCCTCAACATAACGCTCTCCTTCAGGCACGTTTAAGCAAACCGCGCAGCCACGGTTTCTTTTCAGGTTGCGGACGGCTACCACAGGCGAGATCCACCAACTGTCGCATGTGCTGCTGGAAAGGCGCGCTGGCCGCTAACTCCAGCGGTCCCATGGACAGGCTTTGCGTCAGGCTGTGTCCCGCGTGCGGGAGTTCCAGATCAATGCGGTGCCCGGCAAGGGTTTCGAACTGGCTGCGGCTTAACGGCGATGGGCCACTGAAGCGGCTCTGGTTGTGTACCAGCAGCAGGCGCTGCCCTTCGCTCTCATCACCAATCGCCTCCATGATGCGCTTCACATTGCGGGCATCCTGTAGGGTTAAGCCGGTGACCAGAATGCGCAGATCGGCATGACGCGCCACGTCCAGCGCGCCTTCCGGGAAGTAGGCGGGCAGATCCCAGCACACCTGGTTGAACATGCGGCACAGCGCCCCGCCGAGGTTGAGAACGGTTTCGCTCTCCACCGCCGACTGCGGCTGTAAATCGGGTTTTTGCGCTAACAGGTGCAGACGGTTATCCACCTGCAACATGGCGCGGTGCAGCAAGCGCGCATCCAGTTGGGCGCTGCTCAGCACCGCGTTGAGCCCGGCATCATCATTCATGCCTAACAGCAGCAGCTGATCACCCTGGCGGCGGTCAAAATCCACCAGCGCGGTAGGCAGATGGCGCTCGCGGGACATCAGGCGCGCCAGCCCCATGGCGACCGTGCTGATGCCGACGCCGCCACTGGCCCCTAATACCGCCACCGTACGTCCCATGCGGGCATACTCCGGGCCGGTTAGCCCGCCTTCACACTTGGCCAGGGTGGCAGAAATCAGATCCAGCGTGCAGGGCTTGACCAGGTAATCGGTCACCCCTAACTGAAGCAGCGCACGGTACAGCGTAATATCCTGAGCGTGGCCCAGCGCAATCACGCGCGTGGTCGGGCCGCAGATCGCTAGCAGCGTTTCCATTTCTGGCAGCGGCAGCGCTTCGTCATCCAGATCCACCAGCAGTACCTGCGGCGGTAAATTCAGCTCACACCAGCGGCTGGCAGCCTGAATGCCTCCACTGTGAACCTGCACATCCTGACGTCTTAAACGGGTCAGGTTGTCACGCAGTGTGTTGGCATCGTGCTGAACAAACGCCACCAGGCCTGCGCCCCACTGTTCGTTATCCTGGGCTGCGGAGAGGGTTGCATCACTCACTGGCCTAATCCTCCGCCGCTGCTGCTGCCACCACCGCCGCCGCCACTGCCGCCGCCGGAGTTGAGGTTGAAGTTAATCAGATCTTTGGCTTTATCATTTTGATAACGCTCGACGCTGTTGACCACGTACACGCCATCGGCTTCATCCAGCGCACGGGCCTGAATCAGGTCGCGTGGCTCAGCCACCATGCGGGCCAGATTGCTCTGGTTCGCGCAACCGAGATAGCCCACCGCTTCAAACGGCTTCACCATCAGCTCATCGGGATTGTTGATTTGGCAGTCAGGGGTGATCACCGCCAGTGCCTGAGACTGCACTTGCAGATCGCCGCTGCGACCCGCAGCAGGGATGCGCGGTTGGATGCGGATCAAACGCTTGTCGGCACCGGCATTGGCCAGCGCGTTCGCCAGACGAGGGGCAAGTTGTTCACCCCGCACGCTCCACGGCGTAATGGTCAACGTCTGTTTTGCCAGACGGCCCTGTTGAGACAGCAGCTTGTTGAGCAGCGCCAGTGAATCATCATTCAATCCCTGTCCGCCCGGCGTGAGCTGCAAGTTCACCGCCAGCGCGCGCGGTTTCACCTGCACCGGCTGGAGGGAAGGCTGATCGATACGTGACAGACGGATCTGGTTCATGGTGCTGTCACAGCCCACCAGCGTCAGAAGCGAGAGCGCCAGCAAGGAAAGTCGGGTATGGCTATAGGTTTTCATCGTGTTTGCCCTGTCAGTAGAGGTAGCCAGCGGCACCAAATTGCGGCGTGAACGCATCAACCATCTTCGCGCCTTTGCCTGGCGTCTGAAGCTCACCGGCATTGACCGGCTCAACCACATACGCGGTGGCGATGATCACCAGCTCGGTGTCTTCCTGACTGGTGGACTCTTTCTCAAAAGCACGACCTAACAGGGGAATGCTGGAGAGCCCAGGCACACCAGAAACGGTCTGGCTGGCGGTACTGCGCAACATGCCCGCCAGGGCAAAGCTCTGTCCGCTGGCCAGTTCGACCGTGGTATCCGCACGGCGTACGGTCAGGGCCGGAATGGTTGATCCGCTGCTCAGGGTGACGGACCCCACGTCGGTCAGCTCACTCACTTCTGGCGCAATGTGCAGGCTGATGCGGTTCGCGGAGAGCAGCGTTGGCGTCATACGCAAGATCACGCCGTAGGATTTGTAGTTGATGCTGACGTTGTTATCGGTGATCAGCACCACCGGCACTTCACCACCGGCCGCAAACGCGGCGGTCTGACCGGACATTGCCGTCAGGTTCGGTTCGGCCAGTACCGAGGCCATACCTTGTGAATTCATCGCGGAGAGCAGCGAACTCAGGGAACCATCGCTGCCGCTGGTGTTGTATCCCAGAGACATCGCGCCGGAATCACGGCTGAAGGTGTTGGTGGAGGAGCTAAAGAAGCTGGTCAGCGCGCCGCTGCCGAAGCCCCAGGTATTGCCACCGCGATTCAGCGATGCATCCCAGTTAAAGCCCAGTTCATGGGTCAGCTTGCGGGAGACTTCCACTACACGTACCCGAATGTTGATTTGTGAAGGGGTACGGATGCGCAGTTGATTGACCACGCTTGGAGAACTGCTGCTGGAGGCTGGCTGCGCATTGCCACCGGCACCGCCGCCGCCACTTGCGCCACCGCCTTGCGCCGAGGACATCGATCCGCTGATCCACGCCTGCACGCTGTCGATGACGTTTTTTGCATCCTGCGGCGTGTCGACGCTGCCGCGCACAATCACCCCATCCGGGATCGCCGCTTCAAGCTGAATATCGGCAGACGGGAACTGACGACGCAGGCGCTCTTTCAACGCACCGAGATCGTGCTGTACCACCAGGCGGATCGCCGTCAGCACATTGCCGTTGCTGTCCATGGCGTACAGCGTGGTCGAACCCACACCTTTACCAAAAATAAACACGTTGCCAGGGGAAGGCAGTTCAAAGCTGGCGATATCCGGGTCGGCAATTAACACGCTCTCCGGCTCGCCATCAATTTTCAGCATCCTGCCCTGATGCAGGTTGAGGTCAATTTCACTGCTGGGGTTTACTTGTTCTACCGCCCTGGCGGGTAACGTCACGGCAATCAGCAACCACAGCAGCATTGAAAGCCCGTGTTTAACGGCCAGACGACGGCCGTCGTCAGAAATAAAACGCATCTTCATCTCACTAGAGTCAGGTGTTAAGGCCCAGTGTTGCCCGCCAGCGGCAGGCAATACGGCGGTTATCGGTTCGGGAATTGCTGAATATCGGTTTTGTCACCACGGAACAGCTTTACCTGCTGCCCGGTTTGGGTGAGTTGACGATAAATCTGCGTGGTGTCATTGAGGGTGGTGACCTGTGGCGGCGGTATTTCCGTCCCGCTGTCTGCCGTCAGGCTGCGCTGGGCGAGGTGTAGCATGCCCACTTCTTTCGCGACCGCCAGTGACTGCGCCTGTGCAGGCGTGACTTCCACCGTCACGGTGCGATAAGGGCGACGACGAAGTGCGCTGTTTGCGTCAGTTTTGCTTTTCTCACCCGGCTGGACTTCACTGGCGGGCGGATCGAAGGTTTCGTTATCCATCGCCAGTACGCGCAAATTGCGGGCAATCGTCTGGGCGGCAACCACGGGTGCAGCAGGCCCGGTGGTGCTGCCAGTCACGCTGGATTGATCATCGCGGCGCAGGCTCAGAATGATATCAATGCGGTCGCCCGGTGCGACCAGTCCGGCATTGCTGGCGACGGCATCGGTCGGTACTGAGATCGCCAGCATCCCCGGCTGCAATACGGCAGAGATAAAGCCCGGATCGCCGGGTTTTACCACTTCGTCGCGGCTTAACGGCTGACCCGCCTGGACGTTATGGCGCAGCGTGGCTCCAGCCAGTTGGCTTTCACTGGCCTGACCGCGTACGTAGTAAAAACCGCTGGTCATGCTGTCATTCAACGTCTGCCAACGCAGCGCTGAACCCTCTATAAATTCCCCTGGAAGTAAATCGCGATTTGCCACCAGCACTTCGGTTTTCTTGACCGGAGCCACCGCTTGCTGCACCACGGGAACCGGTGCGGAGAGCTGGCTGCGGACAATAATCGCCACCACGCCGGCGACAATAAGCGCCCCGGACAACAGCATTGTCGAGTTTATTTTCATTTTTATTTTCTGCCAGGCCAGTTTCTGTTTATTTCCTCAGAATAATGGCCAGATAAGGGTATAAGCCGCACCGAATGCAATGGCTATACCGTACGGAATTCCCTGCGATAAATCAGACGATAATACGGGCGGCGTTGCAATTTGCGTACGCAGCTGATGATTTATTCGGTTAATTAACAGGGCCACGGCAGCAGGAATGCTGTTTAATAACGGCAGCGCCAACGCCAGCACGCCACCGGCAATGGCCGTCATCATAATAAAACTGAGCTGATGACCATAACCGACCCATAAACAGAGTACGCTCATTAATTTTACGTCGCCTGCCCCCAGTCTGCCGGTGAGAAACAGTAAGAACCCCAACAGGAAAACGATACCCGTACCGGGCAGTGCCTGAAGCAGCGCAACCGAGAGGTGCGGCGGTGCGGCAACCACACCGGCAGTCACCAGCCCACCGACCGCCAGCCAACCGAACAACAGTGCCAGCACCGCCCGGTTGGGGATCTTCCTGAGCAGAAGATCGCTGACCACACACCAGGACAAACATAAAATTAACAATACGTTAGCTGCCCACTGAATGCACAGTGAGGCGGCCATTATTTCCCTGTGGTCGTGGTCGTACCCGTGCCGCTGATCTGATTGGCGATCTCGGTGAACTTCTCATTCAGCGCCTTCACGAACACGCCGTTGTCACCAAAGATGGCACCAATGGCTGCTGCCATCGCCGCCGCTAAAATGCCATATTCAATCGCCGTTACGCCGCTTTCGTCACGCCAGAACGCCTGTAATTTTGCTGTAAGCTGATTCATATTCCGTTCTCTCTCAGTCGGGTTAGCAAGGTCATTACCGGCTATCAGACCGGATAATGGATAGGACAATAATGAGACTTATTATCAAGAACAGCAATACGCCGAAGATTAAGATACGTTAATTTTCACGTTTTTTTGCTGTTTTGAAAATCAATAACCGCGCGTAGATTGCGGTTATATTTATGCTGCATAATCAATAAGGTTAAAACAGCGTAATATATTCACCCTGTTTATCCTTTATTTAATTCCGGTTAAGACATAAATAAACAATTAACCCTGGTTGTGCCGAGGCAAATGCAATTTTCCCACCGTGCAGTTCTGCAATCGCTTTGACCAGCGATAATCCAAGACCATAGCCTTTTTGGGCATCCTGCTGGCCGAGACGCTCAAAACGCTCGGTGGCCGCGCCGTAGAGCGCAGGCGAGATCCCCGGCCCGGCATCTTTGACGCACAGTGACAGCCAGCCACGATAGAGTTGGATACCCAAACCAATGCGCCCCTGCCCTGCGGCATACTTCAGGGCATTTTCAATCAGATTGGCCATGGCCTGAAACACCAGCGCCCGATCGCCAAACAGTTGGATACCGGTGCTGAGTTCCACCACTAACCGGCACTGCTGGGCTTCGGCCAGCGGCTGATAATATTCCGCCAGATCGTGCAGGAGTTCCTGTACGGAAAATTGTGCGAACTGATGCACGCAGCGGCCGCTTTCGATTTCACCAATGCGCAATACCGTGCGAAACAGGTTCAGCACCGACTGCACCTCACTGGAGGCTTTATCAATCTCCAGCCGGGCGCTGTCACTGAGATCGTCCCGTTCTGACAGGTTGTAGAGACGGTTTTGCAAATGGGTCAGCGGGGTGCGCAACTCATGAGCAACATGGCCTGCGGTGCTGCGCACCTGATCCATCAGCCGGTCGATGCGCTCCAGATTTTGGTTGATGTCGCTGCTCAGTCCGTCCAGATCGTTGCCCCACGGCGAGACGGGCATGCGTACGTGCTTTTCCCCGGTACTGTAGCGGCGCAGCGCATCACGGATTTGGCGCACGCTTTGCAGATTGCGCAGGCTGAAGTGACGGCTTACCAGCAGGAAGAACATCAGCAGGATAAAGACGCCTGCCCCCGCCACCAGCGGAATGGTTCGGACCCGCTCCAGCATCGGTACCGCGTTATAGGCACGAAAGAAAATGCTGCCATCACGCAGGCGTACCGCCAGACCAATCACATTGCTACCACTCTCCGCGCCCATGTTGCGTTTGAGGCAATCCACATTCATCTGGCAATGCACCGGCCCCGGCGCATACGGCATATTGTGATAAATCAGTTGTCCATCAGGCCCGATCACCAATGCTATCGGCAGCTCATCGCCTGGCTGGTGATATTCATTGCGCAGCTGATCCACCAGAGTACTGCTGTCTTTCAGCCGTGATTTAGCCGAATAGGTGTAGATATCGTTCATGATGATATCGTGCACGTGGCTGCGTAGCAGGGATTCGCTCAGCACACTAAAACCGATGATGCAGCCGAGCATCATCAGCATAAATAAGTAGACGATGGAGATCGCCTGACGGAAATTGCTGGTCGATAAGAAATCCGGATCGCGGCTGGCACACACCGCCTGCCACTGCTGGACCTTGGTCTGTAGCCGACGCCACAGGCCGTTTGTCGCTGTTGCTGACACCGACTACCCCTTTTTGACGTCACCCAGGCAGTAACCTACCGAGCGCAGCGTTTTGATTAAGGGAAGGGAAAAACCTTTATCAATTTTGGCGCGCAGCTTAGAGAGATGCACATCAATCAGGTTGGTTTGCGGATCAAACTGATAGCCCCAGACGCGTTCCAGCAGCAGCGTGCGGCTGATGATTTTGCCAGGGTGTTCCATTAACAGCATCAGCACTTTGATCTCTTTATCGGTGAGTTCAATGCGTTTTCCGCCACGCCAGGCCGAGCGCTGAATGCAGTCGACGGTTAAATCGGCAAAGGTCAGCACCTGGCTCTGCTTGTGCAGACGCTTATCCCGCCCGACAATAATTTCCAGCCGCAGGCAGAGTTCGCTCATGTTAAAGGGCTTACCGAGATAGTCTTCAGCCCCCAGTTCCAGTCCCATCACCCGATCCACATCGCGATCCAGCGCCGAGAGCAGCATCACCGGCGGATGCGGGCGATCGTGCAGCGCACGCAACACGCTGAACCCGTCCATACCGGGTAACATGCGATCCAGCAGCACCACATCATAGACCTCTTGCTCTATCGCCTGTAATGCTTCAGTTCCATCATGAATCAGACGAAAAGAGTGGCCATGAGAGTGTAATTTATCCCCTAGCCAGTGACACAAGGTGGAATCATCATCCACAACTAAAACACGCATATTCTGTCCTGAACAAAATGCATCCTTTGTACTGTTATTTGTAGAATGCAGGTTTCGCCAAATATTACTCAGTCACGGCTTCGGATATAACGGGAAGGTGAAAAGTGGCGAGAAACCGACCACTAAAGTCAAAAGATAATAACAATCATTATCATTTCTTTACAAGCGTTTTCGCAAACCAACCCAGAAAAGAGTGAAAAAATGTGATTAAGCAAACCCTTGCCACATGCGGCTTGTGGGGATTAACCGCCATTTTATGGCAGAGATATGTTAAAAAATCTTAATGCAGAAACGGACCTGAGACGCCCCGTCATCAGACGCTGATTCGCTTAATCTAGCGGATTAACGGGGCATCAAACATTAAGTTTATTTTAGGTTTACGCAAATACCTTGTTTATTGCTCAGCACTCGAATCATACTTATTTTACGCAAGTGTTAATAATAACCATCACTATAAGCCCGTTTTTCGGGCCTGATTTCTGCTGTCTGGCAGAAATTGTTAAAATAGTTCGAGGCTCAGATATGTCATTAAATCTTTACCATCGTTACCTCAATGAAAAACAGCAACAGCCACACAGCTATGCGCGCGACCTGGCAGCGATGCTGGGTGTGAGTGAGGCCGAGTTGACCGCCGCACGCGTTGGCCATGATGCGGTGCGTCTGGCCGATAATCCTAAAGCGATCCTCGCGGCACTCGCCGATGCCGGGGAGCTAAAAGCCATCACCCGCAATGCGCAGGCCGTCCATGAAGTGACGGGTGCGTATCTGGAGCAACAACTTGACGGACATGTCGGACTGTTGCTCAATCCTGGCGGGGTGGATTTGCGGCTGTTCTTCAGCCAGTGGCACAGTGCCTTTGCCCTGTGTGAAGAGACGCCGCGCGGTCCGCGCCACAGCCTGCAATTTTTTAATCGCCACGGCGAAGCGGTACATAAAATCTATGCCACTGCACAGACCAATATGACTGTCTGGCAACAGCTGCTGACCGATTTCCAATCCCCGGAGTCAGCCCCGCTGGCCCTCTCTCCTGCCACACCCACGCAGTATGCAAACGAGGTCGACACTGTCCGGCTGGAGCAGGAGTGGCGCGCCATGACCGATGTACACCAGTTTTATCTGCTGCTGCATCGCCATCGCTTGTCACGTCAGCAGGCGTTTAATCACGTCTGCGATGAGCTGGCACAGCGTGTCGATAACCAGGCGCTACCTCGCCTGCTGGAGCAGCTACAGCAGCAGGCCAATCCGATCATGATTTTTGTGGCTAACAGTGGATGCGTGCAGATTTTTACTGGCCGGGTACAGGAAGTCAGCCCGCTGCGCGGCTGGCTGAACATTTTCAACCCGAACTTTACCCTGCATATCAAGGCTGAGGAGATCGCCGAGAGCTGGATCACCCGCAAGCCGACGGTGGATGGCATCGTGACCAGTCTGGAACTGTTTGCCGCCGACGGCACGCAGATAGCCCAGCTGTTCGGACAGCGTCAGGAAGGCGAACCGGAGCAGCCCATCTGGCGCGAGCAACTGGCGCAATTACTGACCACAGGCTGATCGAACGCACGGGCATTGCCTGAGCCGCTAAAAACCTCCTCTATTTTCCCCGCCTGGCAGAGACGTTATCTTTTTCATTTCCTTAACGTTATCTGCCGAATATCTCCTTTGCCTCCACCCTATACTTTGATTTCGTATCTCTGGAGACAAAAAATATGCTGTTAATTACGCTGCGGAAATGGCGTGCCCAGGCCCTGATGATGGTGTCATTAATCGGATTGGGTATCACATTACCCACACAGGCCGCCCAGAATCTGCCGAAGGTTCAACCGGTCATGTCCTGTGCCGCTGTCAGCACGCTGGATTTTAGCCATGACAATATCGGTGCTGACGTCAAAATCACTGCTACCGGTGAACTGAAAACCCCGCAAGGAACGTTTTGCAAAGTCAGCGCCACGCTGTCCCCCAGCATCGGGGTTGAAGTGGCCCTGCCCCAAACCAACTGGACACAACGTCTGTTGCAGGTAGGCTGCGGCGGGTTGTGCGGCAAAATAAATCTGAGCCTCTCTAATGCCAGCGGTTGTGTACCTGCCATGAACGGGGAATTTGCCGTCGCCACCACCGACATGGGCCATTCCGGCAATGTAATGGATGCGTCCTGGGCGGAAGATCCCCATCGGCGCATCGATTTCGCCTATCGCGCTAACCACGTGACGACGGAATTCACTAAGGCGTTGATCAAAGCCTATTACGGCCAACAGCAGAAATTTGCTTACTTCATGGGATGTTCCGACGGCGGACGTGAAGCGCTGGTGGAAGCACAACGCTACCCGCATGACTTCAACGGCATCTCTGCCGGTGCGCCCGCCGCGTGGTTCACGACACAAAACTCGTTTTACCACGGCTGGGATGTCACCGCTAACCAGCGCGCGGATGGCTCCTACATTTTGCTGCAAAGCCGTCTGCCGCTGATCCATCAGGCTGCGTTAGCCCATTGTCCTACCCTGTCCGGGGTTAATGATGGCCTGCTGGCGAATCCGTTTGCCTGCCGCTTCTCACGCAGTTGGATCCCGCAATGTAAAGCCGGGCAAGCGGATAAAAGCCACTGCTTAACCGCAGAAGAGCTGGATGTGGTAGAGAAGCTGTATACCGGTGCGCGTGACAGTCAGGGTCATCAGTTTGTCCCTGCCGGACTGCCTGTGGGGTCTGAATTACGCTGGCCTGCCCCGGCAACCGCTGATGGCACCTCCATGGCTGTTCAGATGGCACTGCCTGCCCTGCAATCGGTGCTGCTGCCGGGCGGCAAACAACCCATCACCAAAGTCTCTGATTTTGCCTTTAACCGTGCCAACTTCGACAGAATTTCTGAGCTTGCTCCGCTGTATAACGCCACCAACACCAACCTCAAGGCGTATAAAGCCACCGGCGGTAAACTCATCCTGTGGCACGGTTTAGCCGACGACTCCATTACCCCGGCCAGTACCGTGGCGTACTTCCGTGCGGTGCAACAGTTTATGGGTGCAAAACAGGTGGATGCCTTTGCGCGCCTGTTCCTGCTGCCGGGCGTCGGGCACTGTGGCAATGGTGAAGGACCGGATCAGATTGATTTGCTCAGCGCGTTGATGAGCTGGACTGAAGACGGTGCGGCACCGAAAGTGCTGTTTGCCGGTAAGCGAGTCGCGGCGGATGTCCCGCCTGCACCTGCGCCAGCCAATCAAGCCAGCGCGTCCAAAGATGCGGCGGCCGCATTCCATGGCGTTGCCAAACCGAGCATTCCGGTTGCCGCACAGCCTGAAAAAGTCACGATGACGCGCCCGGTCTATCCCTTCCCGTATATTGCGCATTACAACGGTAAAGGCGACGTCAACGATGCAGCCAGTTACCATGCCGTAAAATCAACGGCCTATGACAATATCAAGTTGAGTCAGCCGGTGAGTGAGATGCTTAAACCGGATAACCAGCGTTGGTATCACGTGGTGAATGGCAAGCTGCAAAGCGAGTGATCCGCGTAGTGTAAGGTAATAACCTGGATGAGATGCCGACTGAATGACTTTCAGTCGGCATTTTTTTAGCGAAAGGGGATTACGCCTGATGGCCTGCGGCCTGTTCGATGGTTTCCATCGCGCGGAACAGCACGTCAGGAGTGATCTCCATCGGCATCAGGTGAATGGTCTCTTTGGCACGCAGGGTATGCGCGATCATCGCGTCAATTTGTCCACGGTTGGCGATATCGATGTTCAGATCGCGCAGGCTGGTCGGCAATTGCAGCTCACGGTAGAAACGCAACAGCAACTCAAACTCCGCCTGATCCTTCTGCAACGCCACCTGCACCAGAATGCCGTAGGCCACTTTAATCCCGTGCAGAATTTCATGGGTCTGCGGCAACACGGTCATGCCGTTGTGTACCGAGTGCGCCGCCGCCACACGCGTGAAGCGCTCACCCAGGCCACCAATCAAGCCACCCCCGGCAATGATCGCATCCACGACGGCAATGAATTTCTCCGTTAACACGCCCTGACGCTGTTCCGCCAGCACATCGGCACTGTCACTCAGCAACAGGTCTTTCAGACCACGGGCGATATTAAGGGCGGTGCGCGCCAGGTAAGGCACCACTGGCGAATCCGGGTTGCTCACTAACACGCTGGCCTCGTACCACTTCGCCAGCGTATCGGCGATCCCGGCTAACAAATAGGGCGCGGGCGCTTGCAGAATGATTTCGGGTTCGACCAACACCAGTTGACATCCTCCCCCACCTTCACGCTACGCGACTCAGGTGGGGGATTCCCATTACTGGGTAGCTGACTGATTGCTCAGTAGCGTGGTTCCTGCTTCATCGGACGGCTTGACTACGCCGTTCCTCCACAGGCAAGCACGGCATGTCCTGCCGCTAAAATATTACGCGCGCCGTTTATGTCGGCGTTCTCTGTGTAGCCACACTCCAGGCAAACAAAACTCGATTGTGATTTCCGGTTTTCTTTTGACGTGTGACCGCAACAGGCGCACTTCTGGCTGGTATAAGCTGGATTGATAGCCAATACCTGCCCACCTGACCATGATTGCTTATACTCAAGCTGGCGACGTAGTTCACACCAACCCTGATCTAATATCGCCTTGTTCAGACCTGATTTAGCCGCAACATTGCGCCCTGGCTCGCCTTTTGTACCTGCCGCTGATTTTGACATGCTGGAAACCTTCAGGTCCTCAATCACTATCATCGCGTGGTTTTTGCTGATGGTTGTCGTGACTTTGTGAAGGTAATCGCGGCGGATATTGGCGATATGCACGTGTAAGCGGGAAATTTTCGCCTTCTGTTTCTTCCAGTTCGCGCTGAATTTTACTTTCCTGGCCAGCTGCCGCTGTAGCCGCGCCAGCTTCGCCTGATTCTTTTTAAAGCTGTTTACCGGCTCAAAGACCGTACCGTCGGACAGCGTGGCCAGCTTGCTGATACCCGCATCCAGTCCGATAGCGGATGTTGACGGGTGTATGGGTTGTTCAACCTCCGTTTCGACCTGAAACGAGATATACCAGCCGCCAGCGTGCTGGCTGACGGTGGCGTTTTTGATTTTGCCCACAACGGCGCGGGACTGACGGAACTTCACCCAGCCCAGCCCGGACGGCAATTTAACGCGCTTGCGGTCAAGCTGGCAGTATTTGTCAAAGTTGACGAACCGGATTGAATCGTTGCCCTGGCTCTTGCGCTTAAAGACCGGCTTTTTAGCCGCCAGGCGATTATCAAAGCACCGCTTCCATGCCCCGTGCAGATCTTTGAGTTTCTGCTGGAGGTTATCGGTGTACGCTTCAGACAGGAACACCAGCTCGGGCAAGCCCTTCCATACGGTCAGCATTTTATTCAGCGTAAAGGCGTTGGGCAGCTTTTGCCCGGCATCCAGCATGCGCTGCGTTTCTGCCAGGCCATAATTCCAGATGAAACGCGCGCAGCCGCACATCTGGCGCAGTCGTTGCGCCTGTGCGTCCGTGGGTTCCAGCCGGTATTTATACGCCTTCAGGATAAGCATGTGCATTCAGTGCCTGGTTAATTAATGCTGGATAAATAACCATGCATTTTATCTTAAGTCAAGCCGCACCGAAGTTTTTAAAGAAAAGAAGACATAGCGGATTTTTGCTGCATTTTCGCCGCGTCTTGTTACTAAATGCTGACAAAATACCTTAGGTGAACGACTCATTATGCGCATCGGCTCGCGTGTGGCCGAAATAAGTGGTGACTTCGGGGCGGAACTGAAAGCGTGTGACGGCGAGGCGGCTCATGTTCACGTGCTGTTCGAATATCCACCACGGTGTCGCTATCAAAGCGGGTTAACAGCCTGAAAACCGTCACGGGTCGAAGGCACTTAAACGGGGCATGAAAACCCCAGCGTTTTCAATACCGCCTGTCATTATTGGTGCAATCCCGAAGAGGGGCAGACGAAAAAAGAGGTGAAAAAAAAGATGCCTGGTACAGGGAGGAGGATGTGGGGTTTACCGGTATACGGACTCCCGACAGAGGCGGTTTACCCCTGCCTGTCCATATGCCGCAGGTTATAATCCAGGGTGTTAAGAAATCCGATCACCGTTTCCAGCTCTTGCTTCTCCAGCCCTTTAAACAGATTCATGCGAATATACAGTAGCTCCTGATGCAGACGATCGTTAAAGGCTTTTCCCGCTTCACTCAGGCTCACCAGACGCACTCGCTTATCCCCTTCGGGTGAATGGCGAATGATGAATCCTCGGTTTTCCAGTAACAGCAGGACTTTAACCAGGGTAGCGCTTTCTATGTTCAGATGTTCCGCAAGCTCTTTTTGCTTCAGGGGTTTGCCCACTTTGGCGAGGAAACGTAACGGCAACGCACTCGCTTCCGTTAAACCGTACTTCATCAACGCATTATCCAGCTCGCGCCGGTAGAGACGTGAAATAACCAACAGCCCGATACCCAGCTCTTCATGGATATCCATGATCTCATCTTGCTTGTGCATAGTTGCCCTCCGCGCGGCAGTATAGCACTGAAACCCCCTGTTTTTAGGGGTTTTCATGCCCACCCGGTGACAGACAAGACCCGCATCCCGCACAACAAATTGTTAACATATTGCATTAACACATCGCGCAAATGTGAATAGCATGTAAAATGTAATTAGCTAGCTAAGCTAACTATTTTACTCACATTAACGCGAGAGAACGACATGGAACACGTTTACGACTACATCATTGTCGGTGCTGGTTCAGCCGGTTGCGTCATCGCCGCGCGTCTGCTTCAGAAAACCGATGCCAGGGTACTGCTGTTGGAAGCGGGCGGAAAAGACAATAGTCTGTTCGTTAAAATGCCGGCAGGCGTCGGTAAAGCGATTTTGACCAAAACCTGGGACTACACCACTGAACCGGACCCTGCGACGTCCAATCGGCGCATGACGGTTGCTCAGGGTAAACTTCTTGGCGGCAGCAGTTCGGTGAATGGCATGATCTACATTCGCGGGCAGCGCGAAGATTATGACAGTTGGCAGGAGGAGTACGGTTGTACTGGCTGGGGTTACGATGACTTGCTGCCCTATTTCAGGAAGTCAGAGAACAATGAGAGTCTGGCGGGCGAGCAGCACGGCAACCATGGCCCCCTTTTTGTCAGTGAGAATCGCTATCGCCATCCGTTAAGCGAAAGTTTTATTCGTGCCGGACAGCAACTCGGTTATTCCTACCGGAATGATTTCAATGGTGACGACCAGCAAGGCGTGGGATTTTACCAGACCACGACGCACAATGGCGAACGCGCCAGTACAGCGAAAACCTATCTACGCAGCGTGCAGAATAACCCCCGGCTGCACTTGCAGCTGAATGCGCTGGTTCACCAGATTGTGATTGAAAATGGAACCGCCACCGGCGTTGTTTTCCAGGATCACGCCGGGCATAAAACGACTGCCAGCGCGAATAAAGAAGTGATCGTCGCGGCGGGTGCCATCGGATCCCCTAAATTACTGATGTTATCCGGGATTGGGGAAAAAGCGCATTTAGCGACCTTCAACCTCCCCTGCCATGCAGAGTTGCCGGTGGGGCAAAACTATCATGACCATATGCACCTGTCGGTGAACGCTTCACTCAAGCTGCCGTTGTCCCTGTATGGTCAGGACCGTGGATTAAACGCCGTCAAAAATGGCCTGCAATGGATGGCATTCCGCACGGGGGTGGTGACCTCCAACATTCTGGAAGGAGCAGCATTTGTTGATACTGCCGATCAAGGTCGGCCTGACGTACAGATTCATTTCTTGCCAGCCCTGGATAGCTGGGATGACCCAGACGGCTACGGCAAAGATGAAACGCACGGGATCACCTTGAAGGTGGGCCATCTCAGACCGCGTTCACGCGGTGTACTGGCGTTAAGCAGTGCCTCACCCACAGACAGCGTAAAAATCCGCGCCAATATTTTGCATCATCCTGATGACCTTGCCGGTCAGGTCCGCGCCGTAAAACTTGCCCTGCAATTTTTGAATACCCCGGCGCTGCGTCAGTACACCAAACGCATTTTTTCACCGGGGAACGTCGTTGATCAGGGAGACAGCTACTCACTTTCCGATGACGCCATTGAGGCCTTTGTGCGGCAAACCTGCAAAACCGTTTATCACCCGGTCGGCACCTGCCGTATGGGAACTGATCCTAAAACGTCCGTGGTGGATTTGGCGTTGAAAGTGCACGGTATTCAGAAGCTGCGCGTGGTCGACTCTTCGGTTTTCCCCTCGATCACCAGCGCCAACACCAATGCCCCGGTGATCGCCGTAGCCGAGAAAGCGGCAGACCTTATTTTGCTGGCGCAAGTACCATGATGTGATACTCAGTGCACCCTGAGCGGCGAGTGAAAAATAACACCGGTATTTGTCGGTTGATATTATCCGCAGCATGGACATTGCGCTGTAAGTACTTTCTGTCAGCGTATTTATGGGCTCGCTACGGATATTGAAAATCCCTGGAAGGCTGTTATTTCACTAATCACCACAGATGCCAGTAAAGAATCACTTACTGGCATCTTTGCTAAAGGCGTTTATTTATCTCGCTGTTGCAGATGGCTGACCAGAATTGCGCCTTCCGTTTCATTATGCAGGATGGCTTCTTTCGCCGCCTCTTCCGCATTGCCGTTATTAAGTGCATTAATGAGTGGCAGGTGTTGCTCGACAATGTGTGCCGGGCTTGCTACCAGCGCATCACTTGAACGAATACAGATAAGGATTTGAGACTGGATCCTGGAATACTGATCGATCAGACGGCTGTGTCCTGAGAGCTTGATGATGGTGCTGTGCAAGTTCATATCAGCCGTGGCGATTTCACCTTTGCTGCCCTGCTGGCACGCCGATTTTAATAAGCCGAACGCGTCGGTGATAGCACTGGTGACGTGGCCAGAAGCGGTATCTTCGCCGACTTTTTTCGCTACGATTTTCGCCGCCAGCGCTTCCAGGCTGGCTCTGAGCGTATACAACTCCCACGCATCTTCTGGCCCCAGCGTCATGACACTCCAGCCCGTATAGGGGATCTGGACAATCAATCCCTCCTGGACGAGTTGATGAAACGCAGTACGGATGGTGCTGCGAGAAACGCCCAGCTGTTCCGAAGAGTGGATTTCGGTCAGTCGCGTGCCCAGCGGGATCTCTCCAGAGACGATCGCTTCACGCAGCACATCAGCAGCCTGAACTTCGGCACTGCGCTTTTGGACTTTTTTGATTTTAAACGAGGTATTTTCCATCTGAGCAATTTACGGTTGCACAGAGTCTGTTGTCAAACAATTGTGTGGGTCTTGCTACATGCTTCAAGCAACAGAACAGGCTTTTTATACACGGCTCGCCAGGCTGACTTGCATCGCTACCCACCGGTAGATTAGAAAGCGTGTTCGCTTCGGTCATTTTGCATCCTCCCTGAGAGTTTGTACGCTGCGTAAAATCTGGTGATACTCTCCCCTGTTTCCTGGTCAGATTTCACGTAGCGCTGCCTGTATAATGAATTAGCGCGAGGCTCGCGAAAAATAAAGCACCCCGAAAGGTGCTTATTCATTAACCTGAAACTCACCCAGCCGTTTTAGCTCAGTGTTTTAACCATGCGTGAACCGCCGGTAGCCTGTGCCGTAGGGAAGACTTCAAGGCGGGAAACATCAACATTTTTAGGTAGTTGCAATGCAGTTAGCAGCAGTTTTGCGATATCCTCAGGCTGGATTGCTTCATAACCGTCGTACAATTCACTGTTGATATTTTCGGCGCTGATCGCTGAACGATAGAGTTCGGTTTGCACCCTACCCGGTGCGATTTCGGTCACGCGGATCCCGGTGCCTAACAGATCGCAGCGTAAGGCATCGCAAAAAAGACTGATTCCCGCTTTGGATGCGCCGTACACGGCGGCATTAGGGTGCGCGACTCTCCCTGCGCTGGAACCCACAAAGAAAATATGTCCCTTTTTACGTGCCACCATCTGTGGTAACACATCTCGCGTCAGCTGAAGTGGGGCTTTTAAATTGATATCGAGCATGTTTTCAATTTCTGCCGGATCAATCTCCTGAAATGATGCTCGTGTTGATAACACGCCCGCATTATTGATCACCACGTCAATGTCATACTCCGCTATCAGTGCACTGATCGTTGCACGATCGGTCACATCCGCAGCAATCGCTTTGACACCCGCGAGGCTACTCAGTGCTGACAGCTTCTCTTTATTACGTCCGAGAGCAATCACTGAATATTCTGCTGCGCTCAGAGCCTCAACAATGGCTTTGCCAATGCCGCTGGTTGCACCGGTCACCAGTGCGGTTTTATAGGGGGTATCAAGCATAGATATAACCGCCGCTCACAATAACATTTTCACCGGTGGCGTAACTATTACGCGCGCTGCCCATCATCAAAATCCATTCAGCGATCTCCTCTGGCTCAGCCGCACGTCCCAATGGGTTTGCCGAAGCCAGTTCACCCAGGAAGCCAAGCTGGCGCGCACGTTCCGTAGCAAAACCTGCCGGAGCGACGGAGTTCACTAATATCTGATTCTGCGCGCAGGCCTGTGCAAACGATTTAGTGAGGCTGACAACCGCGGCTTTAGTGGCAGCATAGTGCGCGTTTTGCGGGTGAGCTTTGAAGGCATCCACGGAGGTGACATTAACAATTCGGCCAGTGACTGCGGGTGCGTCTACGAACTGTTGCATGTGACGCACTGCGGCGACCATCATGTGGTAAGTCCCTTTGATATTTACCGCGTTCTCAATATCCCACTGTTCATCACTGATATTGAAAATATCTTCACGAGGATAAATAGCGGCGCTGTTCACCAGGCAATGGATGCGGCCTAATTCATCGACTAACTGATTAAATGCAGCATGTGCACTCTCTTTACGGGATATATCCCCCACCGCCGTGGCAACAATGACGCCAGATTTGCGTAGCTCATCGGCTGCAAGGTTCATCAATTCTTCATTACGATCAATGATGCCAATCTTACTTGCCCCGTTTTTACAGAAAAGTTTTGCGGTAGCAAGGCCAAGACCAGATGCCCCGCCCACAATGACAACTGTCTGGTTATCCATAAAAGACTCCTGAATGAAAACTAAATTAACTCCCAGCAATGACGTTAAATTAAACCCTCAGATAGCTGTCATTAAATGAATCAACCTGAGTATTTAACCTGTGCTTTGAACTGAACTCATAAGATGTAAGATGAATGATGTCAGACAACTCGTCAACTCAAAGTTTCTCGTTATGCGGCTTCTGTGATCGGCTTCAAAACTGCAATTTTGGCACTATTTCAACATCAGAGACATCATTAACTATTTGAATTTATTTGGTTATATTTAATTTAGGGTTGACTCACCCCTGTTACCCGCTGATTTTGGTCATAGGAAATCGCGATGACAGTATCCGTGCCTTAAGCCCGGTATGCGCAAAACTATCAGGCATCCTCCACAACCCCGGCAATGTGATTGCTGTGTTTAAACGAAGAAACGAAATATCCAGCCAGCTAAATAAAAACGGTGGTATTTTCTTATTATCACGCGCGGATACCATTGATCGGTGAGTTTGACAATATTTCAGTAAAAAATATATCCATGGATCAATAAATTAAAAATGTGGTATTAAAATCACGCTAATAAAAGCCACATTGAATGTATAGACGGTAATGAGAGAAATCCATGACACTTCAACAGCTTAACTATTTTCTCACTGCAATCGAATCCGGTACTATTTCTAAAGCGGCAGAGATGTTGAAGATTTCTCAGCCTTCTATTTCGGATCAAATTCTCAGGCTGGAAAATGAATTAGGCACGAATCTTTTTATCCGCACCAACCGTCGATTAATTCTGACCGAAGCAGGACAGAAGTTGGAGCCCCATGCCAGAATTGCGATTCAGGCGGCGCAAAACGGCAATCAGGCCGTGCAATCGGTGAGAGAGCTGAAAGATGGTATCGCCTCCTTCGGCACATTTAGTTCTGCTTACCAGTATTTCCTGACCGATTTAATCTGTGAATTTCATGCAAACTACCCCGGAGTTAACCTGAAGATTATTGGTCCTAACTCAGCGGAAGTGGCACAGGCGGTGATTGATGGCGAAATCGAAGCGGGCCTGGTGATGTTGCCGATTAACGCGAAAAATTTATCCGTCAGTGAACCTGTCTGGTCGACCGAACTGGGCTACGTCACCGCAGATAGTGAGCGAGCTAAAGGAACAAAAGATATTCACGCGTTGCTAAATTCACCGTTGATACTGACCGAAGCCACGTGGCGCAATAGTGATCCGATCCGCAAAATTTTAAATCAGCGTGCGGAAGCGGTAGGTGCAACATTGAAACCCGTCATTGAAATTGAGCATCAACAAACGGCATTCGAATTAGCCTCGCGTGGGGTCGGTGATATGTTGGCCTCTAAACCCATTTTGCATCATCTGGGTTATGGCGAAAGGCTGAAATGGACAGCGCTCACGCCCCCTGTCTTTGAGAAATTCGCTTTTATTCACCGTGCTGATACGGCGATTTCACCCGCTACACGCGAGATTATTCAGATGATGAAACGCTATCTCAGTCGCTTAAAAGCCTCAAGTGAAGATATGGAAAACCTATGAACCCAACGACTTTATAGGTGGAGCCTATATGACCCAAAATTTTACCCCTGTTCATAACCTGGGTTATACAGCCTAGAACTATATCAAGCATTGCACAGGCATAGTATGGGGAGAGAGGGTTTTTAGAGCGTTGTAAAAATGGATTTAATCACCCTGTCCATTTTTTATTATGACTGGTGATTATCATCACATAATATCTGAAGTTTATGAGCAAAGGCTTATTTTCAGGGCCAAGACTAGAAGATTATTTTCGCCTATCAGATCAAATCAGACAGGATAATAAAATGAAAGATACTCTTATAACTCCTTACTCCGAGGGGTCTCGTTGTTATGATACTGGATACAATGATAAATTAACCATTAACAAAACCACATTGCCAAAAACGGTTGCAGGTGTGACGTTAGGCAATATGGTGGAATGGTTTGATTTTGCCATTTACTCCGCGATGGCCATGATCATGGCGAAAGTTTTCTTCCCGGTTTCAAACAATAAAACAGAGATGATCGCTATTTATGCCACCTTTGCAGCGGGATTTGTCATACGACCTTTAGGGGGGTTCATCTTCGGTCCCATTGGGGATAAGTTTGGTCGTCGTACTGCTTTAGTGGCAAGTATCAGCGTGATGTCTTTATCTACGTTGTTGATTTCTATCATTCCTTCCTACCATTCCATTGGGATGCTGGCACCGGTTCTGTTGGTGCTGTGCAGGATGCTGCAGGGGCTGTCAACCGGGGGAGAATATGGTGGTTCCTGTATTTTCATCTCGGAACACAGCCCGGACAAAAAAAGAACGTTTCTCACCAGTTGGTTAGAATTTGGTAATATTCTTGGTTTTCTCGTTGGGGGGATTATTGTCAGTATCATCAGCCATACTTTAGGCGAATCAGTGATGCTTGCATGGGGTTGGCGTGTACCCTTTGCTATCGCCGGATTAATGGGCATAGTGGCAATTTTTATCCGTATGCGGGTTGATGAGACGCCAATATTTAAAGAGATGCAGAGTGAGAAAAAACGTTCTCCGCAGATAAAAACCTCTTTTGTCACTATTATCGCCAAAGAGTGGAAACAGTTATTGCGCTGTGCCGGCATCGTGGCAGCCTTCAACATCAGTTACTACATTATATTAGGTTACATCCCTGGGTACTTATCCAGTTTCTTAGGCAAGTCACAAGAGTTTAGCGCCAACCTCTCCCTTATTTCGACGCTGGGATTATTAGTTTTCATCCCACTCTTTGGTTATTTCGGTGATATTTTTGGCAGAAAGCGCCTGTTGCAGATTGGCTGCAGCGTGATGATTCTGTTTTCTGTTCCGGCATTTATGGCGCTCAAGAGCGGTGACACCGTATTCATTATCATCAGCATGTGCGTGTTAATTGCAGGAATGCTCTTTTTTGAAGGCACCATCCCCGCAACGTTAACCTCCCTGTTTGGACACAAGGCTCGCTATAGCTGCTTTGCAATCAGTTATAACCTTTCGGTATCCCTGCTCGGCGGAACCGCACCCCTGTTAAATACCATGCTGATTGAGAAGACGGGATCGACGCTGGTCCCCGCCTATTATTTAATGGCGGGTGCCTTGATGGGTATTCTGGCGATGTGGGGCATGAAGGACTACACCGGGAAACCCCTGCCTGCGGATCAATCCTGATGTCCTGAAGAGAGCAGATAAGTGGCGGGTGCGCCGCCACTTTAAACATCAGCGGCGACGATCACCAGACATAGGCTGCCCGGTTTTGTCTTCCGCCGCCATGACCGCAACTAAACCCACAGCGGCACCGGCGATAAGATACCAGGCCGTAATAAAAGGGTTCCCCGTGACTTTAATCAGCCAGGCGTTAAACATCGGCGCCGTGCCCGCAAATAACGCGACCGCCACATTGTAGCTGATGGCCATACCAGTAAAACGGAATGAAACCTGGAACAGTGAGGGGATTTTAGCCAGTATGCATGACAGCAACATTGAAAGAAGCATATTCAAACTGAGCAAGGCCAGAAACTGCAAGGCAATCTCCCCCGAGCGTAATGCGATAAAACAAGGAAAAGAGAAAATCATCATGCCCAGATAGCCGTATGACATAATTTTTTTACGGCTAAGTCGGTCCGCAAGCTTACCGAACAGAGGAATGGTCATCATCAGGAAAAACATCGGCACCACCGTCATCAGCAGGCTTTTCTCTGCGGTTAAATTCAAGGTGCTCACCAACCAGCTTGGCATGTAGGTCAGAATAATGAACAACGGGATATTGGCGCCAATGATTAAACCCGAAGAGATAAGCAGCGATTTTTTCTGTGTGGCTAAGCGGGGTCGTGACACAGATTTAGCAGCCTGGTTTTCTTTAACAAACAGGGGGGACTCTTCCAGCTTATGGCGAATATAGAGGCCTATCAACGCCATCGGTGCTGCCAACATGAATGGCAAACGCCACGCCCATTGCAACAGAGCATCTTCAGTGAAGCTAAAATGTAACACTGCCGTGGTCAGAGCACCGAAGATAAAGCCGCTTATACAGCCCACTTCGACCCAGCTGGTCATAAACGTTCGATGTTTATCCTGACTGTGTTCGGCAACAAAGATGGAAGCACCGGCAACCTCACCGCCACTGGAAAAACCCTGGATCAGCCGCAACAGGATCAGCAAAACCGGCGCGGTAACCCCAATACTGGACTCTGAAGGTAACAGGCCAATACAGAATGTCGCGGCGGCCATCAACAACAAGGTGATATTGAGTGCAGTTTTACGGCCGATTTTGTCGCCGATGATACCGAACACCATTCCCCCTACCGGTCTGGCGATAAAAGCCACGGCAAAGGTCGCAAAAGAAGCAATCAACTGAACTGCCGGTGCGGCATTGGTGAAGAAAATTTTACCCATAACGGCAGCCATATATCCATACACCGAGAATTCGAACCACTCGATAAAACTGCCAGCCATTGCCGCTACCACTACCCTCTTCAACGCTTTACTCCCTGTATGTTGGTCTGATGCACTGTTAACCGTCAAAGGAATCGCATTTTCAACATTAATTTTATTCATCAATCACTCCAGTAAATGGCAGCAAGGCAGACCAGAAGCGCATGCGTTCAGAAGTTTAAGATATCGGTAATAAGATGTTTTCATGATGCCAGGTTAACATTAACAATTTAAATAATGTTAATAATCATATGAATAGGTGTGATGAGGTTCGCATTTTCAATTTGTTTAGTTGTCTGTCATCTGATAACCTGACCAGAATATATGCTATGTTAACGATGTTAAAGTGTTATTGGAAAATCATATGACACCGTTAACAGTGATACGTAATCAATATGTTTGATTTTAGGCAGTCAATGTCGGGAGCAAATTAGTGGAACGTGAATCGATGGAGTTTGACGTCGTCATTATTGGCGGCGGCCCTGCCGGGCTTTCAGCAGCATGTGCGTTAATGAATCAGGCCAAAGAGAAAAAACAAGAGATTAGCGTATGCGTGATTGAAAAAGGCTCAGAAATTGGTGCACATACACTTTCCGGCGCTATTCTTGATCCTCGTGCCCTTCAGGAACTGTTTCCGGATTATATAGAACGCGGTGCGCCGCTCGGCGTGCCGGTATTAAAAGATGAGATTTATTATTTCACGGGTGAAAAATCAGCGCGCCCGCTTCCTCATTCATTGATCCCCACGCCGATGCATAATACGGGCAACACCATTATCAGCCTGGGTAATTTCTGCCGTTGGCTGGCACAGCAGGCGGAAGCGGCCGGCGTCGATATATTCCCCGGCTTTGCGGCTAAAGAGATCATCTATGATGAAGCTGGCACGGTAAAAGGCGTATTGACCGGTGATATGGGGATTAAATCGAACGGTGAATTAAAACACAGCTATACGCCTGGCATGGAGCTGTTGGCAAAATACACCCTGTTTGCTGAAGGATGCCGAGGACATCTGGGAAAACAGCTGATCAAGCAATTCCAACTTGATAAAGACGTCGATCCACAACACTATGCGCTCGGCATTAAGGAGTTGTGGGATATACCCAAGGAACTGCATCAGCCTGGATTAGTGATCCATGGTAGTGGCTGGCCGCTGAATGAAGGTGCGACCGGCGGTTCATTCCTTTATCACTGCGAGAACGGGCAGGTTTCGCTGGGCCTCATCACTGATTTGTCCTACAGCAACCCTTACCTTAGCCCCTTCGATGAATTCCAGCGCCTCAAACATCACCCGGTGTTTAGCCACTATTTGCAGCACGGGAAACGGGTCGCCTACGGCGCCAGAGCGATCGCTAAAGGGGGGTTGAACTCACTGCCCAAAATGCATTTCCCTGGGGGATTACTGATTGGTTGTGATGCGGGAACGCTGAATTTCGCCAAGATCAAGGGTACGCATACCGCCATGAAAACGGGCATGATCGCTGCAACGGCGATTGTTGATGCCCTGAGTCAACATGAGCAGCCACCTGCTGACCTGACGGCATTCAGCGCCCTGTTCGCTCAATCCTGGGTTTATGATGAGCTGCATTCTGCGCGCAACTTTGGCCCAGCAATGCACCGTTTCGGCACGCTGCTGGGTGGCGCATTTAATTATCTCGATCAGAACTGGTTTAAGGGCAAACTGCCGTTTACCTTGCACGATCGGACACCTGATTATCAACGTTTGAAAAAGGCCAGCCTTTGTAAACAGATAACCTATCCTAAACCTGACGGCATTCTGAGTTTTGATAAATTATCATCCGTTTATCTGTCAAATACGAATCATGAAGAAGATCAACCGTGCCATCTGGTGTTACGCGATCCTGCGTTACCCATCAGCCTGAATCTTCCGATTTATGCAGAACCCGCCCAACGTTATTGCCCGGCGGGGGTTTATGAAATAACCGGTGAAGGGGATAATAAAAAACTACAAATCAATGCACAGAACTGCGTCCACTGTAAAACCTGTGACATTAAAGATCCTTGTCAGAACATTGACTGGACCGTACCAGAAGGTGCTGGCGGCCCCAATTATCCAAATATGTAATCGGTGCACTGGAAGAGCCCTCTTCCAGTGTCAGTTGCTCTGTTCATCCGACAAATAACTTTCCAGGTCGCTGTAATACTGCGATGCGTTGGACAGGTGCGCACGCATTAAATCACGGGCTTCTGTGCAATCCTGTTTTTCTATCGCCTGGAGCAGCGCTAAATGTTCCGCGATGGAGTTCGCACGGTAAGCGTTGTTGGAGAAACGGCGCGCGCCCTTGTATTTAATACTCAGCCCTAGTGTGATCTGATTTCGCAGATAGACTAAAAACTCAGAGAAGTATTTATTGCCGGTGGCCTCAGCGATAGCAAGGTGAAAATCGAAGTCTTCCAGGCCGATATCACTCTCATTTTCGGAATAAGCTTTCTCGAGTTTTTTATAAGCGGCAGTAATCTTCTTCATTTGCTGGGTGCTACGTCGCTCGGCGGCAAGACCGGCAGACTCAATTTCAACCGCCTTGCGCAATTCCTGCATTAAGGCAATATTTTCGAGATCTTTGACATCTTTCGTGGAGATCTTGAACGGCTCAGAAGGCAAAGGATCAATGACGAAAACGCCAATACCCTGACGCGATTGCAGTAATCCATCGGATTTGAGCGAGGCGATAGCTTCACGGACGACGCTGCGGCTTACATTATATTTACTTATAAATTCTTTTTCCGTTGGAAGCTTCTCTCCCGGGCTGTACTTACCGGAACGAATATCCGAACTGATTATTTCGACCAGACGTTCAGTCAGGCTACCTTTTCGGCCAAAAGCTTCAGTATTATCAATGTGTAAGGGGTCGTTATAAAACATAAGTTTGCTCGACATTTGATTATTTTAGATATGTCAGATGATATCATATGATCTGACATTGGGAGGCAATAAGTACTTAAAATTAACATAATCTTTAATAAAAATGCAGCCCGGGCACTGACATGCAACACCCGGGCTGAGTGGATAATTTAACCTATTTAAATCAGCTAGTTATATATAAATCCTTCCAGTTCTCGCAGCATCATAGCAAAGGCAGACAGTTCATCCGCGCTAATTCCCGGTGCCTCCCCTGTCATTTCATCCCATTTTTGTAGCGGTTTCTTATATTTCTCCAGCCACCGGTTCACCAACTGTTCGCCAGAATAGTCGGCATCGTCGTCCTGTTCGATAATACTGCGTGAAATATTGCGCTGACAAAGTGTGAGGTCATACAGCCAGGTTTCACGGGCCAGAGACTGCCATTCGTTTTGCGGGTTATAGTTTTCGACGGCCGTTGCCAGCTGATCGAGCTTGAGCCTTTTTTGCATAAAAATATAAAGCGGAGCGACCTGCGCCACCGGCTTTTGGTAGGTTGACGCCGTATTCGCGATATCAAGGAAAGAGAGATAAAGGTCATAACAGTCAATGACCTTTAGCAGCTGCGGATGCACACCTTCCCGCTCTGCATCAGGCTGAGTCTCACTTTTCAGCTGAAGTGACAGCTGTGGCAGCAATGCTTCATAGCTCACTAAATCACGCTTAAGTTGCGGTAAACGCAGTAAGAGCTGCTCTGGGTCAGTCATATTCAGAGAGATGCCGCGCGCAGCATGGCTGACAAAGCGCATTAACAGGCTATAAATGTCCGACTGCTCTGCCCATGTCAGGCTGTTGCCCGCGCGCTCAGCTTCACACCACAACGTATCCAGGGAGAACAGCTCTTTAAGTCCTAACCATATCAGCGCAATATTGGCTGCCGACATCTGACGCAGCTGTTGTAACTGCCACACGAAGCTGATACCTAACCGATTTACCATCTCATTGGCCACCTGAGTCGCAACGATTTCACTCAGCAGCGGATGGTCCAAAATATCTTCCGGATACAACCTGCCCAATTCCACCGGAAAAGCTGAAAAAGCGGATTCCCGGGCAAACGGATGGCTGGCGAGTTTCTCATCGATAAATGCTTGTTTCAGCGAACTTTTGGTATATGAAATCAATACCGCCAGTTCTGGTCGGCTCAGGCCTTTACCCTCTTTTCTGCGTAGCATCAGGGCGGCCTCATCGGGGAGGTATTCCAGGTCGCGATCAAGCCCAGCCTGTGTTTCCAGATAGCGGATTAACTTGATGTTGCTTTCCGCCTGCTCAACGGCCATTTGCTGAGCCAGACTCAGTGCCAGAGCCTGGTGCCGGTTATTGCTGAGCACGCAGCTTGCTACAGAACCTGTCATTGATTTTAACAGCGTATTACGCTCGTCAATCGTCATCTGGTGACGGGCAACCCGCAGATTCAGCAGGATTTTGATATTCACTTCGTGATCAGAGCAATCGACACCGCCGGCATTATCGATAAAGTCAGTGTTAATGGCGCCGCCCTGCGCGGCAAATTCGATGCGCGCCAGTTGAGTGAGCCCAAGATTGCCGCCTTCCGCCACAATATGTGTTCGCAGATCCCGGCCATTAATGCGTAATGTATCGTTGTTCTTATCCCCTACATCACTGTCACTCTCATGGCTGGCCTTCACATAGGTGCCAATACCGCCACTCCATAACATGTCACACTCGGCGCACAGGATGTGTTTGATCAGCTCATCAGGCGGCAATACCGATGCGCTGATGTCAAAGCGTTGCTGGATTTCAGGCGATAATGTGATGCGCTTCAGGTCGCGGGAGAAAATACCGCCCCCCTCAGAGAGGCGCTCGGGACGATAATCACTCCATGCCGAACCTGGCAAATTAAACAGCCTGACACGTTCCTGATAGCTGGTTTTACAGTCAGGCGCAGGATCGATGAAAATGTGGTTGTGATTGAACGCCGCAATCAGTTTGATTGCCGGGGAGAGCAACATGCCGTTGCCAAAAACATCACCGGCCATGTCGCCAATGCCAATCACGCTGAAGGCGTCTTTTTGCGCATTCAGCCCCCGTTCATAAAAATGCTGTCTGACCGATTCCCATGCGCCTTTTGCGGTGATGCCCATTTTTTTATGGTCATAGCCCTGGCTTCCACCAGAAGCAAACGCATCGTCCAGCCAGAAATTTGCCTCGCTGGCGAGCTGGTTCGCGATATCGGAAAATGTCGCGGTGCCTTTATCGGCGGCCACGACTAAATAGGGATCTTCATCGTCGTAACACAGCGTGTTGGCGGGGGGAACGGTCTGACCTTCGATCAGATTGTCGGTAAGCGATAACAAGCCACGGATGAAGAGGCGATAGCAGCTGATCCCTTGCGCCACGGTTTCTGCCCGGGTGGCATTTCTGACTGGCTGACGAACAATGAATCCCCCTTTAGCGCCAACCGGAACAATAACGGCATTTTTGACACGCTGCGCCTTGACCAACCCAAGGACTTCGGTGCGGTAGTCTTCACTGCGATCAGACCAGCGCAACCCACCGCGCGCAACTTTACCGAAGCGTAGGTGTACGCCTTCCATCTCAGCGTTGTAGACAAACACTTCAAAGAGTGGGCAAGGCTGACGCACCCCACTGATTGACTGAGGGCTGAATTTGAAAGCGATAAAAGGTTGTGCCTGAAGCGTTTCGGTCTGTTGCCAGCCAGAGGTGCGCACAATGGCAAACAGGACTTCGGTGAATGACCGTAACACCCGCTCTTCATTCAGGCTCTTTACCCCCTCCAGGCAACGTTCCAACGCCTGTTTTTGTTGTTCGCAGTGTTGCTCACGTTGGGCGATGTCCGGTGCAAAGCGGGTTTTGAACAGCGAGCTGAAAATCGCGGCCACGGCGGGGTAATTGTTCAGGGTTTCAATGATAAAGGGCTGACTGAACCCCAGGCGCAGCTGATGCATATAGCGAGAGAGCGCACGCAAAATCATCACGTCAAAACCACGCAGTCCGGCATCCAGTACCAGCCGGTTAAGGCGATCGTTCTCACTTTTTTTGCTAATCACATCAGCGAGATTATCTTGCCACTGCTGCAGAACCTGAGAAGTGAGGTTTTCGGCACTACCGACATAAATCAATGAAAACTGATGTATCCAGCATTTCCCTGTCAGCTGGGTATCAATCATCCAGGTATTTTCACTTTCAACCTGCACGCCTGCATTATCGAGTACCGGCACCACGTCTGACAGCATCAGGGGATTCGTCGTACTGAAAATTTTTAATCCCATCCTTTCTGACTGCACGTTGGAACCACGATCCACCCGCAGATCTGGTGGGCTATCCGGTGTTAACGCTGCCAGACAGAGAATATCGTTTACTGCGTCCTGCGCCGAATGATGTTCCTGATATCCGAGCGAGAAGGCTCTGCCAAAGCGATAAAACAACGCATTTCCTGCTTCCTCCCCAAGGCGTTCCTGCAAGGCTGCATGCAGTTGATCGTCCCATGACAGGGAAACCGAGGCGATAAGCGTCTGTAACCCTTCAATGTTCTCAACCGGCGGCTGCCCCGGATCGCGAGAAAGGTAAAAATGCGTCCGTGACAAAATAGAATCACTGTAGGTGGTACTGAACGTCAGCGTCGTGGCGGAAAAATAGTCGAGCAAGACCTTTTGCACCCGGAGCCGAAGGGCTGTGCAGTAGGTATCTTTCGGCACGTAATATAAAACGGAAATGTACGCCTGGCCGGGATCGATACGGGTAAACACCGATGCCCCCCGACGCTCTTGTAAATTATAAATGCCCATCGCGGTCTGCAATAATTCACTGGTGGTTGCGATGAGTAACTCTTCCCACGGGTAAGTATGCAGAATTCTGGCTAACTCTCGCGATCGGTGTCCGGTGGTTTGCAAACCGCTCAGCTTTTTGACCCTGACAATTTTTTCCCTGACCAGGGGAATCTGTTCCGGTGGCGTCAGTATCGCCGTGGTGGTGAAAATGCCATAAAAACGTGAAAGGTTCTTCCCGTCATTATGATCAACAATAATTTGGTGGAAATGATGATTACGGTAGAAGTCACAGCGTCGGCGATCCCTTTTTACACTGAAGATCGGGTTGTGCTGACCGAGGTTCAGAGAGGCATATTCACTGTCGCCGGGTGTGAAGTCGAGTGGTCCGGTTTGTCTGGTGACTGTGGCGGTCTTATCATCATGGTTGATCGCTAACTCTTCATGCGCGAGGAACAAGAAATTTTCTTCGCCCAACCAGTCGATAAACGCTCTGGACTCGTGAATCTCAGTTTCTGTCAGCGTCTGGTCATTGGCGATGCGCTTCGTGACCTGTACGGACAGCATTCTGATCATCGCAGTACGCTGTTGTCTGGCCTGATACAAGATGCGCAATGTTTCTGTCAATCCGGACTCGATATCGTGCAGCATCGTTGCTTCACTATGGCGGTCTATCTCAACATAGATAATCGCCTCTGCTCGCGCATCCTGTATCACGGGTGACATCGGATCCTGGTAACAGGTCACGTGACCTTCTGCATTGCGCACAACATCGATGACTGCATTTTGTAAGTAATGCATCGTGATGTTTTTGCGATTCAGTTCGGTGCGAACGGACTCAATCAGCCAGGGCATATCTCGCGCAACAATCACGATACAGGAAGGTGACGAAAGATCGCTGTGTTCATGGCTGGCTGGCGTAATAAGCCGCAGAGTGGCGCGCTCTGCCGGTGAATGTTTCATGGCTTTCCAGCATTGCTGTAATATGACCGCATGCTGTGCCGGGCTCTTTTCATTTAACGTTTCAACCGGCAGCGCGCGCAAAAATAGGCGGGAAAAGCGGAGATAGTCCTCATCATTAACCTGAGCATCATGTCCGGCCGCCAGCGACAGCGCCTGCCTGATTAAAGGCTGTTTATCTTGTGAACGTCTGTTTGTCATTTCTCGATTCTCGTGGAAAACAGGCATTCAGAGCACGGCGTCTCTTATTATGCGCTGCTGCTTTCGACCAAAAATATTGGCAGTCACACTGCCAATAGCCAGATTCATGCCACTGTAACCAGGGGGCTATCATTGTCTGTTACTGACATTGCCATGAAAAAATGATCGTCCTTGATCGACACACATGGATTATCTTAGTCAAGAAATAATAATATTAAATTTGGCCTCATCATTCCGATACGTAGAGGTCTATTTTCCCTTTTGGGATACCAGTAAATGCTCCCCAGTAGTAACAGACAATCGCAATCGCCGCGACAACATACAAATCATAAGGATGTGGGATGATATTCTTCCCGCCAAATGAACCGAGATAAGAGATGGCAGTTAACAAAACATAATAGCCAATTAACCACAGCGAAGATTTAATTTGCTGGCCAAGACTGACATAGTCTTGCGGGACCACTTTGCTGAAGCACAGATAAGCGATATAGAGCACAATTTGTGAGGCAAACAGCCAACTTAAGTTATTCCAACCACACCAGTAAACAATTAACGTGGCAATCACGAAGGAAACTGGGCCAACTATCGCAAAACTTCTTAAGTAGAATGGACGCTTAAGTTCGGGGGCGTTACGCCGCAGCGCCGCCACACATACCGGTGCAATCGCATAACTCAACACCAGAGAGGCCGATACCACGCTGATCATTGCTTCCCAGGAAGGGAACGGCAAGGTCCAAAACACGGCAAGAGCGAATGTTAGCCATAGCGCAGGGCGCGGAATTCCCGATTCTTCATCAACTTTGGAAAAAATGCGGAAGAAGGTACCTGAACGTGACCATGCATAAACAATGCGTGGCGTCGCATTCATATGGATATTACCGCAACCGGTGGGTGAAACGATGGCATCCATCACAATAAGGATGGCCAACCAGCCAACGCCGAGGTAAATGGCAATGTCGTGAAAAGGAAGTTTAAAATGCGCAGCGACCCCTGCCCAACCATTCCCAAGGAATGTCACTGGCACAGCACCGAGGAAAACCACCTGGAGCAGGATGTACAAGATCCCCGAAATCACAATGGATAAAATCAGTGCAATAGGGATCGTTTTTTGTGGATTCTTAACTTCACTGGCCACAGAAACAATCGGTGTTAACCCAAGAAAGGCAAAAATTACTCCGCCTGCTGAGACCGCCATTTCTACCCCAGTGAACCCCATTGGAGCAAATCCATGTGAGGTAAAGTTTTCAGGTTTAAAAAAGGTAAAAAGAACAATGATTAGTAGGACCGGGATGGCAAATTTAAGGATGCTTATAAGATTATTGAACGTCGAGAAGGTTTTGATACTGCGGTAATTAAGCGAAAAAAAGAAACAGAGCATAACAAACTGGAGTAACCAACCCATCATTGTTGGAGTACTGGATCCAAAATGATTGAGAGAAGGAAACCAGGCGGCGGCGTATTGTCTTGCGGCTACCACCTCGATTGCAATCATACTCGACATATAAATAACAGTAATCAGCCCTATTAGATAACTCATAAGAGGACCGTGGGATGTCATCAAGTAACTGATTGCCCCCCCTGAACGAGGAAGAGCAGCTCCCAGCTCACAATACACCAGCCCCAGTGCTAATACTGCGACAGCTGCAAATATCCAGGAAAGAATACCCGCAGGGCCAGCATATGAGGCGACATAACTAGCTGAAAACAACCAACCCGATCCAAAAACCGTACCAAGGCCAATAAATGTCAAATCAAATGTTGATAACTCTTTTTTGAAATGCGTCGCCTGGTTACCGCTCGCTTCATCGCCTCTGAAAAGTATTGCCATTATTACCTCTGACTTTCTGCCTGCCATTTTATCTCGTGTTTATCTACCGAAATAAAAAGCATCACCTTGGGGTTTAATTAAAGAGAAAGTAGCGGGAGTGTGTAAAACACTCCCGTTATAAATAATGATTAATATTATATTTTGCTGGTTAATTCAGGTAATACATCAAACAGATCGCCTACTAAACCATAATCAGCTACCTGGAATATAGGTGATTCATCATCTTTGTTGATCGCAACAATGATTTTAGACTCTTTCATTCCGGCTAAATGCTGAATAGCACCGGAAATACCGACGGCAATATAGAGATCGGGCGCAACGATTTTACCGGTCTGACCCACCTGAAGATCATTTTGCGCATAGCCAGAATCAACCGCCGCGCGAGACGCACCCACCGCTGCACCCAGTTTGTCTGCCAGTTGTTCCAGCAGCGCAAAGTTCTCGCGGCTACCTACGCCGCGTCCACCGGAGACCACAATGCGCGCAGCATTCAGTTCCGGACGCGCGGTTTTTTCCAGCTGCTCGCGGACAAAGCTGACTTTGTCGGATTTAAACACCTGACTGAGGGGTTCGATTGACGCATTGCCAGAACCTGACTCAACAGGCGCAAAACTTGAGCCACGCACGGTGATGACTTTCAGGCAATCTTCGGATTTTACCGTTGCAATGGCATTTCCGGCATAGATTGGGCGCTTAAAGGTATCCGCTGACACCACCGCGATAATGTCTGAAATCTGAGCTACATCGTACAGTGCCGCCACACGCGGCAGCACGTTCTTACCCTGAGTCGTGGCAGGCGCCAAAATGTGGCTATAACTCTGTGCCACCTCCACGATCAGCGGCGCAACGTTCTCCGCCAGCTGATGCGCGTAGGCTTCATTATCGGCGACGAATACCTGCGTCACGCCGTGAATTTTAGCCGCAGCTTGCGCGACAGCCTGACAACCATAACCGGCAACCAGTACGTGGATTTCGTTACCGATCTGTGCGGCAGCCTGCACGGTGTTAAGGGTGATGGGGTTCAGATGCAGGTTATCGTGTTCAGCAATGATGAGCGTTTTCATAATCAAATCACCTTCGCTTCATTTTTCAGTTTATTGAGTAATTCATCCACGCTGGAGACGCGGATACCACTTTCACGTTGCGCAGGGGCAACAACGGAAACCGTGGTTAAGCGCGGACGAGTATCAATGTCATAATCTGCGGCAGAGACCACATCCAGCGGTTTACGTTTCGCTTTCATGATGTTGGGCAGCGAGGCATAACGGGGTTCATTCAGGCGCAGGTCGGTGGTGATGATGGCAGGCAATATCAGCGAGAGCGTCTGTAGGCCGCCGTCAATTTCACGGGTAACCGCCACGCTCTTCTCCACGATGTTGACCTCAGAAGCGAAGGTACCCTGCGGATAGCCGGTGAGCGCCGCCAGCATCTGGCCGGTCTGGTTGGCATCGGAATCGATCGCCTGTTTGCCCAGAATCACCAGCTCTGGCTGTTCCTGTCTGACCACTGCCGCCAGCAGTTTTGCCACCGCCAGAGACTCCAGCCCCTCTTCCGCTTCCACTAAAATGGCACGATCGGCACCGAGAGCCAGAGCAGCGCGCAGTTGTTCCTGGCAGGCCTGGCTTCCTACCGAGACCACCACGACCTCGTCGGCGTACCCTTTCTCTTTCTGACGAATCGCCTCTTCCACAGCAATTTCGCAGAACGGATTCATCGACATCTTCAGGTTGGTAGTCTCAACCCCAGTCTGGCTGGCATTGACCGAAATTTTTACGTTGTAATCAACAACGCGCTTCACTGCGACCAAAATTTTCATCTTTGCGTCACTCATGTTGTAACCATTAAGGCTGAATGTAAGAAGTTTTCACCGAGGTATAAAATTCGATGGCATAACGACCTTGCTCACGCGGGCCAAAACTGGATGCTTTACGGCCACCAAAAGGAACATGCGGATCGACACCTGCCGTGGGCGCATTCACCATCACCATCCCCGCCTGGGAGTGGCGCTTAAATGCGGCGGCATGTTTCAGGGAGCGTGTCACAATCCCCGAAGAGAGGCCGAAGCGAGTGTTATTGGCAATCGCCAGCGCCTCATCAAAATCTGCCGCCGGGATCACCGAAGCCACCGGACCAAACACTTCGTCCTGATTGATCTTCATGTCATTGTGGGTGGCGATCAGCAGGGCTGGCGACATGTAGAAACCCGGTGTCGCCAGGTCAAGACGCTCACCGCCGTAAATCAGTTCGGCGCCCTCTGCGCGAGCGCTGTGTACATGGCTGAAATTACTTTCCAGCTGACGCAGGTCAACCACCGGGCCGATATGGGTTTGCGGGTCCAGCGCATGTCCGACGTTGATCGCTTTCATGCGGCTGACGAGACGCTCGACAAATTGATCGTGAATGCCTGACTGAACAATCAGCCGTGAAGATGCGGTGCAGCGCTGCCCGGTGGCGAAGAACGAACCGTCCAGCGCACACTCAACGGCGATATCAATGTCCGCGTCATCCATCACCACCAGTGGGTTTTTACCCCCCATTTCCAACTGGCAACGAATCATGCGTGAGGCGGCAATCTGCGCGATGTTTTCACCTACGCCCTGTGAACCGGTGAAGGAGATGGCATCAATGCCCGGATGTTCAATCAGTGCCTGTCCGACGACGGAACCTTTGCCCAGCACCAGGTTAAACACCCCGTCCGGCAAGCCAGCCCGATGCAGAATATCCGCCAGCACTTGCGCACTAGCCGGCACCAGCTCAGCAGGCTTGATCACCACACAGTTACCAAAGGCCAGCGCAGGTGCGGTTTTCCATGCCGGAATCGCAATCGGGAAGTTCCATGGCGTAATCATGCCAATGACGCCCACGGCTTCACGGGTAATTTCCACCGTCATACCTGGACGGGTTGAGTCCAGCACTTCACCCGGGATGCGCAGGGCTTCACCGGCCATAAACTTAAAGATTTCACCGGCGCGAATCACCTCGCCAGTGGCTTCACGCAGGGTCTTGCCCTCTTCACTTGCCAGCAGGCGTCCCAGTTCGTCACGGCGCGCCAGAATTTCGTTGCCGGTCACATCTAAAATACGGCTACGCAATTGAATGGGGCTGGTAGACCACGCAGGGAAAGCCTCGCGCGCTGCCGCCACAGCCTGATTCACATGTTCAATGCCTGACTGGGCCGCCAGACCAAGCAGGTCTTTGGTGTCTGAAGGATTAACGTTATGTGTCGTCGCTTCAGTGCCTACCCACTTTCCACCGATGAAGCTCTTGTATGATTCCATCTCGAGGTTCTCATTCATCTGTTGTGCGGTAATAAGATGTCTGACAACTTATCGCATCTCTTAATTACGCGCAATTTGATCGTTACGGATATGTAAAATCGTTATTGATTAATTTGACGCAGGTCTTATTTTGCTCAACGCGATATTTTAATTCATTGATTTAACTGAATTTAAAAAATCCGCATCTGAAAATTGCCGTTTAGCCATAACGCTGGCTTATTACCCGAACGGCCATAGCAGCAAAATAACAGGTAAAAAGAACGTCTTGAGGCAGTGACAACATCGTTACTGCCTCTTCTTCTTACCTTAACGGTCGCGCAGTGCTGACAGTGTGGTGTTATGGGAGATGATCTCTTTTTCCAGTTTGATTTCGATCACCGCAGGCTTGTTCGCTGAGCGCGCTCGTTCAAATGCGGCGGCAAAGGCTTCCGTGTGAGTGACCAACTCGGCATGCGCGCCGTAGGCTTGCGCCAGAGCACAGAAGTCTGGGTTCTGTAATTCTGTCGCCACCACCCGACGGGGGTATTCACGTTCCTGGTGCATACGGATGGTGCCAAACATGCTGTTATTCACCACGATAACAATGATGTTGGCACCGTATTGCGCGGCCGTGGCCAGCTCCTGGCCATTCATCATAAAACAGCCATCCCCGGCGAAAGCAATCACGGTACGCTCAGGGGCGATCAGTTTTGCTGCCACCGCGGCTGGCGTGCCGTAACCCATCGCCCCATTGGTCGGTGCCAGTTGACTACGCACTTTGTGGAAGCGCCAGAAGCGGTGGATCCATCCCGTGTAGTTACCTGCGCCATTACAGACGATGGTGTCTTCAGGCACATTGCGGTTGAGCCAGTCGATAATCTGTGCCATTTGCACATCACCTGCGACGGTAATCGGCTGGTTCCATGCGTTAAACGCCGCCCGGGCCTGACGCGTCTGCTGCTGCCATACCGGCGTACGCGTGGGTTTCGTCTCGCTGAGTGCCGCAACGACTGCTGCAGGAGCCGCATTAATTGCGACTTCGGCGTGATAGACGCTACCCAACTCTTCCGCGCTGGCGTGAATATGGATTAAACGCTGTTGCGGCTGCGGAATAGTAATCAGTGAATAGCCTCGGGTGGTCATCTCACCCAGACGAGCACCAATCACCAACAGCAGATCCGCCTGTTTGACCTGCTCAGTCAACGCCGGGCTGATGCCAATGCCCAGGTCACCCACATAACCTGCGTGATCGTTATCGATATAGTCCTGGCAGCGGAAGGAGTTGGCCACCGGCAGTTGCCAGGTTTCCGCAAATTTTTCCAGCTGCTGACGCGTGGTTTCGCTCCAGCCGCTGCCGCCAACAATCACTAACGGGCGCTCGGCGGTTTCCAGGGCATCACTAATGCGCTGAACGTCAGCTGTGCCGGGCAACGTGACAACCGGAGTCCATGCCGGGAGATCGGCGACCGGTGTTTCATCGGTCAACATATCTTCTGGCAGTACCAGAACCACTGGCCCTGGACGTCCCGCCGTAGCCGTAGCCCAGGCGCGATTGACATATTCCGGTATGCGGGAGGCATCTTCGATTTGCGCAACCCATTTGGCGACTTCACCAAACATGCGGCGATAGTCGATCTCCTGGAAGGCTTCGCGATCCATATCCTGACGCGCGACCTGGCCGATCAGCAGAATCATCGGCGTCGAATCCTGACGGGCAACGTGCAACCCACAGCTCGCGTTAGTGGCACCTGGCCCACGGGTAACAAAGCAGATACCCGGTTTTCCCGTCAGCTTGCCGTAGGCGTCAGCCATGTAGGCTGCGCCTCCTTCATTACGACAAACATGCAGAGCCACTTCCGGCGTATCATGTAAGGCATCCAGCGCCGCGAGATAGCTTTCACCCGGAACGCAGAACACGCGGTCCATGCCGTTATTACGCAGAGCATCAATCAGGACACGACCGCCATTACGCGCGGGCGCGGTAGAATTCATTGCAGATTTCATGGTTGTGCTCCGGACTAGATAATTAACTTTTCAAGGAACGGCGTCTGAGTGGCGATACGCTCGTAGCCCAGTGGCGAGAGATCCAGCGAACGGTATTCACCGTAGGTGATCAACTCCGCCAGACCACGGCCTACTGCCGGAGACTGTTGTAAACCATGGCCGCTGTAGCCGTTGGCAAACAAGAAGTTTTTCACATGGGTATGCGGACCAATAATGGCGTTATGATCGAGGGTGTTGTAGTCATAATGACCGGCCCAGGAGTTGACGACTTTGATGGCTTCAAAGGCCGGAACGCGCTCTGCCAGCGGCAACCAGATACGTTCTTCAAACTCAGAGTGGATCACGTCAAAATCATTGAAATCGACATCCGGATCCGGCGTAGGCTCCAGGGTACTCAGGAAGTAGCGCCCTTCCGGACGACAGAAAATTCCGGTCGGGTCGATAATAGCGGGCATTTTATCGGCCACTTTTTCCCGACAGTCAAAGACAAAAATGCAGCGCTTACGCGGTACGACCGGAATCGATAAGTCAGCCATTTCGCAGACTTTGCTGGCGCGCGTGCCCGCTGCATTTAACACATAGCCGCAGTTGATCACCTCACCCGAGGCCAGATGTACGCGTTCGATTTTGTCGTCGTTGCGGGTTAAGCCCACCACTTCATCGTGAATGTAGGTAACACCCAGCGAACGCGCTTTTTTACGGAAGCCCTGTAACAGACCAAAGCTGTCGAACCAGCCTTCACCCGATAAGCCCAGACAACCGGCGGCCACGCCTTGCGCATTGATCCAGGGGAAACGCTGCTCGATCTGTTCTGGCGTGAGTAATGCCATTTCAGAACCTAACGCAACCTGCTGTTGGTAATTTTCCGTCAGGATGGCTCTATCCTTTTCACTTACCATGTAGAGATAGCCGTTCTCCTGGAAGCCCAACTCCGGCACATCGCCATCAACAGCACAATAGTCATTAAAGGACTTAATAAATTCAGAGCCGTACTGTGAAATCTTAATATTAATTTCATTGGAAAACTGATGGCGAATAGAACTGGATGATAACGCTGTTGCCGATTTTGCATAGGTTGGATCGCGTTCAATCACCAGCACCGAACCATTAAAATCTGGATTGGCTGCGAGGAAATACGCCGTAGCACTACCAATCACCGCACCACCAATAATCACCACATCATAAGATTTAATATCAGACATGTTCTTTCTCCAGCAAATATTTAGTGGTTATCTTCATAGTGGCCAGCGGCAGGAAAACTGCCCCCGCAATACACGACGGCGATATCTTTTGGATCCGGCACGGTGGTATTGGCCTCCACTTTTTCGCGGAAGACATCCGCGCTGTCCTGCGGCTGGTAGCCGAGGACATTCGCCTGCTGATTGTTCCAGAACTGTTCGCGGTTATCTGACACGCCGTAGACCACGGTGAAGCCAACCCGCGGCACGGTAAGGCTACGCTCGACCATCTGGGCAAAGTCGCGGAAACTCAGCCAGGTGGCTAACATCCGGCGATCTACCGGCTCCTCAAAGGAAGAACCAATACGGATCGAAACCGTTTCGACGCCAAATTTGTCATAGTAATAACGCGCCAAATCTTCGGTAAAGGCTTTACTCAGGCCGTACAGGCTGTCCGGGCGATGCGGCACATCAGAGCCAATCATCGCTTCACGCTCATAAAAACCGATCGCATGGTTAGAGCTGCCGTAAATAATGCGGCTCACGCCATTGCGACGACAGGCTTCATACACGTTGTAACTGCCACGAATATTGGCATGCAAAATATTCTCAAAGGTATTTTCCAGTGGAATGCCGCCTAAATGCACCACTGCATCAACATCACGGGTGATTTCAAGTATTTTGTCGTAATCGCCCTGATCGCACTGAATAATTTCTTCGTTATCTGCGGCCTTGCCCATATCGGCAATATCAGTCAGACGTAATTTATCTGCCAGACCGGCTAATTCTTTTCTTAATACCGAACCAAGACGACCCGCTGCACCGGTAATAAGAATACGTTTAAATCTCGCCATAATAGCTCCACACTTTTTGGAACGGTTGCCTTATACAAGGCAACACGAATTTACGATTAAACCAGTTTGGTGATTGCCGCCGCGAGTTGCTTAACCGCGAGTCTGATCTGTTCTTCAGAGGTGGCAAAAGAGAAACGGACAAAAGGCTCCAGCCCGTAAGCGGCACCGGGCACGCAGGCCACATGTGCTTCGGTCAGGAAATAGGTGGCCACATCCGCATCGTTACGCAGGGTTTTTCCCGCTGGCGTGCTTTTGCCGATTAGCGCTCCACAGTCGGCGAACAGATAAAACGCCCCTTCTGGCGAAAACGCTTTAAGCTGCGGGATGGCCTGCAGTTCAGCTAACATGAGGTCGCGGCGGATCTGGTACTGAATGCGGCAATGCTCAACGAAATCCTGATTGCCACTGATGGCTTCCGCACTGGCAACTTGCGAAATAGAACAGGCATTGGTGGTGCTCTGCGACTGTAGCTTATTCATTACCTGAATTAAGCCTGCGGGCCCGGCTCCGTAACCGATGCGCCAGCCGGTCATGGCATAGCTTTTAGAGACGCCGTTAATGATCAGCGTTCTGTCACGCAGATCGGGACAGGCCTGGCCGAATGAAACGAATTCTGTGCCTTCAAACACAATTTTTTCATAGATTTCATCCGACATAACCAGCAAGTTGCTGAATGGACGCACCACATCACCAATCATGCGGAAATCTGCCTGACTTAACACCGCACCTGAAGGGTTTGACGGTGTATTCAGCATGATCCAGCGCGTTTTTTCATTGATGGCCGCCGCCAGATCTTCCCGCGTCGGACGAAAATCATTTTCCGCACGGCAGGTGACAATGCGCGGCACACCGCCGTGCAGTTTAATCAGGTCCGGGTAGGAGACGAAATAAGGGGCCAAAATCACCACTTCATCGCCCTCTTCGAGCGTGCCCATCAGCGCATTAAAAATAATCTGCTTGGCACCGTTACCCACCGTGATTTCATCTGCGGTGTAGGTTAATCCGTTGTCTTGTGCCAGCTTCTGAACAATCACCTCTTTCAGCTCTGGCATGCCCGCTGACGCGGTATAGCGTGTTTTGCCCGTCTGCATCCCCTGAATCGCGGCAGAAATAATATTCTGCGGCGTATCGAAGTCAGGCTCACCAAGACTAAGGTCGACCACATTAATGCCCTGACGCGTCATCTCTTTCGCTGCCTGCGACACCGCCATACTGGGCGATGACTGAATGCGGGAAAGTCGTTCTGATTGATAGTTCATCATCTTCGCTCACTGTTATTCTGCCGCCGTTAGCGGGCGTTAGAAGAGTATCCGTAGAGTTCCTGGGCTTCGGCTTCGGTGATAAAGCCATATTCGATATCGCGCTGCACTAAAGCGCGGTCGCGTTGCCGCGGGTCGCCATGACCGCCGCCGCCTGGCAGCTCGAGCACCAGCGCGTTGCCTTGTGGCACCAGCTGTGTGCCTTTCGCTTTTAACAGCGTGCCATCGGCCAGTGAAACGCGTCCTGCGCCACCACTCAGCCCACCCTCGCGTCCGCGTGCCGGATAAAGCACACGGTCAAACATCGCGTTGAAACGGAACTCAAAGCCTTCATTCGGCGCGATTTCCATAATCTGACCCAGACCACCGCGATACTTACCCGCGCCGCCTGAACCAGGACGCAGCTCTTTACGCCAGATAGTGATCGGGCCGACATGCTCTGAGGCTTCTACCGGCATAGTGTGTACACCGCTCGGGAAAGCGGTTGAACTCAGGCCATCGAACTGCGCCCGCGCACCGGTGCCACCGCTGTTAAACATTAAAATTTCTGCATTCAGCGCAGGGTCGGCGTTTTCATCTGTCGGGCGCGCGCTGACATGCAGGTTCCACAAACAACCAGAGCCTTCCGCCGGCACATCAATGCCCGCCAGTTTTTGCAGCGCACCGAGTACCAGGTCCGGAACAAAGTGACCCAGCACATGACGCACCGAAACCGGAGCAGGACGACGCGCATTAAGGATGCAGTTATCTGGCGCTTTCACCTTGAAGGCCGCCAGCGAAGCTTCGTTATTGGGGATTTCCGGGGCCAGCGCGCATTTCAGGCCATAACAGGCGTAGGCTTTGGTGTAGATCAGCGGGACGTTGATACCAAACTTGCTGGCACCCGATGTGCCTGCGAAATCGGCCATGATCGTGCCATCTTCCACCGTCAGAGTGACGGCCAGCGTGACAGGCTCATCGTAGCCATCCAGCGTCATGCTATTCGAAGCCGTTGCTCCGGCGGGTAACTGCGCCAGACGTTCGGCAGTGGCCGCCGCACTGTTGCTGAAAATAAATTCGGCCAGTTCCTGTAAATCATCCAGTGCAAACTCATCCATCATATCCAGCAGGCGGCGCGCGCCCACCGCGTTACAGGCCGACAGCGAGAAGATATCGCCAATCACCTGATCGGCCTCACGCACGTTATTGCGCAAAATGCTGATGAGAACCCGGTTAGTTTCTCCCTGATCAAACAGCTTCAGCAGGGGGATAAACAGGCCTTCTTCATACAGCTCACGCGAATCGGGGCCAAAGCCACGCCCGCCGATATCAACAACGTGTGCTGTACAGGCGAAGAAGCCAATCAATTTCTGATGACGGAAAGTCGGGGTGACAATGGTAATGTCGTGCAGGTGCCCGGTGCCTTTCCAGGGGTCGTTGGTGATATAAACATCCTCTTCCAGAATGTTATTCGGGCCAAATTCCTTAATGAAGTGTGCAACGGATTCCGCCATGGTATTCACGTGGCCCGGCGTTCCGGTAACGGCCTGCGCGATCATTCGACCGTGAATGTCGAATACCCCGGCGGACAAATCCCCTGCTTCTCGCACGCTCGGGCAAAATGCCGTGCGGATCAGCGTCATGGCCTGCTCTTCAACCACGGAAATAAGGCGATTCCACATCACCTGTTGCTGTACTTTTGCTAACGTCTGATTGGTCATGGTAATAATCCTGATAGCCGGGCTTAATTCAGCAGGTTTTTTTTCTGCACCAGCAGGCTGCCATCGTTCTGCACAATGACATCGAAGCTGGAAGTGACGATGGTGGAAGTTTCGCGTTCAACGACGATAGCCGGGCCGCTGACACGCTGTCCGGGACGCAGGCTTTCACGTTCACAGATTTGTGCATCGACATAGTCCCCCAGCGCCGCATCAAACAGTGGGCGGATCAGCGTACTGTGCGTAGCGGTAACTGCCTGAAGCGGATCCACTTTTTCAACCGGCGGCAGTTGTGAACTGGCTTTGACGGTCCAGCTGATGATTTCGATCGGCAACCCTTCAATCGGACGACCAAAGAACTGGGTATAAGCCTGCTCAAACAGTTGGGCAAAGGTTTCGCGCTGCGCATCCTGATAGGGACCTTCTGGCAGCTCGATGGGGATCTCCCAACCCTGGCCCTGATAGCGCATATAAGCACGACGCTCCCAGATGATGGTTTGATCGCGCGCACCCTCTTCCAGCACCTGCGCGGCGCTCGCGGCCAGTTCATTCAGCGTGGCGTTTACCTGGCTCATGTCACACAGGTCGAGGCGCATAAAAGCGCTTTTAACCACTTCGTAGCCAAACGGCGCTTTGAGGAAGCCCACCGCCGAACCGACACCGGCACTGCGTGGGATCAGCAGGCGGTCAATGCCGAGTTTTTCGCACAGGCGAGAAGCATGTACCGGCGCAGCACCACCGAAGGCGATCATGGTAAAGGCCTCCAGCGCTTTGCCGTTTTCTACCGCGTGAGCACGCGCCGCATTGGCCATGTTTTCATCCACCACTTCACTGATACCGAAAGCGGCCAGCGATGGCGTCAGTGCCAGCTTCTCACCCACGGCGTCATTCAAGGCAGCTTCAGCCGCGGCAGTGCTTAACCTGATGGCTCCCCCGGCGAAGTTATCCGCATCCAGACGACCCAGGATTAAATCGGCATCCGTTACTGCTGGACGTTTACCGCCACGCTGATAACAAGCCGGCCCCGGCTCTGAAGCCGCACTTTCAGGCCCGACGCGGATCTGGTTCATGCTGTCGACGCTGGCTAACGAGCCACCACCGGCCCCGATCTCAACCATTTCGATTACCGGGATTGAAATTGGCATGCCGCTGCCCTTTTTAAAACGGTAGCTGCGGTCGACTTCAAATGTTTTTGCCGTCTTCGGGCGACCCTGCTCGATCAGACAGATTTTTGCGGTGGTACCACCCATATCAAACGAGATAACCGAATCGAGACTGAAACGGTTGGCAATATCAGCGGCAAACATGGCTCCGCCTGCCGGGCCAGATTCCATCAGACGTACCGGGAAGGCCGCAGCGTTCTGCACGCTGATGATGCCGCCGCCGGAGTGGATCATAAACACCGGGCAGGCGATCCCGGTCTCTTTCAGACGATCAACCAGCGAGTGAAGATAAGACTCCATGACCGGACGGACATAGGCGTTGGCGCAGACGGTGTTGAAACGCTCGTACTCGCGCATTTGCGGTGAAACTTCAGATGAAATGCTGACCGAGAGTGAGGGATTACGGCGCAGCAGGATATCGCGCACCCGAGCTTCATGTTCACCGTTCAGGTAGCTGTGCATAAAGCCAATTGCCACGCTGGTGTAACCGCCCTGCTCGATGACGCTGGCCAGCGTCTCTGCTTCATCCAGATCCAGTGCTTTCAGCACCTGACCTTTGGAACCCACACGTTCGTTCAGAGTGTAACGATCGGGACGCGCAATCAGCGGTTTAGGCAAGGTGATATTGAGATCGTACTGCTCAAAGCGGTTCTCAGTACGCATTTCTAATACGTCCCGGAAACCTTCTGTCGTAATAAAGGCGGTTTTAGCACCACGACGTTCAATCAGTGCGTTGGTTGCCAGCGTGGTGCCGTGGATCACCATGTCGATATCACTGAGGTGAATATCGGCATCTTTTACCACCGTCAGAATACCGTCCAGAATAGCCTGCTCGGGGGCTGAGTAATTGGTTAATAACTTCGTCGAGAAAATTTGCGTGCCAATTTCCAGCGCAATATCGGTGAAGGTTCCCCCAATATCGACCCCAATCCGCACCGCCTGCTTTGTATTATTACGTTCGATCATTTCTCATATCCAGTTTCATCAGACCAGCTGGTTAACAGCATGGTGAAGTATCGGTAAGTGCCAGCTCACACTCGGTTTGAGTCACTACGAAACTACATTGTCACATCCTTATAACATGAGATAAGATGTCTGACAACTGACGTCATGATAGGGTTTTCTTATCGATCACAGTTTTGCGAAAAAAAATTATTTTTCATTTAACAGCCTGATAAATCGTGTTTTTTATTCAATTCAGCATTATTCAAATTCCAACCCCGACTCTGAAACAGGTTGTGCCGCCGCTTCATACGGTTGAAATCCGGGTGCAAATACCGGGTGCAATCACGTGAGGTGTGATCTGCACTCCATTTAGGTGAGCAAATTAACAATGATTCCAGGACTTAATGACGTACCCGGCATTCCCCCTGAAACAAAGCGCTTTCTTGCGGAACTTCGCGTGCGGGGTTTTAGCGGTGATATTGCGGATCAATACAGTGACAGGCTGACTCTCGCCACGGATAACAGTATTTATCAGTGTTTGCCGGAAGCGTTATTATTCCCACGCCATAGCGCTGATATCGAATTACTGACCCGTGTGGCAGATGAGTCCTTCCCTACCATCACTTTCACGCCTCGCGGTGGAGGCACCGGCACCAACGGTCAGTCGCTCAACCATAATGTCATCGTTGATTTATCCCGCTATATGAATCACATCATCGAAATCAATATCGAAGAGAGGTGGGTGATCGCGCAGGCGGGCGTGGTGAAAGACCAGTTAAATGACTATCTCAAACCGTTTGGCTTCTTTTTTTCGCCTGAATTATCTACCAGTAACCGTGCCACCCTCGGAGGAATGATCAATACCGACGCTTCAGGCCAGGGATCGCTGGTCTATGGTAAAACCTCCGATCACGTCATCGGCATCTCCGCCGTGCTGGTGAATGGTGATGCGATTGAGACGGGCCCGATGTCAGCGGCAGAAGCCACCACGCGGGGAATGGCCAGCAGCCGCGAAGGCCATATTTATCGTACCGTGGTGGAGCGCTGTCGTACCCAACGCGCCCTGATCCTGGAAAAATTTCCCCAACTCAACCGCTTTCTGACCGGGTATGACCTGCGGCATGTGTATAACGATGACTTAACGGAGTTTAATCTCAGCCGTATTCTGGCCGGGTCCGAAGGCTCGCTGGCTTTGATCACCGCCGCAAAGCTCAATATCACCCCGATTCCGCAGGTCAGACGCCTGATTAACGTCAAGTATGATTCGTTTGATGCGGCGTTGCGCAATGCGACCTTCATGGTAGAGGCCAATGCGCTCTCTGTGGAAACTGTAGATTCGACCGTGCTGAATCTGGCGCGCGAAGATATTGTCTGGCACTCGGTGAGTGAATTGATCACTGATATTCCCGGCCAGCAGCTGCTCGGCCTCAATATGGTTGAGTTCGCCGGGGACGATAAAGAGGAGATTAATCAGCGTGTGGCAGTGATGTGCGAGCGTCTTAATCAGTTTATTACTGCCCAGCAGGCCGGGGTGATTGGCTGGCAACTCTGCACCGAAGTGGACGAAATCGAACGTATTTACGCCATGCGTAAAAAAGCCGTGGGTTTGCTCGGCAATGCCCGTGGACGTGGTAAGCCGGTGGCTTTTGTCGAAGATACCTGCGTACCACCGGAAAAACTGGCGGATTACATCGCAGAATTCAGGGCATTGCTCGACAGACATGAACTGCGTTATGGCATGTTTGGTCATGTGGACGCTGGCGTTTTACATGTCCGACCGGCACTGGATCTGACCGATCCCCGACACGAAATACTGCACAAACATATCTCTGATGAAGTCGTGGCGCTGACCGGGAAATATGGCGGGCTGCTCTGGGGCGAACACGGTAAAGGTTTCCGCGCCGAATACAGTCCGGAATTTTTCGGGCCTGAGCTGTATCAGGAACTCAGGGGCATTAAAACCGCTTTCGACCCGCTCAATCGTCTTAATCCCGGCAAGATATGCCCGCCACTCCAGACTGATGATCGCGCGATGTTTCGTGTCGATGCGGTAAAACGCGGGACTTACGATCGGCAGATCCCGGTGAACATCCGTACCGACTGGCGTGGGCCGTTAGAATGCAACGGCAATGGACTGTGTTTCAACTACGATACCTTTAGCCCGATGTGCCCTTCCTGGAAAATTACGCAAAATCGCCTTCACTCCCCGAAAGGCCGCGCCACAATGGTAAGAGAGTGGCTACGTCTGCTGGCGGAGAAAAACGTCGATCCGGCAACAGTGGAGACGTCCCGTCCGGGGTTTATGCTGCGCTTACACCACACGCTGGCCGCCAAAAGGGGGCGTTATGACTTTTCTCATGAGGTCAAAGCGGCGATGTCAGGCTGCCTCGCCTGTAAAGCGTGTTCCACCCAGTGTCCGGTAAAAATAGACGTTCCCGACTTCCGCTCACGCTTTTTACAGCTTTACCATACGCGCTATCTGCGCCCCCTGCGCGATCATATTGTCGCCGCAGTAGAGAGCTACACCCCGCTACTCGCCCGGATCCCGCGTTTGACCAACCTGTTCCTGCGCAGAAAACTCGTTCATCAGATAGTCAGTAAAACCACGGGAATGGTTGATCTCCCGCTGTTGTCCGTGCCGACATTAAAGCAGCGTGTCGCATCACATCCCACGGCACTGACGCCTGTAAACCGGCTGCTCCAGCTCGATGAACAGCAGAGAAAACAGTACGTGGTGTTGATTCAGGATCCTTTTACCAGTTTTTATGATGCGAAGGTGGTTGAAGATGCGGTTAAGCTGATTACGCATTTAGGTTTCCACCCGGTTATCCTGCCCTTCACGCCTAATGGCAAAGCGCAACATGTGAAAGGGTTTTTACAGCGTTTTGCTCACACCGCCGGCTTGACCTCGGAGCGTTTGAATCAGATTGCCCGGTTGAATATTCCGATGGTGGGCGTTGACCCAGCGCTGGTGCTCTGTTTTCGCGACGAATACCAACGAGTGCTGGGCGACCAGCGCGGCCATTTTACCGTGGCGCTGATGCATGAGTGGCTGCGCAGCGTGCCGTTTCAACCCGCCGTCGTGCAACCGAAATCCCCGCCATGGTATCTGTTTACCCACTGCACTGAAGCCACGGCGCTACCAGGATCGGCTCAGGAGTGGGCCGTGATATTCGCCCATTTTGGCGCACGGTTGGAAGCGGTAAACCTCGGGTGTTGCGGCATGGCCGGAACCTATGGCCATGAGCGGATTAACCTGGAAAACTCGCGCGGTATTTATTCGCTCTCCTGGCAACGCAAGCTGGAAAGTCTGCCTGCAGAGCGTTGTCTAAGCACCGGCTACTCCTGCCGCAGCCAGGTGAAGCGATTTGCTCACACCACGTTGCTTCATCCGCTACAGGCGCTGCTGGAAATTGTCGCCGCGCAGTCCGGGGGACAGGCGTAATTTTCCAAGCCATAAACGGTTTTCCCTGCCCCAATGAAGGGGGCATATCCACGCCCCCTCAGGCAACAGTGTTGGCAGTGTTGGCAGTGTTGGCAGTGTTGGCAGTGTTGGCAGTGTTGGCAGTGTTGGCAGTGTTGGCAGTGTTGGCAGTGAGTGAAAATAACGAAAACACACCAGACAAAATCACCCGCAACATCATGAACCGTATAGGGTTTTTATAAATTTTCAGGCTGAAAATCGCCAGATTTTCACATGAAAAGAGATATGAATCGTGAAAGAGTGTTGGGCGGTTCTGCTGGAGGACGATTGGCACCTGAGGAGTATGTCTGGATCCAAAGCCGTTACATATCCAGAATGCCCTTACTCGACACTCCCCACTCGACACTCCTCACTCCTCACTCCTCACTCCTCACTCCTCACTCCTCACTCCTCACTCCTCACTCCTCACTCCTCACTCCTCACTCCGGGTTTATCGCACCTGCCCGGTACAGGCAACCACTCAGTGAGAATTTGACGCGGGGAGTCTCAAGAGTGATGATGGTGTGTGTTCCAGGCACCGGTGATTTTACCGTGCAGAGCACGATGCAATTCTCGCAGAACGAAATGAGAAATGCGCTACACATTCAAGGAGAGAAGCATGCCGTTTTTAGGGTTTATCAGCGCGCAGGCCTGTCGACACTGGCAAGATGCATCACCGTTTTTACCGATATTCAGCTTTCATGAAAAACATCAATCAGCCCCACTCAACGCCCTACCCGAGTCAATTATTCACGCAGTGCAGACATTGGATATGCACGAAGACCCGCTGATTAAGCATTTACTGGCGCTGCGTCAACTACCGGATCGGCTACGCCGCAGAATAGCACCCGCCCCATCCTTTAGCCTGGACAGCTTTACTTTGCTGCATCAGGACAGCGACGAACTCTCTTTTGGGCTGGTTGGCCGCTTCTGGCAGTCAGCGCTGATGTTTCCCAAACCAGAGGATGCCCAACAATTTCTCCAGTTCGCTGACCCGAATGCTGCCAAGCTGGTGCTGCGTTTTAAGGTCATCACCGATTCCGCTGGAGAAACTCGCTTATGCACTGAAACCTTTGTCTACTGTCCCACACCGGGAGTAAAAGCACGCTTTAGCTGCTACTGGCTGCTTATACGCCCAGCCAGCGGTTGGATCAGACGCCGTACACTGCGTCTGGTACAGCGTAAGCTGGCAGTAGAGGTTTCATCACCAGAAACGTGATCGCTTCCTGCCCTACCCTAAATTTACGGCACCGTAAACCAGAGGTGAAAATCGATGGAAATTCGTGAAAACACACCAGAAGAAAACACCCATAACATAATGAATAATATGTATTTTTCTAAAATTTTCAGGCTTAAAATCGCCATTTTTTCACGTTGTTTTACCACAACATTCCAGTTACTCAGTTCCTGAGAGGGTGCCAATAATGCTGATCTATAACGTCTTTGGACGACATATTGGGATAAAACGTGAGGGTGAACGCTGGCTGGTCTTCCGTGCAGATCTGACGGAACGAAAATTTTCCCGGCTTTATGACATCGTTATTCCCGACGCGATGGCAGAGGAAGAGATACCAGGCTGGCTGGGCGATATTTTTCATGAGGCCGCAAGCGCGCGTCATCCTGATGTGGAACGCATCGAATAAGACATGTATACGTATCTGTCGGCAACGGCGATTTTACATCTTGTCTTTTAAAGCATGGCCGGATCGTTTTAATGTGTATTTACTTAAACTTCTCCAGAAGCAGGACCGGTTTATCATAAGTGGCATTACACCATTGATGTTTTTTACTTACGGCCTGAGGAACCTTGTCCATGTGACTCACAGCTTTAAATCCCATTGAACCATAAAAGCCTTCTAACTCAGCAAAAGGCAGGCAGTAAAGAACGGTGCTCTCAGCATTTCTGATAAGAAATTCCACTATTGTACGGGCGATTCCTAACCCCTCATTTCCCGGGAAAACGTAAATTCCACCGAGTTCGCTGCTATCAGCGTCTACTTTTGTGACTCTGCCTTGCCCAGCAATTCTCTCGCCACGATATGCCAAGACGATAAGCTCTCCTTTATTTGAAGGCACAAAACCGACTTCAGCGTAACTCTCGTTCACAGTTGCCATGTCGTTGGGCGTGGCTAATCGCAATAAAATTTCCATCATTAATCCTGTACGATATTTTTAACTTCAAGAATGAATATAAGGTCGTGAACAAGGGCTGCTTTAAAAATGTCAACGTGTGATATGGAGCTGTAGCAAAGATGCCCGTTCCTGGCACAGGGCGAACGGCTGATGGAGATGAGGCTCCGCTGTGAGCAAGGAACAGATATTAATCTTTAAGCATGTCCTCAAAGGCCAGGCTCCACGATAAAACCTCAACCGATGCTCGCAAGCCATAGACCCAAAAAGGGTCTTCAGAAAATATAGATAAAGCCTCTTCTTGATGCTTCGCCTTTACGATCCATAGCGCTCCGACGGGTTGATCGTTATGTTCTTCACGCAGTGAACCAGCTGCAAGGACTATTCCTTGTTTTTGCTTTAACCACTCTAGATGCGAATTGAGATATTGTTTTCTGACATTATATTCACCTGGGTGATCGGTGAACCTTATTGCGAAAAGCATTTCTCCTCCTTTAGCGGCATTATAGTTGGCGATCCCTGGAGGATAATAAGCATCGAATATGGCTTTTTGGTCAAGCGATAACATCCACTTTTGCACATAACAAATCTTGCCCCTGAACTGACACCTGTTAAGAGAGTACGCTTTCTCTGGAGTGATTGCCTGGTTTTGAACCTGAAAACAGAGAAAACCCACCAAGAAGAAATCCACATATCTATTTGAAATATATAATAAAAAATGAATTTTTCAGGCTGAAAAACACCATGTTTCGCATCCCTTTACGGTAATTGAACACGATTGCCCTGTGGGATGATGCCTACAGGTCTGAGATCAATGCTTTAATCTTTTCTGCTTTCTCGAAATGGTCTAGTTTCATATCCCTAATCCACCACTGGGCCACCTCCATCAACAACTCAGGATCGTCATTTTTGTTGGCAAAGAACGCATAAAAAGATAAGCCTACATTGCTGCCTTTTTGCCTGATTTTGGCTTCACAAATACGGATAATTTTTTCCTTCATTTCTGGCCGCAGATCATTTCCTTGTTGATAGAGGGATCGCTGGTTTCTGTTTACACTAAAGTTCGAGGTTATTTTTACACAGATATTCTCGTTATCAGCAGCTTCATAGCTTTCACGCTACCATCTCAATAGCTAAGGCTAATCTGAAATCGAAATAGCATAATCTTTTGCTTTGATATCCTCTCCGCCGAAGATATGAATGCTCCCGCAAAAATACCTGGTAAACTCATAAACTGCGTCATGCCGAGGGATAATACTTCTTCTCGCAAAGTATCGCCCGAATGATCTTATTTAGCGTTCCAGAGAAAATTTTCACAGTGTGTTTGTGACGTTGGAGTAGGGCAGGGGGTTAAAATCATGCACCCGACATTAAAAGCGTCGCCATGCATTTTTTCACTAACGGTGTGATCTGCATATTTTAAGGTGCTTTTTCAGACTTAAAATGGCTATACACACTTTTATCTGAAATTCCGATATTGGCATTTCTCTCAATAACTGCCAATATAGTGTTCAAAAACCACCCAACAAAAACAACCCTCATAACATATTGATTTTAAATCACTTTAGTAAAATCACTTTGTATCATCATCATCGATAATTCTTAAAAAAAGCCAGTTTTATGTATTTTTACCAAAAAACTGGCTTGTGGAGATTTTTTTAGTAAAATAACGGAAATCATTACTATTGAGGTGCTTATGAAGCGAGATTACGGTGATGTGTTTGATATCGCCAACCGGGCTAACGGAATGCTGCACGGTCTGAGCAGCCACATAGAGCAACAACGCCAGGAATTTAACCAGCAAGGCTACTACTACACCTTCACGCGTAATGCGGTGGCCAACCTGCCGTTGCTCAGTAAGCATGCTGTCGCTGCCGCCATCAGCGAGATGGAAGAGGGCGGTTATGAATTTGGCAGACGGCAAACGGGCAGCACCTCGCAATACGCCATGAGCATCCAAAACGTTGTCGATATTTACAAGCATCGAAAAGTGCCTAAGTATCGCGATAAGCATAAAGAACCGTTTGTTATCTTCGTGGTGAACCTGAAAGGTGGGGTCTCTAAAACGGTTACGACTGTTACCCTGGCACATGGTTTACGAGCCCATCCGGGTTTACTCCACAACGACCTGCGTATTCTGGTTATCGATCTCGACCCCCAGGCTTCAAGCACCATGTTCCTGAGTCATACAAACAGCGTGGGTTCTGTGCTGGAAACTGCTGCCCAGGCGATGCTCAATGACGTCAGCACTGAGCAACTGCGCGAACAGTTTGTGAAGCCAACCGTGATGCCCGGTGTCGATGTTATGCCTGCATCCATTGATGATGGCTTTGTTGCCAGTGACTGGGAGGCCTTAGTCGCGGAGAATCTGCCTGGCGTAGCGCCTTCAGAAGTCCTGCGTCGCAACGTGATTGATCGTCTGGCCGGTGACTATGATTTCATCTTCATCGATACCGGGCCGCATCTGGATGCGTTTATGTTGAACGCCATCGCTGCCAGCGATCTGCTCCTTACCCCAACACCACCTGCACAAGTCGATTTTCACTCGACCATGAAGTATCTGACACGCCTGCCTGAAATGCTCGAACGCATCGAGAATGAAGGCATTGAGCCGCGCCTGAAAGCAAATATCGGTTTCATGTCGAAGATGACCACCAAACATGACCATGTCACCTCCCACAGCTTCGCACGGGAAGTTTTCACCAAGTCGATGCTGGATGCGGTTCTGCCGCGTCTGGATGGCTTTGAACGCTGTGGCGAGTCATTCGATACCGTTATCAGCGCTAATCCCGCGTCTTATCCCGGCAGTGCTGATGCGCTCAGAAAGGCTAAGCAGGAAGCAGAGAACTTCTCACGCGCGGTTTTCGACCGAATTGAATATATCAGGAGTACCAAGTGACCGATCAAAAATCACTCAAGCGCATTGGCCGCACTATGGGGCAATCCCAGATGTCGAGCTTTATTAACAGCGGCAATCAGTCACGCGTTTTCACGTTAAAATCCGGAAGTACGGCAACGTTTGTTCGCCAACTGATCCCAAGTGGCGAAGTTGAAGCCCGCACGTTTGTTGATGCAAAAGTAAATGGCCGCGATCAGGCAGCATTAACCGAAGAATCGGTGAAAGACATCACGCGTACTATTGAACTGCAACAGTTCTTCCCGGCGATCGGGAGAGTGGTGGATGGGCGTATTGAGATCATGGACGGTTCACGTCGTCGTGCCGCCTGTCTGTACACACACACCGGCTTAGAAGTGCTGGTGACCGAAGATGACATTGATATCAGTGATGCCCGTCAACTGGCTGCTGATATCCAGACTGCAAAAGAACACAACCTACGTGAACTGGGACAACGTTTCCTGATGATGGAAGCGCAGGGCATGAATAAAACGGAAATTGCGAAGGCTGAAGGTATCTCGAACGCTAAGGTTACTCGTGCTTTTCAGGCTGCCTGGGTTCCGGCAGAGTTTATTGCGTTGATACCGGTGGTTTCCGATCTCAGCATCCCGGATTACAAACTCCTGCTTGATGTGGCAGAAGAGGCAAAGTGTGAGGGTGTTGGCCTTCAGGATCTTGTTGATCAGGTGAAAGTGCGGATTAGCGAAGATCAGGCCCTGAATAAGCTCGCTTCTGACGATCAGAAAACCCGGATTTTGTCATTTTTCACCACCGCTAAGAAGCAGTTAGTTAAACCTGCAAAGAACAAAAGCGTGATGACTGAAAAATTTGGCCATTTCACTGACCGTGCAGCTTACGCTAAGCGGAAAACCAACGTTGAAAAGCGCCATGTGCAGTATGAGTTCCATCGCTTGCCATCAGGCACGCTTGAAGAGATCGATGCGGCGATCAAAGCGATTCTGAGTAAAGCCTGATATTAACCTTCGTTTTTGAGATGGACGTGAATCTTGCGTCCATAATCATCACCTATCCTCCAGCTTAAAGCCCAATTCAATCTGTTACATACGGATTCAAACGCTCTCAAACGCCTTCTAAACGATTTTATAAAGAAATGCTAATCAGGGTTATCTGGATCCATAACGTCGCCAGAAAACGCATACAGACGTTTTATGAGGTGCTGTTCTGCATTTTTGACAGTAGCGAGAAGGGCTGTGACATTTTGATCAATGTTATACATCCAAAACGATCGTTATCAAGAAAGAGCAATGATCGCTGAATCACTGCATGGATTAAGGAAAATCACCGCTGATGCTGGCTTTCATTTTGATTTTTATCCCCTTTATCCACAGGCTCGATCCAATTACTCGATCATAATGAGATCCCACTGAGATCAAAGAAGATCCCGGATCGCTGTAAGCCTTGATATTACTGGCTTAAAAGGCTGTCAGTAACCGCTATGGTGAGTAGAGTAACCTCTATAGAGAGTGGAATAACCGATGAAATGAGTAAAACAACCGATGAAGAGAGCGCTCAATAACCGCTGTAGTGAGTAGAGTCGTCTGTCTTCTGTGGTTAACTCGCGAGCTTGTGGATAATTTTTCTTCAGATGAACAGGTTTAGTTGATGATTCTGGGTGAGTTTTCAGCAAATTTTATCCCCGTTATTCATTGCTTAGATCAAAAAACAGATCACTAAGAGATCAAATAAGTTCCTAACAGATCCCCGGCAGCGCTGAGGCCTTGTGACACAAGCCCTGAGAGGCGATCAGTAACCGCTATAGTGAGTAAACCAACCGCTATGGAGAGTAAATTAACCTCTATAGAGAGTAGTCTAACCGATGAAGTGAGTGCTAGTATCCGCTATAGAGAGTAAACGCGATACATCACTGTGTATAAACCGGATCCTCGAAAATGTCTGAAAATGAGATAAAAAACAACAAGGTAGTCGAAGCCTTTTCAGAAACTGATAAGCGAACAGGCGAACTGGTTGTACTTACCCCCAACCGAGATAACACCGTTCAGCCGGTCGCGTTAATGCGATTAGGCCTGTTTGTGCCCACGTTGAAATCCACCAATAACAGAAAAAATGAGACAACGGCGGTAACGGATGTCACCAACGAACTAAAACTTCTTTCTATAGTAAAATCAGAAGGTTATGAGAGAATTAAAATCATTGGCCAGCGGCTGGATATGGACAATGATTTCAAAACCTGGGTTGGGATCATTCATGCATTCGCTAAGTACAATGTGACCAATGACAAAGTCGTTTTGCCTTTTGTTGAGTTCGTAAAACTGTGTGGCATTCCTTCATCGCGATCCTCAGCCAAGCTAAGACAGCGGCTTGAAGCCTCGTTGATCCGTATCGCCTCTAATACCATTCAGTTTGGCACTGCCGACAAAGACGAACTCTACGTTACACACCTGGTGCAATCTGCGAAGTACAGCGTAAAAAAAGATACTGTTGAACTGCAGGCCGATCCCAAACTCTTTGAACTCTATCAATTTGATCGCAAGGTCTTGCTGCAACTGCGAGCCATCAACGCACTTGCGCGCAAGGAGTCTGCTCAGGCGCTCTACACGTTTATTGAAAGCCTGCCGCCTAACCCAGTGCCTATCTCCATGGCACGCCTCAGGCAGCGTTTAAACCTGACATCCCGCCCCATTACCCAGAACGCGACAGTGCGCCGCGCCATGGAGCAGCTAAAGGATATTGGCTACCTGGATTACACGGAATTGAAACGAGGTAACTCGGTGGTATTCCATATCCACTATCGTCGGCCAAAGCTTAAGCCCGCTGAGTTGCCACTTAAACTGCCTGATATTCTTGAGGATGAGCTGGAACTCGATGATCCGATCGAAACCAACGAGGTTGTCCCAGCCAGCGAGCCACAGGGTGAGATGGTGATGCTGTCAAAAGCGGAACTGAAGATCCTGGAAGAAATTCGCAAAGGTAAAGTGAAATAACCCTCGGTAACTCCCCTGATTAGATAACCGCTATAGAGAGTAACCACTCTCTATAGCGGTTATTCATCGCCATGGTCCTCTCCCGATCTGCTTCTGATACTGATTTTACGGGCATTTGTGACCTTGTAACCGCTATGGAGAGTAAGTGAGTACTCTCCATAGCGGTTATGCCCAAATCACGTATTTACCTTTCCCTGTTGCGGCTTCTCCCTACTTCTACATGGCTCCGGGCCCGGTGGAAGGGGAGGGCGCTCATGTCATGCCCTGTCGCTGTGGGCTTCGTGCGGATCATCTGGCAGTAACCACTATAGAGAGTAGCGATTTGCTCTCTATAGTGGTTATTAGAAAGAAGTGACGTTGTGACGTCTATTTGACTGATTTGCCTCGATATTAATAGATATTTGACGCGCGGTATGGGGTTTTTTGAGAGCCCCAGGTTACTTTTTATGTTTAATAAACATGAGTTTATGAGATTTAGTGGCATTGAGAGCACGTCAAGGGCTGCTATCCGCTGTAGACAGTAGCTGCTCTCTATAGTGGATAGTTCAGCTGAACTTTCTCAGGTGCGGAGTCACCATAAGAGGCTGAATCTGTGGGAACTGCGATCGCGATCGCACGAATAACCGCTATAGAGAGTAGATCTTTATCAGCCTGTACCGCCGGGCATGCGAAAGATCATCACTGGATCATGGATGCCAGGGATCTAACAACCACTATAGAGAGTAACTGCTCTCCATAGTGGTTGTCAGGGAGTATGCAAATAAGCTCCTTCTCGGATCCTTCCGGGCAGAGGTTCTGGTTGTGGCTGCCACGGCTGCTCTTCAAGGGAGATGGGCAACGCGATCCTGCAATCCCGGTTGCAGAAAGCATAATTCTCCAGTTTGTTTCCCCTTCAACGCTAATGATCTGCACTTGTCAGATTCTGCTCCACAGAAATTAATTAATTACCTTTAATAGTCTGAAAAAATTAATGAAAGTTTGTAATATTGGCAGGGTCATGACCGAGTGACGGTTTTTTTTTAGGAACAGTAAATGCTTGAACTTATAGATGTAAGCTACGAGGAACTTAAAACCACCCGCGCAACCGAACTCTACCGTCTGCGTAAGCAGACCTTCAGTGACCGGTTAGGCTGGGATGTGGTCTGCAGTCAGGGGATGGAGTCAGATGAATTCGATGTGCCTGGGACACGTTACATTTTGGGCATCTACGAAGGGCATCTGATTTGCAGCGTAAGATTTATTGCACTGTCCCAACCTAATATGATCACCCACACGTTCCGTGAGTGCTTCGATACCGTTGAACTGCCCGCGGGTGGGACGGAGTCAAGCCGCTTCTTTGTTGATAAAGAGCGCGCACGCAGCCTGCTAGGCAAGGACTACCCCGTCAGCCAGGCGCTGTTTCTCGCGATGGTTAACTGGGGCAGGAAGAATCATCACACCAACATTCATACAATAGTCAGCCGGGCTATGCTGAAGATTCTGCGTCGTTCGGGCTGGCAGATTGAGGTATTGAAAGAAGCTTACCTGACGGAAAAAGAGCGAATCTATCTGCTGGATCTGCCTGCCGGTAAGAAAGACCAGGAGCAGCTCGCCGGATCGGTATTGCAACATACCGGCTCGACGGAATCCGCTGCATTTACCTGGCCGCTGATGCTGCCGGTCTGATAAGGTCAAGTTCAACGCCCAGCCGGATTGCCTGTCGGGCGTTGCTGACACCGAGCTTAGAGACCACGTTTTTAATGTGGAACTTGACGGTGCTCACTGAGATCCCAGTGATGGCTGAGGTTTCAACATAGGTTTTTCCCATGCTGGCCCAGTAGAGCACTTCATTCTCTCTCAGGGTAAAGATGGCCGAGTTATCACTGTCGGCCTCTGGGCTCCACTTCTCCGTCATCGCTCCCGTGAGGCGATACATCTGCTCGTTGAAATCAATCAACTGGATTTGCAGCGCACCTTTTTCTGCCGCCAGTTTCTGCTCCAGGACATCAAGATCGGTTCCCTTAATAATCAGCGAAAGCAGCGCAAGATTGTTCATGTGGTCATGAAGCACGAAAGTGAACCCATTGACGATATCGTACTGTTTCGCCAGGGTGAAAATTTTGGTAAAGCGCAAATCAGACATCAACGTGATGTTTTCATCCCACGTAAAAGGTGAGGTCCTTTTAAACGCAGTGAGGATGACGGGATCGGTCAACTGAAAGTTGTTCTCGCGGTAGAGCCTGACCCATTCGTCAGGATAACTGGAAACAATAAGAACTTCTGAAGGATTTTTCTTATTTACGACGGTATACGCGTAATCCGGTGAACCATACGGCTGCAATTTTCGTTCGATATACGTTTGCAGCGTTTCTGAAATCATTCTATTTGCACAAAAAAAATCAAACATCGTCACTCCATAACCTGTTTTTTGCTCGTTTTGTGAGCAAACCTATACTTTAGTACAGGTGAGATAACACTTAAGAACAACTTACATATAAACCATCTCCGGGTACAATCATTTTCAGCTGTTAGAGCGGAAAAAGACCTGACCTTCCGGTCAGGTTGCTAAAACAGCTAACACCAGGGAATAACGGCCAGACGGTACACGAACTATAAAGTCACCGCTGGCCGTACTCACACATTAGCATTTTTGTTATATATCAGGCAAACGCCGGGTTAACAGGAATGCATCTCGCTTCAGCAGGACTCAGGGATGTACTGCGGTTGCGCTGACCTCTCGGTCAGGGAAGAGGGTAGCGATACGCATAAACTCTCCCCTCATATCTCCATTTTCTCTTTGGTATTCCCTGCTTACGCGAGTTACACCGGAATCCAGCAGCCTCTGTTGCAGCCATTACACCAGAAAGGGTGATGTGCGCGCACATCGTCTGCACGCTTCACCTTCGGGCCTTCACCAGGGAAACCGATCGATAAGCGTTGCTGCATAAGACCATGCTCGATTTACCTCGGATTCAACGCAGCATCAGTTGCAATGGACGACGCCAGACGCCGCCATTCGCCACCCTCTTTCAGACAGTGAGTTCCTGTCTAGCAGGACTCTGACCGGGAGCCGCTTAAAACATGAAAACTGTACCCGCCCTGCCAGAGGGTGAATTTACACGTGGACAGGCCAGAACCATCGCAGCAGCCTATCGCAACGTCACGGTAGAGAACGATCTAGATTTTCATTGTCAGTTGGTGATCCGCGATCGCAAGGGGAAGATCCTCTGGCGAACGTTCAATTTCGACGATCACGCCGGGTTTTGGGCCAACAAATACCTGCAACGTTACGGTGACCTGATTCGCCGAGAGGCCAGGAGCAGAAAAAAGCAGGTACTGGAGTCCATGAATTAGCGGCGAACTAACGGATAAGACGCCTGCAGTATGCAGGCGTTCAGGCTATCAAGCGTGTTGGTGATCGCTAATAATGCTATCGCAGGCTCGCAGGGAGAGCGCGACCATACTCAGCGTCGAATTCACCGTACCTGCTGCGGCCATGGCACCCCCCGAGGCGATATACAGGTTCTGGTGGTCGTGAGTACGCATCCACCCATCGACCACCGAGTCTTTCGCATCATGACCCATGATCGTGCCGCCCATAATATGGTTGTTAGGATTGAACCACGGCGTCATCTCAATTTCGGTTGCGCCAAACAGGCCGGCAATCGTCATCAGATGTTGACGGGAAAATACGGCGGACCGTCGCACATAGTCGCCCACATCATAAGTGACATGGGGGAAGGGAATACCTAACTTATCCTGTCGGGTTTTACTCAGGGTCAGTCGGTTATCCGGGTTCGCCAGTACGTCATGGTTGACATAAATATCCATGCCGCAGGCCGCACGACGACGAATTTCGGCATCCAGCTTCTTGCCTACCAGCCCCATTTGCAACGCTTTTACTCCGGCTTTATGGTTCTGAGAAGTGTTATTCATACCGATCTGAATAGCAGCATGCTCATGGCGGAAATCACCGTCACGGAAGTTGGTAATTGAACTCATCTGCACCGACCCGCCGCCGGTCCACACCGGTTCTGCCGACTGGAAACTCATCAGAATGCCGGGGTGATCCATCATATTACGGCCCACCTGATCGGAACTGTTAGCAATGCCGTTTGGATTACGATCGTTGGCAGCCAGCAGCAACAATTTTGGCGTCTCAATACCATTACCCGCCAGCACAAAGGTTTTTGCCGTCACTCGGTGTGAAACCTTATCGGGGTCATAATAGTGCATGGCCGTGATGTTATTTTTTTCATCGGTATCAATCCGATATACCACTGCGTTTTCGACGAATTTCGCCCCGGCTTTTTCTGCTTTCAATACGCTGTGAATGCCGTTGAACATCGCACCAATCGGGCAGATGGGCATACAGTTGTTGTTGCCGCAGCACTGCGGACGACCATCATAGGGCCGACTGTTACGCCCCTGGGGTACTGGCGTATTGATATAGCCACTTTGCGCTACCACTTCGGTAAAGCGGCGGTCTGCCGGGCCGTAGGGCATTGGCTCCATCGGAAAGGGTTTTTTGCGTGGTGCGACATATTTCAGGGACGTATCATTGGGTCCGTTGACGCCAATTAACACTTCAGCCCGATAGTAATAATCCTCCAGTTCATCGTAGGTGACTGCCCAGTCGCGGCCGACGCCGTAAGTACTTTTTAACTGCAGGTCAGCGGGCAGGAAACGCCAGCATGACGCTGCCCAGTGCCAGGTTGTGCCGCCAACCCCGCGCACCATACCTTGACGGAACGCTGAGGCATCCGGGCCTGACACTTCAGGATACGAATTATAGGGATTAAGCTGTGGGTGCATGGCCCAAGGTGCGGCAGGATAGGGGGTGGCATAGTCGGATTCGGCCTTGTTGACCGGCGGCATGCTGCGCCAGTTTTCGACCACTTCGCCACGTTCCCAACGCGGGCCCGCCTCCAGTACCAACACCGACAGCCCCGCTTCGGCCAGCTCTTTGGCAACAGTGCCCCCACAAATACCGGCACCTACCACCACAACGTCTGCGCTATATTGCTCTGACATAACAACCTCTAAAAATATTAATGATCCTGACGACGTTTACGTAACGCCCGGAGACTCAACAGCAGGACAATCAGGATCGCCACCACGCCAGCACCCAGGGTGGCAGGTGCGGCAATACGGGTCAGCAGTGGCTGATCCCCCCCTGTTCGCAGACTTTCTACCTGCTCAGGCGTCACTTGCAGCGCGGGGTTGCCGTACTGGTGAAAAACAAAGTTGCTCAGCGTGGCGATTTGCTGGTCCGATAATGACTGGACCTGGGAGCCAGGGCCGAAAGCGGGCATTAACACCTGTTTGCCGTTAACTTCTCGCTCCACACCAAACAAAATGGTCGACACCAGGTTGTTTGGACTGCTTCCGCCGGTAGCACTGTTATTGGTCAGTGAAGGGTAGAAGTGATCGGCACTTCCTTTACCGTCCGGCTGGTGACAACTAGAACAGGCCGTGTCATACAGCGTGGCTCCACTCAGGTTGTCGGGCAGATGGCTGCCCAGCGGTTGTGTGCTACGAATCTGGCTATCAACATTGGTATCGGTTCCATTTTTGTCGATACTTTTGTTGGGCTGGGCCTGCAATGAAGCGGGCAGGGCTTTCAGGTAGGTAATGATCGCATCAATATCGTCATCATGCAGATACTGCAAGCTGTTGGTGACGGCTTCTGCCATTGGGCCTGCGGCCTGCGCTTTTCCTGGCACATCACCGGTTTTCAGATACTGTTTCAACTGGTCTCGCGTCCAGTTGCCTAAATTATCTGCGGTTAAATTCGGCGCATACCAACTGCCCAGCGCTGCGCCTGTCAGGGCATCTTTGCCCTGCATCTGCGCCATCATCATATTGCGAGGCGTGTGGCATTCGCCGCAGTGCTCGAGGTTATCCACCAGATATTTACCCCGATTCCAGGCATCACTTTGCGAAGAATCAGGCTGGAAAGCACCGTTTTTCAAGAACAGCAGGTTCCATCCCCACATCATCTGTCGGATGTTAAACGGAAAACTCAGTGCCGTTTCAGGTGTAGCCCCCTCCTGGGGTTGCACGTCATGCATAAAGTAGAGATAGAGTGCATGCACGTCTTCATCGGAGAGTCCCGCATATGAGGCATAAGGCATGGCCGGATAGAGATGACCGCCATCGGCACGAATGCCGTGACGCACGGCTTGTTCGAACTGATGTTCGGTGTAATTGCCAATGCCAAACTGTTTCGATGGCGTGATGTTGGTGGAGTAAATAACGCCCATTGGGGAATGGATGGGGTAACCGCCGGCAAAGGTGCGTTTGGTCGCCGGATTGGTGTGGCAGGCCGCGCAGTCAGCGGCAATCGCCAGATATTCACCGCGCGCAATATCACTGTTTTGTACCTGCTTAACGCCCGGTGGGCTGACCGGGACTTCCTGAGCGGCAAACAGGGAAAAGGACGATAGCAAGCCGATACTCAGGGTGGTTGCCATCAAGTGCCTGGCTACCCTGTTGAGCGAAAAAGCAGGCGAGGGTTGTTGTCTCACATTAACTCCATTGCGTATTACGCGGAAAGTTACCGGTAACATTAAAAGGTAAAAAAAACCTGTAGGAATAGGTGTTATTACGCTCAGAACGTCAGCAGACGGTCGACAGGCGGCGGTTCACTGGTCCAGTAGTCCGGGCCGTTATGGGCATAGGTGGGGATCACCATGCCATCTCGTGGCACCTGATACATCAGCGCATTTTGATAGGCATAAACCCTGGCATGGTGGCTGTCATCGGTTACGCCGAGATACCAGCCGCGAATCACTGCCATCATCACATCGTGCAGTGGTTGTCCTTTGATCAGGGTATCCAGTGCTTCGACATCAGGCAGTTTATGCTGACCGATCAGATTTTGTAGAACATCCATCTGGCTGGAGAACCCGGCAGATTGCTGAGTAAATGCCGTCCATAACCGCTCACCTAAGGTGGTATCCAGGTTTTGATGGCCGGTCAGAAAGCGGGATAGCTTAAGAAACTGATTGAGGGTCGTCGCATCCGTTGGGGCGGGTTGTGCCGCTACAGCCGTTGTTGTGTTCAGCGATCCAAGGGCAAACGTTGCAACCACACTACCAGACTGACCAAAAAAACGCCGTCTGCTCACCCCTGTCTGCGTCAAGTCATTGGGCAGTAAATGATTATCTTTTTTCATGAGTCCTATTCTGTTGATATAAGTGAATGTAAATAGTCCGTCAAATCACGCAACAGGATGGTAACTGATAACTCACGATAAGTAAGGTTTTTATTGACGAGGATCACAAATTCATACATTTTGTATAATCTGCGCTTTGATAAGGTGGCAATGCAGACAACTGGCTGATTTATTGCATGATAGTGATTTTCCTCTGTTTCCGGCGCTGTAAATCTCAGTACCATGGGCTGACAGTTCGACTGCCGAAAGCCTGTACTTCGCGGTAAATACCCCTCTTTAGATGACTGTTATTGTTCGTAATAAAGTGCAGATTAATTTAACTTATCGGACCGCTCAGTGTGGTGGTCACAAGAGAATTATTGATGCGTCCATACTCCAACAGTTTGCACGCGACAGCCTCAGTAGAGGCGCGATTTATCGCGCTTTTTCTACTAATAGCGCACGCAGTCTGTCGCGCAGCCAGCGCTGAGCAGGATCATCGTGCTGCGCGTTGTGCCACAACAACGAAAGCTCATAGTCCGGCATATTGACGGGTACAGGGGCAGCTTGAAGGTTATAACGCGCACGCCATGAAGAAATCAGACCTTGCGGCACGGTGGCAAACAGCGGCAACTGCTTTAACAAGACCGGTAAGCTGGAAAAGTGTGGGGTCACGTAACGTACATGCCGGGTCTTTCCCAACCGTTGTAATTCATGATCCAGCGCACTTTCGCTGGCACCGCGATACGACACCAGCGCATGGTCGAAACGAACAAATTGCGCCAGCGTCAATTTATTCACCGCAATTTGCTGTGGGCTCCACAGTGTGCGGAACCCTGCTCGAACAATTTTTTCGCGCGTTAAATCTTGGCTAATTTCATCCCCGACGGTGACCACTACATCGGCCTGTTGCTGTTCCATCAACGGAATCGCATTCCAGGGATCGGCGGCGACCACTTTGACCTTACTGTTTGGTGCTGCAACAGCCAATTCTGTCAGCAGGTCTGGCATTAGCCACTGTTCCAGCCAATCGCTCATGCCAATGCGGAAGGTGCGGTTATCACTTTGTGGATCAAACGACATGGGCGAAAAGATCATCTGATGCAGATCCCGCATCAGTGGCGCAAATTGCTGTACCAACTGCTCTGCGCGTGGCGTGGGTGTCATGCCCTGTGACGTGCGGACAAACAGCCTATCGTTGAACATTTCACGCGCTCTTTTGAGTGCCGCACTGACCGCAGGTTGCCCAAGGTACAGCCGCTTTGCAGCTAGCGTCACACTACGCACCTCAAACATCACTAACAGCACGATAATGAGGTTGAGATCTACGCGCGAAAAATCATTTTCATTGATGGTTTTCATGATTTTAATCGATTTAATTAATTCAGATAGCATCAGTATAGTGGTTAACAACTTGTCGTCACCCGACAAACGCTAACTAATCTGGAGAGAAGATGAAAATTCGCGTAGGCGATTGCCTGGTTGAAAAAGTAGCAGAGCAAACGGCAGGCTTGCCTTACGGCGAGCTTTATCCGGCGCATCGGGCTGAAATGACGCATGATTTTGCTGCACAAACTGCGGAAGTCTCTATTCACAGTTGGGTGGTTCGCACAAGTGAAGATGTGGTGGTGATTGATACCGCTACGGGCAATGGGCGCAACCGCGATAACAAGCCTCTGTTCCATCAATTAAACACCCCTTATGCCAGCAATCTGGCACGCGCGGAGGTAGACCCTGAGGCGGTTACGCTCGTGCTTTTGACGCACATTCATACCGATCATGTTGGCTGGAACACGCATTGGCACAACGGTGAGTGGCAACCTATGTTTCCAAACGCGCGATATATCTGTTCGGCGAAAGAGTTAGAACAGTGCAGACAGAATCCTGCTGCACAGGAACTGTACCGCGACAGTATCTTGCCGCTGATTGAACGTGGTCAACTGGAGGTGATCAATGTCGGGGAATCTCCGCTGTTTGCTGGCGTATTGCGCTATATCACTACGCCGGGCCACAGTGTTGACCATGCTTCTATTGTACTGGAGAGCAACGGAGAATCAGCCATTTTTACCGGGGATTTGATGCATCATCCCGTGCAGTTTCAGTATCCCCATTGGAACTCCGTTTTTTGCGAGAATTTATCGCTCGCCACTGCTTCACGCCAACGGGTTATAGACTGGTGTAGGGAGCATCGGGCAATCTGGTTCAGTTCTCATTTCCACAGCAGCTCATATGGCCGTGTTACACACGGCGGCCAATGGATCTTCCTGGAGGCTTAACCGGATGCACTACGCTGACTATCTCACCGCGTCGCTCTTTGAGTTGCAATACGCACTCCAGCGCAGGGAGATCACCTCGCGTCAACTCACAGAGTATGCGCTACAACGTATTGCGGAGGTTGATCGACCGCGCTACAACGCGATAACGTGGTTATTTGCTGCAGAAGCCTTAGCAGCAGCAGACACGGTAGATGCACGCCGTCAGCGCGGAGAAACCGTTGGCTTACTGGCTGGTGTTCCCGTACTGATTAAAGACAACATTGACGTGAAAGGGTGGCCTACCAGCGCCGGTTCAGTGATGCTACGTGACGTTATCGCTAGCGAGGATGCGCCGTTAGTGACCACGCTGCGCAATCAGGGGGGCATTCTACTCGGGAAAACCGCTATGCATGAGTTAGCAGCAGGTATTACCGGTGCTTCTTCACTGACCGGGTATACGCACAACGCCTGGCGTGAAGGGCGATCGCCTGGCGGGTCGAGTAGTGGATCGGCGGTGGCCGTTGCCGCTGGATATGTGCCGCTCGCTATCGGCACGGATACCGCTGGCTCAGTGCGTATTCCTGCCGCATTTAATGGTTTGTTTGGCCTCCGCATGACAAAAGGGGCGCTCAGTAGCGAAGGGATTGTGCCACTTTCTCCCACGCAAGATATTCCAGGTCCTTTGGTGCGCAGTTCAGCCGACCTTCGGCTCGTCAGTGAAATATTGCGCGGCCAATGTTTCGCCGCTGAGGGTGAATCCCTGCGAGTTGGCCTATGGCAAGAGGGCTTTGCTGACGATGAGGCAGAGATAAACCAGGCCGTACAAGCGACAGTCAGCGTACTGGGATCTCAAATCGTAAGCTGGCCGCAGCTGGAGAACCTGGCTGCGGAAGCGAATATTATCGGCTATGAATTTGCTGATGCACTGGCCGAATTTTTAGCGGATAAGCCGCATGCGCAGTTTCACACCCTGCAAGCGATTGCTGCGTCTGGGCTTTATCATCCGCAGTTGGCGACGACTTTCAAGGCTCGCGCGATGCATCCCGGCATCACTAGCGAAAGCTATACGGTGGTACAACAACGCCAGCACGATCTTTATCAGCAGGTAGAAGCGATGTTCAGCCAGTACAACATCAATTTGCTGGCTTATCCGGTGGTGCGCCGTGCGCCTGTGCTGCACGGTGAAATGCAGGAGGGGAGTAATGCGTTAGTCTCTGCGGTGACGGGGGCACCTGCGATCAGTATTCCAGCAGGATTCAGTGATGATGGGATGCCGATTGGCCTGGAGTTATTGGCGTTGCGAGGGCGTGAGGACTTATTGTTACGGGCCGCCGAGGATATCCAAAAACGCCTCCAACAGGGATGATGTTCCTGTCAGTTGGCTGGGTGTATCAGGGGTGATGTCCAATAAAATATGTTTCAAGCACTTTGCTGCACACCGGGCGGGAATATGATGAAACTGGCTGTGATTTTGTGAAGCTCAAGACAACCAGTTTGGTTATTCAGTGCCGGATAATTAAGCGGTTAATGCCTCAAGTGCCTTGCGAACCGCATCGGGAACAACCGGTCTGCCGTTCGCCAGGCATGTGGCAACAAATACCGCTTCGGCATAGACGGTGTCGTTCACCAGGATTTGTTGAATAAAGTTAACCCGATTGCGTTTCTCGTTCGCCGCGAGAGCACAAGTAACGGTCACTTCATCGCCTTTCACAAGGCTTTTTCTGAAGCGCAAATTGTACTCGAGGATCATGTGCATACGGCCTTCAGCAAACTCTTGCTCCAAATCCAGACCTAAAGCTTCCTTCATATAGGCGTGACGTGTCCATTCCATGTAAAACGGATAGTAAAGTCCGTCGACGACGCCCTGAAAATCAATGTGTTGTTCATCTACGCTATAGATTTTTTTAAACATTACAAACCCTTAAAGTCATTTTGACGTGAAAAATGCGGTGTGGTTCGGCAAGCTGCTTGAACGGTACTACAGTTTTTCCGGCGTTGAAAAGCGCCTGTGTCTTGTCAGAGGATAAAAATGCGAAAAGCCCGTCACTGAGAAGGGGGGATACCTCTTTCGTATCGCGTCGGGCCAAATTCCGGCTTAAGCCTCTGTTAAGGTTTTATTAATCTTCTCCAGTCAGAATGCGGTTTTACTGTTTAACCTGACCGGAGATCGTCATCCTATGATGAATTCCCTGGAATCCCTCAATCAGCAAGGCTTTCTGCTGTTCAATGCCGTGCCCGGAACATCCGAGGGCTGGATAGCCTTCGCCACGTTTTGCGCGCAATATACCTTGCCCGTTATCCCATTGATCCTTCTGGGCCACTGGTTTCTTGGCGGAAAAACTGGCCACCGTCTCGCGTTGTCGGCGCTGGTGACAATTTTAGTGGCATTGACATCCTCCCCCACCTTCACGCTACGCGACTCAGGTGGGGAATTCCCGTTTACAGGGTGGCTACCTGATTACTCAGTCGCCGGGTTCCTGCTGCTGACGGCATTAGCGCACCGTTCACTTCACAGGCTAAAACAGCATGTCCTGCCGCTAAAATATTACGCGCGCCGTTTATATCCGCGTTCTCCTGGTAACCGCACGTAATACAAATAAAGCGCGATTGAGACTGACGGTTATCTTTATGCGTATGACCACAACAGGCGCACTTCTGGCTGGTATAAGCCGGGTTTATCGCTAACACCTGACCGCCCAACCATGACTGCTTATATTCAAGCTGGCGTCTTAACTCATACCAGCCCTGATCGAGTATTGAACGGTTTAAGCCTGATTTAGCGTTAACGTTACGCCCATGCTTTTCTTTCGTGCCTTTCGCTGACTTTGACATACTGGACACCTTCAAATCCTCAATCACTATCATCGCGTGGTTTTTGCTGATGGTTGTGGTGACTTTGTGAAGGTAGTCGCGTCTGATATTGGCGATATGCACGTGTAAGCGGGAAATTTTCGCCTTCTGTTTCTTCCAGTTCGCGCTGAATTTCACTTTCCTGGCCAGCTGGCGCTGTAACCGCGCCAGCTTCGCCTGGTTATTTTTAAAGCTGTTTACCGGCTCAAAGACCGTGCCGTCGGACAGCGTGGCCAGCTTGCTGATACCCGCATCCAGTCCGATAGCGGACGTTGACGGGTGTACGGGCATTTCGACCTCCGTTTCGACCTGAAACGAGATATACCAGCCGCCAGCGTGCTGGCTGACGGTCGCGTTTTTGATTTTGCCCACAACAGCACGAGACTGACGGAACTTCACCCAGCCTAGCCCGGACGGCAATTTAACGCGTTTGCGGTCAAGCTGGCAGTATTTGTCAAAGTTGACGAACCGGATGGAATCGTTGCCTTTGCTCTTGTGCTTAAAAACAGGCTTTTTAGCCGCCAGACGCTTATCAAAGCACCGTTTCCATGCCTCGTGCAGGTCTTTCAGTTTCTGCTGGAGGTTGTCGGTGTACGCTTCAGACAGGAACGCCAGCTCAGGCAACCCCTTCCACGCGGTCAGCATCTTATTCAGCGCAAAGGCGGTGGGCAGTTTTTGCCCGGCATCCAGCATACGCTGCGTTTCTGCCAGGCCATAATTCCAGATGAAACGCGCACAGCCGCACATCTGACGCAGTCGTTGCGCCTGTGCGTTCGTGGGTTCCAGCCGGTATTTAAACGCCTTTACGATAAGCATGTGCATGCAGTGCCCGGTAAACAAATGCTGGATAAATAACCATGTGTTTAATCTGAAGTCAAGCGTGCTGGAGGTTTTTAAAAAAACAGACATATCGGCTTTTTGCTGCATGTTCACCGCGTTTTTATCACGACATATCGTCGACTGGTTTTTGGGGACTGACACCTTACGCGCATCAGTTAGCGCGTGGCTGAAATGTGTGGTGACCTCGGGCCGGAACTGAAAGCATGTGATGGCGAGGCGGCTCATGAGGAGGAGCGACGCCTGAAGTTGTGATGAAGTCCTTTCAACACCCGCGAGGCTTGAGAATATTTGACGCTACCACGTCAATTCAAATTCCCCTCCCACCTCCTTCGGTGGGAGTACCCTTTGAGAAAAAGATGGGGTTGGGCTTTATCTGCTCGATGTTATGGCCGCATCCGCGTCCGTTTATGATTTCGCTGGGTCATACGTGGATTTATCATGCAGCGGACAACTCATTCCCCAGCGATCACGGGACGTTGTTCTTCAGTGCAGGGCTGTCACTGTTGCTGTCAGGCGCAAAAAGAAGTGGCATCTTCATACTGATACTCGCAGGCTTTGTTGCCTGGTCACGCGTGTTTCTTGGCGTGCATTTCCCCCTGGACATGGTGGGTGCTGCGCTGATGGCTGTGCTGGCTTGTGTGGTCGTCCGGCCGCTCTGGGCTCGCTGGGGAGATGCATTGACCACGCTCTGTGAAAGCCTCAGCATCCGTCTTTTCTCCTGGTTACCAGCCAGATTAACTCCCTAAAAGCGAAAAAGGCCGCCCCTGGGGGCGACCTCTTCCGGCACTTCCTTTTGCGACCATTCCTTATTTGTACAGCTCAGCGGTCATGTGTACGAAGTTGTTGTTGCTGGCTTCGGTAATTTTGTAGTGTTCACCGTTCTGTTTTGCCTGAGCGGCGATTTTGGCTTCCGCACCGTCCAGGGTAGAGGAGGTAACAGATACGCTCTGAGCAAAGGTTGCAGCAGACATCAGTGAAAGAGCGGCTACAGCGGCGATAGACATTGCTTTGATAGTTTTCATGGTCTTAATCCTTAGTGGGTATGGTTGAAAGCCTGTTTGCTTTCGATGTGATAATGATACCCATAGTTACTATTAGCAGATTAACAATAAATGCGGATATTGTTATCATGGTAACTATCACGGCGATAGGCGAAACTTTTCGCAAGGATGTTTTCCAGTTGAGAAGGCATCAGTGCGTGTGACACATGCCGTTCTTTTGGAAGGGAAGGGTGGAAATCGACGCGACTACGCTATAATCCTGCTTCCGGCATTCATCTTAGTTACAACACACGTTAGTCGTTCTACTAACTTTAGCCGGTTCCAGCAGTGATTTTGCCCCTCTCAGCCGAGACCTGCGCTGAATCATGACGGATCAAGCCCAATTCCACCCTGAAAGGCGGCCCGCGTGCCCCCGAAGGGGGCATTGGTATTGAGCAAAATTTATGCATGGTGTAACTATTTTAACCAGCTTCTGCATATGTTTTACCCAAAGCCAAGCCCTGTGATACAGCAAAGCGCCAGGCAGGGCGCTTATTAGCGCCGGTTGTTTCTCAAGTTCTTCAAGGAGCGCATCGTTCACCCTGCGAGAAAAACAAGACATCGACCATAGCGCATCTGGCTTCCATACAGGATTATCCAGGCTTAGGAGGCAATTTTACCTTTCTGCTGCTCGCTGTAAGAGCTCGAAATCAGCATGAGCCTCTGACCAAATTAAATGCAAATCAATAATGCTGCCGGTTAACAATAGTCCTGATACTCCCTTAACCAGCACTCAACAAGACAGATTCGTAGATCCTGACAAGCCTTTTATTAATTTTTTTAAATTTAGCATCACTTTAAACTTAAGTAATTCAATAACCAGGAGCAAATTTTGGAACAAAAACAATCAGCCCGGCTTTCACGCAGGGCAATACTAAAACGAACATTCGCTGTTTCTACACTTTCGGTCACCGGGTTGGGAGCCTTATCAGTACCCTCCCTGTCTTTTGCTGCGTCACTTAGTAAAGAAGAGCGTGACAGTATGACGCCGCAAGCTGTGATTGAACATTTTAAACAGGGCAACCTGCGCTTCCGGGAAAATAGACCGGCTAAACACGATTATCTGGCTCAGAAGCGCAACAGTATTACGGGTCAATATCCTGCAGCAGTGATCCTTAGCTGTATCGACTCACGTGTGCCGGCGGAAATTGTGCTGGATGCAGGGATTGGCGAGACGTTTAATTCCCGCGTAGCGGGTAATATCAGTAATCGCGATGTGCTGGGCAGTATGGAATTTGCCTGTGCTATTGCCGGTGCGAAAATTGTGCTGGTTATGGGGCATACCCGCTGTGGTGCAGTTCGAGGCGCTATTGATAATGCAGAGCTAGGTAACCTGACGGGCCTACTGAATGAAATTAAACCTGCGATTGAAAAAACAGAGTACAGCGGAGAACGTAAAGGAAGCAATTACGATTTTGTGGACGCAGTAGCCCGGAAAAATGTAGAGCTAACCATTGGAAATATTCGCAAAAACAGCCCGGTACTGAAATAACTCGAAGACCAGAAGAAAATTAAAATCGTTGGCGGTATGTATCACCTTATGGGTGGAAAGGTTGAGTTTTTCGAAGTATAACTAAAGCCGTGTGAATGCGAAAACAGCCAGCCTTATCTTAAGTCAATAGATCATTAAATTTTCTCCTGGATGCTAATGATTTTTTTAAGTAAACCTAAATAATCAGTCCGGTGAGACAGTTTTTATCATTATGACTTTTTACGGCTATTTACGCGTTCCACCAGTGACCAGGAGCAGACATATACTCACTGCGCTGTCAGGAGAGAACAAACCTTTGACATCCTCCTCGCCCTTTTGGAAGAGCCATTCATTCAGGGCGGGGAGAATGTCTAAAAGGAATATGCGACCCAGGGCAATCAATGCATGCACCCAGGCGCAAAAATATTTTTTAGCAGTGGAGCGAGCGGCGCTAGCCAGATACTTTCCCACGCGGGTCGTCAATATGCTGCTTCGCCACATCATAACGAATGCCTTCGCGATGTAAGATCCGCACCTGTTGCACCACGGTCGCCAACGCGGTTAAGAAGGTTTCTGAGTGCTCATGCCGTTCGTAGGCCTCAATATCTGCCCAGCCTTCAGACAGATGGAAAGCATCGGGGTTAACCAGATCTTGCGAGAAGGCATAAAACAGACAGCCTGGCAGTTGTTGGGCTGCCTGCATTTCCGGTTTCACGGCATTGATAAAGGTTTCACGATCATCAGGATGCACTCGATAGTAAGCACTCACTATGATTTCAGTGGGCTGTGTTTTATCGTGATCGCCTGCTGTTGAAATGCGTGCATCAAAGGTATTCAGACTCATGGTTTATCTCCAGAAAGGGAATAAAGGGAAGATCAGGCGGCGTGCTCGCCGTTAAAAGCGCGCCATGCGGCCAGCGTATCCAGGGATTCACGCAGCAGTTTTATTTTTCCGTCCTCAGCGACCAGACGGCCAGCATAGGTCTGTTTATAGACCCGGTCTGTCCCGACGAGAGGGGCTTCTACGCTGTACTCTCCGAAGGCCTGGGTTGGGGTGTCGATAAAAAACTGAATATTACGGAAGCGAAAATCAGGCACTTTCACCAGCAATCCGGTGATAAAGGCTTCGATTTCAGCAGGTCCCTGCACGCGGTGAGGCAGACCCAGTGTTGCCAGATAAGGCAGCTCCAGCACGCCATCGGTGGCGAAGAAGGCCGCGGCGGCTTTAGGTTCCTGGATATTGTCGAGATAGCTTTGCAGTAGCTGTATGGCGGTTTTCATCAGAATGCTCCTGTCATTGTCGGTGTCGGGCCGGTATCGGCGACATGAGACAACAATAGGGAAAATCAGGAGCACACAAAATAGCAAAGAATGAAACTCATCATTTCATTATTGTAATGGATGGCTTGATTACTGCGGCCAGCGCCATTCCGGATTGCCAAGATGTCTGGCAAAAAAGTCTGACAGCACTTTTACTTTTAACGGGCGACTCCGCGAGGTTGGCGTGACAAAGTAGAGGCCGCCCTGCGTCATCGACCACTCATTCAGCAGGTGGACCAGACGACCATCTTGCAGATACTCCGCAACCATAAACTCAGGCAGCTCTGCAATTCCAAGCCCTGCCAGCAGCGGCGGTATCAGCGCGTCAGAGTTTGTCACACGAAGCGGGCCACTAGGCACAATATCTTCATGTGCGCCAGACTGGTGAGTAAATCGCCATACCTGACTGCGCGCACGATAGGCATAGCTGAAACACTGCCGGGCCGAAAGCTCACGCGGATGCTCAGGCATCCCGTGCTCAGCAAGGTAAGCGGGAGAGGCAACCAGATACTGTGTGACGGAACATAACTTACGCGCCACCAGAGAGGAGTCCGGCAGTGCCGCAATACGTAATGCGGCATCAAAGCCTTCTGCAATCAGATCAACCGACGCATCTGACAGGTGTAAGTCGACACTGAGTTCGGGGAACTGGCGAATAATCTCTGGCATCAGCGGGGCAACCCAGCGTAAGCCAAACGACATCGGCACCGCTAAGCGCACCTGGCCGCGCGGCTGTACAGACAGTTCATGGGCTTCACTCTCTACTTCCTCCGCCTGGCGATACATTTCTGAGGCTTTGGCCGCCATACTTTGACCGAACTCGGTTAACGCAATCTGGCGTGAGGTGCGGTTAAACAGCCTTCCGCCCAGACGCTCCTCCAGACGGGCCACTGCGCGGGACACGGTAGGCACGGAAACGCCCATGACGCGGGCTGCCGCCGCAAAAGATCCTTCCTCTGCCACTTTCGCAAACATCGCGAGTCCTTCGAAATCGGGGAATTTTGTCATTTCAAATCTGCAATGATGAGTTTCAAATCATTCTATTTTGAAAATCACTTTCCGTCGATATGCTTCTTCCATCGCAACAACGCTGGCTGTCGCAAATAACACACAGCCATTTGCACATGGACATGACAGGACTATCGCTATGAAAAACCAACACATCGCTTCTGCACTTTTCGCTTCTTCACTGTTAGTGGGCGCAGTCAGCCTTTCCGCACCGGCCTTCAGTGCGACTCAGACACCGCTGGTCACCGTTGCTGGACTGGATCACGTAGGGATCAACGTGCCGGATCTGGACAAAGCCATCAGCTTCTTCCAGACGACTTTTGGTGCCCAACTCGCGTCAGACATTACCCCCGGCGCTATACCGGATGCGTGGAAAACGGCTTTTAACTGGCGCACCTCCAGTGAGCTAAAGCGTTTTGTCATGATGCGGCTGCCGAATGGCACCGGAGTAGAACTGTTCCAGTACCGCGGCGCGCAAATTAGCCATGAGCGCCCGCATCAGGATGATGATGCAGAAACGCATATCGCGCTGAGCACCAATGACGTCGCCACCAGTTATCAGGCCATCAAACAAGCGGGTCTGAAAACCCTGAATGAGCCGGTGACTAACGCCGATGGCACCCAATGGTTTTACTTCCTGACGCCTTGGGGTGCGCAGATTGAGCTGGTCGGTAAAGTGAAAACAGCGCAGTGAAAAGAGGCGATATGAACAAGCACATCACCCGAGGTTTACTCCTGGTAGCGCTGCTGACAGGCACCCATAACGTATTTGCGGAGAAAATCACCATGAGCGTGACAACCACTCAGGCAGCACCTGTGGGACTGCAACAGCTTATCGATCGCCACTTTGCCATCTGGAACAACACCGATGCCGCAGAACGGGCGAAGGCGTTCGCCGGGGTTTACACACCAGACTTTTTCGTCGCTGATCCCGGCGGCCTGAATGAAGGCATAGAGCAGGTTAATGCCACTATCAGTCACGTGCAGTCACAGCATCCGGGCTTCCGTTTTACCCCCGCACCGGTGGAGTGGAACCACGGCATAGCCCGTGTGACCTGGGGCTACGGCCCGAAGAAGAACCCGGTTCAGGTTCGGGGTGAGGATATTTTTACCGTCAGCCACGGCAAGCTTTCGAGCGCCCGGGTGTTCCTCAGCCAGTAACGTCGTCAGCGTTGAAGTCAGATAAGTATTCCCCCTAAAAACAGAATTAATGGAGATATCACCATGAGCTTTATTACCACATCAGACAGCACCCGCATCTTCTATAAAGACTGGGGCGATAAAAATGCCCAGCCGGTGATTTTTTCCCACGGTTGGCCGTTGAGTTCAGACGCCTGGGACGGCCAGATGCTGTTTCTGCTGCAACAGGGTTACCGTGTTATTGCCCACGATCGACGTGGACACGGCCGCTCTGATCAACCGGCGTATGGTAACGATATGGACACTTACGCGGATGATTTAGCAACACTGCTGAATGCGCTGGAGATCAAAAACGCGGTGCTGGTCGGGCACTCCACCGGGGGCGGCGAAGTGGCACGTTATATCGGACGTCATGGAACCGACCGTGTGGCAAATGCCGTGCTGGTGGGTGCCGTACCGCCAGTGATGGTGTCTACCGAACAGTGGCCAGGCGGCACCGATATCGCGGTCTTTGACGGCATTCGTCAGGGAGTAATTGAGAACCGTTCAGACTTCTACCTCAATCTGGCGATCCCGTTCTTTGGCATGAACCGTGAAGGCGTCGCAATTAACGAAGGGCTGCGCCAGAGTTTCTGGCAGCAAGGTATGGCCGGATCGATTGTCGGGCAGTACGCCTGTATCAAAGAGTTCTCGGAAGTGGATTACACCGAAGACCTGAAAAAAATCACCGTGCCTGCGTTGGTGATCCATGGCGATGACGATCAGATTGTGCCCCTCGGCCATTCCGGTGTTTTGTCTGCCAGCCTGATCCCGGAGGCCGAACTGAAGGTTTATCCCGGTGCGTCCCACGGTCTGGCTGCGACACATCAAAGCCAGCTGAATAATGACCTGCTGACATTTATTCAGCAGTAACAGTAAACAGAACCTGACGGCATGTTGCGTCAGGTTCCTGTTCACGTCCTCTCGCTACGAGAGCGGTTATTTAACCTTCCAGGATGTCCTGCCGTTTTGATCTTCCAGTTCTATGCCTTGTGCTTCAAGCCATGCCCGGATCTCATCTGCACGCTGCCACTCATGATTTTGACGAGCGTCCTCTCGTGCCTGCACCTGAGCTGTGATGTACTGCATTTTTGCCTCATCCCACCGGGGGTTTGATTGCAGGTAGCGTTCAGGTTCCTGATAAAGAAGTCCGAGCACCTGGCCCAGATGTTTAAGCGTGGTGGCAAGGGCGGCCGCTTCGTCGGGCTCCTCTTTTAATTTCTGATTAGCCACTCTGGCAAGGTCAAACATCACTGCTAACGCCCGTGGCGTATTAAAATCATCATCCATCGCCAGCCTGAACCGTTCTTCCCATGCGGCGTGATCGCGGGACTCAACGTCACTGGCAAAACAGCAGACAGAATAGAGGCGAGCCAGGGCAGCTCGGGCAGAATCCACATTATCCGGCGTAAAGTTCAGCGGCTTACGGTAGTGACCGGAGAGATAAAACAGCCGCAGGACTTCGCCGTTGTAGCGCTGGAGCATGTCGCGCAGGGTAAGAAAGTTATTCAGCGATTTCGACATCTTCTCCTGGTCAACAGTCACCATGCCGGTATGCAACCAGTAATTCACATAGGGGCCGTCATGTGCGCTGGTTGACTGGGCTATCTCATTTTCATGATGCGGAAAGATAAGATCGGCACCGCCACCGTGAATATCAAAATGCGTACCAAGGTGATGGCTGTTCATCGCAGAGCACTCAATGTGCCAGCCAGGCCGTCCCGCTCCCCAGGGCGAATCCCATGAGGGTTCACCCGGTTTCGCTGCTTTCCACAACACAAAATCAAGCGGGCTCTGTTTCTGCTGGTTAACGGCGATGCGCGCTCCGGCCATAAGATTTTCGATATTCTGCCCGGACAGCCTCCCGTAGTCTTTTGCTGACGCGGTAGAGAACATCACATCCTGCTCTTCGGTCAGATAGGCATGACCACGGGCGATTAACCGTTCGATCAGGCTGATTATCTCGGGAATATGCTCAGTGGGCTTGGGCTCAACATCGGGTGGCAAGATATTCAGCGCAGCGAAATCCCGATGCATTTCAGCCGTCATACGGGCGACAAGTTGCTGCCATGCTTCACCCGTTTGACTGGCGCGGTAGATAATTTTGTCGTCAATGTCAGTGATATTACGGACAAATTTGACGTTATAACCTGAATGTCGCAGGTAGCGCACGATGGTATCGAAAGCAACAAATGTGCGCCCATGACCCAGGTGACACAGGTCATACACGGTGACGCCACAAACATAGATCCCAATCTGGTCCGCGTTGATGGGAATAAATGCCTGTTTTTCCCCACCCAACGTGTTGGTTAGCTTAATCAATGAAACTGCCCTATATAATGTGTTATGTTATAACATATCAAATAAAATTTACCGGGGCCATTTCTATGACCAAACCCACCGTCGCTGAGCAGAAAAAAATCCTGTCGATGCCCGCTGAAGACTACATGAATGATGCACAATCCGACTTCTTTAACCGACTGCTACAGCACGAACGCAGTGAACTGATTGGCCATCTTGCCTATCTGCGTAGCCAGCTTGAGCGCAGCGAACAACACGGCGATGAAGCAGACAAAGCCATTCGGGAAGAAGAGCTGCGTTTACTGTTTCGGCAGATCGACCGTGAAACTCGACTGGTACCAAAATTCGATGCGGCTTTAAAGCGGATAAAGCAGGGCGAGTATGGCTTTTGTCGTGAAACAGGCGATCCGATTGGCCTCGCGCGTTTGTTGCTGCGGCCGACCGCTGAACTCTCGATTGATGCAAAAATTAAACAGGAACGCGTTGAAGCGCAATACCGAAAATAGAAGCTTTGAGCGTTCTGGGCTGGTTTTTTAGCGACCGATACGTAAACGCTTGAAAAACGCGCTGATTGGGTGAAAACGTTGTCAGACAGCGAAGTGGTAAAAGCCCTATCTGCGCGGTAAGGGTTAAAAACCAAAGCAGCGGGATGTTGGTCATAAAACCCGGCGAACGTCTAGCTATACATAAAGATAATAGTGCCAAAATGAAAAGGTTCTTACACTGCGGTCAGGAAGCTATGCACCGGAACAGCAGCACACGCGACGCAGGGTAAACCAGAATAACTGATGTTGCAGCGCTGCCAGATCATCGTTATTGACCAGCACGCCCAATTGGCGTGAGGGACGAAAAACAAGGAGGACCTGTGAGTCCTTTATTCATTTCTTTGGGCGCTGGCGCGCTGATTGGCCTGATCTACTCGCTGCTTAAAGTCCGCTCACCCGCGCCACCGGCGGTGGCGTTAGTGGGATTGCTCGGCATGGTTATTGGCAGCACTTTAGGGGGAAAGTGGTTTCACAGTGATACGCCGGTCCTGGTTCCGTCAAATAGCCAGACTCAGCCAGGTGCTGTAAAGCAATCCGCCTCACTCACTCTTAACGCGAAACAGGCAAACTGAACATGCTAAAAACGTACTCTGTCTCGTTGCTTGTCGGTCTACTCGCTGGCTGTATTTATGCGGTGATGGGTGTTAACTCGCCTGCACCGCCGGTGATTGCTCTGGTCGGGCTGACCGGCATGCAGATAGGTGAACATGCTATTCCGATGATTAAAAGGCTGGTTCAACGCCAGCCGGTGAACCTGCATTGGTTTCGTCATGAGTATCACCACAAAATCGGCGATGACCGTTCGTCTCCAGAGGAATGATCGGTGAAATTTTCACCTATATCTCGATAAATGCCAGCAAGGCTACTTACTGACGGCCGTTTCCTGGCTGGGAGTGTACAGATCATTACGGTCTCCTGTTGCGATTGTTGAGCTGTGCTCACAAGGCCATTCTCATTTCACCTGCTAATTCCCCCTTGTTTCGCGTTATACACTCAGGAATGCACGACCAGCATCCATCAGGTGTGGTGCATTCACCTCTATAGCGTATTTCTCTGAAGAACCTACCGATTCGGAACAGAAGACAATGACGGCATTTATGCAAAAACAAACCCATCCTTTAAATGAGCAACAAAAACATCTCGCCCTGATAGCTGCTTTCGCTGCGACAGGCGAGCTCCCTCATTTGGGCGCTGCATTGGAAAATGGCTTAGATTGTGGCCTGACCATCAGTGACTGCCGCGAAGTGCTGGTGCAGCTCTATGCCTATGCGGGTTTTCCGCGTAGCCTCAATGCACTGGGGATATTAATGAAAACCGTTGAGGCACGTCACCTGAACGGTAAAAGCGATCGGGAAGGCAGCCAGCCAGGTCCGATGCCATCCCCGCAAGAGATGCTAGCGGCGGGCACACAGAATCAGATTGCGCTGGTCGGAAGTCCGGTGAAAGGCGCTTTGTTTGATTTCGCACCGGCTGCCGATCAGTACCTCAAAGCGCACCTCTTCGGCGATATTTTTGCGCGAGATAATCTCGACTGGAAAAGTCGTGAACTTGCAACGGTAGGCGCGCTTGCGGCTTTGTCTGGCGTAGAACCCCAGCTCAAGGCGCATCTGGGGATCAGTATCAATGTGGGGCTGAGCGCTGACCAACTCCAGGAACTGGTGCCTTATTTTAAAGCCAGGGGCGCGGAAAAGGCCGCGCAGCGGCTTGAAAACGAGCTTAACACCTTAACCGCGTGACAGCGCTGATGGCCGTGCCGGGTGCATCGCACGGCCTTCAGGGACGGAGCAGGGCAGCAGGTTACCGATCAATCATGATCATGCCTTTTCTTGTGCGGACGATTAATCGCAGTATTGAGTTCATGCAAACGGTTGATGGTTTTTATCGGCACGGTCGGTTCTGTTGCCGCTAATGCGAGCACCAGCACTTCTAAGCAGATCATAGGCGTACCATGCACCGGGATCCGCTCCTCTGCCGCACTGCGCGGAATGAAAATTGTGCAGTCAGCATGGTGCGAAAACAGCGAGTTACGCGAGCCCGTAAGTAAAATGACCTGAACGCCAAAGCGGCGCGCTTCCTCCAGTACCGTTGTCCCTTCGCGATGCGGACTGCGCTGCACCATCATGATCAACACATCACCAGCACGCATATGAATCAGCTGTTCGCTCAAAGATGAACCGGTGCGGTTCAAAACATAGGCGGGTTTGCCGTAACGATTAAACAGACGGCTGACGTAATCAGCCAGCAGGGCTGACGCGCCAAGACCAAAAATAGCGATGCGCTCTGCGTGGTGTAGCATCCCGGTGGCGGCGGCTATCGCCTCTCGGTTGTCCTCATCGAACATCAAATCGCAGGTCATGCGATAGCTGTCCACCTTCAGATTCACCGTGAATAATGTCACTGATAAACGCTACTGGAGCGCAGCGGGCAGTGGTCAGCTTGCGGTAGGCATGCCGAGAACCTTCGTGCTTTCAACTTCATTCGCGTTTTGATCTCCGGACGGCACAAGGCTTGCCTTATCACGGGGCAAATTGGTCACGCCTGAACAGCCAAAGCGAAAGGGGCCGGAAAACACCGGCTCCGACCTTGGTCACTCTATCGCGTTGGCGGTTGTGAGATTGACGCCCGGACCTCTCGCCAGGGATGCCCCCGCAGACGCGTGAACCGTAACATAATTCAAGGCACCGCTGACATATCTGGCCTGAATGCCATGCAGGGAGGAGATCGAGACCGAATTTAGTTTGAGATCGCGCACTGGTGCTTCGGGTAAGCCCGATAAAATCATGGCATAGCGTGCGCCGGTCGCGGTGAGATCCGTCACTGAAACGCCGGAAATCAGCGGTGTGGTGGGGGTTATTTTCTCCGGTGGAATCGCTGAAACCAGCGAATTTCCGGCTGAGCCCGCCTGGCCGCTGTAGCTGTCCGTTATCAGCAGCGGCGTAGCGACATTGTGCATGCGCACATGACTGACATTGAAAGGGCCGATAAGACTGCCACGATCCCGGCCCGATTTGATCCGGATGCCGTTTTCCGCATCGATAAAGCTGACGCGTGACACCGACACGTTACCAATGCCATTGATGGTTTCACTGCCAATCGAGATGCCATGTCCCTTGCGCATAATGGAATCAGAAATAGTAATATCACCGGAGGACGCGTCCGCAGCGGCAACGATGCCAGATTTAATCGAGATATGGTCGTCACCGGTGGAGATATCCGCATGGGCAATGTGAATGTCAGCGGAAGAGACAATATCAATACCATCGGTGTTGGGCGAGTCGGGCGGGTTGGACACGGTCAGGTGGTTCACCTCGACGTTGTGGCTGTGGCGGATGACCAGATTCCACATGGGGGAGTTGGTCAGCTTCACGTTATCAATCTTAACAAACGCACTGTTATTCAACTCAAACAGCCAGGGACGCGGCATGCCATTGGCGATCGGCACATCTTTATACCGCGCAGTAAACGCTTCTGGATGGCCCGAACGAACCTGTTTACGCAACGACATGGCGTCTGGCCACCAGGTTTGCTGCCCGCTTCCATCAAGGGTGCCACCTCCGGTCACGGCAATGTCGTGGACGTTATTCGCCAGGATCAATGCTTCTCTGTTTTGGGCCGCCCTGCCAATGAAAGCCGCTACGAAAGCTTTTTGATCATCCACGGCCTGCAACACGCTTCCCTTGTCGATCACCAGATGGATGTGATTTTTCAACATGATCGGGCCGGAAAGCCAACGCCCCCCGCTGAGTATCACCCTACCGCCACCCTGCGCAGCACAGGTATCAATCGCCTGTTGGATCGCCGTGGTATTAAGGGTGTGCCCATCGGCTTTGCCGCCAAACTGTTCAGGATGGCACGTCAACTCGCTGGCCCAGCTACTCGCAGGGGAGCACATTAAAAGCATGATGATCGCCGGAAGTGTTTTTTGCATGGTCATCCACAGTTGGTTTTATGCTCAGGGAATATGCGCAATAGACGCACAGGTGAATCACTATCATGCCGATAAGTGATTGTTTTTATAAGGGATGATGTTTGATTTTGGCGCGTTAATTGTCAGAAGATGTTGCGCCAGGTTATAGCCGGTAAGCCTGTCGCTGAGACATACATCCCGTGCTTTTACTTTTTTCTGACATCACCCGTTGAGGCAGTTGGCATTCACTTTGTAGGGTAATCCTCAACGTTGAGATCGCATCCAGGCCTGTTTCACGTTTTTCGTTTGCGGCGTGTTTTGCGCCATCATCCCCGTCAGAGCGTGCGGCTGGTATGCTTCTTCCAGAAACAGGATTTCCTCCGGGCTCAGTTGAAGATTCACTGCGTTTACCGCGCCATCAACATGATCTTTTTTTGTGGCGCCGACAACAGGAGCCGTGACTTTTGTCAGCAGCCATGCGAGTGAGATTTCCGTCATGGACACCTGATGCCGTTCGGCAAGCTCGGCTACGCGCTCAATAATGACGCTATCCTGTTCTGCCGTGCTGTCATATTTCCCGCGAGCATAGTCATCTTCAGTGGCTCGCCGTGTCTGGCCTCCCATGCATCCCATGCAGATGCGCGATACAAGCAAGTCACTTTTACCGAGTCGGGTGTACTGCATCTTTATTCTTCCTCAGGTTTAGTCACTAACGGGATAAGCTACTCCTGTAGCCTTTCTCCGATGATAGTGCTCACCGCACAGACCCGTACCTTAAGTTTGCCAGTAAAGCGGCGAGCCAAACGCCTCAATATAATAGTCAATAACGGCCCTGACGTTCAGTGGAGGGTGTCGGACATTGGGATAGATTGCGGCGATATGCTGTGGCTCGGTTTTGATAGACATCTCCAGTTCGGGTAACAGCGCGATCAGTTCGCCGCTTTTCAGTCTCTCCCCAATTAGCCAGTCAGGAAACAGCACGATCCCCATTCCCCCGAGCGCGGCAATCAGCAGCGTTTCGGCATTGTTGGAGGACATCAAAGGAGAGACGTGAAAATGCACCCATTCTTCACCCGGACGCCGCAGCAACCAGCGGTTGGGGCCGGACGAACCGCGATAGACAAGACATTTGTGCCTCGTGAGATCTTCAGGCGATTCAAGGATGCCGTACCGGTGAAGATAAGCCGGTGACGCGGCAAGATGATAGAACTGCTGGCCAAACGCGCGTGCGTGAAAAGAGGAGTCCGTCAGAACACCAATTCGAAACATGACATCAGCGGGGTCCCGGTGCGGATCGATGTAATCATCCGTTAGCGTGAGCTCAAGGCTGAGCCGCGGATAGCGCTCAATAAGGCCAGGTAAGGCTGGCGCAACATGCCGCTGCCCAAAGAAGACCGGTGCGTTGATGCGAATCATGCCGGAGGGCTCAAGCGTTCTTTCATTCAGCTCGCGCCGCGCCTCTTCAAGACTTCCCGTCATGGCACGGGCATAGCGCACAAAGAGATGCCCGCTTTCCGTCGGAATGACCGCTCGGGTGTTGCGGTAAAAAAGCTGCTGACCCAGCGCGTCTTCAATCTGATGAATAATGCGCGAGACCTGGGAAGCGGATATGCCCTCCCGGCGGGCCACAATTGAGAAATTCTGTGTCTCATACACATCGGTAAAAATCATCAGGGCGCGGATGCTGATGTTTTCGGGTTCACTCATTGATGCATATCCTGCACAGGTGTTTATCTGATTATGGCATTTTTCTCATCCATGGTAAGGCGTAATCTTCGGCACCAAAACAACTGGAGACTGATTGTTATGCAACTGATACTCATTTTAATGGTCATTGCCGGAGGCATGGGACTGTCCGTAGAGGCAGGATTGCTCGGGCCACTGGGGGGCGAGGTCGGGGACTTGTGGGCCACTTTCAGCGTATTTGGTGTGGGCGCAGCGCTGACTTTTCTGTTAATGCTGTTTTTCAGCCCGCGTAACAGCCCGTCGTTCTTTGCTCAGCCTTCCTGGCAACTTATTGGCGGCGTACTGGGTCCGGTTTACGTCATCATTTTGACAGTGGCAACACCGGCAATCGGCATTGCCATGACCATGATCGGCATCCTGGCAGGCCAGGTCTTCAAAAGTTTGATCATCGATCACTTTGGGCTGCTGGGAACACCGCACAGGAAAATCGACAACAAACGCATCATCGCGCTGGTTTTTATCATTGCAGCGCTGTTTATGGTTGCACAGAGGTAAGGTAACGTTATGACAATTATCATGATTCTTCTCGCCGTGGTCGGCGGTGCCATGCTGAGTATTCAGGCGGCTATCAACGGTCAACTGGGCAGTAAGGTGGGCGTGTTTAAAAGTGCGTTTCTGACGTTTTCGGTTGGTGCGCTGGTAACGGGGTTGCTGATTTTCTTCTTTGAACCCAGACATGCCCTGACCCTGATGGATGTGCCTAAATGGCAGTTGCTGGGCGCGATGTTTGGCGTACCGTATATCGTGATTATGGTGCTGGCCGTACAACGTATCGGTGCTGCGGTTGCCACCGTAGCCGTGATCTTTGGCCAGCTCACCATGAGCATGTTGATCGATAATTTCGGCTGGCTGGGCAATCCGCCCATTCCGTTTTCCGTGAGCCGTCTCGGTGCCATCGTCTGCCTGGGGATTGCACTCTTCTTTATTTATTCAAGCAGTAAGTCTAAGGCTGCACCGTCTGAGAAAACCCTGCGCCAGCCAGCGGTCAGCGAATAAGGTTTGCCCGTCTTGAGGAGTGCCGGAAGCGTGCCCGGCACTTCATCGCTGCCAGCCGGGCAGAGGTTGTTAGGTTATTCACCTGAGCACGTGAAGCAACGGCATCACGGAAGGTGCTTCGGCAAATTGCTCAATGTGTTGCAGTACCACGTTTGCGTTTTCCCGGAAAGTTGTGCAGGGGGATAGCTGGCAGCAAATCATAAATTTATCGCGAATTTCCTGCATGTTAGCCGCATTCTCTGGCCATCCTCGGCCATAGGCTGAGGCGAGAGTAAGCTCATCTCCGTCCGCTGCCCACAAGGTCAGTTCAAAGCGGTCAAACCTGTCAAAAGCCGCAACTTCCTCAATTTCTATGCGTTGAGCAAACGCAATGACCAGGGGATCTTGTGCTGCCACCGCGCTGAACTCGTTTGGCGTAGCACGACCTCTGAGCAAAGCATTAGCAATGATATAACGGGCACTGAACTGTGCATCGATTTCGGGAGTCAGGCTTGGGCTGTAAGACGAGCCACACACCATGCGCATCGTTGGAGACGCTTTCAGCCTTAAACGGGTTCGTGGATCAAGCCGGTATTTTTCAGGTACAGGAGTGTTAAGCAGCGTATCCGTCATTGCCAGCAAAATACTGCAATGCGGATAGAGTTTAAAACAGGTGGCTTCTTCCCCAAGAAAATCGACGCCAAGACGTTGAGTCAGGATATTGAGATCGGGTTTTCCCGGCGCATATAAATTGAAAAAACCATTTTCACCGCACAATACCCGGCGTGGTCCACTGATGCCTTCCTGAGCAAGCATGGCTGCTTCGAGGGCATGGCGAGCAACCAACCCCTGACCAAAGCGGACGGCGAGGGTTTTATCCTGATAGTGCTGGAAAGTGCCAATGCCGTAATCAAATGCCAATCCCACGGCATCACGAAATTGCTGCAAATTCAGTTTTAACAATCTTGCGGCAATCACGACACCTGAAAATAGCCCAAGAATATTAGAGTCAAACCCTCGGTAGAAAAAACCATTTGCCTGTGCTGCCAGGTTGATTCGCTGACCAAAATCCTGGGCTACAGCCAGGGCGGCCAGTGTTTCTAATCCTGAGGCTGCGCTGAGTTCAGCTGCTGCCAGGGCCACGGGAATATCCGATGAACCCGGATGCCAGCCAGGTGACAATACATCGCAAAAATCGAGTGCGCGTGCACGCACTGCATTAACAAAGGCGGCCTGAGGCGCGGCGAGTTTTTCCTGACTGCCCAACACATGTGCTTCGCCACATCCACTCCAGCGACGGGCAAGTTTAAGCGCAGCGTTGACGCCACTCTCCTTATAACCTGCTGCCATACACCCCAAATTATCCAGCAAGCGCTTGGTCTGAAACCCCAACACTTCGGGAGGGATCATGCAGGCATCAACGCGTGAAGCAAAGGCGATCAATTCTTCAATCGGATCATGTTCTGGCTGAGACATAAAAACTCCTGTTATTTACGCGACAAAGCTGCTGATTCCTGGGTTAACTGAAAACGTGGATGAAGCATGACCCCTAGCCAGAGCGTCATCGCCAGGCTGACCACACCGGCCCAAAGCATCGCGATGGAAAAACCGCTCGCCACCGCAGCGTGAGTCAGTTCCACTAGTTGCGGTACGCCAGCGGTGAAGGTATGTTCTGCGATCGCACTGCGGGCAATGCTGCTGGCGTGCAGAATATTTTGGCTGCTCAATTGTGCGTTCAAAGACTGCTCTGCATGAAGACTCATGAGGGTGCCGAGGAGGGCAATGCCCACAGTCATTCCTGTCTGACGCACGGCATTCATGGTTGCAGAGGCCATACCGGATCGTTGGGCAGGAACACTTCTCATCACCAGTGCACTGGTTGCCGGCATACCCAGCCCCATGCCGATCCCCAGCAGAGCCAGGAATAATGCAGTATGCAGGTATGCGCTTTCTGCCTGAAGTTGAGCCAGAAGTAACAACCCAACCCCAATGAGACCATAACCCGCAATCGCCAGTGCGTTGACGCTGAAGCGGGCGGTTAACCGACCAAATGACGTTGCCGCCAACGCCATGGCGATAAATTCCGGTGCCATACGCCATCCTGTCTCCAGCGGGCTCCAGCCCTGGGCCTGCTGGAGAAAGAGCGAAACAAAAAACACGCTGCTATACGATGAAAAACCCAGCACGGCAGAAGCCAGGTTATAACCGGCAAAATTAGACTGGCGGAAAAGGTGGAGTGGAAGCAGAGGGCGTGAGACTTTTCTCTCAACGGCAATAAACAGGAGAAATGTCACCAGTGCAGCAAGCAATGACCAACGTGCTTCGGGGCTCTGCCATCCCTGATCTCCTGCCGAAATAAGGCCAAACGTTAAAGCCCCTAGCCAGAGAATGCTCAGTATCTGCCCGATGGGATCCAACGCCGCATGGTCCGGATGCGCGCTCTCCTTGAGGCCAATCGCCCCGAGCACCAGCGCGACGATCCCAATAGGGATATTGATCATAAAAATGCTGGGCCAGCCTGCTGTGTGTACCAGGACCCCTCCCAGGATTGGCCCGACCACCAGAGATAAGGCGTTGACTGAAGACCAAATGCCGATGACGCGAACCCGCTGCTGCTCATCCGGAAAAGCATGCGCCAGCAGTGATAAAGCGCCGGGAATCACGGCAGCGCCAGCGATACCTTGAATGATTCTCCCTGCAAGCAGCCCTTCCAGTGAGGTGGATAAGGCGCAGAGCAACGAGCCTGCGGTAAAGAGCGCGACGCCACAGAGCCAGATACGTTTGCGACCAAACCGGTCTCCAAGTGGTCCTGATGAGAGGATCAAGGCTGAAAGGCAAAGCGCATAAGCATCAACCACCCACTGTAGCCCCGACATGGTGGTATTGAGTGATGAGAGCAGGGTGGGCAGCGCCACATTGACAATGCTGATATCCAGTGAAGCCATAAATGTGCCAAGGCAAATCGCAGTCACTAACGCTACGCGGTGAAATTTCTGCATGAAAACCCCTGTGATAAGAATACCGTGTTATTGAGAATGTTTATCAACATAGATCACGACTGACCGTCGGTCAATTGTTATGTATATTTATGTATGCCTGAATGGGGCGTCTGGTCAATGGGAATAACATTCGCTACGATGACCACAAAATCCGGAAGGGAGATGAGATGAACAGCACCGAAAAACCGAACAAATCACAGCCTCGCACAAAACCTGCTGAGGTTCGCCTGGACGAATTAATGGATGCAGCACAGCAGCTATTTATTGATAAAGGCTTTGAAGCGACGACGGTCAGTGACATTGTGCGTGATGCCAATGTCGCGAAGGGGACGTTCTACCATTACTTTACTTCGAAGAATGAAATGCTTGCTGCTTTACGTGAGCGTTTCACCCAGCATTTTATTGCAAGTATTCAAAAAGCGGTCGATACGTTTCCTGTGGAGGACAGTGTTGCGCGGTTAAAAGCCTGGTGTGATGCCGGTGTAAAGGCCTATATCGATGGCAGGCTGCTGCATGATGCGTTATATCACGATCATCATCACCCAACGCGAGGGAATCAGGATCGTAATGCGGTACTCGATCAGGTGCTGCATATTCTGGAGGAGGGAGTCCGTATCGGCTCCTGGACGCTGGAGAATCCAAGGCTCACCGCGATACTGATGTATCACGGCATGCATGGTGCAGTGGATGACATTCTGGCAGATGAAACCAAAAGCAGCGCCACGCTGGGTGGGGATCTTGCCCGGCAGTTTATGCATCTTTTAGGCTGCCTTCAGGTTGATTCCGTATCCAGAGAGACCCAGTAACCCGGTTCCCAGGGAACGGGCAGGAAACGGGCAAAGAGCTCGGAAAAGGTGTGATCGGCAGAGATATCGTTGAACAGATGTGGATGAAACCACTTTGCCAGTTGCAAGACAGCAATAAAACTGAACGGGTGATCGTAGAAAGGGTGCCAGATTGCATACACTTTACGCTTTTTAGCGGCGCTCAACGTTCGGTATGCAGGCCTTTGCATTAATCTCTCAAGCTTCTCCTTTGCCAGCGCCAGGTCTGCATTGGGCCCCAGATTAACCCAGTTTCCATTTGGCGAGTATTGCGACCAGTTGCTGCCCGTTACCAAAATTTTGTCGGGATTTGAAGCGATAATCTGCTCGGGGCTTAGCGCCCCGTAAGTATTATGAATGATACTCGCGGCAAGATTGTTTCCCCCTGCAGCTGTCACTAGTTCGCCAAAGTTCGCATTTCCCCATGAGAGGCAGCATTCATCGTACAATCCCGCTGCCCGCTCCATTAAAACGCGAGGCAACAGAGGATGCTCCTGCATAAGGCGTTGAGTAATTATGCCCAGATGATAGTCGCGATACTGATTTAACAACGCGGCACGTTCGGTCTGGTCAAATAGTTGCCCCATCAACGTAATACTGCGAGCGGTGTTGGCCATGAGATGAATACTCATATCGACATAGGCGATCGGTATGTTGGCGGCGTTGAGTTTTGCTGCCAGGCCGCTGGTTTCAACCATTGAACGCGTGTTGAGGTTTAGCACCATAATATCGGGGCGCAGACCAATCAGCTTCTCAAGATTAAACTGTAACTGCTGAATGCCGCTAAAGGTGGGCAACCGCGCCAGTTCCGGGAAGTAACGGCAGTAAAGATGATAGCTATCCAGATCTGCTGTGCGGAAATTATCACGCCATCCTATCAATTTTTCTAATGGGTTTTCGCGACACAGTGCTGCCACGGTATAGAAAAGATTGCCTTCGCCTAAAAAAATACGCGCTGGTCTGTGCTTTAGCGTGACCTTCCTGCCTGCAACATCCTCAAAAATGAATGGCGCAGTAACCTGAGATAACGCCTGGCTCACAGGCATCAGGGCGGCACCGCCTAACGCCAGTGCCTTGTGTATGAATCCTCTGCGTTGGTGATTCATGTTAAAAATTCCAACTGACAGAACCCAAAATGCTGCGTTCAGCACCGATACTACAATAGGGGGCACTGGTACAGCTGGAGACCCACGACTTGTTCATGACATTGGTGACAGTCAGACCCAGCTCGAGATTCCATAACTGGGGATCCCAGTGCCCCGGAGAATAGCGCACCGAGAGATCACCCAACCAGTTAGCCGGAACCTTAAAGGTATTGTTACTGTCTCCCCAACTTGCGCCTAGATAACGAACCCCACCCCCCAATAGCAATCCCTGAAGTGGGCCACGGTTGAAGCGGTAATCCACCCAGAGTGAGGCGTTTTGTGCCGGGACGCCGACGGGATGTTTACCCAGTGTACTATCCGTCGCCGAGGTGACCACGTTGTTAACCCATGCATAAGAGGCCAGCAAACTGAGACTTTCAGTCATCATCGCCCGGCCTTCAATTTCAATACCCCGGGATCTGACGGCGCCAGTCTGGGTGTAATAGCTAGGATTGAGCGGATCAACGGTATTCACATCACGCTGAGTTAATTGATAGAGCGCGATGCTGCCAATAAGTGCGCTACCCTCGGGTTGAAATTTCATGCCGGTTTCGTACTGGACTGCTCGGGTAGGTTTGAACGGCTGACCACTGGCATTGGTACCGGTTAACGGAGAGAAAGAGGAAGAGGTACTTACCCAAGGTGACAACCCGTTAGAGAAGGGATAAGTGACCCCTGCCCGGTAGCTCCATGCTCTGTCATCGGTGTCCATGCGGGTATGGGAGAGCCGGTTGAGAGTGTGAATCTGTGACCAGTCATGGCGCCCACCCAAAAGGAGATGCCAGTTTTGCCAGATAAGCTCATCTTGAGCATAAACTCCGGTTTGATTCAGGTGTTGGGTGGTGGCGGTACTTGGCGTCAGAACCGGCGTAAAGTTTGGGCGGTAATTGGCAGAGTAGGGATTAAAGGTCACGGTTTGTGACACCCAGAGATTCTTATCCAGTTTTGCCAGTTGATAATCAAGGCCAGTTAAAACACGATGCTCAACCGGTCCGGTATGGAACACGTCAGAGAGTTGGTTATCCATAGCCAGACTCTCCGCTGTACTCGGTGCATCCTGATATTGTGCCGTTAGCTGTGACAGGTCGGCAGTGGCTGCGCGGGTGAAGTCGCGACGCACCGCAGAGTTAACATAGGAATAGCGTAGGTTCTGTTTTAGTGTCATACCGTTATTGAAAGTATGTGAAAACAGCGATGTCACATCGTACTGGGTACGGGAAGAGTGCTCATGGTCAGGATTACTGTAGTTTTTATCGGTATCAATACGGCCATAGGGATTGGGCAGCAATCCGAGCATTTGCGCTGGCAGCGTATTGTAATAACCAGAACGGGGTTCCCGCAGATAGTGCATAAGTAACGTCCAGCGGGTTTTTTCATCCGGCTGGAAGGTGATGGAGGGGGCGAGATAGAGCCGTTTCTGCCGGGTATCTTCAATTTGCGAGCCTTGGGTTCCGGCCAAAGCATCAAACCGATACAACCAGCGCTCATCATCAGTCAGTGCGCCGGTCGAGTCCAGGCTAAGAGAGGTGGTTTGGTGATTACCCGCTTCAAACTTAAGCTGGTTCGAGGCTACAGTCGACGGACGTCGTGAAACCATGTCGATAATACCCCCTGCACCGCTCTGCCCATAGAGCATAGAAGAGGGGCCATGCAGGACCTCCACACGTTCTAATCCCCAGGTTTCAATCTGTGGGCTCCATATTCCGCTATTACCCAACACTTTTAAGCCATCGAGATAGCTATCGGCATCAAACCCACGAATGCGCGCAAAGTCTACATTACTGGCGAAGGCCCCAAACCTCTCCACGGCGACGCCGGAGTTATAGCGTAATGCCTGACTCAACGTCGTGGCATTTTGCACATCCATCTGGTCTCGCTTAACCACAGAAACAAACTGCGGCGTGTTTTTAAGCGCGGTAGGTGATTTGGTAGCGACTTCTGCTTCCGTAGCAACATAGCCCGTAGATGTTGCTGCGGCACTATTTTCAGATCCGTTAACCATAAGCGTCTCTTCATTAGCAAAGACACGCGGAGAATATGAAAGTGAGGTAGCCAAAAACAACATTATGGTGCCGGACCCAGCCGTGATTAGAGAAAATTTAGCGTTCATACCCCGTCCAAATAATAAAGTTTTATTAATGTTTATTTGTTTGCGTTCCGTTAAGAATTAAGGCGAAAATACGCTCCGACCGACCATCGGTCAATGTAAATAATTATCAATACCATTTTTTGACGGGGACATGAAATGACATTTGAACGCTTTATCGCCTTACTCGTCCAGGTTGGCATTCCGGAAGAAATTCTGAATGACGCAGATGAAAGCTGGCAGATAAGACATGATCTTGCGCTGACTTCCGCAGAAACAGTGGCACTTCAGGCAAAAATCGAGCATCTGGCCCCTCTCGGTTTTTCGCTATGGGGTGCAGAAGATTACTCACTAGGCGAAATAATTTCTTTGCTGCGATAGCGCCTGTTCTCGCCATGATTAGGCGATTGATTAACAACATCTATTTTTGATAATACGTCTCATTTAAACAAAATTCGCGAAAAAAATTAACGATTAAGCAATTGACTGTCGGTCAGTCATGTTGTTAAGTGTGCCGGGCAATCTAATTAATACAGGTAAGTAATCTGTTCCACTCGCGGCTGGAGTGCAGCAAAACAGGGTAGGGTGCCGTATTCGTTTCGGCCTGATACCGAAGGGGTTTTAATCAAAATCCTCTCAGTGTTTTGAGATGGATTAGAGCATGAGGGCGTGCATATGCCAGACTTCAGCGCATCATTGAATCAAAACTTGCTGCAGGGATTGACGGCGTTTAGTCTTCGCCCTGCTTTGCATGACCAGAATGAGACACTCACTTTTGCACAGCTTGCAGATCGGGTTGCTTCATGCAGTCATCGACTCAGGCTTCGGGGGGTCAACAAAGGGGATCGCGTCGCTTTACAACTCCGTAATAGCCAACAGGCGGTGATCTTAATGCTTTCAGCATTGATGATTGGCGCCATACCCGTTCCCATTTTGCCCTCTTACCGGGAAAAAGAGCTTCTCCATATTCTGCAAATGACCCAACCCAAAGTGCTTGCCCTTTATCGTAGCAGCCGCCGTTACAGTCCTATGGCCTCGCTACAGTCCTTTGAACAGCAAGGCATTCATGTCGACATTGTCCTGGTGGAAGACCTTGAGGATCAGAAAAGGCAAACGCGTTATCTGAACCTTCAGCAATTTTGTTCCCCCATGGAGACGCCCCCGGCACAACATCTTGAGCCCATGTCATCCGACGACACGGCAATGATGTTGTTGTCGAGTGGAACGACCGGATTACCCAAAGCGATTGCGCGTAAAAACGGTGGCTACACCTATATGATTCAGTGCGGGTGTGACATTTTTGGTCTTAACAGCCAGTCTGTCTATTTTGCCGTTATGCCTGTTTCTCACGGCTTCGTCATCAATTGCCCTGGTATACTGGGAACACTCAGCCGTGGTGGCGCGGTTGTGCTGGCGGATCAGCCGACAGCGGCACATGCATTAAACGAAGTTGCGCGCTGCGGTGTTACACACACGACGCTGGTCCCGGCGCTGTTGGCACAATGGGCTGAAGTACAGCAAACCGCGCCTCGCGCTATTGACTCGTTATGGCATGTTCAGGTTGGTGGCGCTCGAGTGGCACCTGAACTTGCTGCATCGGCTAGCGCAACCCTCGGCATCAAACTGCAACAGTGTTACGGCATGAGTGAGGGGCTACTCTGCTTCAATGCGATAGATGAAGTTGACAGCATACGCTTCCAGTCGCAGGGAAAACCGCTGAGCCCAGAAGATGAAGTGCGTATCGTCGACGATCGTGGCCAGCCGGTTGCCATTGGACAAAGCGGTGAATTGATCACTCGCGGCCCATACACCATCACCGGGTATTTTCAAAACCCTAAGGCTGACCTGGCTGCATTCACGCCAGAAGGGTTCTACCGAACCGGCGATCTGGCACATGTTGATGCTGAAGGCAATGTGTACATTGATGGGCGCGTCAATGATTCGATTAATCGCGGGGGTGAGAAATTTTCTCCCAACGAAATTGAAGAACTCGCCCTGCATCATCCCGACATCCAGCATGTCGCCTGTGTAGGGGCGGCTGATGCTTTATATGGTGAAGTTGCCTGCTTATTTGTGGTCACGGATCGGCAGGACATCACATTGGGTGAGTTGCGCCGCTATCTTGCCGAGCAGGGATTGGCATCATTCAAAATTCCGGAAAAATTGATATTGCTTGAAGCCATCCCAATGAAAGGCATTGGCAAAATCGATCGGCTTACACTGCGTGCTATGGTGGCAGAAACATCCAGTGATATCGCTGATGTCGTCACAGGGCGGGAATAATGATGATGCACTCTTCTTCCAGCTTTAATGCCGCCATTATTCGATATAGCCGATACACCGGTGCGCCCATCAGACAGCAGTTGGTTGTTTTTCCCCATGCCGGTGGTACTGCCAGCTTCTATAAAGGTTGGCGCGAACAATTACCGGATGACTGTGACCTTTTTGTCGTGCGTTATCCAGGCCGCGATGAACGTCACGCAGAAAATCCCTGGCAAGATGCACAGCAGGCAATCGAAGCATGCTGTCGGGGATTACAAGAGATGCTGGGTATTGCCCCAGTAACCTTATTCGGTCATAGCATGGGGGCGATTCTCGCATTACAGACCGCACTGGCTTTGAGAACCTCGCGTTTCCGCTTGCAGAAGGTCGTGATCTCTTCACAACGAATCCCGGCTTCATTACTGAATCTTCAACATGAGCCTCAGAGGCAATCACTGCTGTCGGCGATACTTCGCCAGGACAGTGGAATGGCGTTGGATGAGCTCACTCGGCCGACGGTTGAAAAAAATATTTTGCAGGATCTGACGCTGCTCGGCCAGTTAGCGGCATTGCCCGTGGACGACATCAGGCTACATGTCATCGGTGGAAATGATGACCCTCTGGTGAGTGACTCAGATCTAAAAGCCTGGACTGCTATATCAACGTCAGCGCAGGTATCGCTCAGGGCCGGTGGGCATTTCTATTTTCAGCAAAACACGAATGACTTTTTGCGCCAACTTATACAGTAATACTGATCTCATTCCTTCCATTGCTATTCAGATAAGGAGTTTGTGATGAACTTTGAACTGTTTAATCCTCAGACAGCTGCACCAGATACAGAAAAAGCGTTTACGTTATTTCCACAGCTGAAAAAATTTTATGCAAAGCTAGGAAAAACCCCTCTGATACCTGTTCCCAGCCCCAAAGGCGGTGCAACCATCTTAGCCAAGTATGAGTTTCAAAATCCTTTTGGCTCAGTAAAAGATCGCACTGCTTTTGGCCTCTTTTGTGATGCCATCAATCAGCATGACTTTAAGCAAGGTGAATTAAAACTGCTCGATTCATCGGGTGGAAACATGGCAAAGGCACTGGCGAAACTGGGCAATATGTGTGGCATTGCTGTACAGGTTGTTATTCCTGACTCTTCTTCCGAACAGTTGATTGATACCTTAAAAAGTGACAATGCACAGGTCACTTTAGTGGACCGTAACCAGTTTCTGCTCGGTGTTATTGCACGAAGCCAGCAAATTGCCCGCGATGACACCCGCTGGACGCTGCTGTCGCAACATCTGAACTTAGTTAATACGGCCGTACATCAGTATCAGACCGGGGAAGAAATTCGTTATCAACTCAACGGCACACAGGCTGATGGCTGGGTTTCTGCCGTGGGAACCGGTGGAACACTTTCGGGCGTTTATGCTGCTCTGTTACGTGATAACAAACACCTTGTTGTCTGGGGAAGCACCCCGGCCGAGTTGCCTTACGGAACCCTTGACGCGCCTAACGGTAATGCAAAGTTCGCGGGTGCCGGTGGACTCGGGTTCGGCTTCCGCCAGCCTTTTATCGATCGTCTAATGCCGCAAAACCTGCCTTTTAATCCTGTCACTTATGCTGAAGCCTTGAGCGCGATGTTCGAGTTTTGGCAGATGACAGGGGTGAAAATCGGTGCATCTTCCGCTGCTAACTGGAAAACTGCGTGGAAAATGGCAGAAACAATGGAACCAGGAAAGCAGATTGTCACGTTATTTGCTGACGCTGGCAGCGATGCAGAAAGAGAAAAAGGTCAAATCTGGTTTAAACAAACAGAAAGTATTGAGGCATAACTTCACATCCTCCTCTTAAGGGAAATGAAATGGAAATCATCCAAGGCAATAATAATGTTTTGTCAGAGTTAATTTCGCTTGCAAATTGGGTGCGAGAAGAAATTGAAAAAGGGACTGGCATTCATGATATTGAGCGTAATCTTGCTGTAAATAAAAAGTACGAAAATGCCACTATTGTTAATGTTACTGAAATGGCCAATATTAATTTTAATGCTAAAACAAAATCTGGCCCAACGGTGGGTGATGCGAATTCACATGTCGATCAGTTTATCGATGAGAATGGAAATCAAGTAGGCAGCATGACGGGGAGTGGTTGGAAAATCGCAGCACTGCCTGATAATAGCGTTGTATCTTATTATCACGAAACGGCTGAAACTGCGGTAGGGCGCATTGAAACCTCGGGTATCTGGAACTCCAGCGCCATCTGGGCATCGCAATGGCAATCCTTATTGGCCGTTGGGGTAAGTGGCGATGTTATGGGGAAGATCGGTATACGCCAGCTTTTTCAGGAGATACCACGCGAAAAATACCGCACCCTGATTGTTCTGGTTCCGCTGAATCAAATTAAGTCACTCCTTCAATAAAATCTGGCGCTGTTTTTATTTAAAACTCATATGGGGTAGGTATGCACACGAATCAACAATGGGATCTCATTATTATTGGTGCGGGCCCAGTAGGATTATCAACAGCATGGAATTATGCGAAAAACAATCCAGATAATAAGGTGTTAGTTCTGGATAAATATACTTTGCTTACGCAACTTGCAGGTACCAGTGGAGAGGAACGCCATTGGCGGTTGCAATATAGCGAACTTGATATTTTCCGTCTGACACTGGAGGCGGACAAACTGTGGCAGGATTTGGAGAAACAGGCCGATCGGAAGTTGATTCATCGCACCGGGAGCTTGTGGTTTGGTGATGCCGATGTCTGGACCAATGAAGGTCAGATCACACAGACCATGAAATCTATGGATGAAATGTCCTTGCCCTATGAACGCCTGAATATGGCAACGATTGAGCAGCGTTATGGTTTTACACATTTCGACCCTAACTATGAGGGTTTTCTGCAAAAAGATGGCGGTGTCATTGATGTAAAAGGCACCTTGTCTACTCTGTATTCCCTCGCCAATGACCTTAATGTGACGTTTCAGTTTGGTGAGAACGTCACAGCCATAGAGCCTGATTCAGAAGGGGTGAGTGTCTTTAGCGCGGAGCAGCGTTACCGTGCGCGTAAGGTGCTTATTGCCAGCGGACCAGGAAGCAAAGCACTGGTCGCGCAACTGGATATTGACCTGGCGCTTTCAACTTATGAAATGGCATGTATCAGCATGCTACGGAGTCAGCGCACCGGGGCTAACGATCCTTTCTGGTTTGCTTTCCAGCAGCCGATAGAAACAGACAGTAACCTGTTCTACGGCTTCCCACCTAATCCGTGGTCTGTTAATGGCTTTGACCGTCTTGGTACGGATTTTGAAGTGGATCCGATTACCGACACCCACAAACCGGACTTTCGTGCTAATCCCCAACACGTCGATCGCGCGATAGAGTTTGCCCGACGTCATATGCCGTTCCTGAACCCCGACCGTGAATGTTTCTCCAGCAGTTGTCTTGCTGTGTTGCCTGATAACCCCGAGCGACTGTTTTATCTCGATACCGCCAAAGGACGCTGCCACGGCGGCGAAAACGTGGTGATTTCAGCCGGCGGCTGGGCCTTTAAGTTTACACCTTTGCTGGGGCAAGTCTGCGCGGACTTATTAAATGATAAAACGCCGCGCTGGGATATCAGTGCTCTGCGTTTTTAAGTCGGGGAATCGATTATGCAACGGCAAATGAGTGCAAATCATCAGATAGCCCTGGTGGGGATGGCATGTCGCTTTCCGGGCGCGCAGGACATTGATACCTACTGGCACAACCTGATTAACGGTGTTGAATCACTCGCGGCCCTGGATAAACGCCCTGAGGAGGCTGGCTACATTCCGGTTGCTGCACCGCTCACGCAGGATATCGCGCGTTTCGATGCCGGATTCTTCGGCTTAAGTGCCCGTGATGCTGCCTTAATGGATCCGCAGCAACGACTCTTTCTTGAGTGTGCCTGGCATGCACTGGAGAGCGCAGGCGTTACTCCCGGTAAGCTTACTGATACTGCTTTATTTGCCGGATGCAGCAGTTCGGAGTATCTGCGCCAGTGTGCTAATGATGCACGTTTTCGCGATTTGGCTCCCTCTGCGTTTGAACAGCAGATCACCAATGATAAAGATTATTTGAGTAGCCGAATAGCCTGGCACCTGGGGCTGGAGGGGCAAGCGGTCAATGTTCAGGCTGCATGCGCCACGTCGCTGGTGGCGGTGGCGGAAGCGGTATATGCCCTTCGTAGTGGTCGTTGCCGTCTGGCAATGGCTGGCGCATGCACTTTGCGCTTTCCCCAGGATGAAGGTTATGTGAGCCAACAGGGTATGGTCTTTTCAACAGATGGACACTGTAGACCATTCTCAGCGGAAGCCAGCGGAACGGTATTTGGCAGTGGGGTTGGTGTTGTTGTCATGAAACGCCTGGAAGACGCTCTCGCTGATGGTGATGAAGTGATTGCCGTTATAGAGGGGGTTGCCGTCAATAACGACGGTGCTGACAAGGTCAGTTTTACCACCACCAGCCTCTCTGGACAACAGAGGCTTCTACGGGAAGCCCTAACAGATGCGGCTATGACGCCGACATCATTACGGGCCATTGAAGCCCATGGCACGGGAACCCTCGCGGGTGATCCTATCGAGTTTTCCGCCCTCGAAAGCGTGTTTCGGGAGTACACCGATAAAACACAGTTTTGTACTTTAGGGGCGGTTAAAGCCAATGTGGGCCATCTTGAGACCGCAGCCGGTATGGCGGGATTTATCAAGGCGGCCTTGCAAATCAAATATGGCTGGTTAACGCCACAAATTAATGTTGAAACACTCAATCCAACGGTGGGATGGCAGGGCAGCCCGTTTGAAATCATTAAAACGGCGGAGCCCTGGCCGGAGGAGGATGCACGCCGTGCGATTGGCGTGAGTGCATTTGGTATTGGGGGAACAAATGCACATGTCATTCTTTCCCGGCCAGCCAAAGGTGAGAACGCTAAAACTGCTGCAATCCAGCGCTCACTCTTCAGCCGGGTGATTCCTGTTTCAGCGCGTTCTGAATCAGCGTTGTACCGACTGTTAGGGTACTACAAAAAAATGCCAGTCAGTCACAAGGGCGGTTCTCTGGCGTGGAGTGCCCAAACAGGGAGGATGCCGATGCGCTATCGCTGTACGTTGACACCAGGGAGTGATGGAACCCTGGAAATACATGACACGATCACCGATATCGGCCGGGGTCGACTGAATGTGGTCTTCCAGTTTCCGGGGCAGGGTAGCCAGTTCATTGGTATGGCCAGAGAGCTCATGAATGATGACCCTGTATTTAATCAGCGGTTGCAGCACAAGATTGCGGTTCTGCGTGAGCACGTGCAGCTTGATATTACAGCGATGTTTGATTCAGCCGGTGATGCAGATTTGCTTAATAATACAGCGCTGACACAGCCAACATTGGTGGCAGTGGAAATTGCGTTGGCTGAGCTGCTGATGCACTACGGTGTCATGCCCGACATGGTCATTGGACATAGTGTCGGGGAGATTGCTGCAGCCTGGGCGGCGGGTGCGTTTGATAGCGAACAGGCTGTGATTTTCGCGGCGAAGCGCGGTGCGTTAATGGCCGGATTAGACAGTGGCAGAATGCTGGCGGTGGAACTGAGTGAAGCTGAGTGCCAGTGTTGGCTGAGTAGTGACGTCGCACTTGCCGCCGTTAACAGTGACAATAGCTGTGTATTGTCTGGTAGTCATACAGCAATCGCTGACTGTGAAAAACGTATTCGCCGAGCCGGCATTCGTTGTAAAGGATTACCGGTGTCTCATGCATTTCACTCGTCGATGATGGAGCCTGTTCTCGCGAGCCTGCGTGATTGTGTTCCGGACATTATCTCCTCAGATCGTGTTCAGCCTGTGCGTTTTATCTCTGCACTGCGTGCCCAGGAAATCTCAGATCTGCACCAACTTGATGCTGACTATTGGTCAAACCATGCACGTAATGCCGTGCATTATCATCAGGCGTTGCAGCAGATTCCGGAAAGGGGGAAAACACTGTTTATTGAGGTTGGCCCCGGATCAACCCTGACCTCGCTGGTAACTCAGCTGCGCCAAAGCCACGCAAAAACGACAACCGTGCGTACCTTGCGTCGGCGTGATGATGTGCAAAGTGAAGGGGCGTTGTGGGTGCAGGCATTACAAAAGATCTGGCGCGCAGGTGTGGATATTCTCTGGGCGCGTCTCTGGGACCAGCCAGGACAACGTATCGCACTCCCGCTCTATCCGTTCGACCCGGAATACTGGTGGATGGGCGATCGTATCTTGCCCAAGCCCTCCAGCACCAAAACTGAGCCCCCCTCGACATCCAAACTGGACCCTCTAGCGGTCCGTATAAATCAGATCTGGCTGGACATCACGGGTGCCGCCGCGCTCTCCATGCATCAGGATTTTTATGATGCAGGCGGCCACTCCCTAATGGCCTTACGCCTGTTAGCTGTGCTGGAAAAGCAATTTGGCGTTGCCGTCAGTATGTCCGATTTTTTACAGCAGCCGACCCCATCAGGGATTCAGCGTTGTCTGCAAAATTCTGGCGTTGTTGAGCAAAATCTCACTCATTAACAGGATGAAAGATCATGGCAGGAAATAACGTATCAGTGAATGATAAGCAATATATTGTCGAGACCGTGCAGTTTGATCGCCAGACGTCGTTTACTTTGGCTTGCTCTCCACAGATGAAACTTTTACCTGCCAATGGTGGCATTCGTTGGCGGCAATATAGTTCACGCCAGCACCAGGAAGCGGAAGCTGTGATGCTGGCGCAGCGCATGTCACTGAAGCACGGTTTGTACAACACGGGGTTCAGCGGCGGTAAGATCGTCGTGAACAGTCCACTTATGCCGTCACAACAACCTGAGGTTATCGCTGCGATCGGTGAGTTGCTCAATCGCTACAATGGCACGATGTATACGGGTTGCGATATCAACACCAGTAATGCCGATATGGATAATCTGCGTCAGCACACCTCCTGGATCCTGAATGCTATGGATAGCCCACAAGTTGATACCTCCATTGCAACCGGTTTCGGCGTCTGGAGTTCCATTCGCAAAATCATTGCGCTTCGCCTGCAACATGAGGCACCAGTGGTTATCGCAATTCATGGGATGGGCAAAGTGGGTGCAGAAGTCGCCCGGCAGTGTATGGCATATGGTTGTACAGTGGTTGGATATGATATCAATCCCGATGCAAAATACCCGCATGGTGTTACCCGCGTGAATGAGCAGCAACTGTTTGCTATGCCGAGTCATATCCTGTGTATCGCTTCGCTTTCAGGCATTCTTAACGCTGAGAATGTTTCCCAGATAAATACCCAATGGGTAGTGAGCAGTGCGAATTCACCGTTCAATAGCCTGAATGCCGAAAAACTGCTCACGGCCAGGGATATTCATTATCTTCCTGACTATGTGAGTAATGCAGGTGCAGTCATCTGTGACAGCGTCGAGATGGCCTTCACTGAGCGCTATAACCAAATGAGCCAGGATCAGGTTAATGCCTACGTACATTCGGTGATTGGAGCCAAAACAGAAGAGCTTCTTAATCGTTCTCAACTGCTCAATTGTGATGTGAGTTCACTGCTCCACCCCCTGTCTTCAGTGCTGACCGCAGCCTGATATTCCTCTGGGCTGCCTGTGCAGCCCTTGTTCTTCAATAAGTTACTATTATGCTGACTATCATTAATAAAGATGCCCTTAGAGCAAAAGTTGAGGCTGAATCAGGCGGGCAGCGAACTGTGCTGTATACCCGCAGCGGCCAGCCTAGCTATATGTTTGTGGTCCCTGCTTTTTCGATGGAAGCAGTGGCTACAGGATTGGGAAAACAGCGGCATCCTGCCTTCACGGTAAAAGAGAAAGCGATCGCGGAGTTTTTTTACGGTTGCTATCCAGGCAGTATTCATAATGGCGAGTTACTTAGCCTTCCGCATCAGCGGCCCGCCAGCCAAGGTAGCCTCACCGCCTTTCAGCAATCAGTTAAAAAAAATGGTCGAGGCTGGCACCTGAGCACCAATGCTGAATGGTGTGCGCTGATGTTTCTTTGCCGTTACTCCGGTTATGCGGAAGTCGGCAATACAGATTATGGCTGCTCCCATGCCGAGCCAGCCCAAAAGGGCCTGCGTATTTCTGGCAACACAGGGGAGAACAGCGGCAACCCCGTTACGCTGACGGCTTCCGGTCCTGTTGAATGGCATCATGACGGCACATTATCAGGGATTAGCGATCTCTGCGGTAATCTGTGGGAGTGGCAAACCGGTGCTCGTCTGCACAATGGTGAAATTCAGATTATAAAAGATAATGATGCAGCAACTGATTTAGCACATGCTGAGTGGTGGGCGATTGACCTGGAGAGTGGCGCGTTACTGCCTCCCGGCAGCCCCGCAACGGCTAAGTATGATTCCCCGGCTGCACTGTGTCTGGGTAACGCGGGTACGCCAATATTAAGCCAGGACATCATTAATTTTAATGGGGAATGGGGTGATAACCGGAATACTTCCGGGCTTTTGGATGGGCCGTTCAACAACATCGTTCCTGCTCAAGGAAAGCCGGTTGCTACCCTGTTGCAAATTCTTGGCTTTTTCCCCTGGCACCGGGAGCCCGATGGGGATCAGGCTTACTTACGAAATTATGGCCAGCGAGCGCTCTTGCGAGGAGGGGCATGGTACTCCGGGAATGTTGCCGGGATGCGCACGTTGTGCTTGAGCCATGGCAGCAACCATGCGAGCGAAACCGTAGGCGCTCGGCCTGTTTGGTATTCGCCAGTGGGTTAACAAACTTGAATTTAGTAATTGTCTGCGTTTACACTCCCCGGCCACAAAAAAGATACACCTGTATAAATTTACACCCCATGAGGTAAAAATGAGCGACAAACTGAAAACTCTGAACAATATCCGTACTATTCGTGCTCAGGCGCGTGCATTCGCGCTGCCAGAGTTAGAAGAGATGCTGGAAAAGTTCAGCGTCGTTGTTTCAGAACGTCGTGAAGCAGAATCTGCCAATATCAGTGCAATTCGTGAGCGTAATGAACAAATCGAAACATACCGTATCCTGCTTTTGCAGGACGGTATTGCTCCAGAGGAGCTGGTGACCACAGTGTCTGAAAAACCGGTTAAGGCACGCAAAGCGCGTCCCGCTAAATACCAGTTTGTGAACGAGCAGGGTGAACTTCGCACGTGGACAGGCCAGGGCCGCACGCCAGGTCACCTTCAGGCACAACTCAACGCAGGGAAATCTCTGGCCGATTTTCTGATCTGATCGAATGCCACAATAAAAAACCGCCTTTTGGCGGTTTCATATCGCTAACAAAGTTCTGGCTGCAAGGCCGGAACTTTGATCCAATAAGGTCAGTGCAATCTGAAATAATACTGGCCGGAGAAGCGATGTTTCTGGGAATTGATTGTGGGACACAGGGCACCAAGGTGCTGTTGTGGGATGTGGAAAATCAGCAGGTGCTGGCGACCAGTTTTCACGCCCACCCGCTGCTGAACGAAAGACCCGGCCAGAAAGAGCAGCATCCCACTGACTGGCTCAATGCCATGCGGGCAGGGGTGCGGGATGTAATGGAAAAAACCGCTGTTGGTCGCGATAAAATCCTCGGTATCGGGGTCTCAGCACAGCAGCATGGACTGGTGATTCTCGACCAGAATGACAGGGTGATCCGCCCGGCGAAACTGTGGTGTGATACGGAAAGCACGGCCGGGTTAAAGCGATTTCTACACGACTATCAGTCCATGTATGGGCACCGCCTGAGTGCTGACATTGGTATCCCGGTCCCGGTGGCGTTTACCCTTGGCAAGCTGCTGTGGGTGAAGCAGCATGAATCCGCACATTTCGCCCGTATCGACAAAGTGATGCTGCCACATGACTACCTCAATTATTTCCTCACTGGCAATTTTCGAACCGAGCCGGGCGATGCCTCCGGAACCGGTTATTTCGATACCCGGCTGAAAACCTGGCACACCCCGGTCCTGGCATTGATTGACCCTACCCTGCATTCAAAGTTACCCGAAGTTATTGCCTCCCATCAGGCGCAGGGTTTTCTCCGTGTGGAGGCCGCAGCCTATCTGGGGCTTTCAGCGGACATTGTGGTGTCCAGTGGCGGCGGCGATAACATGATGTCAGCCATAGGCACGGGCAATATCGCGCCCGGCCGGGTGACGATGAGTCTGGGCACATCAGGGACCTTATCCACCTGCCAGCCCGAACAGATCGATTGCAGCGGATTTGAGGATATCAATACTTTCTGTTCCTCGACCGGAGCGTGGCTGCCGCTTATCAGCACAATGAACGTGACCAATTCCATCAACACCTACAGACAGCTGATGGATATCGACATTAAAGATTTCGACAACACCCTGATGGCGAGCCAACCCGGCGCGGAAGGGCTGTTTTCTTTTCCGTGGTTGAACGGTGCGCGATTACCCAATCTGCCTGGGGCGCGTGGAGAAATCTCGGGGATGACAATGGCAAACTTTACCAAACCGCACCTGTTACGCTCGGTGGTCGAGGGGGTGACGTTTAATCTCTGCAAAGGCATTGAGATTTTCAATGCCAGAGGACTGATGTTCGACAGCGTCACGATTATTGGCGGCGGCGCAAACAGCAGAGCCTGGTGCGGAATGATTGCCGATATCACCGGGCTCACCGTAACCAGACCGGCGGTACCCGACGCGGCAGCATTGGGAGCAGCTATTCAGGCGCACTGGTGTTTTCGCAACAGTGCGTCTCATGCCGAAACGGTTCCCCTGCCACCGTTATTGCCTGAATGGCTTACCTCTGAACAGGGTGAGACGATCGCGCCTGATCCTGCGATCAGCGAGCGATACCGGCAGATCTATCAGAACTATCACGCTGAGGTGGATAAACGCAAAGCGCGCTATCTGGATGAAAGCCCCTCTGAGTAGACCGGGGTTAGCGGCACACTCATGCCACAATCACGGTCTTACCTTTTTTCCTCAGTTCTGCCAGCGCCTCAGCAGGCGCATCTTCATCGGTGATCACCGTATGAATTTTGTCGAGCGCAAGGACCTGATTAAAGCCTTTCCGGCCAAACTTGGAGGAGTCTGTCAGGACAATGACCTGCCTGGAGGCGGCAGCCATCACCGCACTGACAGCAAACCCCTCATTAAAGGTCGTGATCCCATTTTCGACGTCTAATCCATCCGCCCCCACGAACATCAGATTGGCCGAAACGTCGCGTAATGCCAGTTCGGCAATACTGCCGTGCAGCGAGGCGGTCTTATGGCGCACGGTGCCCCCACAGACCACCAGAATGATGTCTTTGTTGTTAGACAGGATGGTGGCGGCGGGCAGGCTATTGGTGATCACCGTGATGTTTTGTCGCTCGGCCAGGACTTCAGCTAACAGCTTGGTGGTGCTGCCGCTGTCGAGAATCACGGTATCCCCTTCGTTCACCAGTTTGGCCGCTGCTATGGCAATGCGCTGTTTGGGATCAGCGGCTAACTGATAACGTTCATTGAGGCTGACTTCAGCATGGGCTGTGGTGGCGTCGTGAGCCGAAGGCTCAATGCTGGCGGCACCGCCGTGAAAGCGGGTGACCAGCCCCCGCTCTTCCAGCAGCCGGATATCTGCCCGTACCGTCACTTCCGTCACGCCTAATTCGGCAGAGATGTCAGTCACCAGCCGACTGCCGGTGCTGTTGACCATATCAACAATCCTGTTTCTGCGTTCAAACGCGTTCATAAACCATCCTCTTAGCTGAAAGCCAATCCTAAAACGAAAGGATAAGAAAGTAAAACGGCAATATTGAAAGCAGGAGGATTCATAGCGCGTTTCTGCGGAGAATACAATTTAACACCATGTTTTATAACTAAAATAACTTATTGAAGCTTTCGTTTTAGCTATTGAGCACAAGCAATGAAAACGAAAAATAAAGAAATAATACGAAAATATATAGATCATGATCACATAAATAAAAGAAAGGAATTGTGCTAAAAACGAAAGGTTTTGATGGTGATAAGCACACTTTCGGAGGACACAATGAAAAAAATCATCCAGCAGCACAAAGACGGTCTTGATTGTGGTATCTGCTCAGTCTGTTCCGCGCATCCACTGGTTATTGAAGCCGCACTGCGCCTTGACCTGCATACCCCGCGACAGGTTCTGATCGAGGCAACATCCAATCAGGTCAATCAGTTTGGCGGTTATACCGGTATGACGCCGGAGGATTTTCGTGACTACGTGCTGGATATCGCCGCACGCGTTGGCTTCCCTCCTGAACGCCTGATTCTCGGTGGCGATCACCTTGGACCCAACGTCTGGCAAGGTGAGACGGCAGAGCAGGCGATGGAAAAGTCCCGCGTACTGATCGCGGCCTATGTGAAAGCAGGCTTCAGTAAAATTCACCTCGATGCTTCGATGTCCTGTGCCGATGATCCGGTTCCGCTGTCGCCGGACGTGGTCGCCCAGCGCGCCGCAGAACTGTGCCGCGTGGCGGAAGAAACAGCGACAGCGGAACAAAAAACCGCGCTGACCTACATCATCGGCACCGAAGTGCCAGTACCGGGTGGCGAAGCACACGCGATCAACGAGGTACACGTTACCCGCCCACAAGATGCTGCCCACACGCTGGATGTACACCACAAAGCGTTTCGTGCCGCCGGGTTAGATGACGCGATTGGCCGCATTATCGGACTGGTGGTGCAGCCAGGGGTGGAGTTTGATCACAGCAGCGTGATTCACTACGCCCCTGCTGAAGCGCGCGAACTCAGCGCATTTATTGAATCAACGCCGGTGGTGTATGAAGCCCACTCGACCGACTATCAAACCCGCACGGCCTATCGCGCGCTGGTGAAAGATCATTTCGCCATTCTGAAAGTCGGTCCGGCGCTGACCTTTGCGCTGCGCGAGGCCATCTTTGCGTTAGCCGAAATCGAAAAAACTCTGGTGGCACCTGAAAAGCAGAGCCAGATCCTCGCGGTCATCGATCAGGTGATGCTGAACGAACCGGGTTACTGGAAAAAGTACTATCGCCCGGCGTACTCCGACTCGCTGGTGGACATTCACTATAGCCTCTCAGACCGCATCCGCTACTACTGGCCGAATGCGCGTATTGTCAGTGCCTTCGACACGCTGATTGCCAACCTTAACGGCGTTGAACTGCCGCTCGGTCTGTTGAGCCAGTATCTGCCTAAACAGTTCGATCGCGTGCTAAATGGCAGCATCAGCGCGGATCCCCACACCCTCATCATCGACAAGATTCAGGACGTCCTGCGTGACTACGCCTTCGGTTGTGAACCTGAACTGAACCTGCATAAAGAGGTAAGCCATGCATAACTACCGCCTTCTCGTCTCTTCCGGCCTGAGCTTTATGGATGCTGACGAGGTGCTGAAGCATATCGGTCAGAAAATGGTGCGCGATGGCATTTGTCGCGACAGTTACCCGGCTGCGTTGCTTGAACGTGAAGTCGCCTATCCAACCGGTATTGCGCTGGATGGGCACGCCGTCGCGATTCCGCACTGTGATGCGTCACACGCTATTGAACCGGCGATTTATCTGATCCGTCCCGCCTCGCCCGTGCAGTTTCAGCAGGCGGACGATGACGGCACGATTGGCGCTGAGCTGATTATTGCGCTGGTCGTCACTCATCCTGAACAGCAGCTGAATCTGCTCAAGGCGCTGTTTGGTCAACTGCAACAGCCTGAATTTATTGAGAGTCTGTTAAGTGCGCCTGAGAGCGAACTGGCCGACTGCTTTACCCACCGCCTGCTCGCACCGGCGGCCTGACAACAACACCTCATCCTGCACCCGGAGAAAAGCATGAAACGTAAAGTGATTGTCGCCTGTGGCGGCGCTGTTGCCACCTCAACCATGGCAGCAGAGGAAATCAAAGATCTCTGTGAAGAGAACAGCATTACCGTCGAAATCGTGCAGTGCCGCGTTAACGAGATCGAAACCTACATGGATGGCGTGGACCTGATCTGCACCACGGCCCGCGTTGACCGCCAGTTTGGTGATATCCCGGTGGTGCACGGCATGCCGTTCATCTCAGGCGTGGGTATTGACGCGTTGCGGAACAAAATCCTGACCGTCCTTCAGGGGTAAGCTTATGTTTACTGAAATCATGCGTTACATCCTCGATCTCGGCCCGACAGTGATGCTGCCGATCGTGATCATTATTTTCTCCGTCTGCCTCGGGATGAAAGTGGGCGATGCCTTTAAGTCTGGTCTGTTTATCGGCATCGGGTTTGTCGGCATTGGGCTGGTGATTGGGCTGATGCTTGACTCTATCGGACCTGCTGCGAAAGCCATGGCGGCGAATTTCGAAATCGGTCTGGACGTGGTCGATGTGGGCTGGCCGGGTTCATCACCGATGACATGGGCGTCTCAGATAGCGCTGGTGGCTATTCCCATCGCCATCGGGGTGAACATCCTGATGCTGGTCACCCGCATAACGCGGGTGGTGAATGTCGATATCTGGAATATCTGGCACATGACCTTCACCGGCGCGATGCTGCATCTGGCAACCGGGTCTTACTGGCTGGGCATTCTGGGCGTGGTACTGCATGCTGCCTTTGCGTACAAACTGGGTGACTGGTTTGCGCGCGATACCAAAAACTACTTCGATCTCGACGGCATCGCCGTACCGCACGGTTCTTCCGCTTATATGGGGCCAGTGGCTGTCCTGGTGGACGTTATCATTGATAAGATCCCGGGTCTGAAGCGTATTCACTTCAGTGCCGATGATGTGCAGAAGCGTTTCGGTGCCTTTGGTGAGCCAGTAACTGTCGGCTTCATCATGGGGATCGTGATCGGCCTGCTGGCGGGCTACGACGCAAAAGGCATACTGCAACTGGCGGTGAAAACCGGCGCAGTGATGTTGCTGATGCCGCGTGTGATCAAACCCATTATGGATGGCCTTAACCCGATTGCGAAACAGGCGCGTAAACGCCTACAGGCAAAATTCGGTGGTCAGGAATTCCTGATTGGCCTCGATCCGGCGCTGCTGCTGGGCCACACCTCGGTGGTCTCCGCCAGCCTGATTTTTATCCCACTGACCATTCTGATTGCCGTGTTGGTACCGGGCAACCGTGTGCTGCCGTTCGGCGACCTGGCCACCATTGGCTTCTTTGTAGCCATGGCCGTTGCCGTACACCGGGGCAATCTGTTCCGCACCCTGATCTCCGGCATCATCATCATGGGCATGACGCTGTGGATTGCCACCCAGACTATCGGGTTGCATACCCAGCTTGCAGCCAACGCTGGCGCACTTAAGGCCGGAAGCCAGGTGGCATCGATGGATCAGGGAGGATCACCTGTGACTTATCTCCTTATCCAGTTCCTGACCTGGCAGAACATTACCGCGTTGGTGGTGATTGGCACGGTTTATCTGCTGGGCGTGGCGCTGACGTGGCGCCGGGCGCGTCAGGCAATGCAGCCGCAGCCAGAGCCAGATAACACCCTTTCTCAAAGTAATTCTTTAGCGAAATAACCCACGGGGGCGAGTCCCCCGTACTTCCCGGAGTTTACCTCATGAAATCTGTCGTGATACACGCCGGAGGCAGCGTTACGGTTGAAGAACAGCCGTTGCCTCAGATTGAAGCCAGAGATGACGTGTTGGTGCAGGTTAGCTGTTCTGGCCTCTGCGGTTCAGATATTCCGCGCATCTTTCACGCAGGCGCACATTTTTATCCCATCACCCTGGGACACGAGTTCTGCGGTCGGGTAGTGGAAACCGGTACGGGCGTCAGTGACCTTGACGCTGGCGATTTGGTCTCCTGCGTACCGCTGCAACCCTGCTTTGACTGTGAAGAGTGCCACCGTCAGCTCTGGTCACAGTGCCGAAATTACCGCTTCATTGGTTCGCGCAGTGATGGCGGTAACCGGGAGTACATCGTGGTACCACGCCAGAACCTGTTTCGCCTTCCGGCCAATACCTCTCCCGTTGAAGGCGCGTTCTTTGAACCGATGACGGTCAGCCTGCATACCATTGAGCTGGCAGGTGGTTGCCGCGATAAAGAGGTGATTATCGTTGGCGCGGGCACCATCGGCCTGCTGGCAATGCTGTGTGCCAAAGCGCTGGGCGCGCGCTCGGTGACCGCCATTGATATCAACCCTGAACGACTGGCGCTGTCCCAGCGTCTGGGGGCGGATTACGTGTTTAACAGCGCAGAAATGAGCGCAAGCGACATCCGCAGTGAAATGAGCCATCGCCGCTTTGACCAGCTGATCCTGGAAACCGCTGGGGCACCGCAGACCGTAGAACTCAGCATCCAGATTGCCGGGCCGCAGGCGCAACTGGGGCTGATTGGCACCCTGCACAAAGATCTCAACCTGAGCAGCGCCACCTTTGGTCAGATCCTGCGTAAAGAGCTGAAGGTGCTGGGCAGCTGGATGAACTACTCCGGGGCATGGCCGGGCGTGGAGTGGGCACAGGCGACTCGGTTGTTTGAAACTGGAAAGATCGATCTCTCCGCATTAATCGCCGTACAGGGCGACGCCGACGTTTATGCCGGTGCTGTCGCCGATCTGAACGGGAAACCCATGAGCGGCAAAATCATGCTCGACTTCTCATCGCATATGGAAGGACAGGCCTAATGTATCTCGTCTCTAATCGCGCCATGCTAATCAAGGCGCAGCAGGGCGGTTATGCCGTGCCTGCGTTTAACGTACACAACCTCGAAACCGTGCAGGTGATCGCGGAAACGGCGGCGGAGCTGGGTTCACCGGTGATCATGGCGGGCACCACGGGCACCTATAAATATGCCGGACTGGGCTATCTGGTGGCGATCTGTGAACAGGCGGCACTGAAGTACAATTTGCCCATCGCGCTGCACCTCGATCACCATGAAGAGCTGGCGGATATCGAAACCAAAGTAAAGGCGGGCGTGCGCTCGGTGATGATTGATGCCTCACACTTCGCCTTTGAGCAGAATATTGAAAAAGTGGTGCAGGCCGTGAATCTCTGCCACCGCTACGATGCCAGCGTTGAAGCCGAACTGGGACGTCTCGGTGGTCAGGAAGACGACATCGTAGTGGATGCAAAGGACAGCTTCTTTACTGACCCCCTAAAGGCAGCAGAATACGTGCAGCGCACCGGTATTGATTCTCTGGCCGTCGCCATCGGCTCGGCGCACGGCATGTATCAGGGAGAACCGAAGCTGGATTTTGCACGGCTGGCGCAAATTCGCGAGCGAGTGTCTATTCCGCTGGTGCTGCATGGCGCATCGGGCATTCCTGAAGCGATGTTGCGGCAATCCATTGAGCTGGGCATCTGCAAAGTGAATGTGGCGACAGAACTTAAAATCGCCTTCTCCGATGCGGTGAAAGCCTTTTTCGGAGAGCATCCACACGCCAACGATCCGCGCGAGTATATGGAGCCGGGTAAGCGGGCGATGAAGCACATTGTGCAGGAGAAAATTCGCATGTGCGGCAGTGAAGGCAAGCTCAGGTAACAGGGCGCACAAGAGGGATATCGCATCGGTGAAATCACTGCGCCGATGCGATTACGCTGTTTTTCGCCGCATACGATCCTGGAGGATAAAGCGTCCACAACCTGTTACAGGTTAGTCTGAATTTTTGTACCGCAGCAGCGTGACGGTGAGATTATCAATGGCATCGCGCAGGCTCCGACAGTGTTCATGGAGCGTAGTGGTGGAGGTGATAGCGTATATGTGATCCTCATCAAACTGGCTCCAGAAGCCGTCCGTGCACATCAGCATATGTTCCCCTTCCTCAAGCGGTGCACTTTGCCACTCCAGTGAGTGAGTCGATCCTGAACCGACACTTGCCCATCTGGTGAGGCGATTGCGCAGTGGATGATGGCGCAGGGACTTTGAGGAACAAAACCCCCTGGCCGCATAGCGCTCAGCGAGAGAATGATCCCGGGTTCTGATGCGACGGGATTGCCAGTAAATTCGGGTATCTCCAAGGGTAGCAAACCGATACTCACTGTCGTCAGAAACTACGAACGCTACACTTGCTTTACCCGGATAGCCTGTTTCTGAAACCAAAAATGCAGATATTTCTCGGCAGACAGCATCTGCAATATATCCAGAATCGCTCAGGCTTCTGACGCGGGCTGTCAACCAGTCAACATAATGAGGGCGGGCGGTGCATTGAGAAAAACCATCTGCCATCACAAACAGCCTACACCGTCCGGTTTCCACCACCTGGAATCGATCAAGCTGCTCTTCTCGATTGCCCTTAAGACAGATATGGCCGTCACAACTCAGCATGCTGCCATCCCACTACCATATTCCATGGTAATGAACGATAAAACGCTGCAATTGCATCGAATGCGGTATCAAAATCCGGCAACTCCCCAGCAACTTCGCTTCTCAGCAGCGCATATTCCTGTAATGAACGAGCTCGAATGTCCTTCCGATCAAGCGTGCCCGGATGAACAAAACCCGTCTCCAGTCGGCCCGCGGATTTATCCAGCAGGCTGGTGAGGATGAGCAGGCGATCCTGATCATCAACGTCAACTGATCCCAGCAGTAGGTTGAGATCATAAATGTCCTGTCTGCGCGAGCGATTCCTGACCACTTGCTGCATGACTGAACGGATTTTTTCAGCAACCAGATCAGTGAAGCTGTAGGCAAGAAGGTCGTTATCGTCTGCAAGCGTAATATGGTCCACAGCAAGACTATGCTCGTTCAGACTGTAATCAATCTTTACCGTATGGGGCGACTGGCCTTCGCGCAGGCGTCGCATTTCACCGTCATTGTTGTTTCTGCCATAACCAATTCTGAGCAAAAAAGCCGGGAAAGTGGCATTTTCAGCATCGCGCGGCTGAATATTGAGGCTCTGCACTGAACAAGTAACCTGGTAAGGAAGCTCAGCTGATGCAACCTGAAGAGCTTCGTTCAGCTCATTGCGAAATGTGTCTTTGTCGATCTCTGCCAGACGCATGCTGGTTGAAAAATCGATATCTTCCGTAAACCGAGAACTTCGGTAACGGATTCCCAGGAGGATCCCGCCTTTCATGATCATCTTTGGCTGCAGATATTCACTTTCTGCGATTGCCTGCAAGACAATATGCACAGCCTGCCGGAAGGTTACCCTGTCCGCTGGTGCCTCTGCGACCCATTCCTCAATTGCATATTCCATGATTTTTTTCCGGGTCAGTTATTTATAGAGATACACCATACTTCGGAGAACACATTCTTGTAAGGGTTAGACGAGACTAGCCTTCTACTCCCCCCCCGCTGCACGGTCGCTTTCCATTTATCGATTGTGCGGTGAGAGAGCCCGCAGACTTCTTCGAGAATGTAACCGGTACGCGCTTTATCTATACCTGTCCCCTCTTTCTCTACGGTATTGACGATGACCGGCAGATGTTCGGCTGCTCTTTCGCGGAACACATCTTCCACATGAGTGTAGCCTCCGCAATGCTCGGGATTTCTGAGCATATCCAGGAATGTTTCGCCCAGATTGGTGACTCGGATTCCGCCAGAACCATGAAGCTCAGGGCGAAACCGGTATTTATTTTTGGTGTGCTGGAGAATCGTTTTCCCGTCAATTTTACCCTTGGGGGTAAAACTCCGCGGCAGCAGTGGCGTCTGATTTTTCAAATCAGGTAAGCGTTCGTGCAGGGAGGCTTGGTATAGCTTCCTTGCTGCTGTCAGTGGTGCCTGAGTCACGTGAAGCACGTGCGGGATCCTGTCTGTCAGACCATGCCATTCCATTGCTGACAGGTAGGACAGATGAGAGTAAGGCGTAATATCGCAAATCTGCTGTTGTGCGGTAGCTGCATCACGATTACTAATCTGCCAGACATATCCGTCGATTGCTGGCAGGAGTATACCCTGTTCGAGCATGTCGCTCAGCGCTTCATTAAGAATGCGCCCCTCAGGTTCTGCTGACTGAATTTTACCTATGGGGAGATCGCCGAAGGATTTGTCGCGATATAGCGTGTAAATATACTCGTAAAATTCATGCAGCGCGATGACGGGCTTCGGGTGCTGGTTAAGCAGCATGAGACGTATAGATTCACGCAGCGAAATGGTTTTAATCATGTGTCACCTGTCAGCGTATAAGTCCTTAGGACTTATACGCTGACAGATGTCATTTGTCAAATTGAACGGCTTATTGTAACTCCGTAGACCCACTGTATTACAAAGGATACTGAATTTTTATTGACAATATGCAGCTATGCAACATAAAATGTCCTAAGGACATTTTATGTTGCATAGTTAGTGAGGTTTTTTCTTTTTCGCATTGATGGTCATTCTATACGGGGCAGAACAGGCATGCTTTTCTCGCCATTCTCTGTACATTAATTGCACAGAGAAGTATGTCAAATAGCAAGTGGTAAAAGTAATAAATCCCTGGCCGTTTAGTCGTGGATTTTCACACCCAGACAACCACGAACAAATTCAGGTTTGAAATGTTTCACTGATTCGCCCACGTAGCCTACATCGAGTGAATTGATTTGCTCCATCTCTTCATCAGTCAAAGAGAAATCCCAGATAGCCATGTTCTCTTCGATACGTCTGGCGTTTGTGGACTTTGGAATGACGGTCACACCGCGTTGTAAGTTCCAGCGCAGGATAATCTGAGCAACAGATTTTTTATGGTGGCCAGCAATCGCCTGCAGGATCTCATTATCAAACGGGTTATGTCTCCCGCCGCCTAAAGGTGCCCAGGCTTCGGGTTGAACGTTGTAGTACTTCATGGTTTCAATCGCGTCAGGCTGAGCGAAATAGGGATGTAATTCGACCTGATTCACCATTGGTTTAATTCTGACGGTTTCACAAAAGTTTGCCAGTACGTGAGGATAGAAGTTAGACACACCAATCGCTTTCAGCTTACCGGCATCGTAAGCCTCTTCTAACGCTCGCCAGGCGCTGAAATAATCCCGCATTGCCTGATGCAGTAAATAGAGATCAAAATAGGCTAATCCTGATTTCTGTAATGATGCTTCAATCCCTTGTTTGGCCGAGTCACTATTGGCCATGTCCTGCACCCACAACTTTGAAGTAATAAATAATTCTTCGCGGGTACACAAGCCAGCCGCAATAGCTTCACGCACAGCATCACCCACCGCATCCTCATTCCCATAGACGGCGGCGGTGTCGATCAGACGATAGCCAGTACGGATCGCATTCAAGACAGACTGCTTGCACTCTTCTTTATCAGTGACCTGAAAAACGCCAAAACCCGCCATTGGCATTTTTACGTTGTTACTTAAGAGGACATATTCCACGATTCTACATCTCCACTTGGCTAAAGCATCGATCTTAAGGTGTGCAGTCAGACAAAATAACCCGGTTATCGTCGATTGCACCTATGAGAGAAAGTCATGAATCTCAGTGGCAATTTCTGCCAGATGACGCTGATTTCAGCGTAAGGAACGCACGTTTTACGCTGTTAAGAAAACGTTATTTCAGCCCCGTCGATGTGGTTTTTGCGTCTATTTCTGCCTAGGCGCGTTGAAATTACATTAAACAACCTCGTTACATTTACGAAATCCTTACATTTGTCTTCCACCTGGTGCTTACGCACGCAATAAAAATATAAAATCAATTAAATCAGTACATTGATTGATATGACTACTAAAAACTTACCCGTTTTCTCGATGGGTTTTTGACTGATCAACATGCTTTTTTGAGAGTGATAATCATTACGAGATTAGCGCTTGAACAATTGGTTTACATTTTTATACGTGACGTATACATCGTGTATACATATGATATTCCAATCCGTAGTGAGCACTAACGTCACAAAGGTGGCTTCTTGAGCAAGATGCCAGGACATAAAAAAAAATACGTTTTGCGCTGTTTTTTAGGCATTTAATGCGCATTTTCAATACTGAAAAACTTAATCCCCAACACCATAAGTGGAATGTAACTGGAGTATCACCATGAAAAAAATATCGGCATTACCTGCAGATGACGCACTGCCGGGTTGGTATCACACGAGCCGTGCTCGCACGCCAAAACCGGCTCACATTGGTCAAAAAAAATGCCGCTGGGCGATCATCGGGGCAGGGCTGACAGGGCTAGCCGCTGCACGGCAAATGGCACTGAATTTTCCTGATGACGAGATCGTGTTAATTGAAGCTCAGGAAGTGGGTTTTGGATCTGCGGGACGTAATGCCGGTTTTGCGATCGATGTGCCACATGATATTGGGGCTAAGGATTATATTGGCGACGTAAAAACAGCAAAATTAATTCTAAAGCTGAATACACTGGGACAGAACTACCTTAAAGACTTGATTAAGACACATGACATTCAATGCCAGATGTCGGAATCGGTTAAATATCAAGCAGCGGTAGGGCAGCCGGGGATCGACATACTGGAAGCCTATCGTTCTGGATTAGAAAAAATTGGCAGAGAAACACAGATGATCTCTGGTAAAGATCTGCCTGAACACTTAGGAACATCTTACTATAAACAGGCACTTTTCATTCCTGGCACTTTATTGCTGCAGCCTTCCGCTTTAGTTAAGGGATTGGCTGATACTCTGCCTGCAAATGTGACTTTATATGAATACACACCGATTAAAGCCATAAATTATGGCGATAAGGTCACGTTGATTCATGACAATGGCTCAATCACAACGGATAACCTGATTCTCGCTAATAATGGTTTTGCATCGGAATTTGGCTTCCTTGAAAGGAAGCTGTTACCGACCTTCCTCTATGGCAGCCTGTCACGAGAATTGACCCAGGAAGAGCAGCAGCGTCTGGGAGGGAAACCTGTCTGGGGCGTAATTCCTGCACATCCATTTGGCAGCACAATAAGACGTACTGTTGATAACAGAATTCTTGTACGTAACAGCTTTACCTTCCATGGTAATGGCCGACCGGGTCAGGCTGAGTTGCAGAAATTTGTTGAAAATCATCGCAAATCCTTCCAGCGTCGCTTCCCAATGTTGCCTGACGTCAACTTTGAATACACCTGGAGCGGGGCCATCTGCCTTTCAGAAAACCACGAAGGTTTCTTTGGCAAGCTGGCACCCAACGTCTACGGCGCACTTTGCTGTAACGGCCTTGGTATCACTCGCGGTACGGCTACGGGTGTATTACTCGCAGATATGCTCGCAGGTAAAAAGAGTGATCTGACCGATTTCCTGCTCGCGTCACCGGGTCCAAACAAAACGCCGCCAGAACCTTTCTTGTCCATTGGGGTGAATTCAGTGCTGAAATGGGGCCAGTTCCGCGCGGGTCTCGAGGTATAAGGCATTTTCTGGCGTATAAGCAGCAAAGTTCAAAGAAATAAATAAGGTAAAATTATGGATCGGGCAAAGCCTGTATTAATTGATGATGTTGAAATAAACCGCTTTCACCAGTTTCTGACCGCACGTACAGGTGGCGGGTGGATAATGGTCGGATATATTTTGAGTATCATTGGCGTAGCGACATTATCCATGTCGGCAAAACTAGGTTTGAGCGGATTGTGGCAAGGCATGGTCGCGGCCATGGCATTACTCGGTGTATTCTGCGGCGGTTTTCTCGGTGGATGGTTGACTGACAAACTGGGGCGTCAGAAACTTTTTTATGCATCACCTGCGGTAATATTCCTCTGTTCAATCGCCATGTATTGGGTGAATGGTGGCATGTCGCTGTCCTTACTGCGACTGATTTCAGGCCTGGCTGTAGGGATTGAATATACCGCCGCCGGTTCACTGCTGACTGAATTCATTCCGCAAAAAAGCCGAGGGTCGCGCTTATCGCTTCTGACGGTTTTATGGTTCTTAGGCGCAGCGCTGGCCTATATTGTCGGCAATGCTTTACTGAACGATGCAAACGGTGATGCCTGGCGAAATGTGATGGCCAGCCCCGCCGTGATTGCTGGTTTATTATTCTTCTTCCGACTTGGTACACCTGAATCACCGCGCTGGTTGCTGAGTAAAGGGCGCAGACAAGAAGCAGAAAAAATCATCAAGCAGGTCTATGGTGCTAATTTCTCTTTGAAAAACATCGCAGAAGATAAATCTTCAGGTAAAGCGATGACACTGGGTGACGCTTTACGTGCAGGCTATGGTAAGCGCATTTTCTTTGTCGTGATGTTCTGGGCTTGTGCCGTCATCCCCGTCTTTGCCGTGTATGCTTTTGTGCCGAAATTATTCCAGGCGCTCCATTTAACGGGCAACCTTGCGGCCTGGGGCTCAATGGGTATCACGCTGATCCTGGTACTTGGCTGTATCGCTGCCACCTGGTTAATTAACTACATTGGCCGACGGACGTTAATCATCCATAGCTTCTTATGGTCAGGTATCGCTTTACTGGCGTTAGGCCTTTTACCTGATGCAGCAGGATGGATCGTTCTGTCACTGTTCGGCGTTTATGCACTGTTTATCGGTGGGGCTCAGGTGCTGGAATTTGTTTATCCAAATGAACTTTTCCCGACTGAAATCAGAGCTTCTGCGGTAGGTATGGGTGCCTCGCTTGCTGCGCTGAGTAGCGCTGTAGGCACTTGGCTTGTGCCTATTTCATTGCAGTCATTTGGCATTGGCACCACGATGCTCGCGGCAGCCGTCATCACGCTGCTTGGGCTTCTGATCTCTCTGGTCCTTGCGCCAGAAACGAAATCAATGAGCTTGCAGGAAGCCGCTCAGCTCTAAAGTCAGTAGTAAAGTGCCTCTGTACTTGCAGAGGCACTTTTAATCTGACACTGACGCATGACGACTTTTTCCTCCAACGGGTCTATTCAGAGTTTCCAGTCAATTATGAGTTAATTAAATCCACATTAACTCAACCTAACTTATCAAAAAACTCACCTATCACAGGTGCCAGTTTCTGATGCCGGAGGCTGGCTTTTCGTCTGTAATTGAACGGGTGGGTGATAGCAAGCTGATGTCTGCTGTATTCCCTGCCCGGCTAAGTTTCAAGAGTAAGGTCTCAGCCGAAAGGCTTGTTTAGCGCCATCCCGGAAAAATATCCCAACGCCGCTCCCGTTAACGTGCTTTTTTGACGGCGATCACATGCACTTGTCGATCGCCGTCAAAGTTTGATCATAAGCAAACCATATTGGTTGACTTTGTTAATTTCATGCTTCTATTCTCCTTGATATCAATGAATACAACCATGCATACAATAATGAGCATCGAATGATCCAGAATTTCCTGTTAGCAACATCAACGTTTTGATGAGGTCACTATGGTTAGCATAAATGCCCCTGCGGTTAAGCGGTTATCATGTTGTTTGTTATTGGGCTTCACGATGGTGGTGTCACCCCTTACCGCCTCAGCAGCAGATAATTTCTGGCAAAACATTCAACAAAAAGGGGTGCTGCGTTGCGGAGCGGCCACAGCAGCGCCCTATGTCATGAGGGACCCTAAAACTCAGCAATACAGTGGCTATTTTTCAGAACTCTGTCGTGACTTTGGTCAGAATGTATTGAAAGTGAAAGTGCAATTTGTTGATGCCAGTTGGGACACGCTGGTGGCTGGATTACAAAGTGACAAGTGGGACCTCGCGATGGGATTGAACCAGACACCAGAGCGCGCCCTGGCCGTCGGGTTTTCTGTCCCTGTGCAGGATTATCAAATCTCATTTCTGATTAATAAACAGAATCCTAAAGTAAACGCCTTAGGCAATAAGCTTGCCGATTTTGACAAAGAAGGGATCACTTTTGCCGTCATGTCCGGTACCGCACAGGATAGGGCGATCACTGCGGCCATTAAACAGGGAAAAATCATGCGACTGCCTGGAAATGATGAAAGCCGTATGGCGTTGATGGCCAGACGCGCTGATGTGCTGGTAGATGCCAGTGACACTAATCATCTATTTGCTCTCGCTAACCCCGACTGGGCGGCAGAAGTGTTGCCATCACCTGCTCTTGCAAAACAGGGGGTTTCATTCGCTTTACCACGCTCTGTCTCTGAAGCCGACAGGGATGTCCTTAACATTTACCTGACGCAACGTCGCGCTACGGGTGAAATTGATCAGTGGGTAAATAAAGCCTCACAAGAAGCAAACGCCGCTAAGTAAGGTAAGTCAATACACTCATTAAATAAACCCAGTGCATTAGCGCACGCAGTGGAGGAAAACCCATGAACGCCTCAAGTCATTTGGCCACGGCACTCACTCGCGTCAATCATGAGCAGCCTGTATTAATGAATGAGTTTAACAAGGGAGACTTTATTCATTTAAAAAAGGTCTGCAAATCTTATGGTGAACTTAAGGTTATGGATAATTTCGACCTGAGTATGCGTAATGATGATCGTCTGGTTATTATCGGCCCCAGCGGTAGTGGTAAAAGTTCTCTATTGCGTGTGTTAATGGGCCTTGAGGGAATACAGAGCGGCGAAATTCACTTTCAAAAAAATGACTATATTGTCGGCGATAAGCAAAAAGAAGCCAAAATTCTCGACAGAAATATCCAGAAGAAAATTGGCATGGTGTTTCAGCATTACACGCTTTTTCCTCATCTTTCTATTTTAAGCAATCTCATTCTGGCACCGGTCAAAGTCCACAATATGGGTAAAGCGGAGGCCACGGAAAAAGCACGTGCCTTATTGGCGCGCTTTGGTCTGGAGGGCAAGATCAACGCATGGCCGAGCCAGCTCTCAGGGGGCCAGAAGCAGCGAGTCGCGATAGCGCGAGCGCTTATGCTGGAGCCTGAATTGATGTTGTTTGATGAAGTGACCTCCGCGCTGGACCCTGAAATGGTGACTGAAGTACAGAATGTCATGATGCAACTGGCGAATCAGAAAATGGCGATGATTATCGTGACACATGATATGCATTTCGCCCGAAACATTGCCTCACGCGTCGTCTTCTGCGCTAACGGGAAAATAGTTGAACAGGGAAATCCCGAAAAACTCTTTACTTGTCCCAGAGAAACACGCACGCGTGAGTTTCTGGAAAAAGTATTGCACCTGAATTAAAGGGGGCGGTAAATGCATTATCAATTCAACTTTAATTTTCTTAACGGCAATTTGGGCGCTTTATGGGATGGGTTGAAAGTGACGCTTGAACTCTCCCTGATGGCAAATGCACTGGGCCTGACGTTGGGTTTTTTATTATGCATGATGGCAATGAGTTCGATTTCTATCATTCGTTGGCCAACCAAACTTTTTATTGAGTTTTTTCGCTGCACGCCGGTATTACTGCAAATTGTCTGGTTTTATTATTGTGTCCCGATGATGTTCAATCTGTTTCTTGACCCGATTTACATGGGTTTCCTCGCGCTGGGATTAAACCTGGCGGCATTTAATGCAGAAGCCTATCGCGCTGGCGTACAGGCGGTGCCGCGTGAGCATCACGATGCGGGTATTGCACTGGGGCTGAACAAGGTGCAGCAAACCCTGTATGTGGTGTTACCGCAGGCAGTTCGCAGCGCACTACCGGTGCTGATGACCAACGGCATCGCCATTTTGCAGCAAACCGCGCTGGTCGCCATCGTGGCCATCTCTGACCTGATGTATGTCGGCAAGAATATCGCGACTGAAACCTATCGCCCGCTGGAAACCTATTCACTGATCGCGCTGATTTACTTCGCGCTCTCACTGCCGATTTCACAACTGGTTGGATGGGTTGAACGCCGCCAGGACGCGGCCACCGCACGCTGAGGATTGCATCATGACACTTGATTTCACCCAGGTCTTCTCTTACTGGCAGGTGCTGCTACAGGGATTAGGTCTTACGCTGGCTTTCACACTGAGTTGTGCCGTGTTGGGCATTATGGCGGGCTTTATTATCAGCTTGCTGCGCATGTCTCCGGTGGCCCCATTGCGCTGGTTGATCACGCTATACGTCGAATTCTTTCGTGGAACGCCGCTGCTAATCCAGTTGTTCTGGGTGTTTTTCTGCTTACCGGTGGTGTTCCACATCGATATTGCGCCATGGCTGTGCGTCACCCTATCGCTGGTGATGTATATGGCGGCGATCACCAGCGAGACCTTTCGTGGATCGCTGAAATCGATTGCGGGTGAGCAGCATGATGCCTGTATAGCCCTGAGCCTGACGCCGACCACCAAAATTCTGTATGTCATCTTTCCCCAGGCGTTGCTACGCGCAATCCCCACGCTGCTTTCCAATGTGGTCAGCCTGTTTAAAGAGAGCGCGCTGATCTCATCGGTGGGCGTGGCCGACCTGATGTTTGTCGGCCAGAACATTTCCAACAGTACCGCACGGCCGGTGGAATTTCTCACCGCTGTCGCCGTGATCTATTTCGTTGTGGCATTCCCCTTAACACGCCTGGTGGGTGTTGTTGAATCACGTTTGTTACGACGTTATGCCCTTTGATAACTGACTCCACAGGAGGAGTAATAATGAAATTGAACGGTATTTTACCCGCGCTGGTAACCCCATTTAATGCTGCTAATGACGTTGATCACGATCAGCTGGCCAATATTCTGGAGTATCAACTGAAGGCGGGCGTCAGTGGGTTTGTGCCCCTGGGATCAACAGGAGAATATTACGCGCTGACCAATGAAGAACGCCGCCAGGTGTTAAAAACGGTGAAGGCCGTCGTCGGTGAACGCGGCACGTTGATTGCCGGCGCTAACGGCTCCTGTACGCGTGAAGTGCTGGAACAGGTGAAACAGACTGTCGATGCGGGTTACCACAATCTGCTGATTGCGCCGCCTTACTATGCATTGCCTTCGCAGGAAGAATTGATCGGCCATTATCAGGTCATTCTGAATGAATTCAGCGACATCAACCTGGTGCTGTATAACTATCCGGTGCGCACCAACGTGGAAGTCGGGTTTAGCGTGCTGGATGCATTTAAAGATCATCCCCGTGTGATCGGCATTAAAGAGAGCAGCGGCAGCGTGCTTCGTGCTGTGGAAATTGGTAACAGCTATAAAGACAACTACCAGCTCTCTTGTGGCTCCGATGATGTCGCCTTTGACTTCTTTATGTGGGGCGCCAGCAGCTGGATCTGTGGTCCAGCCAACTGCTTCCCCGATCAGATTTGCGAATTCTATCGTAAGTTCAGCAGCGGCGATCTGACCGGTGCGCAAAACGTCATGCGCTCGCTGTTCCCGGTCATGGCGAGCATGGAAGAGGGGAAATTTATTCAGAAAGTAAAATATGGCTGTGAACTGGCAGGGTTTAAACCCGGCAATGCGCGCATGCCTTTACAGCCGCTAACGACCGAAGAGAAAGCCACGTTCCGCAAAATCTTCGAAGCGTCTCAGGTTTAAATCAATTGGCGACGCGGGCTGGCGAATCTGCGATATTCACCAGCCGCTTTTTAGAGTGAAGAATAAATGGTGAAACAGCAGCAGTCAGTGGTGATTGGTGGGGGTATTGTCGGCGTCTGTTGTGCCCTTTACCTGCAAAAGGAAGGGCATCAGGTTTGGTTAATCGACCCGGCTGCGCCTGGCGACAGCACCGCGAAATGGAGCTGCGGCCAGATGGCGGTCAGTGAGATCATCCCTTTATCTAAGCCAGGTATTTTGAAGCGTATCCCAGGCTGGATGCTTGATCAGACAGGGCCGCTGGCACTTCGCCCCGCAGCCATACCGGCGATACTGCCGTGGTTTTTGCGCTTCGTGGCCAATGCACGTCACAGCCGCATCGAGTCGATTGCACAGGCGATGGCATCGCTGACGCATCAGGTCTACCCCGATTTCGCCTCTTTGCTGGCCCTTTGTCCTGACAAAACGCTGCTGGGGCAGCGTCCAGTGATTGAGGTTTTCGATACGCCTCGCGGATTGGCTGCTGAACGTGAACATCTCGAACTGCGTGAACAGTTAGGCTTTCGTGCAGAAACACTGGGTGCGGATGACATCGCCGCACTGGAACCGGCGCTGGCGGGGAAATTTTCTCATGGCGTTCTGTTTCCTGACTGGTGCGCAGTAAGTGACACCAAAGGGTTCATTGCCGCATTAACTGATGCCTTTGTGCAGCAAGGCGGCACGCGTATTGATTCCGAGGCCGATCGCATTCTTGAAGCGAATGGCCTGGCGAACGGCGTGCTGCTACGCGATGGCCGTAGCTTGCCTGCCGATCATGTTGTGGTTGCGGCGGGTACCGGCTCGCGTCGTTTCTTTTCCACGCTCGGTGTGCGTGTCCCGCTCACCGGTATTTCAGGCTACCAGGCGCTGCTGCCGCAACCGGAAGTCGAGTTTCGTCATTCCGTCATTTACGCCGATGGGGGATTCTGCTTTACACCCATGACGCGCGGTTTGCAGATTGGTGGCACCATTGAGTTTGCGGGTGCCGATGCCAAACCCAATTTCAAGCGCGCGGAAATTATCCTGCAAAAAGCACGTAAACTGCTGCCCCAGCTTAATGACACGGCGAAAGAGTTTGGGGTGGGGCATCGCCCGTTCTTGCCGGATACTAAACCGATTATTGACCGTTCGCGGCGACTGAGTAATGTCTTAATGGCTTTCGGACACGGGCAACTTGGCTTAACGCTGGGTGCGACAACGGGTCGTCTTATCGCCGACCTTGCGGTACAGCGACCGACTGCGCAGGACATCACGCCGTTCAGCGCCTACCGCTTTATGGAAGGAGATCGTACATGAGTGCTACAACGCAACTGTTCATCAATGGGCAATGGGTTAACCCGCGTAAAGGCGAGAACTTCGCCACTATTGATCCTGACAGCGAAAAAGAAATTGCCCGGATTGCCGCAGCAACGCGAGAAGATGTTGACCTCGCCGTGCAAGCAGCACGCAACGCTTTTGATAACGGCGGCTGGCCGGAGCTGAGTGGTAAGGCGCGTGCAGGCTATTTACGCCGCATCGCCAGTTTGATCCGCGAAAAGCAGCAGATGCTGGCGGAACTGGAAGTCCGGGATAACGGAAAGCCGTTACCAGAGGCACTGTGGGACATTGGTGATACCGCTTATTGTTTTGATTTTTACGCAGATTTAGCAGAGAAGCTGGACAACCAACGCGAGCAAGCGGTGGCACTGACCGATGATCGCTTTAGCAGCCTGGCCCGCAAGGAGCCGATTGGCGTCTGCGGGGCGATCATTCCGTGGAATTTCCCGATGCTGATGGCGGCATGGAAAGTGGCCCCTGCGTTGGCGGCTGGCTGCACTGTGGTATTGAAACCTTCCGAAGTGACACCCCTCACCGCATTACAGTTGGCAGACATCGCCCATCAGGCGGAGTTACCGGCTGGCGTGTTGAATGTGATTACGGGTTTAGGTCACGAGGCAGGCTCAGCGCTGACCGAACATCCTGACGTTGATAAGCTGGCTTTCACCGGCAGCGTGCCCACGGGCCGTAAAATTATGCAGGTTGCCGCGACAGAGATTAAAAATGTCAGCCTGGAACTCGGTGGTAAGTCAGCTTTTATCCTCTTTGACGACAGCGACATCGAAAAAGCGGTGGAGTGGATCCTGTTTGGCATTTTCTGGAACAAAGGTGAAGTCTGCTCAGCCACGTCGCGCGTGCTGGTTCAGCGCAATCTCTATCAGCCTTTGATGAAGCGTCTGGTTGAAGAAGCCGAGAAGATTAAAATCGGTAATGGCATGGATGAGGGCGTCCTGCTCGGGCCGCTGGTCAATGAAGCACAGTATAAAAAAGTGCAGAGCGCGATTGCGCAGGGCATTGAACAGGGCGCTACGCTGTTGAGCGGTGGCAAACGCCCCCAGGGCCACGACAAAGGCTACTACCTACAGCCCACCATCTTCACCGAAATGACGGAGGAAAGTGAACTGTGGCGCGAAGAAATCTTTGGCCCGGTCGTCTGCGTTCGTGCCTTTGATGAGGAAGCCGAAGCGATTGCCTCCGCGAATCGATCGCGCTTTGGCCTTGCTGCCGCCGTGATGTCCGAAGATCTTGAGCGCGCCGAACGCGTAGCGCGTAAGCTTCGCGCAGGCATCGTCTGGATCAACTGTTCACAACCCACCTTCACCGAAGCACCCTGGGGCGGCTACAAACAGAGCGGTATTGGCCGGGAATTGGGGGAGTGGGGTCTCAACAACTACCTCGAAACAAAACAAATCACGCGTTATGACAGCGATGAGCCCTGGGGTTGGTACCTTAAATAAGCGAAAACTGCATGCGCTAAGTGATACCAGGGAACCGGCGTTGTTCTGAACGGCTTGCACCGCTAACATGCCAGTATGACTTTCAGCCAGAGACGTGAATGATGAGCATAAAAAAAGAGAAAGAAGAGAAAGAAGAGGGCACCGGGCGTCGTCATGGCGGACGTTATATTTATGAAGAACTGCGCCGACAGATCCTGACACTGCAACTGAAATATGGTGAGCCGTTAGATGAGATATCACTGGCCACTGCTTTTGGCTTATCACGCTCGCCCGTGCGTGATGCCATGGCACGCCTGGTGAGTGAAGGTCTGGTGACGATTTTGCCCAATCGCACAGCCATCGTGACGCCGTTTGAGATTGAAGAGTTTCCCAACTACATCACGGCGTTAGATCTGGTGCAGCGGGCGGTCACGCGACTGGCTGCACTTCATCGCAATGAGGAAGATATCCGCCATATTGAAGCCGCGAATGAAGCCTACATGGAAATGGTCTACAAAGGCGACTTCAGTACGATGACCGAACGCAATAAAGAGTTCCACCTGGCGATCGCAAAGGCCGCTCGCAATGGCTATTTGGCAACGTATTACGACAAGTTGCTCTCGGAAGGCCAGCGGATGCAGCACTTACAGTTTGATTTTATGACTCGCCAGGATGCGCCTTCAAAATTAGGTCGCGATCATGATGACTTAATTGCCGCGATTAAATCAGGTGATGCGGAAAATGCGGATAAAATGGCACATGAACATACCATGTTATTCCAGAGTCGATTCCTGTCATTTATGCAGGGGAATCTTTTGAAGGACATGGCACTTAACTATTAATTCCTTTGTTAGCTTTATAAGCCGGAGTATGACTATTCCGGCTTGAGTATCCCTACGCCTGAATTCAGGATTAATAAATAAGAGACATCTTATCTATGTGGGTCACTGCTGGAAATGCGTGGCGCGCAAACTGTTGCTTAATAAGGAGAGGCTATGAGTCTGTTGTCAGGTAAAACCGTGCTGGTTACGGGTGCAACAAAAGGCATCGGCAGCGAAATTGTTAAAGCGCTACACGCTGAAGGCGCAAACGTCATTGGACACTTTGGCCGGGATAACGCCAGCGCCGAGCAGATGCTGGCACGCTATCCTGAACGCCTTGATATGATTCAGGCAGATTTAGCGAGAGCTGATGGCGCAGCGACATTGTGGCGTCACGCTTTAGAAGTAGCAAACAATATTGATGTGCTGGTGAATAACGCCGGGATCTATGTTGCTTCGCCACTGAATCGGGATGAGGCGTGGCAACAAGGCTGGCAGGCCAATTTGCAGGTGAATTTACAAGCGCCGGCAGATTTATGCCGCTTCGCTATCGAGCATTACACTGAGCGCGGCGGCGGCATTATCATCAATATGGCCAGCCGATCATCACATCGCGGTGACGGTCCTGAGCACCTGGCTTATGGTGCGGCGAAAGGCGGTTTATTAGCGCTGACCAAAGGTATCGCACGAGGATATGGTGACAGAAACGTGCTGGCCTATGCGCTGGCACCGGGTTGGGTGCGCACTGCAATGGCTGAAGATCATATTGCCAGCGTAGGGGAAGCGGCAGTGACCGCTAATCTGCCACTGCGCGAAGTAACACCCCCCTCAGATGTTGCCGCCATGGTCAGTTTTCTTGCCAGCGGGCGCTGCCGCCATGCTACAGGTTCAACCATTGATATCACCGGCGCAGACTATGTTCGTTAGCCTGGTCCCTTCACGTTAATGCCAGTGAGATGAATCAGTTAAATGTGACGCCGATCACACTGATTCATCGTTTTTCGCATAATTTAAATTTATGTAAATTCAACTTGTTGACTTTGTTAACAACTGCGCACTATGCTTTCTCGCCATCTTGTATACATGATTGCATTCAATGATGGTTTTTTGGCAAACATTGCGTTCAACTGAGTCACGAGTAAATGAAGATGTAATTTTTTAAAAGGTCGTTAGCCCACTTAAAAGGTCATTCTTTCCTGATTCATCAGGAAGGCAGGGTGAGTGTTTCTTAAATAAAAGTATTTATTCCTTTTAATTCACTGGCCGGGATTTCGGTCGGATGCAATGTGTGCATTATATTTTCAAATCTGATGGGAAATAATTTATGGATGTAACGAATCCGGGGAAGGCTGCTCAGTTCTGGGTTAAACTGGTTGGTATTGTCACCGCCCTTGCTGGCGTTTATTTCGTTGGTGGAGGTGCCTGGCTGGCCTGGCTGGGTGGTAGCTGGTACTTTGTTGTTGCCGGGCTGCTTTTATTAATCAGTGGCGTATTACTCACCCGAAAACGTTTATCAGGTGCAGTATTTTATGGCATAGCGTTTGTATTCAGCGTTATTTGGTCTCTGTGGGATGTGGGCCTGCAATTCTGGCCGCTATTTTCCCGCCTTTTTGCACCTGCGGCTGGCGCTGTATTGATTGCATTTACAGTACCGCTCTTAACGAAAGAGCGCGGTGCGCGCCTTTTTTCCGTGACTATTGGCGTCTTGCTTGCGGTTGCGGTGGTTTCTTCCTTTATCAGTTCCTTCCAGCCGAAAGGCATCATCCGTAACGCCGATGTTCAGTCTAAAGCAGATGAGGCGCATGACGTTGCCCCCAACTCTGGACCAAAAGACTGGCAAGCCTGGGCGGGGGATACGAAAGGCTCACGTTTTTCTACCTTGAGTGACATCACGCCAGACAACGTGAAAGATCTGAAAGTTGCCTGGACTGCCCATACGGGTGAGGCAGTGGTGCCAGATAAAGGCGATGCTGAAGATCAGAATACGCCATTACAGGTAGGCGATAGTCTGTTTGTTTGTACGGCATATACCTCACTGATTTCTTACGACATTGATAGCGGTAAGGAAAAGTGGCGCTATACCGCGGGACGCGGTAATTCGACTTACCAGCGCTGCCGTGGGATTGGCTATTTCGATGCAACCCGTGCGAAAAACGTTGTAGAACCGGGCAAATCGCTGGATACCACCGTGAGCCCGCAACGTCTGTTCTTCCCAACCGGTGACGGTCGTCTGGTGGCGATTGATGCTCACACGGGTAAACCGGCAGCCAATTTTGGTGACAACGGCATTGTCGATCTGAAAATCGGCATGGGTGAAGTGAAGCCTGGCTATTATCAGCAATCCTCAGCGCCGCTGGTGGCCGGTAATGTTGTGATTGTCGGTGGCCGTGTCATCGATAACTTCGAAACCAATGAACCACCGGGTGTTGTGCGCGCTTATGACGCGGTAACCGGTAAACTGGTATGGGCCTGGGATCCGGGTAATCCAGCGGTCACGCGTGAACCGCTGTCGCCAGAAGGCTACACGCGCGGTACGCCAAACGTCTGGGTGGGAATGTCCTACGATGCTGACCTTGGCATGGTATATCTTCCAACCGGTAACGCAACGCCTGATTTCTTTGGTGGCGAGCGTCGTGAAGGCGATGAAAAGTACAGTTCTTCGATTGTCGCGGTAAACGTATCAACAGGCCGTCCAGTCTGGAACTTCCAGACTGTGCATCATGATATCTGGGACTTTGATGCCACTGGCACGCCGCTGCTGTATGACATCAAAAATGATGATGGGTCGGTCACCCCCGCGCTGGCAGAGACCTCGAAAACCGGCATGATTTATCTGCTCGATCGCCGTAATGGTAAACCCGTTGCGCCGATTGAAGAGCGTCCGGTGCCGCAGGGTAACCTGCCGGGAGAGCGCTATTCTCCAACTCAGCCTTACTCATCAATGCCGGGCATTGGCAATGAAACGCTGAAAGAGTCGGATATGTGGGGCGCAACGCCGTTCGATCAGCTAATGTGCCGCATTCGCTTTAAATCGAGCCGTTACGAAGGCATCTTCACGCCACCGGGTCTGGATATGGCGCTTCAGTATCCTGGCTCACTGGGCGGGATTAACTGGGGTGGTGTTTCCGTTGATCCAACCACTAACCTGATGTTTGTTAATGACTTACGTCTTGGTCTGTATTACAAGATGGTCGCCGCCAAAGACATCCCACCAGGCCAGGGCACCAGTGAAGGCATGGGGTGGATTGTGCAAAAAGGACTGCCGTATGGTTCATTGCGCGAGCGTCTGATGTCTCCACTGGGTGTTCCATGCCAGGCGCCGCCTTTTGGAACGATGTCCGCTATCGACCTGAAGACGCAGAAACTGGTCTGGCAGATCCCCGTGGGTACCGTGCAGGATACCGGACCTCTGGGCATTCCGGTTGGACTGCAAATGCCGCTGGGTATGCCAACGCTTGGCCCATCCCTGGCGACGCGCTCAGGCTTACTGTTCTTTGCGGGTACTCAGGATTTCTATCTGCGCGCCTTTAACAGCCATACAGGGGCTGAAGTGTGGAAATCTCGCCTACCCGTAGGCAGCCAAAGTGGCCCAATCACTTATCGCTCTGAGAAAACCGGTAAGCAATATGTGGTGATTTTCGCCGGTGGATCGCCTCATTCGGCAGAACGCGGCGATGACATTATTGCTTACGCGCTGCCTGAGTAACTGAATAGATAAAATGTCTAAGCCGATGTCTTGATGACATCGGCTTTTTTTATCATCTCAGCTTTGCGGTTCTGAGTTGAGATCCTGCGCTATCTGTAAACAGAATTTCGGAATGATATTCACACCCTGAGCGGATAGTGTATCGATGAATAAATCATTCCCACCATGATCGATGCAGATGATTAAAATCTGCCTACATTGAGTTTATCGCTCAAATGTTGTACTACCTGAGCGGGAGTGGGTTGCCTGGACATTTCCTCAGCCACTTCTGCCGCAGATTTTTTTAGCAGGGGGTTTTGCAAAAATAGCCGCATCAACTCTGTTGATAGTCCATTCGGACCAGGCATAATTCCACATCCGCGATCAACTACAGCCCTGGCATTGACCGGACGATCGGCTCCGACGCCAAAAATAATTTGAGGTATTCCCGCATGCAATGCGGTCAGCGTATTTCCTGCCCCACCGTGGTGAATAAACCCGTCGGCTCCGCTTAAAAACATCCCCATGGAGATCCAGTCAACCAAACGCACATTTTCTGGTAGGGAACGTAATTCAGCACGCGCGTTGTTTGAAATATGCAAAACAATCTCAGCATCAATCTCACTGGCAGAATCCATCACCCACGCAATTAAATCCAGACCATCAACCATCGGTTTAACCGTTCCAAGACTGACAAGGATACGTTTACGACAGGGATCTTTTTGCCACCATGCCTCACTGACTGCTCCGCCATTGTAGGGTACATACTGCATCGGGATGACAGGCTCACCACTGTTTTGCAAAAGGGTCATGCTCGGGGGGGTGACGTCGATCCACGCAAAATCACGAGCAGGCGCTTTAATGGCATGTCTGGCATAGGCACCTTGCATCGTGCGGTTCATGCCACGAGTGTGACGAGGGGTATGCGCAAATCCCACCGTTTGCATGACTGCAGGAATACTAAATTTAGCCGCAAGCATCGGCCCTATGGGAGCGAGGGGAGGATAGATAATCAAATCAGGCTGCCAGGCAGCGGTAAACTCAACCAGCAGGTCAGCCATTTCATCACTGAAGAATGAAAAATTTCCTGTAATTTCTTGTTGTTTACGCTTTTCTGCACGTGAACGATATTCTGCTTCTGAATCAAGTTCAGGGGCTGCATCAAAGGCCATTAGACCAGCCTCTGCAACCTGACGTGCAAATCGACCTGCACTAGCAACAATGACTTCATGACCTGAAATGCGAAAAGCTTGTGCAAATGAAATAACTGGAAAGAGTAATCCAAAAAGAGGGGGTCCGATAAACAGCACGCGCATGAGAAATCCTTTCTCCTGTTAAAACTATAGCATCGAGGCCAGGGGTATTTTTAATTGACCATTCATAACTATTCAATCATGAAACAAGCAAAGTTTTTTATGACAAGAACCTATAAGCCGTCATTTTTATCCTCGCCACCATAGTGACTGAAGACTATAGAATCAAGAAAAATAACAGTTCGATATTTAGCATGCAAAAAATCAATTAATACAAATGATAATTAAAAACAAGGGTATTACCTTTGCATTTTATTTTAAGTTGTTATTTTTTGTTTCAAAATGGAATAAAATAAATCCCATTGACTCAGTAATGACATTTTGTTACGTTGTTTGGAAAATGATAAGCGTTATCATTACACTATTTACAAAAAATGTTCATCCCTATTATTGAGAAATTATCAGCGTGACTGAGCTTAAATATGTCGAAAAGTGAGTTGCCATTTCGGTGTTTCATTTTTGGGATGAACAAGTTGAGCAGCATCATGAAAGGTGAAAGTGGATATCACCTGTAAACTTATGAGTGCTGTTGAAAAATGACAGGGATCTTCAATATTAACCACGGAGCGGTTTATGTTAAGCACCAAAATTCTTCAGGAAAAACTCGCTGCTAACCTCATTCCTTTTCTTGCCCACAAAGTAAATACAAGTTTGTTATGGTCTGGGCCTGAAACAGAAAGTATTGCTGCTATGCAGGATGCATGTAGTTACATGATCCAGCCAGGGAGTCCAGCAGTGAGTAGAGTTTTTCTTGCGGAGAGATATGGTGGCAGGGGACTGCAACGCAATGGCGGGGGGGCCCGTTGTGGCATATTCGGTGAATATCAGGTTAAAGGTATTGGCGCAAATCCTTTAGTCGGCAAAGGCACCAGTTGGCAGCATGCCAATGGCACGCTCGGCGTGACCGAAGCCATTTACGAAGCTATTTGGGGCGAAATCCTCGATGAGGTGTTGCCGTTTGGCGCAGTTAAAGTACAGGCCATTCTTCTTACCGATCGCTATATTCATGATGCCCCAGAAGATATTACACTTTCTGACCGCCGAGCCTTACTCGTCCGAAGTCCGGCCATTCGTCCAGCCCACTTCGAGCGCGCACCCTATTTTAGGCCTAAAGAAGAATTCTCAGGACAACTGATGCACGATGCCCGTCGGGTTCGTGCTGTCATCAGCCATTTGCCTCTCTGCTTACCACAACCTGAATGCGGCTACAGCCCTGAGGCGAAGAATTCTCCTCAAGTGCAGTGTATCGAAGGACTCTGTGAGTTGGCACGCCGCCTGGCCTGGCAGTTGGCCTATTGCCGCACACGGTTTCTGAAAATCACCACATCGCCCTCAAATGTGGCTATTGATGGTCGCCTGCTAGACTTTAATGGTCTTGGGTGTCTTTTTCCCACAGATAATGTTTATGATTTTGGTTATCAGCTTCGGCTGAAAGAGATGATGAAAGAGCCTGCGATAGTGCGCAAAGGACTCACTGACCTCACGGTATATCTTGGCAAATATCTATATGGGGTGGACTTTAGCCTCCATGCATCACAACAAATTCAGAAAATGTTTGTGCAGACTTTCGAGCTGGCCTGCCTGCACGGCTATCTGTCACTGCTGGGGATTGATTTTGATGAGACGGTATCACTGAATACTGCACCAGAGGCTTTCAAAGATCTGGTCACGCGTTTTCTTCAACTTCTGGCATATCAACGCCATCATTTTTGTGACAGAACATCTGAAGAACAAAGCCCGGCACTGCTGGAGCGGGTCGTGCTCCAGTTATATGGGGAGATACAAGATAGAAAACTGCAAAATAATCGCGGCTTTCAGCAGCTTCAGCGCTGCTTACTCGTTGTTCGCCCGTTTATCAAGAAGAGCGACAGTGAGTTAGCACATCTGGGACTTCTGCGACTGCAACCGCGTCCCAACTTGCACAAGCTTCAGATGTTCAGTGAGATTAACCAACTGTTAGCGCGCTATGTGCATGATGAACCCGCCTTGTATAAGGCGCTTTCAAACATGGTGGCAGATAAGAAGGCGTTTGCCCGTGATGCCTTAGGGACTATTGCGACAAAGAGGTTCTAATGGAATATATTCACGAGTTATGTGATGGCAAGGACGAGTGGTCAACTCACGAAAAGATTGGGTTTGCCGTAAGCTGTATGCTGAAACATCGCAATTACAGTTTATATCCTGTATTAAGCATTCAGCGCTGGACTGAATACGCCATCAATCATCACCAGATAAAATTCTTTTTTGATGGTCACAATCAGCCATTGGGTTACATCACCTGGGCATATCTGGAAGCAGACACTGAATTAAGGATGCTCAATGATGAAAAATTCAACCTACACCCCTCTGAGTGGAATGAGGGAGGAAGGATCTGGCTGCTTGATTTCTGTTGCGCCCCCGGCTATTCCCTGGAAGTCATCAAAAAGTTAAAAAGAATACGTCCCTGGGGAGAAGGTCAGGTGCGTTGGGTTAGCAGAAGAAATCAATCAATAAAAGTGTTCTCCTGACTGAATGTTTAAGTAAATCGTGTATAAATTCGTCTACATTTCATCAAAATAACTTTTATAAAGGAAAAAAAGCTTTGTTTCGTAAGGATGCGATCAAACACAAAAATCGGCACTGGCGCGGCCGGGCACTTCTGCTTCCTGGCATCCCCCTGTGGCCGATCGTGGCAGGATGTCTGCTCTTTATTACTGCGTTCCTGACATTCATTACACTTGGAAATTATACCCGTAGGGTCAATGTCGGCGGCGAAGTCACTACATGGCCGCGTGCCGTTCATATTTATTCTGATGTCCAGGGTGTTGTTGTGAAGCAGTATGTTCACGACCAGCAGCAAATCAAAAAGGGCGAGCCGCTTTATCAGATTGATGTCAGTAAGAGCACGCAGGATGGTGTCGTCAGCGTTAATAAGCGCAGTGCTATTGAAAGTGAGATTGTGCGCATTGACGATATCATTGCGAGATTAAAAGAAAGTAAAAAAGTCACGCTGGCAACGCTGGAAAAACAGCGCCAACAATACAGTGAAGCTTACAGTCGCTCATCAGAGATTGTTAAAAATGCGCAGGTAGGCATCAATATTATGAAAGCTAACATGGAGAGTTACCGTAACTACCAGACCAAAGGTCTCATCACAAAAGATCAGCTGGCTTACCAGACAGAAATTTACTATCAGCAACAGAACAGCCTGTTGGGGCTGACTGGCCAGAATGATCAAAATGCATTGCAGATGACCACCACTGAAAGTCAGATCCAGACGCAAGCCGCTGACTTCGATAATCGTATCTATCAAACCGAACTGCAACGTTATGATCTTCAAAAAGAGCTGCTTGATGCTGACGTTGGCGGAACCAATATCGTCAGAGCGCTCTCGGATGGCCGGGTAGACTCGATGAGTGTGACCGTCGGGCAGATGGTGAGTGCGGGCGATAGCCTGTTACAGCTGATTCCAAAGAATATTCAACACTATTATCTGGTGTTGTGGGTGCCCAATGATGTTGTTCCCTATTTGATGCTCGGTGACAAAGTCAATCTAAGCTATGCCGCCTTTCCTGCGGCAAAATTCGGTCAATTTTCCGCAAAAATTACGGCGATTAGCAGTGCACCTGCATCAACACAAGAGATGATGACCTATCCTGGTGCCCCAAAAATCACACCGGATTCACCGGGCCCCTGGTACAAAGTCGTGGTGACACCGGAAAAACAGTCGATTTCATACGATGGAAAATCCATGCCGCTTGAAAATGGCATGAAGGCTGAAAGTACCCTGTTTCTGGAAAAGAGAAGGATCTACCAATGGATGCTTTCTCCTTTCTACGATATGAAGCACAGTGCAACGGGGGCAGTCGATGCGTGAGAACCGCTTCCGTCATCTTATTGATCAATTAGACATGCGCTGGCGTAAACAAACGCCGGTGGTACATCAGACCGAATCCTCAGAATGTGGTCTGGCTTGTCTGGCAATGGTGTGTGGTCATTACGGAAAGAATATTGACCTGATCGCACTACGACAGCAGTTTAATCTATCCGCGAGGGGCAGTTCACTCTCCGGCCTTACTTCGGTTGCGGAACAGTTGGGAATGGCTACCCGTGCACTTTCTCTGGAGCTTGAAGAGGTCAGCGCCTTAAAAGCCCCCAGTATTTTGCACTGGGGATTTAACCATTTTGTGGTACTGGTGGGTGTTAAAAACAATAAATTTATTTTGCATGATCCTGCCCGGGGGAGGCGTGTGGTGGGTATGGAAGAATTTTCCGCCCATTTCACCGGCGTGGCTCTGGAGGCCTGGCCCGGCAGTGAATTTATTGTGGAGACGACGAAAACCAGGATCAAACTCCATACGCTCATCAATAGCATCTATGGCATCAACACGACCCTGGCAAAAATTTTCTTCCTGTCAGTGGTCATTGAAGCCATTAACCTGGTGATGCCAATTGGGACACAGCTCGTCATGGACCATGCAATACCGGCGGCGGATCGGGGATTACTGACATTAATCTGTGCCGGATTGATGTTTTTTATTTTTTTGCGAGCGGCAACGGGGACATTACGTGCCTGGACATCATTAGTGATGGGCGCGTTGATCAATGTCCAGTGGCAGTCAGGATTATTTAATCACCTCCTCAAGCTGCCACTGACCTATTTTGACCGGCGTAAACTGGGCGATATTCAGTCGCGTTTTAGTTCACTGGATGCACTACGAACCACCTTCACGACCAGCGTGGTTGGGGCGATGATGGATGGCATCATGGTAGTAGGGCTGGTGGTGATGCTGGTGTTGTACGGGGGTAATCTCACCTGGGTGGTGCTTGGCTTCACAGCAATCTACGTGCTAATGCGCCTGTTCACTTACCGCTACTATCGCCAGTTATCAGAACAAAGACTGGTGCGTGAAGCTCGAGCCAGCTCCTACTTCATGGAAACTTTGTATGGCATTGCCACCGTCAAGGTTCAGGGTATGGGCGAGCGCAGAGGAGCACACTGGCTCAATCTCAAAATAGATGCCATTAACACCAGCATTAAGCTCAACAAAATGGATCTGTTATTTGGTGGCATCAATACGTTTGTTGCTACCTGCGATCAAATCGCCATTCTATGGCTGGGCACCAGTCTTATCATGGACAATCATTTAACCATCGGCATGTTTGTCGCTTTTGGATCGTTTCGAGGGCAATTTTCCGACCGCGTGGCTTCACTGACAAACTTTGTGTTGCAGCTACGTATGATGAGCCTGCATAACGAGCGTATCGCGGATATTGCGCTGCACGAGCGTGAAGAACAAAAGACCAGCCTTATTGTTCCCGGCGTGAGGAAGCCTGCTGCCCTGGAAACGATTTCTATAGATTACAGCTATGACAGCCAGTCGGAACCCGTACTACGCAACATTAATATCTCCGTATCACCGGGGGAGAGCGTGGCTATCGTCGGGGCTTCAGGCTCAGGTAAAAGCACTCTGATAAAAGTCTTATCCGGGTTATTTGAGCCTACTTCAGGCAAGGTGATGGTTAACGGTGTTGATATCCGGAAATTGGGTTTAAACAATTATCAACAAATGATCGCCTGCGTAATGCAGGATGACAGGCTTTTTTCAGGATCGATACGCGAGAATATCTGCGGTTTTACAGACAATGTCGATGAAGCATGGATGATTGAGTGCGCACAGGCCGGTTATATTCATGACGTTATTATCAAGATGCCGATGGGCTATGAAACGTTGATTGGCGAACTAGGCGAAGGTCTTTCAGGTGGACAGAAACAGCGTGTTTTTATTGCCCGCGCATTGTACAGGCGACCAACAATTTTATTTATGGATGAAGCCACAAGCTCACTGGATATGGACAGTGAACGCTCTGTCAATGGTGCGATAAAGAACATGAATATAACAAGAATCATCGTGGCTCATCGGGAAAAAACTTTGAAGGCTGTTGATAGATTGATCTACTTGAATTAATCATCATCAATTCACCCATGTATTAACAAGGACGGAAGTGGAAAATGAAGAAGCTATCTTTTTATTTTTTGCGTTTCATAGAAAAAACGGGTCCATTCTATTTTATTTTGTCATTCGTTTTCTATCTTTCTGGTTTTTTTGATGAAAAAGTACTAGGTATGATAGTAGTTTGTTCTATCGTCGGTATTATTATGGTTGTTACCGATGAATTAAAAAAAAGAAAGTGATGACTTAACATGGAGATATAGTTATGAGAGAAATATCAATTACGGATATGGAATCAGTTTACGGTGCATCGAGTCAAGGGGAACTGGTTGCTGGCGCGGTAGGTTCATATGTTGGGGGTACAGTTGGTGAAGATGTTGGGGGTGCAATAGGAGGCAATGCTGGTCGAGCTATCGGAGGATATGTAGGGAAAACACTGTATGATAATATAGGATCAGGCTATACCGTAGCTTCACCTATTACTGAAGGATTAGGATCATTTGATGCTAATTATAATTCATCCTTAGGTGATAGTGGCTGGTCACAAAGTAACGATGGGGTTAGTAATGGACAGTAGAAAATAAATATTTAATCTAAATATACACAATGATTAATAGTGATAGTTATTATCATCTGTTGATTAATGTGATTTTTTGTTGTCATTCTGTGTGGAATTTTTAAAACACTAATCAATAAGGAAGATTATGCGTAATTTAACTACAGACCAGATGCGAATGATCAGCGGTGCTGCTGATATTGTTGGGGCAGCTCAAGCCGCTGGTTCGGGCATAGGAGGCACTGCGGGCGCCATTGCGGGCGGTGAAGAGGGGGCCTTAATTGGTTTGGGGTTTGGCGGAGCTGCTGGGTCAATTATTGGAGGAGGAATTGGTGCAACCGTAGGATTTTTGGGTGGAGATGCTATAGGTACTGCTATCTCTGCCGGTATTGATTCTATCAGCAGTTATTTTGGTGATGATTCATCGTCATCTTCTTCATCGGGCTCTTGATTTTATTATATTGGAGCAGCTTTCGCTGCTCTTGATACCAAGGAGAACTACAATGTTTTTCAAATACAGAATTAAACGATTGAACCTGCTTGATCAATGGCGCATGGATAAATATCATATATTATTTAGCATTTTTGTTTCACTTGTTTTCACAGCGATGATTCTATGGGTATTTCCTCTTTTCGCCCATGGGAATACCATAGATGGCCTGATCGGAATGCTCTGCGGGTTATCTATCAACAGCTGGATGACCTGTGTTAGCCGCCTTTATATTAATACGCCAATGGATGTAGGTAATATAATCGATCTTCTTGAAGAGAGAAAGTACAAAAAAAATGCGCAGGGAGACTACGAATTAAGTGTCAAAAAATTCCTGGAATTTAAACCCCAGTGTATTTCTATAAAAGAACACGATGACGCACTGGTGCTCACTGGGCCCTATAACATATTGAAAAATATAACCAAAATTCTCAAAATTAAAAAATAATATAAAGTGACGGCTATATTCCTTATGTAATCTTATTTTTCCTCGAAGAGTCGTCAGCCTCGCAGGTCTTGAATGTACATCTTCAAGACTTCAGGCTGCGCGCCACCGCATGAGCATACAACGTCGCAGCGCGACCAAAGTACCGGCTAACTGTACGCGACCCGCAAATCCAGAAACGCGTACGTAGCCGCCGATTCGTGAAGGCTTTCAGGCTGTCCACCTACTTTGATGGCTGCACCGTCACACGCTTTCAGTTTAGCCCCGAAATCACCGCACATTTTACAGAAACCCAATTGATTCAACAGAACCTTTACCTCAGTGAATATAAGCTATATTTATTATTTCGATTTCCGGATGTTGAATTTGTGATGAAGATCAGCCATGCCATAGTGTTGGCAGGGAAATTCTAAACAAGAGAGTGTGAGCCTGCCGAAATGCATGTGACCGCGCAATACCGAAGAAATGCTGAGGCATTATGATTCGACTGGAAAATATCACCAAGACCTATCCCGGCAATGCCCGACATGCTATCAAATCGTTGAATATAAACATCAATCAGGGAGAAATCTGCACCTTTGTCGGCCCAAGCGGCTGCGGAAAAACCACCACCCTGCGGATGATTAATCGCCTTGATATTCCTGACGAGGGCGAAGTCTACATTCAGGGCGAAGCGCTCTCGACGGCAGATATTATTCAGGTACGCCGTCAAATCGGCTTTGTGATGCAAAGTCCGGCGCTGTTTCCCCATCGCACGGTGGCGGAAAATATTGCCACCGTACCGCGACTGCTGAAATGGGATAAGCACGCCATCAGCCGCCGCATTGACGAGCTGGTGGCGCTGATGTCGCTGGACCCGCTGCTGCTAAAACGTTATCCCCATCAGCTCTCCGGTGGCCAGCAGAGCCGCGTCTCGATTGCTCGCGCGCTGGCCGCCGATCCACCGATCCTGCTGATGGACGAACCCTTCGCGGCCATCGATCCGGTGGTACGGGTAAAGCTGCAGGAAGAGCTGCTGGCGTTACAGGCCCGCCTGCATAAAACGATTATCCTGGTCACCCACGACATTAACGAAGCCATTCGCCTCGGTGACCGCATCGCCATCTTCCAGGAAGGCGGCATTCTCGCGCAATTGGACACCCCGGACCAGATCCTGTCGCACCCGGCCAGTGATTTCGTGCAGAACTTTATCGGGCCGGAGCCGGCGCTCAAGCGTCTGGCTCGGCTGCGCGTCGGTGATCTGCCTCGCCATGACGTGGCGCTGATTGCTGCTGACGGACAGCGGCTCTCCACCGACTTTCCCCTGTTGACCGTGCAACATCCGCTTATGGTTGATAGCGATCGCCGCCCGCTACGCTGGCAGGGCGGTGTTGATACGGTGTCGCCACGGCTGGTGCGCGACGAACAGTCGCTGCTGCACGCCTACAACGATCTGCTCAACGCGCCACAGGGGGTGCTGATAAGGGTCAGCGAAGATGGCCGCTACGCGGGCTCGGTCGACAGCGGACTGTTGAGTGCCGCGCTGCAAAACCTACAGGGTGGCCGACATGATTGAGTGGCACTGGATCGCCGACAACGCCGCCATGATTGTTCAGCTGTTTCTGGAACATTTGCAAATGGTGCTGCTGTCGCTCACGCTCGGTACGCTGTTAACGGCGCTGATGCTGCTGATCTGCACTCACTGGCCGTCTTTCGCCGGGCCGCTGATTTCGGTGAGCAGCGTGCTGTTTACTATCCCCTCGCTGGCGATGTTTATTCTGCTGCTGCCGTGGACCGGGTTGAGCGTCACCACCGCGGTGATCGGCCTGACGCTCTATTCTCTCCTGATCCTGATGCGCAACGTGCTGGCGGGGATGCAAAATCTGCCACCGGATATTCTCGAATCGGCGCGCGCACTGGGGTACACCCGCTTTAGGCGATTTACTGACATTGAAATCTTCCTGATCCTGCCGTCGCTGTTTGCCGGGCTGCGGATTGCCTCAGTGACGCTGGTCGGGCTGGTGATTGTCACCGCGCTGATTGGCCAGGGCGGGCTGGGGCAGCTAATGATCGTCGGCTTTAACCAAGACTTCCTGACGCCCATCCTGACCAGCCTGGCACTGAGCTTGCTGCTGTCACTGATGCTTGACCTGCTGATTACCCGTATCGGCTATCGTTTAACCCGGTGGACGCGCTAATGACGATAATTATGGATACCTGGCACTGGTTCCTGCAGGGCACACACTGGAGCGGCGATCTCGGCATCTGGCATCGGCTGGTGCAACATCTCTACTACGTGCTGGTCAGCCTGGCGATTGCTGCGCTTATCGCCCAGCCGTTGGGCATCCTGTTTGGCTACCTGCAGCGCGGCGCATTTCTGGCGATCAACCTGTTCAATATCGGTCAGGCCTTCCCGTCGCTGGGCATTATTTTACTGTGCATCATGCTGTTTGGCTTCAATGATGTGCCGGTGTTTATCGCCCTGGTCGCGCTGGCAATTCCACCGATGCTGACTAACACCTACGTCGGCATCAGCCAGGCTGACAGAACCCTGCACGATGCTGCGAAAGCAATGGGCATGACCCCGCTGCAGGCATTGCTGAAGGTACGTATTCCGCTCGCGATGCCGCTGATTTTTGCCGGTATCCGCACCTCGCTGTTACAGCTGATCGCCACTGCGGTGGTGGCCGCCTATGCCGGACTCGATGGTCTCGGCCGCTTTTTGATTGATGGCCTCGGCCAGCGTGATTTCCCGCAGGTCATTGCCGGATCGCTGGTGGTTTCGCTGCTGGCCGTTGGCTGTGAGTTACTGATGTCGTTGATTGCCCGGCGCTGGTTTGCCTTTACGCCGCTCGCCGCCCGTTAACTCCCCGCGTAGTTGCTACGCACGATGAATAAGAGAACATGATGATGATGAAACAATGGTGGTTTGCAAAACGTAAATTAACCCAGGCAACGCTGGTGGCAATGGGGTTGAGCGCGATGTCGTTGTCTGCCCTCGCTGAGACCGTTACCGTCGGAGGGGCCAACTTCTCTGAGCAGACTGTGTTGGCCAATATCTATGCCTCGGCGCTGCAGCAGCAGGGGATTGAGGTTAAAACCCGGCTTAATCTCGGTAACCGCGAAATCATCCTTCCGGCGCTGAAAGCTGGCGAGCTGGACGTGGTACCGGAATACCTCGGGGCGCTGTTAAACCATTATCACCCAGATACCAAGGTGACTACCCAACAGGAAGTCACTCACGAACTGACCACCACCTTGCCAGCGGACTTTGCCTTACTGAACGCGGCGGAGGCGAGTTCGATTACCGCCTGGGCAGTGAGCGCAGAGACGGCGAAAAAGTATCAGCTGAAAACGCTGTCTGACCTGGCGAAAGTGGCACCGCAACTGGTGGTCGGTGGCCCACCGGAAGTGGCAACCCGAGCGCTCGGGCTGCCGGGGCTGGAGCGGGTCTACGGTATCAAGTTTAAGGCTTTCAGGTCGCTGGATATGGGTGGGCCGCTCAGCCGACTGGCGCTTAACTCGGGAAAAATTGACGTAGCGACGGTGGTCTCGACCCAGGGCGATCTGTCGAAAGAGAAGTGGGTGGTGTTGGAAGATGATAAACATGAGCAACCCGCACAGAACGTGGTGCCGCTGGTGCATAAAGGCACGGTATCAGCGAAAGCCGAGCAGGTGCTTAATCAAGTGTCAGCGCGCCTGACCACCGCCGATCTCATTGAGCTCAATAAGGCGGTCGACGTCGAGCATCAAGACCCGGCTAAGGTCGCCGAGCAGTGGGTTAAAACCAACCTGAAGGCCAATTAATTCAGAGGCGTCCGACAGCGGACGCCATGCTTAGCGAGCGATCAGCATGACCCAACCCACGGCTATTTTTAATCTGTTCTTCTTCAATCCTCAGGGCGATTACCGCTTCTCCTGGCGGCACCCGCAGTCCCCCGGTAGGGAGATTTTCACTCTGAAGTTCTATGCCACACTGGCGCGCCGCGCTGAAGAGGCGGTGATGGATAATATTTTCATCGCCGATCATGTGGCGGTGTGGGATACGGTGCCCAGCGGTATTCCGCATTATGCGAACCTGCGGCTGGAGCCGATCACCCTGTTAGCGGCGCTGGCCGCGGTGACTGATCACATCGGCCTGATGGCCACTGCCTCGACCTCCTATAACGAGCCGTACAATCTGGCGCGCTACTTTGCATCGCTGGATTTTCTCAGTGAGGGACGGGCCAGCTGGAACGTGGTCACTTCCTGGCTGCCGGAAGAGGCCGCCAACTATGGACGCGAAACGCTGCCAGCGCACGGCGAGCGCTATGAGCGCGCCGCTGAATTTATCGATGTCGTGCGCAAGCTATGGGATTCATGGGAAGAGGAGGCGGTGCTGTTAGACAAGCAGAGCGGTGACTTCGCCGATCCGCAGCGGGTGCATCCGTTGCACCATCAGGGTAAATTCTTCAAGGTGCGCGGCCCGCTGAATCTGCCACGACCGCCGCAGGGACACCCGGTGATAGTGCAGGCTGGCTCTTCAGAAGCCGGCAAGCAGCTCGCCGCCAGCCAGGCGGATATGCATTTTGTATTTATGAGCGATATCGCCAAAGGGATTGCCTACCGCGCGGATATGAACCGTCGTCTGCGGGCGCTGGGGCGGGACCCCGGCTATTTCAAAATCCTTGGCGGCGTGCTGCCGGTGGTGGTGAACAGCGCGGCAGAAAAGGCTGAACGACAGGCGTTGGTGACGTCGCTGATGAACGACCAGATGGCGCTGGATCTGCTCGGCACCTATCTGCAAATGGACCTCAGCGGCACCGATCCCCACGCACCGCTGCCGCCGCTACCCGAGGAAGACCATTTTGACGGTATACGCACCGCGCTGCAGATCATCCGCGGCTATGATGCTGGTTTAACGGTGCTGGAGCTGGGTCGACTGCTGCTGCAAAGCTCGGACAGCTGGCTGGTCATCGGCACCGCCGAAGAAGTCGCCGAAACGCTGATCGCCGCCTTCAGCGCCGGGGCTGTGGACGGTTACAACCTGATGTTCCCCTTCCTGCCGCTGGATTTTGATAACTTTGTTGCGCAGGTCGCTCCGCTGCTTAAAGCGCGAGGTGTGATGAAGACGGCTTATCAGCCGGGAACGCTGCGGCAGAAGTTGGGGCTACCAGCACGCTGACCGGCTGATAATCTTCGCGGTTTGTTGCGGTGAAGCCACAAATCAGCAACCGTGCGCAGACCTCCCGCCACTGCGGTTCGCTGACCAGCCGGGCCAGCGCCTGCCGCAATTTTCGCAGCGTGGCGACTGAGGTGCCACTGGCAGTAATCAGCGGCAGACCGGGCAGTTCAGCGGTGTAACCAATCGTCGTAAGTCCCTGCAACAATGTCGGCTGGTGGCGGCTAAATAGCGCCCAACTGACTGCGTCGATCGCTGCCACGTCGGCCACGTTATCCTGGAGGGCCAGCAATGACTGGCGATGGCCACCGCTGAACAACAGCGATGAGAAGAAACGACCGTTTTGCTGCAGCGCGGCTATTTCTGCGCGCAGAGTATGGAAGCCGGACAACGAATCCTCGCTATTGCACACCACACGCCTGCCCGCAAAATCAACCAGCCGTTTAGCAGCGTCGGCCTCCCGCACCACCAGCCTGCTGCGATAGCGGTAGCCGCTGCACCCCTGAGCGTCGTAATGGAAAGTGCCAACCACTTGCGCTTCAGGCAGCAGCGCGCACAACGGATAGCCACAGGTCTGGCTAAGCAGCAAAGACGGCGCCTTCCAGTGCGCCAGCCGATCGCTGGGCTCAGCGTAATGCCAGCCATCAATCCCTCCCTGTTCCAGCAGCTGGCGCAGCGCGTCCACCAGCAGACGCGTATCCGCAGGCTGCACATCATACATAGGGAGAGACAGCAGTTGAGTCATGGTGATGCTCCAGCCTCAGAGGCAACGTCGGTGACTGGCGTTTTTTCAGGATGCTGCTGCGACTGCAGAGGCCTGGTGTCCGGGCGTCCGTCGGGGAACCACGGATTGATTTCGACCTTTATCGGCCTGGTAAGATGCTGGCGCATCAGCTCACCGTACCCTTTAACGAAAAAACCCTGATTGCGCCGCAGATACGCCGCTTTACCGGCACGATACACCACCGGCAACCCGTACCAGGGAATGCGCGGCAGGTCGTGATGTACCGCATGATAATTCAGATTAAGAAACAGCAGTCGCCAGAACAGCCCGGCCTCGTTAATCACCGAACGGGCTTCTGGGGCCTCTTCCGCCCGATGTTCGAGGAACGAGCGCACTGAGGTCATCGCCAGCATCGGTCCGGTCACCCCGAACAGATACCACCCCAGAGGGAAGTCATAAACGTGCAGCCAGCCGATTACCGGCAGCAGCAGGATGAAATGTACCAGCCACATCACGATGGCGGGGCGATCCCCCTGTATAAATGAATGCCAGATGTTGGCCAGCGCCCAGAACATTGTCAGCAGCGGGGCCAGCAGGAAGCGGCCGGGAAAGGTGTTGCGCAGGCGCACCAGTTGACGCTGCACACCGTTAAAATGCGCCCAGCGGCGGCGGGTAAAGTAGTAGCTTTCCGGGTCAGTCTCCGGCACGGTCAGGTCTTCATCAATATGGTGGGTCAGATGAAGATCGCGATAGGCACCATAAGGGTACCAGACCGAGAATGGCAGCATGCCGAACAGCTGATTCAGGCGTGCGAATCGGGTCGGATGGCCGTGGATTAACTCGTGCTGCAAGGACATATACCAGGTGGTTAGCCAGATAAGCAACAGCGTGGATGGCAGCAGCCCGAGGGTTTGCCACCAGGCAACCGTAACAACCCAGCCGCCGTAAATGACGACGATCAGCAGCCAGGTGGGCAGTTCGCTGCGCCACAGCCAACTGGCCGACAGCCGGGCAATCAGCTCCCGTTGTTCCTGATCTAAATAGACCGACGTTTTTCCAGTCATTAAGCCAACCGATGTCATGATACCCATCGGCAGAATGTTACCCGCTGTACCCTGCGGCACAAATGCGATTACCTGCTATTAGCAGAACAGGAATGGTATTGTAAGTGTCCCTGTAAAACGGACCCGCGTCTTTCTCTTCCTATCTGTATTGGTGATGATTAAAGGGCCATAACAGCCCTTCATCATCCCTTTGCGCTATTTAGCTGGGAATAATAAAACGGCTCACCGACTGTAGTTTTTCGATGGTTTCTTCCAGTTCTCTCTCTGGTATTGATTGGTCAATAATCCCTGCACCCGCCTGTAACGCAACACCCTGTTCCAGTTGATATAGCGAACGGAGCACCAGCGCAGCATCCATTTCACCCAGGCTGTTGAGGGTGAACACGCTGCCGCTGTAGGCACCGCGTGCAGCAGGTTCCAGCCGTTCAATCGCTTCAATCGCGGGTCGTTTTGGGATACCTGAGGCCGTTACGGCCGGGAACAGAGCCGCAAATGCATCCCAGGGCGTTAATGCTTCCTGCAACTGCCCGCGAACGCGAGATGCCAGATGCTGTACGCTACCTCGCCGCGATACGTTCATAAAATCACTCACGTGCGTTGAACCGTCAACGCACAAGGGGGTTAGCTCTTCAACGGCCAACTTCACCGATACCGCATGTTCGGCGATCTCTTTGGTATCGTTGGTAAGCACTTCACGCAGCCTCAGATTTTCGGCCTCATTGTGTGTCAGCGCGCGCGTGCCTGCCAGCGGCTGTGTGCTGACTGCGCCAGTGGGTGAAACCTCAACCACCGTCTCAGGGCTGAAGCCGACAAATCTTTCACCGTTTAACCTGACCGCGAACGATCGCGCGGGTGTATTATTGCGGCGACCAAGATGGTAGCTCGCCAGCAGATCAACCGGCTCAGTCAGCGTAATGCGGCGTGAAAGAATGATTTTTTGATAGGTTCCGCGCTGGATCTCCTCTACCGCACAACCTACCCGCTGGCAGTAGTCATGGGCGTCCTGCGCACGAATGCGATGCGCAATAGCAGCCTGCCAGTCCGCATTTGGCGCTGGGATCTCAGCAGTACGATCCGCTTCCCTGACGCGCGCCAGCAGCTGCTGCAATTCCACTGGATTGGATGCGGTAAGCTGGGCGGTTCCTCTGCTTAGTTTGAGGGTGACGCGCGGAATCACCAGCGTGATTAATGCTGTGGTTTCAGGCAGCGTATGCAACGCAACGTTATGAATTAATCGCGCGAGCTCAAAGTGGCTAATGCCGCAGGCTTGCCACTGACCAGAGGGCAACGCCTGAAGCGCACGTTGCAGATTCTCCTGCCAGCTTCCTTCCTGCCAGCTTTTCATCGGGCTATTGGGCTGAGTCAGTTCAGCTCGATCTTTAAACAGCACGATCTGCGCCTGGCTTCCGATGCCGATATCCCAGCTTTCATCACGCTCATAGGCGATGTAATTGTCCATTTCGTGCTGAAGAAGATGGTAGAGGATATCAAGCGGCTCGGCCTGCACCTCCAGCGAGTGGCTAGCTTCAGCTCGGGATGGCGTCTGTTGCGCCATCTTTGCCAACTGGCGTTTATCAATTTTACCGACTGCGGTTAACGGCCAGCTTTTCACCGGGAACAGTTGGTCCGGCAGCTTATGATCACTCAGACCCGATTGTTGCAGGAACCCGCGCAATGTTGCCAGCGTAAGTGTTGCATCACCCTGGAAGCAGGCGCAGATCCGTTCTCCCAGACGTTCGTCGGGAATGCCGATCACCACACAGCTGCTCACTTCAGGATGACTCACAATCAGTGACTCAATCTCTGCACAACCTATTTTTTCACCGGCCCGGTTAATCTGCTCTTTGATTCTGCCAGCAACAATGATATTGCCCGCTGAGGTAAGCTGCACAATATCGCCAGAGCGATAAAAGCGATTGGGCGTAAACGCGTGGAGGTTCTGCGTATCCGCACGATAGTAACCGCCAATGGTGTAGGGGCCCTTCGTCAGCAGTTCACCCGCTTCCCCCGGCTCCACGGGCAACCCGGTGGCATCAACCACCTGCAGCTGGTCCGCATCAGAAATGGGGCTACCCTGGGTATGCAAAATAACATCATCCGTATCATCAAGCCGCGTGCAGCAAATCAGCCCTTCAGCCATGCCGAAAACCTGCTGGAGTTGGCAGCCAAACGCGGGTTTCACTTTCGCTGCCAGTGAAGTTTCAAGGCGTGCACCGCCAACCTGAATGAGCTGTAAGCTGGAGAGATCGCTATCGTCCCATGCCCGGCACTCCAGCCAGAGTGTGACCAGCGGGGGCACCAGCGCGGTAAAGGTCACTTTTTCCTGCTCGATTAGCGGAAAAATTTCGTCGCAGCCCGAAGTTTGCGCCAGCACCACTTTTCCGCCTGACAGCAACGTGCCCAGCACGCCGGGGCAGGAAAGGGTAAAGTTGTGCGCCACGGCCAGCGTGGCAAGATAGACGCTTTGCGGCGTAAGCTGGCAAATTTCTGCCATGCGGCGGGCGTTATAGTGGTAATCCGCATGAGTGCGTGGGATCAGTTTCGGCGTGCCGGTGCTGCCGCCGGAGAGCAGCAATAAAGCAATATCTTCCGCATGTGGCAGCCGGAATTGCTGCGGTTCGGCCTGAAACGATGCCATCGGGGAATCTGTATTTTCGTGGGCGCTGATTTGCCAGCACTGCATAGCAGGATGTCGGGTTGAGATATCCTGCGCCAGTGCCTGATAGTCATTGCCCAGATAACGTTCAGGGTAGAGCCAGGCAACCGGTTCTGCCAGCGTGCATAATGCATCAATGTCCGCGGCTTTTTGGCCGGGCATCGCCAGAATCGGACGGGCTCCAATCCGGAACAGCGCAAACAGGGTGGCAACAAGCTCAATACTGTTAGGCAGTTGCAGCAGGACGTTATCACCCATGCGAATGTGACGGCAGGCGAGGCCTGCAGCCAGCCTGTCCGCCAATGCATCCAGTTCGGCGTAGCTCAGGCGGCGTGTTCCCGCAACCAGCGCGATCTGGTCAGGTTGCTGTGTCGCCCAGTCACGTAACTGTTGGCCCAATGGCCTATCGGTCCAGTAACCCTGCTGACGATAGTGCTCACGCTCACTATCACTCCAGGCACTGTAACGTTGGCGTTCATTCATGGTGTTCTCCTTGCCGAAATGAATTACCGGCGTTAGCCGGTAAGAAAATCAAAAGTCCCAGCTAAATTTGGCAATGACCTGGCGACCTGCGCCCCAGAAGCAGCCGGTGTCTGTGGAATAGCAGCCAGCAACCACTTTGCGGTTCAGCAGATTTTGCGCGGTAAGTTGTAGCTTGCCGCCGCGCAGAGAAGGATCGAGCTTGCCAAGTTCATAGCGGATTGAAGCATCCATCAGGCCGTAGCCCCCGGTGTGGAACGTGTTATCCAGCGTGCCGCCTTGAGTGCCGCCGCTGAACCTCCCTCCCACCGCCAGCCCCAGGCCTTCAACAGTTGTTCCCGCAGGTGCTTGCCAGTCGAGCCACAGTGCGCCAAAAGTGCGCGGTACCCGTAGCGGCGTTTGACCCGCATGGCCTTCGGTATCCTGCGTGTATTTAACCTGCTGCAAGGTGTAGCTGCCGATGACGCTAATCTGGCGGGTCACCGCGCCGCGTGCTTCCAGCTCTAACCCCCGCGCACGAATTTTGCCGCCCTGGGTCTGATATGTGGAATCTACCGGATCGGTGCTCAGGCTTTTATCCTGCGTCAGGTTATACAGTGCGGCGGAGAGCAGGGTGGTGGAGCCCGGAGGCTGATACTTGACGCCAGCCTCATAGAGCTCTCCACGGCTGGGTTTAAACGGTTTTTGTTCACGAGAAAGACCGGCGACCGGCTGGAAAGATTGTGCCCACGTGACGTAAGGCGAGATGCCATTACTGAACAGGTAGTTCAGACCAACCCGACCCGTGGTTGCCTGGTCATGCTGCTCGTAGTTTTGGCCATAGAGAAAATCTTTGTTAATGATTTTGCTCCAGTCATGCCGCACGCCCAGGGTGGTACGCCACTGTTGCCAGGCGATTTGATCCTGAACATAAACGCCGGTTTGTGTTGATGAGACGCGGCTGTTCTGCCACCACGCGGTCGGACCGTACTCTGCGACACCATAGTGAGGATGATAAATATCCAGTGCAGAAACCGTACCGCTGCCATAGTCAGCATGGCCTCGTAGGTGATCAACGCTAACACCGGTCAACAGCTCATGGCTTAACATGCCAGTGTCAAAAAAACCGTGTAGCTGATTATCAACATTCAGCGTGTTGTAATGCTCGTCAGAAACGGCAGTATTACGGCTGATGGTCTGCTGGTCTTCATTCAACCCGGACATCACCACCGCATCATAATTTGAGGTTTCGCCAAAGTATCGGCCTTTTAAAACGGTTGACCAGTCTTCACTGAAGCTGTGGGTGTAGCTATACCCCACGGTAGACTGCTTGCGGCTAAAGGTATTGTGACCAGGCTCACCGGGGTAAGCATCCAGCGGCAGTTTGCCATTGGGATTTGAGAAGACCGTCCCTGACGCAGGCAGTGAGGTAATGGCACCTAAATCGGGATCGTACTGAAAGCGGGAATAGAGCGTCAGGCTGTTGTTGTCGTCAGGATTAAAGGTCACTGAGGGGGCCAGTGCATAGCCTTTGAGTCTGGTCCCTTGCTGCATGCCATCAGCGAGATGTCCGGTAGCCACAAAACGGTACAACACGCTGCCGCTGTCGTTGACTGCGCCGCCGAAATCCAGCCCCACACGCCCGTAGTTACGGCTTCCACCTTCCACTTCAATATGTCGAACGGTTTCTCGCGTTGGCAGCTTACTGGTTAAAGCAATGACCCCACCAGGGTTGGACAAGCCGTACAACACCGAAGCCGGGCCACGCAACACATCGATCTGCTCCAGCAGAAAAGGATCAACCTGCTGTACACCAAACAGCAGGCCATTCGTATTGCGTAAGCCATCCTGGAACACATCGGAGTAGCCGGTATCACTGTAGTTGAAACCGCGCAGGGTGAACTGATCAAATGCGGTTACCCCTCCCCACTGTTCGGCCGCTACCCCAGGCGTATAGCGCAGTGCTTCATTCAAGCTTCGCGTATTTTGATCGTTCATCTGTTGACGGGTAATCACCGAAACCGATTGTGGCGTCTCCACCAGTGGCGTGGTGGTTTTTGTTGCACTGCTGCTTTCACCAGCAGAGAGCTGACTACCGTATGAAGTCGGGTCCTGGGCGGTGACGGTGAGTGTTGGACTGTTCTGCTGTGCCCAGGCGCTCTGCAACGCGAGGGTCAGAAGGGAAAGTGAAAGAGCGGTAGCCGCGCGCTGCGTGGTTTTTTTTCCTGCCAGATATGTCGTGCTGCGTTCCATAGCAATCCTCTGCCAAATCCTGAATGAAATTTTTTCTTAATGTTTTTTTTGAGAATGATTATCAATAGCGCTGATAATAATGTAATGATATAACATATGGTATGATCATTAATGAAGCGTTAATTTAAGGATTTCGTTAAGGGAGCAGCAGGGAATGAACCAGGGTTTAACCAGAAGAACACTGATAAAAATGGTGGGTATTGGTGCGGGAATCGCACTGATCAATGGCTTTTCACCGTTGGTATGGGCAAATGAAACCTCTCCGCAGCGCGGTGGAGTACTGCGCGCGGCCTTTGCTGGTTCGAGCAGTGACTCCACCAACGTCCTGCACTCTACCAACAGTAATGTCGACTATGTGCGTGCACGTCTGATATGGGATTCATTAGCGGAAATAGATAATCAGCGTATCGTCTGGCGTCTGATGGAGTCCGCTGAACCAAACAACGATGCCACGCGCTGGACGCTCAACCTGCGCAAGGGCGTGACCTTTAGCGATGGGCGCAAGCTCACCAGTAAAGATGTGATGTTTAGCCTGCGAACCTGGCTCAGCCAGCCGGGTAGCCAGAGTGGTTGGCTGAAGCCGCTAGACCTTGCAGCCTCCCGTATCGACGACGATCACCAGCTGACGCTGCAACTGCATCAACCCGTGGGCTCCTTTGATCTGCTGCTGGCACAGTCGATTTTTATTTTCCCGGAAAACACGCAGGATTTTACCGCGGCCATCGGTAGCGGGCCCTATACCTTGCAGAGCTGGTCACAGGACAAAAGCGTATTACAGGCGCGTCGTGATTACTGGGATGCCGACAATGGTGGCCCGTGGCTGGATGAAATTCAGCTTTACGCCATCAGCGAAAGTGCAGCGCGTCTGAACGGTCTGAAAGCGGGGCAGTTTGACTATGTTGGTGGTATGGCGCTGCTGACCGCGCGGGCTGAGCAAAATAACCCGGCGATGAAATTGTGGCACTCAGCCAGCGCGGAAATGAGCAATCTGGCGCTGAGCATGAACCTCAGCAAAGCACCGTTTAACCGTCCCGAGGTGGTGGAGGCGCTGAAATACGCCATCGACCGCGAAGCGATGGTCCGTGCGGTCACCATGGGCCTGGGTGAAGTGGCAAACGATGCGCTGGGAGCCGGACAACCCTGGTTCAGTGCGGATTTACCGCTACGCCATTACGATCCACAACATGCGCAATCACTACTGAAAAAAGCCGGCCTCACCTCCACTCGTATCGCGCTTCGCACCAGCGACTATGAGTATGGCACCGCCGAAAGCGCCACCTTGCTGCTACGACAGGCAAAAGCTGCGGGTTTCGATCTCCAGCTCAATCGTGTCCCCGCGGCGGATTACTACAGTGATTTTAATCTGCTGCTGAACACGCCGCTGCAAACCAATCTCTATCGACCGATGCCGCTGCCGGTGGCCCTGCCGTTTTACTATGGCTCGGCAGCCCCGTGGCCGTTCACCGGCCCTGCTACCCCTCAGCTCGACAAACTGATGAGCGCCATGCAGGCTGCACGGGGTGACGCTTTACGTCAGCGGGTGGCTGATGTGCAGCATTACCTGTGGCAACAGGGCGGAGATGCCATTTTTGCCCGCATCCCCTCTGTGGCAGCCTCTGCGCCTGGGGTCTTTGGCGTCAAAGCGGCGGGATTCTTCGACTATCCGCTGCTGCGCGATGCCTGGCTACGTCCGGCATGAGGGGAATGCCACGCTTAGCACGCCTGCTCAGGTGCAGCGTGCAGGCCATTTTCACACTGTGGCTGCTGTCAGCCATCATTTTCAGCGCGATGTCTCTGGTGAAAGGTGATGCTGTCACGCAGCAGTTATCCGGTACTGCCAGCCGCGAACAGATCAGCGCATTACGCACGCAACTGGGGCTGGATCAGCCGCTGGTGCGGCGCTATCTGCACTGGGTCAGTGGTGTATTACGGGGTGACTGGGGAAACAGCTATGTGAGCGGTCGTCCGGTCAGTAAGCTGTTATGGGAGCGCGGGCAGTTCTCGCTGGCCCTGGGGGCCACGGCCAGCATACTGTTGGTGATTATCGCCATTACGGCGGGCGTGTATTGTGGTCTGCATCCGGGAAGCCTTACCGACAGGTTGATCAGCACACTCTCCGTGGGAATGGTGGCGCTGCCGGAATTCGTGACAGGCACGTTACTGGTGGTCGTTTTCGCCTTAACGCTGCACTGGCTACCGGCTTTATCTCTGATCTCACCCACAGCGTCGCTCTGGTCACAGTGGTCGCTGTTTGTCCTCCCCGTCTTAACATTGCTTAGCGTCTCGCTGGCGCAAAACATCAAACTGATCCGCCTTGGTGTGATTCAGGCTTCACATTCCTCCGCCTGTGAGTGCGCGCGGCTGAATGGCGTGAGCGAACCACGTGTGGTGCTGCACTGGATCATCCCACCTGCGCTGGGGCACTGCATGCCGGTGTTGATGCGCTATATCACCTACCTGTTTGGCGGTGCGTTAATTGCCGAAACGCTGTTTGGCTGGCCTGGCCTGGCGGCCGCGCTGCTCAATGCAACGCTATCGCGCGATACCCCAGTGGTGATGGGGATTGCAATGGTGATTTGCACATTGACTGTCCTGCTGAACTTACTGGCGGATGTTCTGACTTCATTGCTGCACCCCGCCGCCCGGCCGGAGGTGGCCTGATGCGTAAAGCGCAATTTATCGGGCTGGCGCTCTTTTTGCTGGTCGCACTGATCACCCTGGTTGGCCCCTTATTGGCGGCGTATGCGCCGGATGAGATACGCGATATGCCGTTTGCCAGCCCAGGCAAGGCCGACTGGGCCGGTACGGATTATCTGGGCGCGGATATCCTCAGTCGCGTGCTCAGCGGCGGACAACGGCTGCTGTCACTGGCTTGCCTGAGTGTGGTGCTGGCCTGGTTTATCGGCGGGGTGGCAGGCATGTTAGCGGCGCTACAGGGGCGATGGCTTGATCGCCTGCTGCTCATGATGGCGGATGTGCTGCTGAGCATACCGGGGTTACTGTTGCTGACTCTGGTGGTCACTGTAGGTGGGCGCGGCTATCCGGCGGCGGTCATCGCGACGATTCTGGTGATGCTACCGGATATTTTTCGCCTGGTGCGCGCAGCAACATTGCAACAGCTTCAGCAGGACTACATCAATGTGGCGCGCTGTCGTGGGGAATCCGTGGGATCGCTTCTCTGCCGGGAGATTGCACCCAACCTTCTGCCGCTCTTCAGCGCCGATCTCGGGATTCGCTTGCTGGGGGCGATGTTCATTCTCGCCACCGCCAGTTTCCTTGGTCTGGCGGCCCAGTCCCCGCAAGCGGACTGGGGGCTGATGATCATGGAAAATCGCCAGGGGTTGACGTTTCAACCCTGGGGGACGCTGGCTCCGGTGATCGCGATATTGTTGCTGTTAATTCCGCTTAACCTGACGCTGGACAGGCTGTTTATTCCCGCGCGGCGGCCAAAAAAAACCGCCCTACAGCCAGCGCCAGGGCAGCGTTGTGCTGACGACTGCGTGCTGGAGTTGCAGCAGTTCAGTTTACGTATCCGGGAAAAAACGCTGCTTCACCCACTTTCGTTACAGCTAAAACCGGGGGAGATTGTTGCCCTGGTTGGCACGTCGGGCAGCGGTAAAAGTACCCTGTTACGTGCGGCCTTAGGGCACTATCCCGATACCACCACCGGGATATCCGGTGAGGTATGGCTGGCGAGACAGTCACTGTCAGCCCTGAACGATCGGCGTTTGAGGCGGTTACGTGCTCAGCATGTGGGTTTTGTGCCGCAGGATCCACGTCTGAGTCTGTTGCCATCGCAAACGCTGGGCGCTTACTTACGGCTTATCGCTGCGGGCCGTGGCATCCCGGTGATCGAGCGGGATCGTCAAATCGCGTGCCATTTTCAACAGCTCGGGTTACCGGATGATGCGGCGTTTTTACGGCGCTATCCACATCAGGTTTCTGGTGGGCAGCGACAACGCGTGATGGTGGTCGCGGCAATGCTCGGTTATCCCGCCTTGGTATTGATGGATGAGCCGACCAGTGCGCTGGACGGAATCAGTACTCAGTCATTGATGCGATGGGTTGCCGCGACAGCGCGGGAGCATAAGATGAGCGTCTTGTTTGTGGCCCACGATCTGCCTCAGGCCAGTCAGATAGCCGATAAAATTCTGGTAATGGCGCAGGGTCAGCTGGTTGAGCAACAGCCAACGCCAGCCTTCTTGCACCAACCACTCAGTCGGGCAGGGCAGCGGCTGCTTGGCGCCTGGCAGCTTTGCACTTCTGCGCAACAGGTTGAGCAGGAACCGTCGATTATCATGCATGCGGATAAGCTGAGTGCGCGTTATGGAGGCCGCACTGTGGTAACGCCTGTGCAGTTTTCTTTGCGACGTGGTGCAACGCTGACCATTGCTGGGCCATCGGGTAGCGGCAAAACCACGCTGCTACGTACGCTGGCCGGATTACATGTCGACGCTGAGGGAATGTTGCATCTGCAAGGCGAGCGGCTTCCGCTTCCGCTTCATCAACGCAGCAGGCTGCACAAAAAGCAGCTGCAATACGTAGCACAAAATCCCGCCAGCTCATTGAATCCTTTCTATCGTGTGCGCTCGCTGTTACAGCGGCCCCTCTATTTTTGCCAGCCAAATCTCAACCGGCTACAGCGCGAACGGCGCATGCTGGAGGTGTTGCAGCAGGTGGGGCTTGAGGGTCAGGTGCTTGATTGCAAGGCATCGACCCTTTCGGGCGGCCAGCAGCAGCGGGTGGCGTTAGCGCGCGCGTTGATTGCACGTCCCGATATTCTGCTGTGCGATGAAGTGACCAGCGCGGTAGATGGCCCGACACGAATGGCGCTATTACAGCTGCTGCAACGCTTGCAGCGAGAGCAAGGGATTACGTTGCTGATGGTCACCCACGATCTCATGCTGCCAACACAGTTGGGTGGGCAACTGATGGTGATTGACCAGGGACAGGTGGTTGAACAGGGCCGTACAGTCGATCTGCTGGCCAACCCCGCGCACCCCATCACGCGCAAGTTGGTGGATACCGCACGGGTGACGGCTTCTCTGTGAAAATGATTCTCATTTATGCTTGAATAATGTAACGTTATAACATACTAATATTTGCGTTAATTTGTCAGGACGGTGCTGCAACAAACGTTCTGAATAGTTTTGCGATGTAATAAAGGGAAGGATTAAACCAATGGCAACACCCCTTCAGCACAAGATTTTCACCGACATTTCCCCCTTTCTCCCTGATATGCCCAACCCGTTGCCGGATAACTGCGATCTTATCGGTCTGGGACTCGACTCACTGGCGATGATGAAGCTTGCGGCGATGTGGCGGCGTCAGGGACATGACGTTTCGTTTGCCCGTCTCATTGAACAGCCCCGCCTTGATGCCTGGCTGGAGATGCTGACGCAGCCCACCAGACACGTCAGTCAGCCCGTTTCTTCGCCGCTACTGGACCTGCATGAAAACGATCCTTTCCCACTGGCGCTGATGCAACATGCTTATTGGGTGGGGCGTGATGACAGCCAACATCTGGGGGGCGTAGCAGCACACTTCTACCATGAATTCGATCTGCCACAGATTGATGCTGCCCGGCTGGAGAATGCGGTACAGCAGCTTCTGTCACGGCACGGGATGTTGCGCGTGACCGTTCTGGAAGAGGGACAACAGCAGGTGATGGCTCAGGCGCGCTGGCCGGGGCTAAAAACCTACGACTTACGCCATGAAACCGGTGAAACTGCACGCCTTCGGCTGGAGGCGATCCGCGCCGCACTGTCACATCGTCAACTGAATATTGAGCAAGGCGAAGTATTTGATGTGCGGCTGACGTACCAGCCTGAAGCCCTGGGTGGTGGCTGCCGCCTGCATTTTAATCTCGATATGATTGCAGCGGATGCGATGAGCCTGCGCGTCCTGTTAGACGATTTGGCAACGCTTTATCTGGAGCCAGAACAGCCGCTCGCCCCGTTGGATCTCTCTTTCCGCCAGTATCAGCAGCTACGCCATGCCTGGCTACAGGAACCGCAACAGCAGGCGCGTTACGCCCAGGACAAACAGTGGTGGCTGTCACGCCTCGCGGATTTACCGGGCGCGCCGATGTTACCCAGCGTGGGGATGAACACCCACAGTACACATCAGACGGTGGTTCGTCGCCACCGTTGGTTTGATGCTCACGCCCGCCAACAGCTGGAAGCCCGTGCGCGTGAACATCAGCTGACCTTGCCAATGATGATTGCCGCTGCTTTTGCGGAAGTGCTGACCCAGTTCAGTGACGAAGAGGACTTTATTCTTAACCTGCCGCTGTTTAACCGCGAGTCGCTGCACGCCAGCGTATCGGCGCTGGTGGGGGATTTCACTTCGTCAGTACTGCTGGCGTGGCAGGGTAGCCAACCGGGCAGTTTCCTCGAGCGTGCGCAGCGCCTGCAACAGCAGTTCCGCCAGGATGCGGCACATGCATTTTTCTCTGGTGTAGAAGTGTTACGTGAAGCGGCACGCGTCAGAGGTCAGCAGCAGTTTGCGCCGGTGGTCTTTACCAGCGCTTTGGGTCTTGGCGAACTGTTCAGCGAGCGTGTTCAGCAGGCCTTTGGACAACCAGGCTGGATTGTCTCACAGGGACCGCAGGTGTGGCTGGATGCGCAAGTTACCGAGCTAAATCACGGTATTCTGGTGAACTGGGACGCACGAGAAGCCAGTTTCCCGGCTGGCATGCTTGATTTGATGTTCGATCAATTTATTGGTCTGCTTGAAGCCCTCATTGCCAGCGAACAGGCCTGGCAACAGCCGGTACGCAGTGCGTTACCTCCTGCACAACAGGCCGTGCGGCAGCGCGCGAACGCCACCGATGCGCCCTTACCTGAAAGCTGTTTGCACAGTGCCTTTTTCCACCTTGCGCAGCAAAATCCGGAAGCGCCCGCGTTATTTGGCGCACACCAGACCCTCACTTATGGCGAGGTGGCTGAACGCGCACGCCGCCTGGCGACACATCTGCACAATCTGGGTGTACAGCCCGGCGAGCCAGTAGCAATCGCGCTGCCCAAAGGGCCCGAGCAGATTATTGCAGTGCTGGGCGTGCTGGCCAGCGGTGCGGCCTGGCTACCGCTCAACCACCAGCAACCGGAGCAGCGCATCAAGGCCATCCTGCAAAATGCTGGCGTGAAACAGGTGATCACTCAACTGCCTGATGAAGATTCACTGCTTCCCCTCGCGGAGGTGGTTTACGGCGATCCGCAGCATCTGGCTTACGTTATCTATACCTCTGGCTCAACCGGCACGCCAAAAGGGGTGGAGATTAGCCATCTGGCAGCAAAAAACACCATCGACGATCTTAACCGCCGTTATCCGCTGCGCGATCGCATGCGCACGCTGGCGGTGTCGGCACTGAGCTTTGACCTTGCGGTATACGATATTTTCGCGCCACTGTCGGTGGGCGGGGCGGTGGTGTGTATCGAAGATGATAGCTGGCGCGATGCACAGCGCTGGGTGGCGTTGATCCGGCAGCACCAGGTTAGCGTGTTGAACTGTGTACCCGCTATCGCGGAAATGACGTTCACCAGCGCCGCAGCGGACAACCTGACGTTGCCCCTGAGGATTGTGCTGCTGGGGGGGGACTGGGTTCCGCTTGATTTGCCGAAAAAATTACGCGCAGTGGCCGATCAGTGTCGCTGCATTGCGTTGGGTGGCACCACCGAAACGGCGATCCACTCCACGGTACAGGAGATCACCACCGTGCCGGCTGACTGGCGCTCGGTGCCCTATGGGTATCCGCTCGATAATGTCCGTTGCCGGGTAGTGGATAGCCTGGGGCGCGATCGCTGTGACTGGGTCAGCGGCGAACTGTGGATTGGCGGCGCAGGGGTCGCGCTGGGTTATCGTCACGATCCGCAACGCACCGCCGACCGTTTTGTTCAGCAGAACGGGGAACGCTGGTATCGCACTGGCGATTTAGCCCGCTATCACGCCAGTGGCTCGCTGGAATTTTTAGGGCGGCGTGACCATCAGGTAAAAGTGCGGGGTTACCGTATCGAGCTAGGCGAGATAGAGTCTGCGCTGATCGCCCATTCTGGCGTGGCACGCGGTATTGTCCTGCTGGATGATGAACAACATCTGGTCGCCGCTTACACCAGCAAGCAGCCGGTGGATGACGCGGCGCTGCGCCAGCATCTGCAACGTTACTTACCGCAGGAGATGGTGCCAGAACGGCTGGTGGCGCTGCCGGCGTTACCGCTGAGCAGTAACGGCAAAATCGATCGCAGCCTGCTAAGACAGTGGCTGGCAGAGCAAGCACCGCAGGCTGAACACCCCGGAGAAGCCGCCTTGCCGGGTGTTGAGCAACAGGTCGCAAACATTTGGCACGATATTGTGGGCAAACATCCCCACCGTCAGGATAACTTCTTTACCGCAGGCGGCGACTCATTGCTGGCAACACGGTTGGTGGCAGCACTGCGTCGCGAGGGATTTAGCGACGTCACCTTGTCTCAGCTGGTTGCTCAGCCGGTGCTGGCGGCTTTTTGTCAGACACTGCATCGCAAACAGCCTACCACTGCCGCCTCGGCCATTGCGCATGATCGATCAGGACGTTATGCCGCCTTCCCGTTGACCAGCGTGCAGCAGGCTTATCTGTTTGGCCGTGAAAGTGAGTTTGCGCTGGGGGGGATTGGCTGTACGTTCTATCGCGAATTTGAGGTCAACGATCTGGACCTTGCCAGACTGGAAAACGCGGTAAATCAGCTGATTGCGCGGCATGACATGCTCCGGGCGGTATTCAGTGAAGGCCAGCAGCAGGTACAACCGCAGGTTGCGCACTATCAGATCCCGCGGTTCTGCCAGCCGGGGGAGGATAACGTTGGTTTGCAGCGCGCGGAATATGCCTCACACAGCTTTGATCCGCAGCACTGGCCGCTCTTTAGCGTCAGCGTGGCGCAGCAGGGTGGCACGCACCGGGTCGCGATTGCTATCGATAACCTGATCCTCGATGCGCTCAGTATCCTGCTGTTCTATCAGGAACTGGACGCGCTCTATCATCAACGCCCGTTACCGGATGCTCCGGCGATTCAGTTCCGTGATGCACTGCTGGCACGCCAGCCGCAGCAGGCCCAGCGTGACGCCGCGTGGGCGTGGTGGCGTCCTCGCCTTGACCACTTGCCGCTGGCGCCACAGTTGCCGCTCGCTCAGCAACCTGAGGCGATCGCGGTACCTGAGTTCACTCGCCGTGAGCAGTGGCTGGATGCGAAGTGCTGGCAGCAGTTGACGCAAAAAGCCCGCCAGAATGGCGTCACCCCTTCTGCGGTGATGCTCAACGCGTTTGCTACTGTGCTGCGTCGCTGGAGCCATCAGCCAGACTTTACCCTTAACTTGACCCTGTTTGATCGCCCGGAAGGTCACGCCGATATTGCGCGCGTTATGGGCGATTTTACCTCCCTGGTGCTGGTCCCTTGCCGCCATGCCGACGGCGGCTGGCTGGATGAAGTTCGCCAGGTACAGCGCGATATGTGGGGGGCACTGGATCATCGCTCGCTCTCAGCCGTTGAGGTGCTGCGCGAGTTGGCCCGACGCCATCAGGAGCCTGAACTGGTTATGCCGGTGGTCTTTACCAGTGCTTTGGGACTCAGCGCCGAGCCAGAACAAGGCATCTTCAGCCAGGCCACGTATGGCCTGTCGCAAACGCCGCAGGTGTGGCTGGATCATCAGTTAACCGAGCAGGCAGGCGGTGTTTCGCTGGTCTGGGATGCGGTAGAAGCCCTGTTCCCGGCGGGGATGCTGGATGCGATGTTCAGCGCCTATCAGCAGCTGATCCAGCATTTATGTCACCACAGTTGGCAGCAGCCGCTGCCTGAACTGCTCCCTGTCGCCCAGCGCCAGGTGCGCGAGGCCATCACTGCCGCGGCGCATCAGCCCTGTGTGGCGGAAACGCTGCATCACGCCTTCTTCCAGCAGGCCGAACAGGCACCGCAGCAGGTAGCACTGATTTGGCAGCAGGATCAGCAGACTTGCCAATTCTCCTATGCGGAGCTGGCACAACAGGCGCTGAAACTGGCGCACTGGCTACAATTGCAGGGCACGGCGGTGGGCGATCGGGTCGCGATATCCCTGCCGAAAGGGCCACAACAGGTGATTGCGGTACTGGGTGTGCTAGCGGCGGGTGCCAGTTGGGTACCGATTGGCATCGATCAGCCTCTGGCTCGGAAACAGACAATTTTGCAACGGGCGGACGTCAGCCTGGTGCTCGATCTCAACACGCCTTTGGCTGGCGCGCAGGCGGTGCAGGCAGACGTCGCGCCCCTGGCCCATCCGGTGGCCATCTCGCCTCAGCAACTGGCCTATGTCATCTTTACGTCTGGCTCGACGGGGGAACCCAAGGGCGTAGAAATGTGCCACGCCGCCACCCACAACACCCTACAGGATCTGCGCCAGCGGCTGGCCATGCAGCCACAAGACCGTATTCTGGCGCTCTCTGCCCTTGATTTTGACCTTTCAGTCTTTGATCTCTTCGCCCCGCTGGGTTGTGGGGCGGCGTTGGTGATGGTGGATGAAGCGTACCGCCGCGATGCTGCTCACTGGCTGCACTTAATGCACCGCCATGACGTTACCCTGTGGAACTCGGTGCCTGCGCTACTGGAGATGTTGCTGACCGCGGCGCAGGACGCCAGCTTGCCTGTGCTGCGGGCGGCGCTGATTTCCGGCGACTGGATCGCGCTGACGCTCCCGGAACGATTGCAACACACCGCCCCGGCCTGCCGGTTACTGGCATTGGGGGGCGCGACCGAAGCCGCGATCTGGTCAAATATCTTCCCGGTGACCACCCTCCAGCCGGCGTGGCGTTCAATTCCTTATGGCTACCCGCTACGCAACCAGCGCTGGCGCGTGATCAATCACACCAACGCTGATTGCCCTGACTGGGTAGAAGGGGAATTGTTGATTGGCGGTACCGGTCTTGCTCGCGGTTATCTTGGTGATGCCAGCCTGACCGAAGCCCGTTTCCCGATTCTGGATGGCGAGCGTTGGTATCGAACCGGTGACCGTGGCCGCTACTGGCCTGACGGTACGCTGGAGTTTCTTGGCCGACTGGATACGCAGATGAAACTGCGCGGCCATCGCATTGAGGCGGGTGAAGTCGAACAGGCGCTACTGACGCTCAGCGGCGTCGATCAGGCGGTGGTCTCATTATGGCACGATGGCCTCACACAGCGACTGGTAGCGGCCGTCGCGCCACACACACCGGCCCGGACGGAACAGGAGGAAGTGTTCAGCCCTGGTAACACGCAACGTGGCCTGCTTGAGTACGAAGCATCCATGGCCGAGCACATGTTGGCTGAGCTTCTGCAACTGCCGGAGCAGACGGGTGGCGTGTGGCATGAACAGCCGCTACAGCCCGATGAGAAGGGCAGCCAGGTACTGCAACTCTGGTTGAAGTGGCTGGTGTCGCGTGGCGTGTTGCAGCCACAGGATTCGCACTACATCGCCACCGGTACCGCCGCCATTTTCGCCAGACCGGCTGCGGCACAGGTGGTTGAAGCGCGCACCCGCTATGCCAGCTGGCGCGCGATGCTGCGCGGTGAGCAAGACAATACCGCACTGCTGACCGACAACGTCTTCAGCCCTGCCAGTCTGTCGGCAGCGGATGATGAGACGCGGCAATGGTTGTCACAACTGGCGCTGCACATTAACAGCCTGCACCACCAGCGCGGTCAGCCAATCAGCATTGTGGAGATTAACGGTGCCAGCGGTCAGCACAGCGCTGCGCTGCTGGCGCGCCTGCCGCAGGGCAGTGTGCACTACACCTTGCTGGAATCCTCCCCACTGGCGCTGGAACAAGCGCGGACGCAACTGGCTAACAGCGGTCATCAGATCGATTTCCTGTTACTGAATGAACTGTATGTACCGGAAGCACTGCAAAACTCGGCGGATATCGTGCTGGCAGCCAATGCGCTGCACCGCTATGCCCAGCCATTGCATGGGCTGACGGCGGCCGCTCAGTTGCTAACGCCAACTGGCGAGCTATGGATGATGGAGCGCCAGAGTTTGACGCCGGTTGCCATGATCAGCGCTGGGCTGCTGGCGGGGGGCTATGGCGATAGCGGAAACGATCCGCTGCGCACCGTTGGAGTGTGGCAGCAACGTGCTCAGGCCTCTGGCTTTACCGTCGGCGAATGTCACCACAGCGGCCTTGCCGCCACCTTAACCCTGCGCGCTTCGCATCGTCAGGCACTGCCTGAGAACTGGTCCAGCCAACTGGCGGAGAAACTCCCCAAAGCCATGGTGCCTGAGCGGCTGGTTCTGCTGACGCATCTGCCGCTTACCGCGAACGGCAAGGTCGACCGTAAACGCCTGCAATCGCTGTATGACAATCTACCGAAGCCGCAGCAACAACAGGAAACCTTAACCACAACCGAAGCGAAACTGGCTCAGCTGTGGGGAACATTGCTCGCGACTGCACCGCACTTTGGCCGCCAGCAGGGCTTCTTTGAGTCCGGGGGGGACAGTCTGTTAGCCACGCGTCTGATTAATGCCATTCGCGAGGCATTCAACGTCGACCTTGCTCTGCGAAAAATCTTTACCGCCCCCAGCCTTGCCGCCATGGCAGCGGAAATTGAGGCACAGCAGGCTGAAGTCGCCAGCATGGAAGGAGGTGAATTGTGATCGGGATTTTAGGTGGATTTGGTGCCGTAGGCGGCGAAGTCGCACGCATGCTGCATCTCTGGGGAGAAACTTCGCTGCGCGTGGGGGGCCGCCATCCGCAGCCGTTGCCCTGGGCACAGAGTTGTTATGTGGATGTCAGCGACGAAAAGAGCCTGATGGCCTTCGCCAGCGGCTGTCGGCTGATCGTCAATTGTGCTGCGCCGTCTGCCCGGCTGTCACTTCCCGTGGCGAATCGCCTGCGGGCGGCGGGTATTCCGCTGGTGGATGCTGGTGGCATTGATTGCCCGGTTCAGTTCACCCATCAGACAGGAATGCCACCAGTGAGCGCGCTGTTTGGAGCTGGCGCATTGCCGGGATTATCCGGCATTTTGCCCGCATGGCTGGCGGCTAAGTTGGATCGTGTTGATGCGCTGCACGCCTGGTTTGGCGTGTTTGACCGTTTTACCCGCAGCGGGGCAGAAGATTATCTGGATGGCGTACTCCGTGCGCCAGCACCGCTGTCCGCTCTGCCGAGACGCCAGTCTAACGTGACGTTGCCGTTTTTCCCGCATCCGGTGCAGTTGCAACCTTACGAAGATGAAGAATCTCGCCACGTCACCCATCGCCTGGGGTTGCGCACCAGCCGCTGGCAGTTGGCACTGGCGGGTGAACATCTGGCACGGGCACTGGATTCGGCACGGGAGTTACCGCGTGAAGCGGCTATTCGTGCCGTGGTCGAGGGTTCTGAGCTGGACGTCGCGGGACGGCAACCCTGGGTTAACTTTTTGATTCAGGTTGAAGGCCGTCGCCAGGGCAACCTGACCACCTTAACCCTGTTGCTGAAAGCGCCGGGCATTGCGCAACTGACGGCCGCCTGCGCCGCCACCTGCGCTAAATGGTTGTTTAATTCCCCCTATCCCGTGGTGGGCCTCGCGGCTCATCACGTCGATGTGAGCGCGTTCATGCAGCTTTTCTGCCACGGGCAGACGGGCATCAGCATGGAGTTGTTTGACAACAGCGTTGAGCAACTGAGCGAAATGTGCGGAGGTGCGCTATGAGCGCTGTACCGTTAAAGGTGCTGGTGTGTGGCTCCACCTTTGGTCAGTTCTGGCTGGCGGCGCTGCAACGCTATCCGCAGCGTTTTCAGGTGGTGGGGCTGCTGGCCAGCGGCGGTGCGCGTAGCCGAGACTGCGCGCAACGCTATCACCTTCCCCTGTATACCGATGTGGCTTCACTGCCTGAAAATATCGACCTGGCCTGTGTGGTGTTGCGTGCCACCGTCATGGGGGGGGCCGGTAGCGATCTGGCACAACAGCTGATGGCGAAGGGCATCCATGTGATTCAGGAACAACCGGTACACCATGATGAAGTGGTGGCGAATCTGCGTTGCGCGCGTGAGCACGCTGTGCAGTATCGGGTTGGAAACCTGTATCCACATCTGCCTGCGGTGCAGCAGTTTATTCAGTCTGCTCACCGCTTACTGCGGCGACAGAAGCCCCAGTTCATTGATGCCGCCTGCGCCAGCCAGGTTGCTTTCCCGCTGATTACCCTGCTGGCAGAAGCACTTGGCGCACCGCGACCATGGCAGTTTCAGACGCAGGCCCCCCTATCCGAAGCCCCTTTCCAGCAGGTGCAGGGGCTGATGGGTGGCATCCCCTTAACGCTGAATATACATAACGAGGTCGATCCCCAGGATCCCGACAACCATTTCCAGCTGTTGCAACAGATAACGCTGGGCTTTCCCGCTGGGCGATTATCGTTGATCGATACCCACGGGCCGGTGATGTGGTTCCCGCGTTTGCATATCCCTGAGGCGGTAAAGCGTGACCGCGACTTTAGTAGCCCGCAGTCGGCGCATTTGATGGAAGAGACCAGTGCGATTATCGGCGAGGTTACGCAAGCCAGTTGGCGTACCACGCTGGCGGAGCAGTGGCCAGAGGCCATTTCCCAGGACTTGCTGGCGCTGGCCGAGAGCATTCAGTCGGCGGATGCGCCACGCTGGAGCCCGCAATCCCTGTTAACACAGTGTCAAATGTGGCAGGCGTTGACCAAAGCACTCGGCTATCCACGCCTCAATCCAGATCAACAGTTTCAGCCGCTGGCGCGTACCTTGCTCCCTGCCACTGTCGGGCTGGATCGTACGATCACCCAGCAGTGGGACTTTACTCAACGGGCTGAGCGGTTGGTGAGTGACATCACGGCACATCAGGTAACGGATTTTGTCTCGCGCATGGATGAAGCCTGCCTGAACGCCATGCTCTTCAGTCTGCAACAGGGAGGCGTGCTGTGCCATCCCGAACAGGGCCACGATCTGCCGCAGATTTTGCAACAATTGCAAGTCGCTGAAGCCCACCACACCCTGATCGGGCGTTGGCTGCTGCTGCTGGCCGACGCAGGACTGGTGATCCAACGCGGCGCGCACTATTTTAGCCGCCGAACAATCCGTTATGACGAGCTGCATCATAGCTGGCAGGCGGTACACGCGGTGTGGGATAACCGCCTGGGCTCTGCCACTTTTATCGACTACCTGTGGCATAACGCAGAAAAACTGGGAGAGCTGATGCGTGGCGAGCAGCAGGCAGCGCTGTTGCTGTTCCCGGAGGGTCGCAACGATGTCGCCGATGCGGTTTATCGTCATACCATTACCGCACGTTACCTCAACACCCTGATCGCTGACTGGCTGCTGCAACGGCTCAGTCAGCATACCGCACCGCTAAACGTTCTCGAGATCGGCGCAGGCACCGGAGCCACCACTGAACGGGTTAGGGAGTTGTTGCAGGAGAAATATGGAGAAACCCCGCCGATCCACTGGCTCTTTAGCGATGTTTCACGCTTCTTCCTGGTGAATGCCCAGCAGCGCTATGGCTATCTCGGCTGGCTCTCTACCGCCCTGATCGATATCGATCGCCCGCTGACGGAACAAGGTGTCGCCGCAGCATCCCAGGATCTGTTGGTGATGGCGGGCGTGCTGAACAACGCACACAACAGCGAACAGACCATTCGCTGGCTGGCAGAGGTGTTACAGCCTGGCGGCGTGATGCTAATCACTGAACCGACGCGTGAGCATCTGGAAATTCTCACCTCGCAGGCCTTTATGATGCCCCCGCCGCAGGATGATCGGCAGCGCAGTGAGCAACGTTTCCTCTCACCGGAACAGTGGCAGGATCTGCTGCAGCGCGCCGGGCTGATATGTGAAGCCTGCCTGCCCGATGCGGGACATGTACTGGCACCACTCGGTCAGCGCCTGTTTATCGCGCGGAGGCCAGATCATGCTTAAGTGCAGCCATATTCTCTGCAAGGTCGATAACATTCATGCCTGCGTCGCTCAGCTGGAACAAGCGGGGTTCTGCGTGCAGTGGGGAGGCGATCCTGCGCGGGCGCACAATGCGCTGGTGTGGTTTGAAGAGGGTCCGTTTCTGGAGTTCTTTGAACTGCCACGCTGGTTTCGCTGGCTAAGCTATCCGTTTGGCTGGCGCTTCGGCTCCAGCGCCGGACAGCGCCTGAGAGGCTGGTCGCAGGCGGGCGCTGGCTGGTGTGATGTAGCACTGGAGCCTGAACAGTATCAGCCCGAAGCACCGCTGAGTCTGGTTCAGGTCAGTCAACATTTGCAGCAGCAGGCACTGGCCGGTTCGCGCGTGGTAAAAGGCCGCCGTAAATCGGTGCAGGGGGAAACCGTACACTATCGCTTTATGATGCCGCGCGGTGAACACCTGCCCTTTATTGTCTCCCACTATCACCCGCTACAGCGACCGGTTTGCATACAGCACCCCAATGGCGCACGCGCCGTGGCTCGGGTCGATTTCCATTTACCGGTCTCCAGTCACCGCCACCTGCAACGTCTGTTGCCTTCTGATCGTTGGCTCAACAGCCAACAGGGCGAACGACGTTGTGTCAGCAGTGTGGTCTTGCAAGGATGGCAGGCATCGCCGCATACCTCTGGTTTTATCCAGTCACTGTTTAAGTCATCGCAGGAGGCGTAATGCGTGAGCTATTTTCTGCCTTACAGCACACGCTGGAAGGGGATGTTCTGTTGCCGCAACATGCGGAATACGAGGCGGCACGGCGGGTACGCAATGCCCGCATCGATCACCGGCCTGCGGCAATTGTGCGCTGTGCCAGCGTGCAAGATATTCAACATGCGCTCCAACTGGCGGCGAGCCAGCAGCTCCCAATCGCGCTGCGTGGCGGGGGCGCTCACGTTGCCGGTTACGGCACCTGCCAGGATGGGCTGGTGCTGGACCTGTCACGGATGAAGCAGATTTCTGTCGACCCGGTGACACGCCTGGCGCAGGTTGCACCCGGCGTTACCTGGGGTGAGCTGGATGCGGCAACCCAGGCGCACGGCCTGGCAGTCCCCGGTCCGCGCAACCCCACTATTGGCATCGCCGGGCATACGCTGGGCGGTGGCGTTGGTGACCTGTCGCGTCAGTTCGGCCTGACCAGCGATAACCTGGTGAGCTGTGAGCTGGTGACGTTGTCCGGTGACGTGCTGGAAGTCAATTCGCAGCGCGATGCCGAGCTGTTCTGGGGCCTGCGCGGAGCGGGTGCCAATTTCGGCGTGGTATCACGGTTCACCTTTCAACTGCACCCCGTTGAGGGCGTGGTGGCGGGTGTCCTCGCGTGGCCGGCACAAGACATTCCTGAGGTGTTACGTCGGGCGCGTAGCTGGCTGGCGCAGGCACCGGATCAGGCCTCGTTGATTGCCCTGGTCTGGACGGCTCCGCCGTTACCGTTTCTGCCTGAAGTACTGCATTTTGAGCGCAGTATCATGCTCATTCCCACCTGGTTTGGTGCACCGGAAGAGGCAGATCGCGTGCTGGCTCCCCTCAAAGTGGGGGCGCTATGCGACACGCTGCAACCGATGCGCTATGTGGATTACCAGCGCCTGCTTCCTTCCGCACCCCACTATCAACAACAACATGTTTACAACCGTGGCGAACTACTGCGTGAGCTAGATGATGTCACGCTTGAGGGATTGTTGGCGCTGTTCCGGCGCTCCGGTCCGAATTTCTCGCTGGTGTTTGGTGCGCTTGGCGGTGCCATTGCCCGCGCCCCGGCGGGGGCCACCGCGTTTGCCCATCGTGATGCCAACTGGTTCGTGGAAGTGTGCGCCCAGTGGTACGGCGAGCCGAATAACCCGGCGATGTTGGCACCGGCCATTGAGGCCTGGCAACAGTTGCAAACGGTGAGCTGTGGCCCTTATGCCAACCTGCTGCCAGACCATGAGCCGCGCTGGGCACAGGCCACCTATGGCAGCGGCTGGTCACGCCTGGCCGCGCTCAAGCAGCGCTTCGACCCGACTAATCGCCTGCGTTTTAACGTCAATATTTCGCCCCCGTCGTCCCTGATGACGGCGCCGGGCAAGGAGGATTTAACATGACTGACCGTTCTGTCGCCTTTGAACTGCTTCAACGTCTGCGCCGCCGTGGCACCCAGTTATGGGAAGAGCAGGGCAAGCTCAACTACCGTGCGCCGCAGGGCGTGGTGTCAGCGGAGGATCTGCAAACGCTGAAAGCCCACAAAGCAGAGGTGTTAGCCCTTCTGGCCGAGGAGCAGCAGCAGACCACGCTGGTGGCTGATGAGGCTGCACGTTTTGCCCCTTTTCCGCTGAGCCAGGTGCAGGCGGCCTATCTTGTCGGGCGTAACGCGGCCTTTGGCTATGGTGGCGTGGCTTGCCATGTGTACCTGGAGGTGAGTTATCCGCCGCTGGAGCATGCCAGAGTCAGTGCCATCTGGAATGCGTTGGTGAAGCGTCACGATATGCTGCGCGCGGTATTCGACCGCAGCGGCAGCCAGCGGGTATTAGCTGAAGTACCAGAACTGATCGTTGAATGCGCGAATAGCGGAGCAGAACCGGACGAAGCGCTACTGGACAGGGTGAAGCAGCAGATGGGGCATCGTCTGTATCAACCCGAGCAGTGGCCGCTGTTTAGCCTGAATCTTTCGCAGCTAACGGAACGCAGCGTGCTGCATCTTTCGATGGACTTCCTGATTGCAGACTGGGCCAGCATCTGGCTCTTGTTGGGCGAATTTGAAGCCTGCTATCAGCACCCCTCTCGGCCGCTGCCCGCGCTGGAGATTCAGTTCCGTGATTATCTACTGGCAGAGCGCGGCATGGATGCATCACCGGCGGCGCAACGCGACCGCGCCTGGTGGCAGCAGCGTATTCCCCAACTTCCTGCCTCGCCTCAGCTTCCGCTGCTTGAGGCGCAGGAACAGCAACCTGCCCGCTTTACCCGACGATTTCTGCAACTGCCGCCGGAACGCTGGGCGGCGCTCAAACAGCAGGCGGCGCAACGCGGGATCACCCCCACCGCTGCGGTATTAACCGTCTATGCCAGCGTATTACAGCGCTGGTCTGCCAGCGCTCATTTTTGCCTCAATCTGACGGTACTTAACCGGCAACCCCTGCACGGTCAGGTTGATCGTCTGGTGGGGGATTTCACCTCGGTCAGCCTGCTGGAGATCGATCAACGTCACCCAATGAGCTGGGCAGAGCGTGCCAGTGCCATCAGTCAGCAACTGTATGATGACCTCGATCATCGCCTCTGTTCCGGCGTTGAGGTGATTCGTGAACTGGCGCGTGCCAAAGGGCGCGATTACGCATTGATGCCTTACGTCTTTACCAGCGCTATCGGCCTGGTGCCTGTTGATGCTGAAAATACGCTGCTGGGTAAACTGGACGGCCGCGGGATTACCCAGACGCCGCAGGTATTTATCGACTGCCAGGCGATGGACAGCGCTGCCGGCTTACAGGTCAACTGGGATGTGCGCGACGGCGTCTTCCCGCCAGGCATGATCGACGATCTGTTTGCCAACTTTGAATCCCTGCTCAATGCCATGGCGCAACAAGGCGCTATCTGGCAGCAGCCCGCGCAGGTTGCACTGCCCGAGTGGCAGCGTGAGCAGCGGTTACAGGTTAATCATGTCCGCGCGCCGCTGCCGGAAGGTGGTCTGCATCTGCCGTTCTTCGCGCAAGCGCAGCAAACGCCGGATGCGCTGGCGGTGAGCGATCCGCAGCAACACATGACCTATCGCCAACTGGCGGACGCCGCCTTGACGATCGCGGGGCATCTGCAACAGCGCGGCATTACGCCGGGTGAGCCGGTGGCGATCACGCTGGAGAAAGGCGTGATGCAGGCGGTGGCGGTGCTGGGTGCCATGGCGGCGGGAGCGGTATGGGTGCCGGTGGATGTCTCACAACCCGCAGAACGTCGCCAGCAAATTCTGACAAATGCCGGCATTCAATGGGTGCTGACCTACCAGCAGGTGGCAGCGTGCGGCGTTAGCGGTGAGTGGCGTATTGATGTTGATGCGCTGCACGGCAGCAAAGCGCTTGAGGCACCCCACGCGCCGCGCAGTTCCGCTGTGGCCTACATCATTTATACCTCTGGCTCCACCGGTCAGCCCAAAGGGGTGGTGATGGGCCATCAGGCAGCGCGTAACACCGTTGAAGACATCAACCGACGTTTCGCGGTGCACGCATCTGACCGCGTGTTGGCACTGGCGCAGTTGGGTTTTGACCTGGCGATTTATGATCTGTTTGGCCCGCTGAGCGTGGGCGGAGCCGTGATCTATCCTGAACCGGCACGTGCCACCGATCCCTCGCACTGGATTGAGCGGATTGAATCACAGCAGGTGACGCTGTGGAACAGCGTGCCTGCGCTGATGCAAATGCTGGAGAGTGCGCTACAGCATCAGCCGCTGGCGACGTTACGTCTGGCGTTACTTTCCGGTGACTGGATCCCGTTAACGCTGCCGGAATCGTTGGCGACACGGCTGCCGCAGCTTCAACTGGTGGCGTTGGGGGGGGCCACCGAAGCGGCCATCTGGTCTAACTACCACTGCTGGCAGGGCCGTGATGCCGCATGGCGCAGCATCCCCTACGGCTTGCCGCTTACCAATCAGGGTTTTCGCGTACTGGATGAGAGCATGGCGGACTGTCCGGTGTGGCTGCCGGGCAATCTTTACATCAGCGGGGCGGGGCTGGCGCAGGGCTATCTCAATGACGCCGAGAAAACGGCCCGTCACTTTATTCATCATCCCCATGACCAACAGCGTCTCTACTGGACCGGCGATCGTGCCCGCTATCTGCCTAATGGTGAACTGGAGTTTCTTGGTCGGGCAGATAATCAGCTCAAAATTAAAGGGCACCGTATCGAGCCGGGTGAAATTGAAGCGGCACTCAGCGCCTTGCCGGGTGTGGAGAATGCCTGCGTTGTGCCCCATGGCGAGGGGAATCAGCGGCAACTGCTGGGATTGGTCATTCCGGCGTTGCAAGCGCCGGTCCCTGTTGATTACGCCCGCCTGACGGACAGCATTGACTCCGCCACCGCGAGCCTGACGCAACATATCAGCGCCGCGCAGTTGCAACAGGCAATGACCGCCCTGGATGCGGTGGTGCTGCAAAAGATGCGCGACACATTGCAGAGTTATGGCCTTAGCGGTGACTTCAGTGAGGCGGCGCTACGCGAGACGGCTGTAGATACACGCTTCTTCTGGCTGGTGCGCCGCTGGCAGGCGATGGTCGCGCAGGCAGGGGCTTTGCCCCCTTACAGCTGGCCGCAGGTCGAGGCATTATGGCAGCCGCTGCTGGAGGGGCCGGCGTTTCTGGCTTACATCCACAGCAACCTGGAAAATCTTACCGGGCTGCTTGAAGGCCGTGTCGATGCGCATAAGCTGCTGTTCCCGCAGGGCCAGTTGACCCACGTGCAGGCGCTGTATCGTGAAAACCTGATGGCGAAATACCTGAACCAGGCCGTCAGTACGCTGGTAAGCCAGATTGCGCAACAGCAGGAGGCGGAACGGCCGCTGCGTATCCTCGAAGTCGGTGCCGGTACCGGCGGTACCACGGCGGATGTGCTGGCGGCGTTGAGCCACCAGGCCGTGGACTATCACTTCACCGATGTGGCGGCTTTCTTCCTGCCTGAAGCACGATCCCGCTACGGTGAACGCACGGGGATGCATTTTGGCCTGCTCAATATTGACGACGATATTCGCTCGCAAGGCTATCACCCGGAAAGCTTCGATATTGTTCTGGCCGCCGGGGTGCTGGAAAACGCCCGCGATCAGCGTCGGGCACTGGAAAATATCCGGTTGCTGACTGCCCCACAGGGCTGGGTGATCCTGACCGAGCCGACGCGTGAATGCCCGTGGATCATGGCCTCTCAGGCCTTTATGATGACGCCGCCAGAAGACCGCGATCGCCAGCAGGAAAGCTACCTTGACCAGCATAGCTGGCAAGTGCTACTGCAATCCGTCAACCAGGATCCGGTGCTGTGCCTGCCGCAGCCAGAACATGTGTTGCAACAGCAGGGCTTCCATCTGCTGGCGCAGCAGATCAAGCGCGACCGTGCACCTCTTTATCCGCAAGTTCTCCAGGCGGCGCTCCAACAGAAGTTACCACGTCACATGATCCCAACGCAGATCCAGTCGGTAGCGGCTCTGCCGCTGACGCCAAACGGCAAAGTGGATCGTAAAACCGCTGCCAGCTGGTGGGTTGCAGCGACAGAAGAGGGCGACGCGACGCAGGATCTGCAACCACAGGGGGATGCACTTGAGCAGTTGCTCAGTCAGCATTGGGCAGAAGCGCTGGGCATTAAGCAGATCGCACTGGATGAGGATGTGTATCACCAGGGCGCTGACTCGCTGATCATGGCGCGTATGGCGGGCAAGCTGCGCCAGGTGCTGGCTGCTGACCCCTGGCGGATGGGGGATATTCCCTTTGATGCCTTGCTGCGTCATATGCTGAATGGCCCGACGGTGCGTGCCCTGGCGCAGGCTATCCGCACACAGCATGCGCCTGAGGCATCCATTGCAACGCCTCTGAACGGAAAGCAGGTTCAACCCGCTAACGATGGCCGGGCTGAAGGCAGTAACGGCATATTGCTGCCGATGGGCGGCGGTAGCGAAGGTCCGCTGCGCGTGGTGTTCCATGCGGGTCTGGGCACCATGGATTGCTTCCGACCGATGCTGGCGGAGCTGGAGAAAGATCCGCGCGGGCCGGTCATGGGTATCGTGATAGCCGATACCGCCCAGTATTGTGCATTGCCACCGCAGCAGGCGGTTGAGCGCATGGCGGATGATTACGCCCAGCGCTTGCTGGACACCGGGCACAGTCGGTTCCAGCTGGTCGGCTACTGTCTGGGGGGATTATTTGCGGTGGAAGTGGCGCGTCGTCTGAGCGAGCAGGGTGCAGAGATTGACGACCTGGTGTTAATCAGCAGCCACCCGGTGCTCTTCGAGGTGCAGGATGACCTGATGATCGAATCGCTGTTTATTCCTAATCTGCACATCACGCTGGCGCAAGCCGGTTTTGGTGAGGTGGATGGTGATGCGTTGGTCAATGGCTTTATGCAGGTGATTGAGCAGCATCAGGGCCGCATTCCAGAAGGTGCGCTGGCGCAACTTCCGGGCGCAGCGGGTCTGTTCTTCCAGCAGATGCAAGCGCTAACTATTGAAGAACGGTTTGCGCGGTATGTCGCTGGCGTTGAACAGTTTACCGGTCAGCAGATGCCAGCCGAAATGGCGCTGGGGTTATTCCGCGTATTCCGCCAGAGTTTCCATGCCGCACACTTTACCCCCAGTGCGTACGTGGGGGATATCCGCTTCCTGCTGCCTAATCAGGGATCGGGGTTCGCACCGGGGATGGATGACAACACGCTGAATTTCTGGCGCGATGTCTGTCTGGGAGAACTGCAAGTCACTTCCATTGCCGGTAATCACTTCAGCTGCATCGATACGCCAAACGCACAAGCCGTGGCGCAGTTAGTGAATGAGGGGCTGAAATGAAGCTACTGGGCCAACCCGGTAGGTTAGTGGCGAGCGTGCCGAAGGTGGCGCGCTCACTTAACCTGGCACTCAGTTTTGGAAGCATGGCGGGATTGTTCAACGTCAGTGGGATTGCGCTACTGGCATGGGCCGTTGCGCCATTACTCCAGGGCCCAATGTTACCGTCATCGTCACTGATTGCGCTCTGCGGCAGCGTGCTGACCCTGGTGCTGGCGTTCTGGTTGCGCTTACAGGCGGAAACGCGGGCGCACGAAGCCAGCTATCAACTGGAGGAGGCGCTGCGCGAGCGCCTGGTGGAACACCTCAGCCGCTTGCCTCTTGGTGTTGTACAGGGCTGGGGCAGTGGTCGGTTGCGCAAAATCATTCAGGATGATGTTAAAGCCCTGCACGTTGCGGTGGCTGATGCGGTGCCGTTTATCGGTGCCAGCCTGAGTCAACCGCTGGCCGCATTGCTGGTGTTAGCGTTGGTACAGTGGCGGCTGGCACTGGTGGCGCTGCTGTTACTGCCGGTTAGCCTCGTTTGTATGGCGCTGATGGCGCGGGAGAATCCGCAGCAGCGCCGCCGCTACAACGAGGCCAGTGAAGCCGTTAATGCCGGGGTGATTGAACTGGTGCAGGGCATGGCGGTGATGCGCACCTTTGATAACGGGGCCGCAGGCTGGCAGCGCTTTAACGCGCGCCTGCAACAGTTTACCTCGGCGGTAGAAAGCTGGATGGCGGGCAGTAAAGTACCGTGGAAGATCAACCGCCTGGTGGGGGCCGCGCTGCCTACGGCTGTGGTGCTGATGATAGCGGGTTTTGTGCTGTATCACGCCGGGCAGATTACGCTGGTGCAGTGGCTACTGGCGCTGATGCTGGGGACGTTACCCATCAAAGCGCTGGAACCGTTGGTGCATCTGGCAAATTATCTCAATGACGCCTCTGCGGCCTCTGGCCGCATTGAGGATGTGCTGATGCAACCGGTGTTGCCAGAGCCACAGCAGCCACAGCAACCGCAAGGGCACGCCCTCAGCCTGAATAACATCAGTTTTCACTATCCCGGTCAGACGCAGCCCGCACTCAGTAATGTGTCCTTAACGCTCGCACCAGGGACGCGCTGTGCAATTGTCGGGGCGTCCGGTTCGGGAAAATCGACGCTGGCGCGCCTCATCCCGCGTTTTTATGACGTGACCGAAGGCAGCATTCATCTTGGCGGCTGCGATATCCGCCAGATGCACAGCGATGTGCTGCTCAAGCAGATGGCGCTGGTGCTACAGGAACCGTTTCTGATCGGTGGCACGCTGGAGGAGAACTTGCGACTGGCCGCCCCTGAGGCCAGTGAAGAGGCATTGCAGCACATCATGGCCGCTACCGGCGTGAGCGAAATCGTCTCTGTGCTGCCATTGGGGCTAAATACCCCGATCAGTGAGCGTGGCAGTTCGTTATCGGGTGGACAGCGTCAGCGCGTTACTCTGGCGCGTGCGCTATTGAGCAATGCCCCTGTGCTGGTGATGGATGAAGCCACCTCCTATCTGGATGCACACAACGAACAACGCATTCAACAGGCACTGGCACAACTCGCGCCAGACCGGATTGTAATCACCATTGCGCACCGTTTATCCACGGTGGTTGATGCGGATGTGATTGTCGTGATGCACCAGGGGCGAGTGGCTGAACAGGGTCGTCATCACGATCTGCTAAACCAAAATGGCCATTACGCCCGGCTGTGGCAGCACTATCAGCTTGCCAGCCAGTGGACACTACAGCGCGAGGAGCAAGTATGATGCGCACCTATCACAACATGATTGCCGTGGCAGGGGAATTTGCGGCACCTTTTCGCCGGACGTTAGGCTACGCGGTAATCTCCGCGGTTTTGCAGGCGGCGGGCTGGGCCATCACATTGCCGTTGTTTTCACTGCTGCTGGCACCCGGTGCGCTGGCGGTGCGGGAGATAGTGAGCTGGTTAGGAGGGCTCATCATCCTGTTGCTCCTCGAAGGCCTGGTGCGCTGGCGTGAAATGGCGTTTGTCTATGACTACTGGCATCGCGTGACAGAGGCGATGCGTCAGCGGCTGGCGGATCGCCTGCGTGCGATGCCGCTGGAACAGCTGGCACGACGGAAAAGCGGCGATCTGGCGACGATCCTCAGCAATAACGTCACCTTCGCGGCAACGGCGCTCTCTTCACTGGCCACGCTGGCGATCCAGCTGATGGTGGTGCCTGCGGCACTGCTGGTGCTGATCTTCGCCCTCGACTGGCGGTTGGGCGCGCTATTGCTGGTGGGAGCCTTGCTCATCGTGCCACTGATGCTGCGGGTACGGCGTGATGCTAACCAGGATTTTCAGCGTATCGATGAGGTGGATGCGGCAGCCAGCGCCGCCATTGTCGAATATGTGCAGGGCCAGGCAATGTTACGTGCCAGTGGCCGTTCGGGGCGCAACGCACCTTGTTTAAGTGGGGTATTTGCGCATCAGCACCGGGTGCAGCATCAAACCGGCCATACCGCGCTGCTGATTGCCAAAGCACAGCTTATCCTCCAGCTCACGCTGGTGGCGACGGTCGCATTCGGGATTTGGCTATCTGCAACACAACAGCTTTCGCTTGCTTCGTTGCTCTGCCTGGCGGTGTTGGTGGCGCAGTTGGTTGAGCCGCTAACGCTGGGGCTTTCTATGGTGCGCCTGTTTGAATTGGCGGATGCGGCATTGCAACGGGTAAATGCGCTGTACAACGAAGCCGCGCAGGTCACCGAACAGCCGCAGCAGCAACCTCAGCACTTTGCGATCGGGCTGAATAAGCTGAGTTTTTACTATCAGCAGCAGGAGAAACCCGCCATCCAGGAGGTGACGCTGCACATCCCGGAGCACTCTTTAACCGCCTTAGTCGGCCCTTCGGGAGGAGGGAAAACCACGCTGACCCGGTTGATGAGTCGCTTTGCCGATCCCCAACAGGGCAGCATCACGCTTGGGGGCGCGGAGTTAAGGCATATCACGCCGGAGCAGCTTCTGGCCCAGGTTTCCGTGGTGTTTCAGGACGTGTGGTTGATGGACGATACGCTGGCGAAGAACATTGCGCTGGGAAGACCCGAGGCTTCGCACGCAGAGATCGTCAATGCGGCGCGCAAGGCCCATATTCATCACGTGATCGAACGCCTGCCCCAGGGCTATGAGACGCTGGCCGGTGAAGCGGGCAGTGCGCTGTCAGGTGGTGAACGACAGCGGGTCGCCATTGCGCGCGCCATTCTGAAAGATGCCCCGGTCGTGTTACTGGACGAACCCACCTCCTCGCTGGACAGTGAATCTGAGTATCAGGTGCAAAAGGCGATAGAGGCACTGGTGGCAGATAAAACCGTGGTGATTGTGGCGCATCGTCTCTCCACCATTCGCGCGGCAGATCAGATTGCCTTTATCGATCAAGGTCGTTGTGTTGAATGCGGCGATCACGCCAGTTTAATGGCCATTGAGGGAGGACGTTATCGGGCATTGGTTGAGGCTCAGCAGCACACCCTCAGCACTTAATCCTCTCTTTTCAGGCACTCGCAGTCATGCTGAGTGCCGTTTTCACGCCCAGCGCGAAAGGTAAAGAGCAGAATACATTTCTGCATCCATGTTGTTATGTTATAACATTGCAAATAAGACGCATTTCATTTTATCAGGGAGTTTAGGACGTTATGCAAAACAGGGCAGGGAAATTACCCTCACTCAAACCACTCAGCATCGCATTAATGGCCATATTAATGGCTTCACAGGCCAGCGCTGAAGAGACATTAAAGGTGGTAGCAAACACTTCAGACAGCAGTGGCCTGGTGGCGACCCGCAGTAAAAGCGCCACGAAAACCGACACGCCGTTGCTGGAGACGCCACAATCAATCTCGGTGATCACACGCCAACAGATGGATTTACAGGACGTCCGATCCCTTAATGAGGCGCTGCGCTATACGGCGGGTGTGGCAGCAGAGCAGTGGGGCGGCGTCAGTGCTTTCGACCAGTTCTCCATTCGTGGTTTTAACTACGGCTCCACCGGTTTTAACGATCAGTTCCTTGATGGCCTGCGCATGAATAACGGCCTGGTGTATGGCTTCCAGCAGGTGGACCCCTTCCTGTTAGAGAGCATCAGCGTGGTGCGCGGTCCGGCTTCAGTGCTGTATGGTCTTGCCAGCCCCGGCGGTATCGTTGCCATGCAAAGTAAATTGCCAACGGCGGAGACGGTGCGTCATATCGAACTGGAAGCAGGCAACCATCAGTATCAGCGCGGTGCTTTCGATCTCGGGGGTAAAGCCACGGACGATGGCAGCGTGCTGTATCGGATCGTGGGCACCGTCGCCACGCGGGAAGGGCAGGAACGTGGTACCGAAACACGGCGCTGGGCGTTGGCACCCTCGGTGACATTCCAGCCCGACTATTACAACCGACTGACGTTGTATGCGCGCCTGCAAAACGACCCCAAAATGGGCGCGCAAACCTCGTTGCCGGTAGCGGGAACGGCAAAATCTAACCCGAACGGCCAGTTGCCGGCCGATGCCTATCCCGGTGAGCCCGATCACAACACCTTCTCGCGCAAACAGGCGGCAGTGGGCTACAGTGCCGACCACTATTTTAATGATGACTGGGGCGTGACGCTGAATGGTCGCTATAGCGAGGAGACATCGAACTACAATGCGGTGATTTTCGCGGGGCTGCAGGATGACCAGCGCACCATTAATCGTGCTATCGCCGCGTCGAATGAACATTTCAATACCATCAACCTGGATAACCAGTTACACGGACACTTCACTACCGGAGAGGTCGATCATCAGCTGCTCTTGGGCATGAGCTGGGACCGCTTTACCGGGCATGCTAACTATGCCACTGGCTCGGTCAGCCCACTGGATATTTTCAACCCGGATTACGGCAAAGCGGTCTATGGTGCCTTGCAGGACTATCAAAACACCCGGGTGATGAACAGCCAGACCGGGCTTTACGCGCAGGACCAATTGAGTTACCAGCAGTGGCGAGCCACCTTGGGTGTACGTCATGACTGGTCGAGTATTCGCACCACCGATTTGCTGGGCGACAGCGCCAACATCAAGCAGCGGGATGAAGCCACGACCTGGCGTGCTGGCGTTAACTACCTGTTTGAAAATGGTATCGCCCCTTACTTTACCTATGCGCAGTCTTTCCAGCCTACGAGTTCGGTAGACAGCAGCGGGCATCCGTTTGATCCTTCGCGCGGTGAACTGTACGAAACGGGAATTAAGTATCAGCCTGTATCGTTGCCAGCCTTGTTCTCCATCGCGGCCTTCAACCTCACCCAGGATAAAGTATTAACCACCGATCCAGTGCACTCCGCTTACTCAGTGCAGGGAGGCAAAATTCGTTCGCGCGGCTTAGAGCTGGAGGCGAGAGGGAAACTGACCGATCAGTTCAGCATCATTGGTTCGATGACCTGGCAGAATGTGCAGTATGTCCAGGACAGCGATCGTGCCGTGATTGGCAAAACGCCGCTGCGCATCCCGACCCGTTTCGGTTCTTTATGGATTAACTGGGAAGCGCCAGAGACCAGCGTGGTGGCAGGATTGGGTGCCGGTGTAGGTGGTCGGTTCAGCAACGGCACCAAAGGCGGCACCATGGACAATCAGTTCAACACCGCAGGTTATGGTGTGATGGACGCGGAAGTACATTATGACCTCGGCCATCTGGCACACAGCTTACAGGGCGGTAAAGTGCAGGTAACGGCGCAGAACCTCACCAACCGGCAATATATCACCAGCTGCTTCACCGACTCACAGGGCTGCTTCTACGGCGCAGAACGCGCGGTTACCGCGAAACTGAGCTGGGATTTTTAATAACTGATTACCAGGTACCTGGCGGCATAGCGCCAGGTACCTTGGTGAATTTTTTCCTGTGAAACTCGTTTTATTTCTCTCCATTATCAATGATGTGATTAAGCATAGATGACCGGTTTCAGGCTACGCTGAGTTGTCCGATGATTCGGTTAAACGGCCAGTCTAGCTTAGCTATCGGAGAATAAATGTAAATTTATCAAATAGATGCTTGATTACGCGCAATGTTAGTTATGTTAAATTAAGTGTTCGGATGCGCACATGGACGGAACGCCCCTCTCCTGTAGCGGCACGATGTATCGCAACGAATCATTCAGGTGGATTGTTGTCTTGAGTTGTGCAGCAAATAACAAGTGCATCAAATCCCGGTCCAGCGAGATCGCGACTATCATCTCTTAGGGAATCTGTAGCTTTTAGACGTCTCAATCAGTGTACTACAGACATAGTACAAGTTACCGGCTGCACGTTAATAATATGAGCCAGGCCACACTCATGGTCCTGGCTGCGGTCATGAACCTGTCCCTCATGGTGATCACGTTGACTACTTAGTTGATGGTCATTTGCATCATCCTCATGGAGGCCACTGCGATGATCATGGGCCAGTTGACGTAGTTAAGAACAACTGATCGACCTTCTTCGACTATTCTTAACTGGAGATGCGGGATACCCGCTGTGGCCAGGGATCAGGAAAGGTACCCCCTTCGCGCCACCATGCGATTTCCTGGCCATTCAGAAAACAGTCTCTGAGTGCAGAAACAAAAGCACTGACCTGGGTTTTTTCACCAATCACGGTTAAATTACAGCGACGATCGCCAAAACGACCTGGCGCATTCTCAATCTCTTCCTGGAGGATCTGCCGTTCTTGAAACGTCAGATGGTTGTCGGTATGCCTGAGAATGCCGGCTTTCCAGTAGCTGATAAATTCGAGATTTATGCTCCCTGATGCCTGGTTCCATAACAGGGCAAGATCATCACGCCCCGGTAACCAGAAAAACCCTTTGCTGCGGTAAATACCCTCTCCCATAAAGTGATGGCAGGCATCCCAGAGGCGCTGTGGATGAAAGGGACGGTCGTCACAAATAACTTCTGATACCATTGTCCATGCGCCAGCCTCCTGAGTTTTTGGGGCATCCACTTCCGGCGCTAGCTCCTCGATCAGTGCCGCCACCCGATGAAAATCGTAATCAGGCATGGTCATGATATCGTTTAGTCGCAGATTACCCCATGACAGGGCGCTGACTGCCACATAGGGGTTTAGAGGATGGATTGCCTGAGCGATACCGACGACATTTTCCGTCGGGAGGCGATCAGCTCTCGTCAGCAGTAGCTGGCTACAAAACATGATCTGCTCGGCAAGTAGATTTTCAATACGCCGTTCCCCCTTTTCCAGATTAGCCTGAAGGCGTGGAATGAGCATCTGACCCACATCAAAATCATCATTCAACATCACACTGTCAACCAGAGACAAAAATCCTTTAAGCTGCACCTGTGCATGATCGCGAAGATAGCGCACCAACGGCAGGGGGTGACTGCTGCCTGATGTCTCCAGTAAGATCAAATCCGGATGATGCTGAGCCAGCATCTTCTTCAACGCGGCATCAAGTTTTTCAATACCGCTACTGCTGCTGATACTGTCAGCAGAAATCGTGACAAAGTTGTTTTTGCTCTCGTTAACGATTTCAGTGTTAGAGATGAGCACGCCATCAACGTCCAGTTCACTCATATCATTCACAACGACACAAACGGTCAGTTGTTGTTTGTGCGCCTGAACAAGAAGATTCCTGAGCAAGGTCGTTTTTCCGGCGCCTAGAAAACCATTCAAGATTGTTAGTGGTGTATTTGTCATAAATTCCTTAGCCACAGACGTATTACGGGATTTTATTGCCTGTAAACGCTGTAGAAGCCATCACGTCTGGATGATAAAAAAGGGGAAGGCTCTCTGGAAAGCCAAATAGCCGTAAGCTAATGCGAAACATTCTCAATCGCTAAATGTTATGTTATAACATATCCATTGAGTTATGGGATCATGTTATGACTGAACACAAAGATGTTGTAATCGTGGGAGCTGGCCCTGCAGGGGTTGGCATTGCTGCGACACTCCGGCATATCGGGGTGGAAAATTTTGTCCTTATTGACCGTTACGAGGTAGGTGCGTCTCTCCAACGCTGGCCAGTCGAAACCCGATTCATCACACCGTCCTTCTTTTCAAATCCATTTGGGCAGATTGACCTTAACGCCGTGACCCCAGACAGTTCCCCTGCTCTCTCATCAGGAATGGAGCATTTAGACGGCAAAACTTACGCTGGGTATTTACGAGAAGTACTTGATGCTCACGCAATAGAGACGCTCACTTCTACACATATTGTTGACGTTTCACTGAACCGTCAGGGACGTTTTCGTCTCCTGTCAGCTAACGGCGAAAGATGGGAAACGCCGGTATTGATCTGGGCTACCGGGGAATATCAGTTTCCAGATATGCAAGCCTTTGAAGGTGCAGATCTTTGCTGCCATTACTGCCAGGTCAATAGCTGGAAAGATTTCAAACCAGACAATTACATTGTGATTGGCGGCTATGAAAGCGCGATAGATGCCGCGCTGAATTTACTGGAACAAGGTAGCCAGGTCAGATTGTTAACCCGCTCGGCTCCGTGGGCTAACTACCATATTCAGGATCCCAGCGTAAGCCTTTCTCCGTATACCCGTCAGCGTCTGAAGAACGCAATGGATAACCCTAATCTCGAGATTTATGAAAATGCTGATATCACCAGCGTATTGAAGACATCAAATCCGGACAGCTTGTATCGCGTTAACACAGCAGATGGGCGCGCCTGGTGCACGCATCAGCGCCCCATCCTCGGTACTGGGTTTATCTGTGGAGGTGGAGCATGTCAGATCGCACCCTTTTTCGACTGGGGTTCTGAGGGGCAGCCGCTCCTGACCGAAGAAGATTGCTCGACTCGTTTTCCAGGTCTCTACCTGGTGGGTCCCCAGGTACGTCATGACCAGCGTATTTTCTGTTTCATTTATAAATTTCGCGAGAGGTTTTCAATTGTTGCACAAGCTGTGGCACGCCAGCTGAATATTCCCCTACTCAAGCAAGTCTGGCAGGTACCGGATGATGAGTGCTGCAAGGATGAAAGCTGTGGATGCTGACGGAGAATGTCATGAATAACGTGGCTTTAATCGGACTTGAGAGTACAGGCAAATCCAGCCTGTTCAATCTCATTACGAGGAGTGCCTCCAGTGATGAGCGTAACTTTCGCGGCTCTACCGTATATTGCCGTGAGAAACAGTTGCCAGATGGCTTGGGTCATCTGATTGATACACCCGGCATTCGCTATGCGAGCGATAGTGTAACGACTTCAATGGCGTTATCTGTCCTGCAGCAAAGTGACATTATCTTGCTGGTGATGCGTGCCAACCACGCGATGGCCGAATGGAACATCCTGCAACCGGTAGTAAAACAGAATCCTCATCGCCTGGCCATTATACTGACGTTTAGTGACAAAATAGCCACGGGCCTCGATGCAATAATTCAGGCATTTCATCTTAAGACACAGGCTCCGGTTTTAGCTCTCAATGTCCGGCATGCCGGAGAAAAGGAGCGACTGCAATTAAATGAGCTATTACGACAGGTTAAGTCGGTAAAATCCGCACTAATCAACAACAGAGACATTATTCCGTTCTTAAATGTCTCCACTGCAAAACCACAGCGTTCATGGTTTGAAATTGATTATCTTGGACCTTTTCTCGCCGTTATTGCCTTAATCGGGTTATTTTTAGCACCTGTATGGCTGGCCTGGCACATTTCCGACCTTACTCAACCGCTGGCAGATCAATTCCTCATACATCCCGCTATCCGATGGTTACATACCGCCCCAGAATTCATCCAGGCATTATTAACAGGCAGCTATGGGATTCTGTCTCTGGGAATATATTCGTTTATCTGGGCCTTTCCGGTGGTGTTTCTTATTGGCCTGTCCGTAGCTATCACCGAAGATAGCGGAGTCAAGGAACGAATTATTCATGCTCTTCATCCGATGATGCGGAAAATTGGCCTGAGCGGCGATGATTTGATCCCCATATTGAGCGGGTTTGGTTGTAATGTCGTGGCGGTTTTCCAGAGCAGAAGTTGTTCACAATGTTCCCGAAAAAGCTGCATCAGCACCATAGCCTTTGGCTCTGCGTGTAGTTATCAGATTGGTGCCACCTTATCTGTTTTCAGTGCTGCAGGACAGCCTGGGCTTTTTTGCTCCCTACATCGCGTTGTTGTTTTGCACGGCATGTCTGCATACACGCTTATGGCATCATGCCCATATACCTTCAAGCACTCTGGCCTCAGCTGATCTGACCTGGTTGCAATGGCCGCGCTGGCGTGCCGTTAAGTGGTCGCTGAAAAATATGGTGATGCAGTTTATCTTACAAGCCATGCCGATTTTTATCGGCATCTGCCTGATGGCCAGTGTTCTCGATTATTACGCTATAATTGATTCACTTTGTCATTTTCTGTCACCCGTAGCACAACTATTCCATCTCCCCCAACAGGTTATGCCAGGGATCATTTTTTCATTATTACGAAAAGACGGATTAATGGTACTTAATCAGGATAATGGCACTTTAATTCGCTCTCTTAATTCTGGTCAATTGATGTTGCTGGTGTGGCTGGCTTCTACTCTCATGGCCTGTCTGGTCACTGTGATGACTATCGGCAGAGAAGTCTCCTGGCGATTCGCCACCGGGATAATTATCAAACAATTAATAAGCTCACTGGCTGTTGCAGTGCTTTTTTCATTAACCATCAGATGATTATGGAGTAAATATGATCCCTAAAACGTACAATGAGTGGGAAAATTGTATTGTCAATGAATGTGGTATTGAATTGACGGGCTCATTTATTCAACAACGCCTTGATGTGTTGAATAATGAAACTCACCATGAGACTAAACGTTTGCTGTCGCTTTATGGAAAACCGCATCTGGAAAAACTCATTCGTTGGTTCACGACTGCAGCAGAAAAGCTGAATATGGAGAACGAAGCGACCCCACTGAATCAGATTCATTGATGCGAATTAAGCGCGGAGAACGAAAATTGAGACGTCTCCGCCCCTCGCTCAAAACGGCCCGTCTTGCCTGCTCTGTTCATTTTGTTAAATTGCATCTATTGATACGTAATAATCTCGCCTTCTTCTTTTTCAAGCACCCCATTCCCTGAAGCATACCAGCGTGGAGGCCCCTTTAGCCGCTAATGCTATGATGTTAACTTGGCAGGAAAGGGTACCAGAGGTCCCACCGGGGATCTCCTGGCGATAGCTGTCACTCAGCTGCTGTAATTCAACATTCTGACAGGTTAACTATGTTATCAACTCTTCTGGTCGTGCTGGTTGCCGCTATACATGTCTACATACTGATCCTTGAAATGTTCTTGTGGGATACCCCATTTGGCCGTAAGGCTTTCAATTTGAGTCCGGTTTTTTCACGTGACACAAAAGTGCTGGCTGCTAATCAGGGGCTCTACAACGGTTTTTTGGCGGCAGGACTGCTTTTTGGGGTGTGGTTAGGGAGTGAAGGCTTGCAGTTTAAGCTGTTTTTCCTGATATGTGTGATGGTGGCGGGTATCTATGGTGCGGTAACGTCAAGCAGGAAGATTCTCTATGTTCAAACCATCCCGGCTCTACTCGCTACCATCGCGCTGCTTTACACATAGTCTCTGGCCTTCTTGCCGCGTCAAGGCATACCGGCCGGAACTCACGGTCATTCCGGTCCGGTAGCGCCAATCCGTTAGCACTTCCTACCTGATACGCGAAACGAGCAGCTGTGGAGGATGATTAGGCTGGCGTAACTTTTGTAACCGAGCCGGACACAGCCCGGTTTCCCCCTGCCTGAACCCCGCTACTGAGCCGAACTTGCACCGCTCAATGCTTTATAACGCTGGTAAATGATATATGACCGAAGGGTGAAAAAGCCGACCACGCAGCCAGAAGAAACGGCTAACAGAATAATCAGTGCATGACTAAGGTGGTGGTTTTCAGCCGTTGCCTGGCTGTAGCCGATATAGTAACGCAGGGGGAAGTAGATCAAAAATATAATAATGACTGAGTACGTGCCAGACACCGTGACTGTACCTTCTTTCTGTCCCAGCCTATACGTTTTGGGGCCAAAGATTTTTTTCGCCAGACTCCCGCCAATCACACAGCCTAACACCCACGTCAAAATCGCAACGAATACGTCATCCTGCTGTAGCAAATTAATAAAAGAGAAAATCATAAAGCAGACTGGAATAAGCAATAAAAATTTAATATTAACGACTTTTTCAAAGCAAAATGTTATGCAATACGCCGCGACGACAGCTAAAAGTATAAATACCCATATCGGCGTGCCTGATACAATTCCTAACATATAGCGCTCCTGTAACCGAGATAATGCTCGCCATCAATAAAAGTGTAAAAGTGTTTGTTGTTGCCAGGGTATTTTCACTACCAATTTGCTTCAGAACATCCAGGGGAAATACTGTTTATCACCTCTTATGTGTCAGTGCAACCATGTTTACTGCATTTAGTGTGTGAACATTAAGTTACATGCAACTATAGTGTGGCTGTAACGCGCGCTGTCGTTCGGAAAACACCCTAATCGCGACGAAATTTCACACGTTTCCGTCAGGTAAGATTTCAGATTAATCCGTTTAAACGCGCAAAAACTCACCTGAATTCCCGTCCAGTTGCCATGTAATCTCCCCTACACCTGAACACCATGGTACATGAAGTGCCTGAAAATCAGGGGTTAAGCAACAGGTCAGTGTCATGGCTTTCAACGAGGTTGAAGCCGACACACCGTTTGGGCACAGGAAGTCAGCATTCACGCGCGCTGGCGTCAGAAAACATTAGCCGCAGCTCCAATTTATACATTGATTTTGTTTCAGCTGTAACATTTTACTGGTTGCAATGGTAAGGAAGTGTGATTAAGTTTGATGAATTGTCAACCACCGTCAATCGCCGCCGACCTTCTTGACGAATTTCTGTGAATTTCATGATTTGGTAATAAATATTTGGGAATAGTAATTAGATAACCTTATAAGAGCCTGCAAAGTATATGGACAAACATATGGATGTTGCAATTATCGGCGTCTCTTGCCAGTTCCCCGATGCCAAAGATTATACCGAGTTTTGGGAAAACATAGTCAATCACCGTAATTCCGTTGCTAACATTGCGGCCAGAAATAAAGAGATGACGTCACGCAGTCGTGAGTCATTACAATCACCGGATACCAGTGAAAATCGGTGGGCTGCACTGCTCAATTCCATTGACGGATTTGATAATCATTTCTTTGGTATTATTCCTAAAGTCGCTGAAACCATGGATCCTCAGCAGCGAATAATGCTGGAACTGACGTGGTCTTGTCTGGAAGACGCCGGGATTGTGCCATCGGCCTTGCGCGGCAAGAAAGTGGGCGTGGTTGTCGGTGTATTTAACAACGATTATAAAGAACTGCAGGAAAATTCGAATAATCCTATTGAAGCGCATTATTCGACAGGCACCGCAACCTCCATTATTGCCAACCGTATTTCGCATTTCTTTGATTTCCACGGCCCGAGCCTGGCGATTGATACCGCCTGTTCCAGCTCGCTGAATGCGATGCATGCGGCGATTCAGGCGCTCACCAATGGTGACTGTGACATGGCGATTAGCGGCGGGGTCAATCTCATTTTGACCTCCACCCGCCACCAGTCTTTTGCCCAAATGGGCATGTTATCCCCGACAGGTGCCTGCCACTCCTTTGACAACAACGCCGATGGGTATGTCCGGGGAGAAGGCGCTGGCGTCTTGCTGTTAAAACCGCTGGAAGCCGCCCTGGCCGATGGCGATACCATTCACGGTATCGTGAAAGGCAGCGCCATCAACCATTGCGGTACGTCGTATACCCTGACCTACCCCAGCGCAGAAGCGCAGGCCGACGTGATTGTCACTGCCACGACGCAAGCCGGGATTTCCGTTGACTCCATTGGCCTGATAGAAGCGCATGGTACCGGCACCCCGAAAGGTGATCCGATTGAATTTGCCGGTCTTAGCCAGGCATTTAGCACGCTGGCAGAGCAGCAAGGCATCACGCTGGCTGACGCGGTTTGCGGCGTCAGCTCGGTCAAAAGTAATATCGGCCATCTGGAAGCCGCAGCGGGTGTCGCGGGCGTAATCAAGATCTTGCAGGCCTTTAAGCACGGCACGCTGCCACCACTCAGAAACTTCACCACGCTGAATTCACGCATTGATGTCGCCTCAAGCCCGTTTTATTTCATTGAAAAGGCCAAAGCCTGGCCACGCCTAAATGCTGCGACCCCACGCCGTGCAGGTGTAAGCTCGTTTGGCTTCGGCGGAACCAACGCACACATCGTACTGGAAGAGGCACCCACACCCGCACGGCGCAAAACCTCAAAAAGCAAATCCGCCTTGCGCAACACCCATATGATTGCGTTGTCGGCAAAAAGCCCTGCCGCGCTGTTACAACGCCAGCAAGATCTGATTCACTGGCTGCAACAGCACCCTGCTGCCGCGCTCGGCGATGTGAGTGCGACCCTGTTAACACGGCGCGAACACTTTGCCTATCGTTACGCCTGTACAGGCAGTGACAGTGCGTCAATTATCGCCGCGCTTGAAACAGCGATTGCCAGTGGTCCGCTCCAGCTCGAAGACGCAGTAGAGGCCGACGAAGCAGAAAAAGCCACTGCCGAAGCCGCCGCATTACTGGCGACGGTTAACACGGTACCGGACTCAGCGATTGTCCCGCTGTTCCATCAGCTCAATGCGAGTTATCTCCGTGGTGCTCAACTGGACTGGACGCCGCTGTTTAAGGGAACGTCCCCGCAAGCGGTCGCGTTACCCACTTACCCGTTTGTCCATGCCCCGTTCTGGATAGCCGCGGAAGAGAAAGCCACCCGCCCGCACTCTGCCCAGCCATGCCAAACGCAACGTGTCGTCAACATCGGTAATGGGCACTATAAAATGACGCTGTCAGGCGATGCTTTTTATATTGCCGACCATCAGATTGGCGGCCAGGCCATATTGCCTGGGGTGATGTATCTGGAATGGGTGCGTGCCACCTTTGTCGAAGCCCGCCTGCTCACGGATAGCGATAAATTGACCTTCTCTCAGGTGACCTGGCTGCGTCCTTTCAGCTGCCTGCGCGCCGCGGAGGAGATCATCATTCAGATCGATCCGCAATCCAGCGAGGCATCGTGGGGATTCAAGGTTGTCGATGACGAGGCGCACATTTACTGCCGTGGTACGGTCGCGCTATCCGCAGCCCAACCAGACACTTTACCAGAGGAAATGCCCACTGACAGGCGTCGCCGGTTAGATAAAACCGCGTGTTATCAGCGGCTTGAAAATTTGCAGATGTGCTATGGCGCAGGCCTGCAATCGATAAACCACATCGCTCTTAATGACGATGTCGGTATCGCCGATCTCACGCTGCCTGTCGGCCGGGATGATGATTTTATCATTCACCCGGCGATGGCGGATGGTGCCCTCCAGGCCGCGGTGATTTGGGTGACCGAAAAGCGGCGCGTTGGGCATCAGGCAGATCAACCAGGGCCGGTGATCATGCCGTTTTCAGTTGAAGAGGTGGTGCTGGTTCAACCCTGCGGCACAGCAATGACGGCGACCATCATGCCTTCGGGTGATACCACACTCAGCAACGATGCGGTCACCGTCGATGTTTACCTGACAGAGACCCACCACCCAGAGCACATTGTACTGATACTCCGTGGACTGTGCCTGCGGGTGCTGAATGAGGGGCCGGCCGAAAAAAAACCGGCGCAAGCCCCGCAGCAAAACTGGCTCCCCCCGCAAGGCGTGAATCTTTATCAACCTTACTGGGTCGATAAAGCGCTACCCGCAGTGAATGATGCCGTTGAACGTATCGTATTCGTCGGCAACGAACAGGATGTTGCGCAAATGGCGGCGCTGATTGCGCAGGCCAACCCTGCCACGCACCTCCACCGCATCCTGTTCGCTGCTGAACCCGCACGCAACGCCTCTGCCGCATATGTTCGGCCAGGCAACAGCGACGACTTCATGGCCGCCGTTGATGCCTTGCTGGCACAGGGCGCGACATTCAGCCATATCCTGTGGGTAAGCCCAGCACTCGCCAATGACGATTTCAGTGTGCGCCTCGCAACCGGGCCGAGCAGCTTGTTTGCGTTAACCCAGGCGCTGATGCGCAAGGTTAAAAAAGCGCATTTTATCCATTTCCACCAGGCAGCGGAAAGTCTGCCAGACGTTGTGGCGATGAGTGGTTTTTACCGTACCCTGCGCGTCGAAAAGCCTGCTTACATCGGCCATGTCGTCCAGTGCGATAGCGCCATCGCACCCGAAGCGCTGCCAGCGCTGATCAACCGTGAATTCAGTGATACCAGCAAAGATGCCGACGTGCGCTACCTGCAGGGCGCGCGTCAGGTACGCCGGTTCACCACCGCGACCTCCGTTGATACGCAGAACCCGTTGAATACGGCATCGACCGTCTTGCGCCAACAGGGCACCTACCTCATTACCGGCGGCCTTGGCGCGTTGGGACTGATTTTTGCGCGCTATTTGTGTTCAACATACAACGCCACCCTTTACCTCACTGGCCGCTCTGCACTGAATGAGGATCGCCAACAGCAACTTGATGCACTTAATGCACTGGGCGGCAAAGCGCGGTATGTCGCTTGTGACATCAATGACGCCGCCAGCGTGCAGTCTTTAATCGATACCCTCCGCACGGACGGTCACGATCTGAACGGCATTATCCATTCTGCTGGCGTCATCGAAGATAACTTTATCCTGCGCAAGAGCCATGAGGCCTTTGAACGCGTCATTACGCCTAAAGCCATCGGCAGTTGGTTGTTGGATGAGGCCACGCGCGATCTTCCCCTCGACTTCTTCATGCTGTTCTCCTCTGTAACCGGCGTGTTGGGAAACATGGGGCAATGCGACTATGCCTATGGCAATGCCTTCGAAGACTATTTCGCCCACCAGCGGAACGTGCAGCAACAACAGGGGCTGCGTAGCGGCAAGGCGCTTTCAATAAACTGGCCATACTGGAAAGACGGCGGAATGCGCCTGACGGAGAAAGAAGCCTCTTTCCTGAAAACACAATTCGGGATTGTTCCGCTGCTGACCGACGACGGTATCGCCGCATTTGACTGCGCACTGCAAAGTCAGGCGACACAAATCGTGGTGATGCCGGGTGATACTGCACGGATCAACGAAACCCTGAACGTGGTGGATATTGCCCCAGCCGCAGCAGACAACGCCGCCCCACTACAGGACGTGGTGATTCACGCGCTGTCGACGATTTTTGCCACAAAATTGCAGATCCCGGCACATTTTGAGCGTCACGGGTTCTTCCGGGATTACGGGTTCGATTCGGTGGTGGTGATTGAACTGGTTAATGAGCTGAAAACGACCTTTGGCAGCAGCCTGCCGATGACGTTGTTCTTCGAATACCAGACCATGGATGAGCTGAGTCGCTATTTGCTTGAAAACTATGCCGAGGTTTGTCAAAGCCTGGCGGGAGCAGCCCCCGCAACCCGGCAGAATACTTTCGCACACAATGCCGCAACCTCTGCCGTTGAAGCGGTGCGTGTGGCATCGACGCAGCATAATGCACACGATGAGGATATCGCGATTGTCGGCATTGCTGGCCGCTATCCTGAAGCCGATAACCTCGAACAGTTCTGGCTGAATTTAGCACAGGGGCGTGATTGCGTTATTGAAGTCCCCTCCGAGCGCTGGAGCGCCCGCTGGTTTAAAGAAGGGGCCGCGACGCCCGGTAAAAGTTACAGTCGGTGGGGCGGATTCCTCTCTGGCGTTGAACGTTTCGATCCGCGTTATTTCAATATTTCGCCGAAAGAAACCGAAATCATGGACCCGAACGAGTGGCTGTTCCTTGAGACGGTCACGCACGCGATTGAAGATGCAGGCTACACCGCCGACAAACTCACCGCCGCAATGGCCGGGCGGGAAAATCATGTCGGCGTCTACGTGGGCATGATGTGGGGCGATTACCAGCTCCACGCTCACGCCAGCCCGCAAGACGAATGGACAACATCGCACTCCTCTTACTGGTCGGTTGCCAACCGCGTATCGCATTTCTTCAACTTCTCTGGCCCCAGCATGGCGCTGGATACCGCGTGCTCATCGTCCCTGACGGCTATCCATGTGGCCTGCAACGCGATTCGTAGCGGGGATGTGCCGGTGGCTATTGCGGGGGGTGTCAACCTGTCGCTGCACCCCTACAAGTACCATCTGTTATCGAATATGCATTTTCTCTCTTCCGATGGTCGCTGCCGCAGCTTCGGTGAAGGCGGTACCGGCTATGTGCCAGGAGAAGGTGTCGGGGCCGTGATACTCAAGCCGCTGTCTCAGGCTCGCCGTGACGGTGACCACATTTATGGCATTATTCGCGGCACCGCAGTCAATCACGGCGGTAAAACGTCAGGCTTTACCGTGCCCAATGCCAAACGTCAGGCGGATCTTATTGTGGATGCGTTGACCACGGCCAGGGTCAACCCGCGTCACATCAGCTATGTAGAAGCCCACGGGACCGGCACCAAACTCGGCGACCCGATTGAAATCAGTGGCCTGAATAAAGCCTTTTCGATGGCGGGTGACAACAGCCAGTACTGTGCCATCGGCTCCGTGAAGGCCAACATCGGACACCTGGAGGCGGCGGCAGGTATGTCGGCGCTGACCAAAGTGCTGCTGCAAATGAAGCATCAGACGCTGGTGCCTTCCATCCAGTCTGCGGTGGTCAACCCGTTTATCGACTTCCAAAGTGGCCCGTTCCGTATTCAGCAGACGCTGGCCCCGTGGCAACGTCCGGTGCTTGCCACGACTGCGGCCGATGGGAGCACGGTGACTCAGGAAATTCCACGCATCGCGGGCATCAGCTCGTTTGGCGCGGGCGGGAGCAACGCCCACCTGATCGTTGAAGAGTACAACGAAGCGATACCAGCCGCCGCCGATGAAGGAAAACCGGCGTTAATCATCCTGTCTGCGCGTCGTGAAGCGGCGTTGCACACCATGGCCGGAGAGCTGGCCGACTTCCTGGCGCAGCATACCGCTCTCGCTTTGCAGAATGTGGCCTATACATTACAGGTGGGGCGCGTGGCCCACGAATACCGCCTGGCATTGGTGGCAGAAACCGTAGCAGAAGCGATTACCCTGCTGCGCGCCTACACCAGACAGCAGCTTGCTGGCCTGATGACCGGCCATCGCGATAATGCCCGCCAGGCAGTGTCTCCCCCGCCAGTCAGCACCTGGATATCGCAGGGCAATCTCGGCGAATTGGGCGAAGCCTGGGCCAACGGCCATGTGATTGACTGGACACCGCTGCATACGCAACACCAGCGTCGTCGCCTCTCCTTGCCGGGCTATGCGTTTCAGCGTCAGGACTGCTGGGCACCAACTGCGCCGGCAGACTCTGTTGAGGCTAGCGGGTCACGCGTCGCCTCACTGCACCCGCTGATCGATAACAATATCTCCACGCTGGCCGCCCAGGCATTTGGCAAAACCCTGCATGCCGATGAATTTGTCGTCAACGACCATCGCCTCGGGGGCAATCGCATCTTGCCAGGCGCAGCCTATATAGAAATGGCCCTGAGTGCGGGTGAGCTGGCTCTGCTCGGCAAAGCGTTGCCAGAAGCGGGCGAACGTCCCGTCCTGTCACGGGTAGAGAATGTTAAATGGCAGCAGCCTGTCCGGCTTTCCGACAGCCCGGTGGAGATGGAAATCTCACTGGTGCCGTCTCAGGGTGGCCTCGATTTTGCTATTTATTGCCATCAAGGTGAAAAGCGTCAGCAAGGTGATCAACGCCAGATCTACGGCAGCGGTCGCCTGTGTGAAGCGCAGACCGCTAATTATCCTGCGGTTAATCTGCAGCGGCTGATGGCGCAGGGTCAGGTTGTTCAGCGTGATGAGGTGAACGCGGCGTTCACGCAGCGTGGCTTTACCTTCGGCCCGGCGTTCCAGGTCATTGAACGTCTGTATGCCCATGCTGATGAGGCGCTCGCCGAGTTGAAATTCCCGGAGGGTCAGCCAGCAGCCTCGCGGATTGATCCCTTTATTCTGCCGCCCTCCCTGCTTGATGGTGCCTTGCGCACCGCGCTGGGCATCGGGGGCTTTGCCAGCGGCGCAGAAACACTCCATGTCCCGGTGGCATTAGCCGGGTTGCAGGTGTGCAAACCCATTGCCGGGATTGGCTATGCCTACGCTCGTCGCACCGCCGTCTCTGGTACCGTCGCCAGTTACGATATTGATCTGCTGGACAACAACGGTGAAGTGGTGGTCAGCCTCAGCCAGCTACAGACGCAGGCCGCGCCTCAGTTAGGGATCACCGCCGCCCGTTCCACCCCAACGGTTCAGCACGCGGCTAGCCATGCTGCACCCGCGCAGGCCACCGTCATGCCGTCGCTGGCTGGCGCAACATCTGCACGCGATGCGTTGATTACCAGCCTGATCGGTCACGTTATTGCGGTCACCAAACTGGATGCGGGCGATGTCAGTGCCTCTACGCAGCTTGCGGAGTATGGCCTTGATTCGATGATGATTCTGGCCCTGAATGAGCAACTCTCCGCCACCTTCGATAATCTCTCGCAAACGCTGTTCTATGAATACGCAGATCTCGCATCAATAGCCGACCACCTGCTTGAACAGCACCCTGAGTATGGCGTCTCCTTCGCGTCATCTTCCCTTGCCATGCGCGATACGCAGGACACCGGTCACCGTTCGGTACGTGACAGTGTGCTGGAGTTCCTGATTGCGGGTGTCACGGAAGTGACGCGCCTCGACGCAGGCGAAGTCCAGGCCGCCACGGAGCTGGCAAATTACGGCCTCGACTCGATGATGGTCCTGGCGTTGAACGAGAAGCTGACGGCGACCTTTGGCGAGATATCGCAAACCCTGTTCTATGAATACCGGGATCTTGACACGCTGACGGATTTCTTCTGCGAAAACTACCCGCAGCAGGCAGCCGCATTGCAGCCCGCAGGGAGCGGGACTGCACACAACCCGCAGCCCGCAGCGCCCGCTGATGTGACCGAACCGGCGCAATCCGTACCGACCCTCAGCGAAACGCTGTTCGTCAGTCTCAGGACGGCCATTGGTCCTGCCGCAGCACACTGTACGGCCACCCTGCCTTTGTATCAGTGGCCGTTAGACACCATCAGCCAGATGCGTTTGCAGCATGAGCTCGACGTGCGTCTCAAGGGAATCAATGCCAGCGCCGTCTTCCGTTATCACACGCTGGCCGAATGGGCCTGCACGCTTGAAGCGGTGCCCGCGCCCGTTGCGGCTGCGCGTACCCAACCGCTGACCCAGGAGGTATCAAAGCCGTCTCTGGCAAGCCTCCTGAACGGATCTCGCCTGCATGCCGGGCAACACCCGACAACGGGCACGCAAGATATTGCCATTATCGGCCTGAGTGGCCGCTATCCCGGTGCCAATGACCTGGATGCGTTTTGGGCCAACCTCACCGCGGGCGTAGACAGCGTGACCGAAATCCCGCTGTCCCGCTGGGACTACAACCTGCATTACTCCCCGGAGCGCGGGCCTAAGGATAAGGTCTACAGCAAATGGGGCGGCTTTATCGACAATATCGATCAGTTCGACAGCCAGTATTTTAATATTTCCCCTCGCGAAGCGGAGCTACTCGATCCTCAGGAACGGCTGTTTTTACAGACCGCCTGGGAGTGCGTCTCAGACGCCAGCTATTCGCGTCACGCGCTGAGTACATCGCAGGTCGGGGTCTATGTTGGCGTGATGTGGGCGCAATATCAGTGCATTGAAACCACCGCCGAACAGTATAAAACCGGCTTCCCGATGTCGTTACACTCGTCGGTGGCAAACCGGGTGTCATTCTATTTCAATTTGAATGGCCCCAGTGTGGCACTGGATACCATGTGCTCATCGTCCCTCACCGCGCTGCATATGGCTTGCCAGGCGATTCAAAATGGCGACTGTCAAATGGCGATCGCGGGCGGCATCAATCTTATCGTCCATCCGATGAAATATTACCAGCTCGGGCAGAGCCAGTTCCTGTCCAGCGAAGGCCGCTGCCGTGCCTTTGGTGAAGGGGGCGACGGTTATGTTCCGGGTGAGGGAATGGGTGCGGTTCTGCTTAAGCCACTGCAACAGGCGTTGGCCGATGGCGACCAGATCCATGGCGTGATCAAAGCCACGGCGATTAACCATGGCGGGAAAACCAGCGGCTTTACGGTGCCGAACCAGGCAGCGCAGAGCAATGTTATCAGTCACGCCTTCCAGCGCGCAGGCTGGGAGCCGGCGACGGTGGACTATATCGAAGCGCACGGTACCGGCACCCAGTTAGGCGATCCGATTGAGATCGCTGGTCTGTCCAAAGCCTTTACGCGCATCAATGCCGAAAAAGGCGTGAACACTCCGCTCCTGCCGGGCTCCTGTCGTATCGGATCGGTGAAAAGTAATATCGGGCATCTGGAGTCGGCCGCCGGGATCGCGGGCCTGACCAAGATCCTGCTACAAATGCGTCATCGTCAGTTTGTCCCCTCACTGCATGCACAGACGCTAAACAGCCGGATTAACTTTGAGACCTCAACCTTCCGCGTGGTGCAGTCACCTGAAGCGTGGCACGCGAAGCCGGGAAGCCCGCGCCGGGCTGGCCTGAGTGCCTTCGGTGCCGGAGGATCGAACGCGTCTGTGCTGATTGAAGAAGCACCGACACTCTCCGTCACCGCGCCTGTCATCGGCGGATCCTGCCTGTGGGTGCTCTCCGCAGACAGCGAGACCCGGTTATCCGCCTATGTGGAACGCATGATTACCTTCCTGACGCAGGCGGTGGCATCACCTGAAACGTCACCGGTCCTGGCTGATTTGGCCTTCTCATCCTTAATTGGCCGCGAGGCGATGGCCGAACGACTGGCGGTGGTGGCCAGCAGCCCAGCCGATTTGCTGGGCAAGCTTGAGCAATACCGCGATGAAGGCAGCGCCCGACAGGTATTCCGTGGACGCATCGCGGGCAGTAACGATCGTCTGGACGCCATCCTCGACCCTGAGCAGTTGGAGACGCTGGTGACCGGCCTGGTACAGGAGCGCCAGCTCGTCCGTCTGGGGCGCTTGTGGACCACCACGCTGGATGTGAACTGGGAACACTTTGCCCGTCCGCTCTGCGAGCCAGCCGCCTCCGCAGGCGGCCCGCGTCGGGTCTCCTTCCCTGCTCTGCCGCTGAACACACGCCGCCACTGGCTGGCGCTGCCGGGAGAGCCAGGCACGCAGGGGCGCACGCACGCGCTGCATCCATTGATAGACGAGAATATTTCGACGCTGGCGCAGCAAAAATTCAGTAAAAAGTTGACCGGTCAGGAGTCCTGGCTGCGCGACCATGTGATTGGCCGCGAGAAAGCCCGGGTGATTTTGCCGGGTTCAGCTTACGTTGAAATGATCCGCGCGGCAGGCCAGTTAGCCATCGAAAATAGCTGGTGCGTGGCCGCGATCCGCAATCTGATGTGGATGAATGCTGTTGAGATAGAGGACGAGCCGGTCGCGCTGGCGATTGATCTCGTCTATCAGGATCATGAAAGCGTTAAAATTGGCGTGCGCAACCTCAATACTGACGTCATCGCGGCGGAAGCGGAGCTGGTTTATCGCGCCAGAGAGGTAGACGTCGCTGATGAGTGGATTGATCTCGATGCCCTGCGCAGCCGGGGCCTGCGGGAAAACGATCGCGCCGCATTTTATGCCGACTTTGCAAAAATGGGCTTCGCCTATGGCCCAGGCTATCAGGTCACGCAGGAGCGCTACCGTTTCGCCGATGCCGCGCTGAGCTATCTGTGCCTGCCTGATTCTGTCTCCTCACCGGACGCCTTCTGTCTGCATCCTTCACTGCTGGATGGCGCTCTGCGCACCTGTCTGGCCGTAGGGTTGACGCCGACTGATCCTGGCACGCCGATCGTGCCGTTCTATCTGGGCGAAATCGAGTTCCGTCATCCGCTGGGGAAAGCCTGCTATGTCTACGCCACCCCGGTACAAGCGACGGAGGCTGACAGCCATGTGCAAAAACATGACATCGCCCTGTTAGACACCGATGGCCGCGTACTGGCTCGCCTTAAAGCCTTTGCCGCCCGCGCGCTGGAGAAAGGGGCGACCGCCTCCCTGCCCGCGCCGCAGCAAGATGTGCGCTATTACGGCTATGACTGGCAGCCAGCGCTGCTCGCCGCCGCTGCGCAGGTCAGTACCACATCGCAGATCCTGGTGTTGAGCAATGATGCACAGTTGAGTGAGGCTTTACGTGCGCTGTATGGCGACGCGGCGACAGTGATCGGCGTGCAACCTGGCGACCACTACCAACAACAGGACCCTCACCATTTCAGCCTCGACGCTCAGTCGCCTGCAGACATTGAACGACTCTGTGTACAGCTCAAAGCGCAGCAGCTCTGGCCGACACATATCGTCCATGCGCTGGGCGCTGACGTGCATTTTGACACGCTGACCGGCGCAGAGAGTGCCGCGCAGTTACATGCCGGTTTGCAAACCTTACGCCATCTGTTTATCGCCCTGGAAAAGGGGCAACCGGGCCAGGTGATGCGTTGTATGCACGTTTATCGTGCCCAGCGGGCGCAGGTTGAGCCTCAGCAGGACGCGATCAGTGGCTATGCCCGTTCGCTGTTAACCATCAACCATCGCTTCGAACTCTTCACGTTACGCAGCGATGCCGGGAATACGACAGCGCTGGCGGGCGAGATTTATCAGGAGTGTGTTCAGCGTCCCGCTTCCCTGCCAGGGCTGGAACTGGCGTACTGGAACGGCCAGCGCTATCAGCGCCAACTGGTCGAAATCGCGCCACCGGCCGCCACCGGAACGGGACAGGCAGAGAAGCTGCCCTTCATCCATGGCGGACACTATTTAATTACCGGTGGTGCGGGCAAGCTGGGTCTGCTCATGGCGCACTATCTGGCCTCCCGCTATCAGGCGCATATCGTCCTGAATGGCCGTTCAGCCGACATCAGTAATGAAGTCCAACAGCAGTTGATCGCGCTGCGTGAGCTGGGGGCTGATGTCCGTTATATCGCGGCCGATATCGCCCTTCCGGGCCAGGCAGAGAGCCTGCTCGCACAGGCGAAAGCGGCATTTGGCCCGCTCCAGGGCGTGCTGCACTGCGCGGGCGTCGCCAGCGACACCCCGATAACCGCCCTGTCAGACCGGGAGTTCACTGCGCTGATCGGCCCGAAAATCGATGGTCTGGTCGCCCTCGATCGCGCCACCGCGCAAGAGCCGCTGTCCGTCTTTATTAACTTCTCCTCGGTTTCTGCCGTGCTCGGCGATTTAGGTTCAGGCGCTTACGCTGCGGGCAACCGCTTTATGGATAGCCATGCCGTGTGGCGTCAGCAGCAGGTCAGCGCAGGATTGCGCAGCGGCCAGAGCCTGTCCGTTAACTGGCCGCTGTGGGCCAGTGGGCAGATGGCCCTGGCTGAAGAAGAGGCCTCGCTGTTTGAGTTCTCCGGCATGCAGGCTTTGCAGCAACAACAAGGCATTATCGCCCTTGAGCGCGCCCTGCTTGCCCTGCGGCCTGAGCTGCTTGTCGCCGCTGGCGAACGCGATAAAGTCGCGCGTGCGCTGCGAATTCCGGTCAACAACGTCACGCACGCCGCGCCAGCGGTGCAGGTGGCCCGTGCCGAAGCCGCCCGGCCGCAGGATAGCGCATATCAGCACAGCGAAAAGGTACTGAAACAGCACATCGCCGCCGTCACAAAAATTGCGGAAGAGGATATTGCGGTCGAGGCCACCTTTGAGCAACTTGGTATGGATTCCGTGATGCTGATGGAGCTGCGTGCGGCGCTGGAGAAAGCGTACGCTGGCTTGTCGAAAACGGCGCCCTTTGAGTACAACACGACCGCGAAGCTGGCGGCCTACCTATGCCAGCATTACGGTAATAAGCAGACTGAGACTCCAGCCCCAGAGCTTAACCCCCATCCGGCCAGCGCGACGATCACCTCCGTGCCAGTGAACATCACCCGCTCGCCGTTCGCTCGTGCTATCCCCGCGTTTTCGCCTCCGGCATCGACGCGTACCGACCACGACGCCGTCGCGATTGTCGGGCTGGCGGGTGAGTTCCCGGGTGTCGATAATTTGGCTGAATTCTGGTCAGCGCTACAGGCGGGAGCAGAGAATCTCAGCGGCATCCCAGAGACACGCTGGGCCGTCGACGCGACGCATAGCGGCAATCCGCGCTATGTGGATCGCGGTGGCTTCCTCAGCAAGACAGACGTGTTTGATCCTGACTTATTCCGCATGAGCGCCGAGGAGGCAAGCCGCCTCGATCCGCAAGTGCGCGTGCTGCTTCGTTCCGCCTGGCATGCACTGGAACATGCCGGTTATACGCCAGCGGCGTTGAAATCCCAGCAGGTTGGCGTCTACGTCGGGGCCATGAATGAAGATTTCACCTGGGTGATGGCGGACTATTATGCCCGTACCGGCAATTATCCGGGCGCAGGTTCGGTCATCAGTGAACTGGCTAACCGCATCTCTTTCCTGATGGATCTGAAAGGCCCAAGTTTCAGCGTCGCCACCACCTGTGCTTCATCACTGACCAGCGTGCATATCGCGCGTAAAGCCATACTCGGCGGTGAGTGTGATATGGCGCTGGCTGGAGGCATTAACCTGAGCCTGCACCCCAGCAAATACATGCTGTTGCAGGATATGAAAGTGTTGTCTGCGGATGGCAAAGAACGCACCTTCGATGAACATGCCAATGGCCTGATCCCCAGCGAAGGGAGCGGCATCGTGGTGCTTAAACGCCTGAGCGCTGCGATCGCCGACGGCGATACGCTCTACGGTATTCTGCGTGGTTCGAGCATTGGTCATGCGGGAACCGGAGCCGGGCAATACCTGCCAAATCTGTCGGTGATGGAAGAGACCGCAGTGCGGGCGCTGGATGAAGCGCGCATTAACGTCAATGAACTGACCTATATCGAGAGCCACGGCGCGGCGACTGAGCTGGGTGATCCTATCGAGCTGAAGGCGCTCGCCAACGCGCTACGCCGTCAGACAGGCGCGCAGCAATTCTGCGCACTCGGCACCAAGGCCAACCTGGGGCATATGGAGGCGGCATCAGGGATTTGTTCCTTAATCAAAGTCTTGCTGAGCATGCAGCATGGCCGTGTGTCGCCGTGCGCCAACCTCAGCACGGTGAATACGTCCTTCGAGCACCAGACTTCACCCTTCCTGTTCCCGAGTGAGGCGCAAACGTGGGAGGCCAACGGCCGTGGCACACGTATCGCCGGGATCAATGCCTACGGCATGGGCGGCTCAACGGCGTTTATGGTGGTTGAGTCTCCCGAAGACGTGGTGATGCTAAATCCGCATTCACTGCCTGAGGACAATACGCCGCAGATCGTGGTGTTATCTGCCCAGCGCCCTGAACGCCTGCAAGCCTACGCGACGTTGCTGCACGATTTTGTTGCGCAGCAAGGCGATGTGCTGCACCTGGCGGATCTGGCCTACACCAGCCAGGTGGGGCGTGTGATGTTTGACAACCGCCTGGCGATCGTCGCCACCCACACGGCCGATCTCCAGGCGAAGCTGGCTCAATTTATCGCTCAACCGGCTTCACAGCACACCCAGGCCCACATCTATAGCGGCAACGTTCTCGACACCAGAGAAGTCTCGCAGCTCATTGCCGGTGAGGCCGGTCAGGATTTCATCGCCGCGCTGCTGCAAAACCAGCAACTTGGCCGTGTAGCAACCCTGTGGTGCCGTGGCTGTGAGGTTGACTGGCATTTGTTACACCGTAACAGCGCACGCCATCGCGTGGCGTTCCCTGGTTATCCGTTCGCTGAAATCCCCTGCGATCTTCACGCCGTGCTGGAACGCGATATCGCCCGACGCACCGCCAGCAACAGTGGGCGTGAGGCGATGAGACAGTCCGCCGAACATACGCAACACCCCGTACCGCAGGCGTGGTTTGCCCGCACAATCGCGCAAGGCGCAGCCCCGGCCGAGGCGTCCAACTCCGCTTTCTGGGCTGAGCAACTTCATGTTGATGATGATGTGGGTTCACTGATCGCACCGGCCCTGTTGAATGGCGCAGAGGCGCGGGATGACGAGGCCACGCTACACGTCACCAGACTGCTCAGCCAGGAGAGCGTCGCCGCCCTGCAAACCGCCACTCAGCGGCTGGAAATTGCCTTTGAGACGCTGGTGGTCGCAGGCTGGGCGCTGCTGGCTAACCGCCACATGCGGGTCAGGCTCGCCCAGTTTGGCGTGATGCGTGGTTTCAACGACGAGGCATTACAGGTCACGCCAGCGCGTCTTCAGGTGGTGGGTCGTCACAAGGTCGGCCCATGGCTCGACAGCGTTGAACAGCAGTTGGCGCAATACCTTGCCCATGCTGACGCCCTTGATCAAATAGCCCTCTGGGTTGACGACGCCCCGCTGTTTGACAGCGCGGTGGCTATCCTGGGCGATACCCCATCGGCCAGCGTCAATGCAGGCGTCAACGCACTCTTTTCCCTGCAACCCACGCTGCATTTAGCGCTGGTGGTCGGTGTCGAAGCGCACGGCGTCAGTCTGCATATTCACGCTCAGGGGCTGAATACCACGGAAACGCAGTTAGAACAGTTGCTTGAACAGTTAGTCACCCTGCTTGAGGGCTTAGCCGCCAACCCGGATAAAAACCCTGCGGCGCTCCCGATGCGGAGCAAAAACGAAGGTCGCAAAGCCTTCTGGAAGACGCTTGAACAACTTAACCAGCAGGAGCAGACGTCATGAACGTATTGATTACCGGGGCAAACGGCTTCGTTGGCCTGAACGTGGTGAAAGCGTTAGTCGCCGCACAGCATCAGGTAACGGCTTATGTCAGAGCCTCTTCCAACGTGGCGTTTCTTTCCCGCTTTGGGGTGAAGCTGGTGCAGGGCGAATTGCACGACAGCGTGGCACTGCGTGCCGCCATGACCGGGCAGGATGCCGTGATTCACACCGCAGGGAACACCAGCAGTAACCCTCGTGACTGGCCACTGCTTGAAGCGGTGAATATTAACGGTACGCGCTGTGTCGTGGATGCCGCGCTGGAGACAGGCATCGCCCGCCTGGTATACACCAGCACGACCTCAACGATTGGGGCACACGACACGCCGCAGGCCGAAGCCACCGAAGAGACGGCATTAACGGGTTTTCGCGCCGGTAATCCCTATGCCAAAAGCAAATTGCAGGCCGAAGCGTTGATCTACCGGGCCTGCGATCGCGGCCTGTCGGCTGTCATCCTGAATCCCGCCGAAGTGCTGGGTGCCTACGACTACAACATGCAGTGGGGCCGGATGGTACTGGCGGTGATCCACAACCAGCTGCCGTTTATGCCGCCGGGTGGGGCCAGTTTCTGTAGCGCAACAGCCGTCGGGGAAGCCCATGTCCGCGCCTTGAGTCAGGGAAACGCAGGCGAGCGCTACATTCTTGCCGGGGCAAACGTGCGCTATACCGATCTTATCAGCGAGATTGAAGCGGTCACCGAGTGCCAGGCTACCCTCTCGCGCCCCCCTTATGCCTGGTTTTATCTCAAAACCCTGCTGCAGGAAAAATTTCCGCGGTTGATCCCCGGCGAGCCAATTCTGGACGCCTATCGCCTGCGGGTCTTCAAAGGCACCTATTACTTCAGCAGTGCTAAAGCAGAACGTTTTCTGGGTTATCAGCCGGTTTCCCTGAGTCAAATGGTGGAGGAGTGCGCCAGTTGGTATCGGGCCAACGGTTTTATTGCTCCTGCACCATCGGGATCTCTCGCAGTGACAAAATAAACACTTAAAGGGGTTTTTATAATGGATTTTCATGACCTGATTGAACTGGAACGAAAGCCGTTTAAAGAACGCGTGAAATTGCGCTACGACGTGTATCTGAAAGAAAAAGAAAAAGGCTTTATGTTTGGCCGTCAGGGCGACGGTCCGGTTGATGCGCAAATGGCTTATAAAGATTTGCACAGTGATACGTTCAAAAATGTGTTGGTATTCGGCTCAAACAGCTATCTGGGCCTGGCCAATCACCCTTACGTCAAACGTAAGGTGGTCGAAGCCGTAGAACAATTCGGCATTGGCACCGGCGGCTCCCCGGCGTTTTCCGGTTATACCCGACAGCACAGAGAACTGGAACTGCGCCTGGCCGCGTTAGCGGGCCATGAAGATGCGGTGCTGTTGCCGAGTGGCTACATGGCTAACCTGTGCTGGGTGAACGGGCTGATGAATCGCAATGATGCCATCATCTATGACCAGAACAGTCATGCCAGCGTGATCAACGCCATCAAAATGACTAACGTGCCGTTTTATACCTTTGATCCAGAACGTCTGGATGATTTCGAACGCATGCTGGAGAAAATCCGTCAGCGCCTGAAGCCAGGAACACAGATTTTCTCAACGGTGGAAGGCGTGCGCTCCACAGACGGTTCGATTATTGATCTGAGGCGTTACATCGATATCTGCCGCGCCCACGACGTTATCACCATCCTCGATGATGCTCATGGTCTGGGCACCGTCGGCCCAACTGGCAGAGGCACGCTGGAACACCTGGATCTGCTCGGCCAGGTTGACCTGCGGATGTCAACGTGCAGCAAGTCACTGGGCGCACAAGGCGCGTTCGTGTCGGGCAAAAGCGAATACATCTTTATGCTGCGCCACTTCGCCTACCCTTATCTGTTCACCTCAGGCTTAGCCCAGCCGACCATCGCCGCGATTTCTGCCGCACTGGACGTGATGGAACAAGAACCGGAACGCATTGCGCGCCTGCATGACAACGTGCGCTACATGCAGGACCAGTTAGTCGCAAAAGGCTTCACGATCCTGCGCGGGCAATCGGGCATCATTCCGGTTTTCTTCGACAAACCTTCCGTCGCCGGCAATATCAACCGCCGTCTTTTTGAGCGTGGTGTGTTCGCCAACATCATGGAATATCCGATGGTTCCACCGGATAAAGAGCGCCTGCGTATTTCCGTTATGTCTTCGCATACCCGCGAAGAGATTGACACCGCAGTCGGGATTATTGCCGACGTTGCGCGCGAATTTGACGCGCTGTAATCAAGTGGATTGGGAGATAAACATCATGGATCAAAAAGACATTCTGACCGTTGTGCTCGACATCATCAACAACATCAAAAACACCGGTTTCACGCCAGAAGTGGTTGATGTGGAAGCCTTTCTGGGCGGCGAACTGGGTGTAGATTCCGTCGAGATGCTCGAAGCCTGGTACGAAATTGAAAAGACGCTGAACATCAAGGTTAACGACAGTGAAAAGCGTGCGATTTACACGCTGGATGACCTGATCGACGCGATTCAGGCGCATTTGCCTGCGGAAGCCGTCAAGTTCTGAACACGATTACACTCCTGGGAAACGGTAATAGGCGACTTATGTCTTCTTCAATTTGGGTATTTCCTGGTCAAGGATCGCAGCAGAAAGGGATGGGAGCGGCGCTGTTTGCGCGTTTCCCTGAACAGGTTAAAGAGGCTGATGCGGTCCTCGGTTATTCGATTCGCGAACTCTGTCTTGAAGATCCTCAGGGGGTGTTGGGCGAGACCGCCTTTACCCAACCCGCCCTGTTTGTGGTCTCGGCGCTGGGTATCCTGGCGGAGCGCGAAGATGGCGTAGCGGCGCCCGACTGCTATGCGGGCCATAGCCTGGGGGAGTTCGCTGCACTGTTTGCCGCTGGCGCGTTTGATTTCGCTACGGGTGTCGCCCTGGTCAAAGAGCGGGGCCGGTTGATGTCAACGGTATCCCGGGGGGCAATGGCCGCCGTGGTCGGCATGAGTCAGGCCCGCGTGGCAGAAGTGCTCGCCGCGTCGGGACTGACGGGTATCGACATTGCCAATATCAACACGGCACAGCAAATCGTGATCTCCGGTCTCTCTGACGACATCGCCGCCTGCGAGGCACGTTTTACCGCAGCAGGCGCGCGTTTCGTCAAACTGAATGTGAGTGCGGCTTTCCACTCCCGTTACATGCGTGATATCGGGCAGCAATTCGCCCGGTTTGCGCAACAGTTTACCTTTAACCCACTGCAGGCGCGGGTGATTTCCAACTACACCGCGCTAGATTACCCGCCAACCGATTATCTCGACCTGCTGACCCAACAGATCAGTCAGCCGGTTCGCTGGTTTGAAAGCCTGTCGCGCCTGCTGGCGCAAGGCGACGTCACACAGCGGGAAATCGGGCCAGGCCAGGTGCTGACCAACCTCTTCACCAAAATCCAGGCCCAGCCGATGACACTGTCGGTGACGCCTCAGGGCGAGCCGGACCCGCAGGCGCGCGTGGTGTTTATGTTTGGTGGCCAGGGATCGCAGTACCACGGTATGGGTGCCGAACTGTACCAACGTAACAGCGCCTTCCGTAAGCAGATGGATCAGTGTCACGCACTCTATCAGCAGCTTACCGGCAACAGCCTGCTGGAGCCGCTGTATGACGAAACGCGCCGCCACCTGCCGCTCACCGACATCGTGTTGTCGAATGCGGCCTTGCTGAGTGTCGGGGTCAGCCTGACGCAGATGCTGGGCGCACAGGGCATCGTGCCCAGCGCCGTGGTGGGATACAGCCTCGGCGAATGTATCACTGCGGTGGTCGCTGGGGTGTTAACCCTCGAAGACGCCATGAAGCTGGTGGTCACGCAAGGACGTCTCTTGAGCGAAAAAAATGCCAACGGCGGCATGATGAGTGTGCTCGCGCCGGTGGCGCATTTCCACGCGCAGACTCAGCTCTATCAGCATACCGAATTAGCCAGCATTAACTTCCCGAACAACTTCGTGGTTAGTGGTGCGCTTGAAAATCTGACCGCCCTTAAAGATCAGCTGACCAGGCAAGAGATTATTTCGATGGTGCTGCCCGTCGAACACCCCTTCCACTCCTCGGGGATCGCGGCGATTGAGCACGACTTCCGCACGCTGGTAGACACACTCCCTACACGCCCGGCAGCGATACCGGTGTACTCAGCCATGTCGGGCAGTGCGGTCACCCAGTGGGACAACGAATATTTCTGGCGGGTATTACGGGAAAAGGTCGATTTCTACGGTTTGATGCAACAACTGGAGGACAACGACGACACCTTCTTTGTCGATCTCAGCCCAACGGGCACGTTGTCGACCTTCCTCAAATACGGTTTTTCCACCATGACCCAGCAGGGTACGGCCATTAATCAGTTTGGCCGCAACGTCGAAAGCGTCTCCCACCTGCAAGAGAAGATAAAAAAGTTTGTCGATAACGCCGTCATGGAGGGCGCATAAGTGCAGGATAACAGACACTTGCCGCACGCTGAGAGCACGTTGACCTATTGGTCACACTACCTGAGCGGCGTACAAATGACAGCGAATGCCAACCTGGCAAATACCACCGGCACGGATACGGCCAAGGCCTTGCCCTCTGAGGCGCAAGTCAGCACGCTTGTCGCGGCGCTTCCCTCCGCGCTGAGCGCCGCACTCCTGGCGCACAGGCTATCGCTGGATGTGTTGCTCACGGCGGCCTGGGGGCTGCTGCTGAGCAAGTACAGTGGCGAAGAGGAGGTCGCCTTCGCAGTTCGCCTCGATAGTGATGTCCGGTCAGGCTCTCCCCTGTTTCCGGTGCGTCTGCCCGTTGATGGCGACCTCACGCTGGGTGAGTGGTTGAACGAAGTAGCCGACCGGTTGGCGCAACACCGGCTGCATGCCGACACGCTGCCCGCCTCTTTGCCGTCCCTGACTTCGCAGGTCAGCGTGCAGGAGAAAGCATCAGCAGACGAAACCGGCGCGCCGTTGCAGGTCACTTTGCAGTGCGGTTCGACACTGTCTCTGGCGCTGCGCTATCACCTCAGCGACATCAGCGATGCCGATGCACAGAGCCTGCTGCACCGTTTACAGCAGTTGCTGACCGACTTTACCCAGGGCAACACACGCCTGATCCGCGAACAGTCACTGCTTGGCGGTGAGGATATCGCCCGCATCCTCCATGCGTGGAATGACACCGCGTTAGACGTGGCGCTGGATCGCTCACTCTATGCGCTGTTTGCCGACCAGGTCGCGGCCCGGCGCAGCTCAACAGCACTGGTGGCTGACGATCGGCGTATCAGTTACCAACAACTGGCCGACCGCGCAGGAGAGATTGCCACCGCCCTGCGTCGTGCTGGTGTGGTACAGGGCGATCGGTTGGTGCTGAGCATGAATAAGTCGCCAGACCTTATCGCTGCCATGCTGGCTATCATCAAGCTCGGCGCGGCTTATGTGCCCGTCAGCCTGGATACCCCGTTTGAGCGCCGTGCGTTTATCACCCATGATGCACAGGCGCGCTGGACGCTCACCACGCGGGCAGATGTTGAGCACTTCACCGCAGAGGAAAGCGCCAGGTTACTGTTCGTCGATGAGTTTCATGGAGCCGCCAGCGCCCCGGAAGACGCAGCCGACGCCGTTGACTCCAGCACCATTGCTTACATCATCTATACCTCCGGGACCACCGGTACCCCAAAAGGGGTGGCGATTGCGCACCGCAGCCTGATTAACTTCTGCGCCTGGTGCGAGCACCTGGGCATTTTCAGTGCCGGGCAACCTATCACCCAGTTCGCGCCTTACACGTTTGATGCCTCCGCCGGGGAGATTTTCGGTACGCTGACGCGCGGTTGTGAACTGCATCTGCTGTCAAATGCGCTTATCCAGAATCCACCCGCCTTGACGGAATACATGGCCGAACACAATGTCCGTTTTTCCGCCTTCCCACCGCCGTATCTGGCGCACCTCGATCCGACGCGGGTGCCTGAAGGCATGACGCTGCTCACCGCTGGCTCGGCCCCCACGCTGTCGCTGATTGAACGCTGGAGCGAGCGTTGCCGTTATATCAACGGCTATGGCCCTACTGAAACCACCATCATGTCGTCCGCCTGGATGCGGGACAGTGAGCCGACGCAGGATAATCGTCTGAGCATCGGACGTCCCATTGCCAATACCCGCATGTACGTGGTCGATCATTTCGGCCAGCTTTGTGCGCCGGGAATGGCCGGGGAGATCTGGATCGGTGGTGAAGGTGTGGCCGTCGGCTATATCAACCGCCCGGAACTCACCGCGCAACAATTTATTGCCGATCCCTGGGTGCCAGGGGCAAGAGTCTATCGCACCGGTGATATCGGCCGCTGGTTAGACGATGGCCGCATCGAGTTCCTCGGACGTCGCGACCACCAGATTAAGCTCAGCGGGTATCGTATTGAGCTGGGTGACATCGAGTCGCACCTCACCGCGCTGGCACAAATTAAAGAAGCGACGGTGATCGGTTTGACCCCGGCGGAGGGCGAAGCGCGTCTGGTCGCCTATGTTGTCCCGGAACACCCGGTGGACAACACCGCCATCGCGCAGTGGCGTGAAGCCCTTGCCCGCCAACTGCCTGGCTACATGATCCCGGCGGCCTTTGTGGTGATGAAGGCGTTACCGCTCACCGCCAACGGCAAAATTGACCGTAAAGCCCTGCCATTACCGGATAGCAGTGCCTACGTACAACGTGATTTTGCCGCGCCCCGCGCCGGAACAGAAACGGTACTGGCACAGCTGTGGCAAACCTTGCTCGGCGTTCATACGGTTGGCCGCCAGGATAACTTCTTCGAGTTGGGTGGTCATTCACTGCTGGCGATGCAGCTGAAAGCGTTGCTGCTGGAGCAACAGCTGTATACCGATGTCCCGACAATCTTAACGTATCCGGTATTAGCCGAGCTCGCCGCGCAGATAACACCGGAAGCCGCGCCGGGAGCCGCCTGTGTTGTTCCTGAGAATCTGATTACGCCGGACCTCACCGCACTGCATCCTGAACATCTGCCGTTGGTCTCTTTGACTCAACCCCAGATAGAAAACATCGTGTCGCAGATAGCGGGAGGCATTGCCAATATTCAGGATATCTACGCGCTAACGCCGTTGCAGGAAGGCATCATCTTCCATCATTTGCTGGAAGAAGGCGGCGACCCTTATCTCCAGTGCGGACATCTGTCATTTACGCAGCGCGATGCGCTGGATAAGTATCTCGCCGCGCTGCAACGGGTTGTCGATCGCCATGATATTCTGCGTACCGCGTTTATCTGGCAAGGACTGGAGACCCCGGTTCAGGTAGTACTGCGCCAGGCCCGCCTCCAGGTAAAAACGCTGGCATTGACCGCCGACGCGGGGGCGATTGTCGAGCAGATGAAGGCGCATCTTGACCCTTACGCCCAGCGCATTGATTTGGCGCAACCGCCGTTGCTGCATCTGCACATTGCGTATGATGACGCACAGGCACGCTGGGAAGTCCTGATGTATATCCACCACCTGGTGGAAGATCTCTCCTCACTGCAAATCCTGCTTGCCGATACCCAGGCATTCCTCAACGGCACCGGCGATAGCCTGCCGCCCGCAACCGCGTTCCGTCAGCATGTCGCGCATTTGCGCCAGCACAGCGATCCGCAACCGCAGCTGGCCTTTTTCGCCGAGATGTTAGGGGATATTGACGCACCCACGATGCCGTTTCTGCTTAAGAGTGGGTATCTCAAAGGCCAACAGATCACGGAAACCCGCCAGCGGCTGGCCGCCCCGCTCGCGCAGCGGTTACGCCAGCAGGCTCGCCGTCTCGGCGTAAGCCTGAGCAGCCTGTGCCATTTAAGCTGGGCGCGTGTACTGGGTGCCGCCAGCGGGCGCGACACGGTGGTGCTGGGAACCGTGCTGTCAGGCCGGATGCAGGGCAAGGACAGCGATAAAATTCTGGGGCCGTGCCTCAATACTTTGCCAATGCGCCTGGACGTTGGCGCAATCGGTGCCGTCGAGGCGGTTCAGCAGACACATCAACGCCTTACCGCCCTCATCAGGCACGAGCACGCGATGTTATCCCTGGCGCAGCAAGCCAGTGGAATAGCTCCCCCAACTCCCCTGTTTAGCTCGGTGTTTAATTACCGCCGTAACCGTCCTTCAGACAAAGATATTTTGGGGAATATCGCCTTCGATGGCATGTCATGGCATGGGTTTGAAGAGCGCACACCTTATCCGATCGTGGCGTCGGTCGATGAGGGCGATGACGAGATTGATATCAGCGTACAGGTGCTCCCGTCACTCTCTGGCGAACCCCTGGTGGCCTATTTCCAACAGAGCCTGCTGAGCCTGGTCACTGCCCTTGAAGCCGATGTGTCGCCTTCCTCGACGGAAATCGCGCTGTATCAGCTTGAGATCTTGCCGCCAGAGGTGCGTCAGGATCTGCTCAACACGGTGAATACCACGACGCTCGCCTTCCCGGCGACGACGCTGATTCATCAACTGTTTGAGCACCAGGCCGCGCTGCAACCGCAGGCGCTGGCGTTATCCGTAGGTGACGCACAGTTTAGCTACGCAGAACTGAATCAGCAGGCGAACCGCCTGGCCCACTATTTGATGGCGCTGGGGGTAACGCCAGATACCCGTGTCGGTGTGTGCGTGGAACGTGGCGCAACCATGCTGATCGCGCTGTTGGCCACCCTGAAGGCAGGCGGGGCTTACGTACCGCTCGATCCTGAATATCCCGCCGCGCGGCTGGCCTATATTCTCGACGATGCCCAGCCGAAAGTGCTGTTGGTGGATCAGCGCGGCAGCGCACTGTTTGGCACGCCTGCGGATAATCCCGTCACGGTGGTCAACCTGGACACAGACCGCGCCGGTTGGGCGGCCTCGTCAACCCGCAACCCTGCGCCGCTGAGCCTGAATTCGCGCCATCTGGCGTATGTGATTTACACCTCAGGTTCCACCGGCAATCCAAAGGGCGTGATGGTGGAGCACCGTCAGGTGGTTAACTTCCTCACCGGGATGCAGGCGCTGTTCCGGCTAACGCCGGAGGATTGTCTGCTGTCCGTCACCAGCATCTCCTTTGATATCGCCGGGCTTGAGCTCTATTTGCCGCTGATGACCGGGGCGTCGATCAGGCTGGCAAGCCGCGATCAGGCGCGGGATCCCGATGCGCTCCTCTCGCTGCTGCGCAGTCACCGGATCACCCTGATGCAGGCAACCCCAACCACCTGGCGAGCGCTGGTGGAAAGGGATGCAACGCCACATCCACAGTTGAAGATCTTGTGCGGGGGTGAAGCGATGCCCGCCGATCTGGCGCAGCGCCTGTTCACCTTTGGCGCATCGCTGTGGAACCTCTATGGACCCACCGAAACCACCATCTGGTCGACCTGCCATCGCGTAGAAGAACAGGACTTAACCCAGTACAACCAGGCCATCGGCACCCCGATTGCGAACACGCAGGTGTATCTGATGGATGCTCACGGTCAACCGGTGCCGAAAGGTGCGATGGGCGAGCTGTACATCGGCGGTGAAGGCGTGGCGCGAGGCTATTTTGCGCGCCCTGAACTCACCGCTGAGCGTTTTATTCCCGACCCGTTCTCAACGGATCCTGCCGCCCGCCTGTATCGCACCGGGGATTTCGCGACGTTTTCCGCTGAAAACCGGCTGATTTACCTGGGGCGTACCGACAGCCAGCTCAAGCTGCGCGGACATCGTATTGAGCTACAGGAAATCGAAGCCCGCTTAATGCGCCATCCTCGGGTACGTGAAGCGGTTGTCGTTGCGCGAGAAGCGCGTAATGGCACGCAGCGTCTGGTGGCCTATGTGGTGCCGCAGTCAAATGAAGCGAGCACGGCAACGCAGCCGGTTGACCCTGCCCGTCTGGACTTTAGCTTATTCTTCTTTGGTGCCAACACGGATGCCCGGCGTGGCTACCACGAGTATCTGAAGGCGGCGGAGTTTGGCGATCGACAGGGGTTTACGGCGATATGGACACCGGAACGCCATTTCCACAACGTCGGCGGATTGTATGCAAATCCTGCGTTATTACAGGCTTCGCTCGCGACCGCCACGCAGAATATCCAGCTGCGCGCGGGCAGCGTGGTGCTGCCGCTGCACGATCCCCTTTCCATCGCTGAAAACTGGTCGATCGTCGATAACTTATCGAATGGCCGGGTGGGGATCGGCATTGCGTCTGGCTGGAATCCGCAAGATTTCGTCCTGGCACCGCAAAATTACTGCTCGCGTCGCGAGGTGATGCGGCATGGGATCGAAGAGCTGAAAACGCTGTGGCACGGCGGTAGCGTCGTTCGGCAAGACAGTCGCGGCCAGGACGTCGCCATCACGATTTATCCGCAGCCAGTACAGCGAGAGCTGCCGATTTGGTTAACCGCCGCCGGCACCTCGGAGACCTTCGAGTATGCAGGCAGCAGCGGCGCAAACGTGCTCACGCACCTGCTGACGCAGAATATTGACGGGCTCGCCAGCCATATCGCGCGCTATCGTGCCGCACGAGAAAACGCCGGGTTCGATCCGCACAGTGGCAAAGTCACGGTGATGGTTCACACCTGTCTGGGCGACAATCACGACGCCGTGCTCAATCAGGCGAGACAGCCTTTCTTCGACTACCTGGAAGGGCATCTGAGCCTGCTTTCTGACTGGTTGATGGAGCAGGACATCGACCTCAACCTCCTGCCACACGAAGATAAACAGAGCATGCTGGCGTTCGCCTTTAAGCGCTATACCCGCGATCTGTCGTTTATCGGTACGCCGGAGTCTGCGCTCTCCGTGGCTGAAAAGTTACAGGAGATTGGCGTGAACGAGGTGGCCTGTCTTATCGACTGGATTGAGCCGGAAGATCCCCAGGCGGCATTGCAACATCTGGCGACGCTCAAAAATAAGGTCCAGGCACGCTTTGATCGCCAGACGTTACGCCAGCATTTGCAGGACACACTGCCGGACTACATGGTTCCTGCCGCGTTCGTCACGCTCGACACCCTACCGCTTACGCCGAACGGCAAGATTGATCGCAATGCGCTGGTCACACCGGATGACATGGACTTTGCCCTTCGCACCTATGTGGCACCTCAAGGCGAGATAGAAACCACGCTGGCGGCTATCTGGGAAGCGCTGCTGGGCGTTGAGCGCATCGGCCGACAGGACAACTTCTTTGAACTCGGTGGCTATTCGTTATTGGCGGTTCGTCTCATAGAACAGCTGCGACGCAAAGGGCTCAGCATTGAAATACGCACACTGTTTGATACGCCTGTTTTGGCAGATCTCGCGGCCAAAACCATTGAGCTTGCGGAGACCCGACTGTGAATACGTTATTCCGAAGCATGTGTAACACAACAAAAAACCCTTGCCTGAAAGTGATTATCATGGAGAACAAATAATGAGCGATTTTGACCAGTTACTGCTGACTCTGGAAAAGGCCAAAATATCAATCGCACTGGACGACGAGGATTTGGTGATCACCGCAGCCAAAGGGGCGCTGACCAGCGAGATTAAAAGCGCGCTGCGCGAACACAAAGCCACGATGTTGAACGCGCTGCGGAGCGGTAAACGCCTCTCCAACGCCTTTGAGGTGGTGGTGCCGGCGAACAAAATCACCCGCCAGACCACGGCGATTACGCCGGAACTGCTGCCTTTGATCGATTTTAGCCAGGACGATATCGATCAGGTTGTCGACCAGGTATCCGGCGGTGTCAGCAATATTCAGGACATCTATTCGCTGGCTCCGTTACAGGAGGGGATCCTGTTTCACCATATGCTGGCGAGCAAGGGCGACCCCTATCTGCAAACGGGCCAGATGAACTTTGCCAGCCGCGAAAAAGTCGACCACTATCTGGCCGCCGTTCAGAAGGTTATCGACCGTCATGACATCATGCGCACCGGCTTTTACTGGGAAGGTGTCTCTACGCCGTGCCAGGTTGTACAGCGGCAAGCCACACTGCATGTGCAGGAGGTTCAGCTGGACCCTGCTAACGGCCCGATTGCTGAGCAGTTAGCCGAGCGCTTCGATCCGTCCCATTACCGGATTGATTTGGCAAAACCGCCGTTGCTGCACGCCTTTGTCGCCTACGACGCCCCTAACGATCGCTGGGAAATGTTCCGGGTGCTGCATCACCTGATTGATGACATCACGTCGGTGCTGATCCTGTCGGCTGAAATCCACACCTTCCTGGCAGGGCGCGGCCATACGCTGCCAGAGGCACAGCCCTTCCGCCGCCTGATTGCCCAGGTCCGTCTGGGTAAGAGCCCGGAAGAGCACGAGCGTTATTTCCGTTCGACACTGAGTGATATCGACGAGCCAACCGCGCTGTATGGGCTGGTTAATATGCTTGATGACGCTGAAATCATTGAGGTGACGCGCAAAGTGCCGCAGCAACTCAATGACGTACTGCGCGGCTTTGCACGACGTCTGGGCGTCAGCCTGGGCAGTATTTGCCATCTGGCGTGGGGACAGGTGCTGTCCTGCCTTAGCGGCCAGGATTCGGTGGTGTTCGGGACCATTTTGTTTGGCCGTATGCACGCCGGTGAAGGCGCAGACCAGATCATGGGGCCGTTCATTAACACCTTACCGCTGCGTCTCGATATGACGGGGGCCAGTGTTGAGGAGAGCGTGCGTGCGACCCATAAACGGTTAGCGGAATTGCTCAGCCATGAACACGCCTCATTAGCGCTGGCCTTGCGTTGCAGCGGAGTGACCAGCGGGATGCCGCTGTTCAATACCCTGTTCAACTACCGCCATAACCGCGAGTCTGAGAGCAAGTCGCTGGACTTTGTGGTCCCCGAAGCCGATCAGTGGGACGGTTTTGAAGAGCGAACCACCTATCCGATCACCCTCTCCGTGGATGACTATGGCAGCGCGCTGGGCCTGAATATTCAGGTCGTCGACTCGCTGGATCCGGAACTGCTGTTTGCCTATATGCAGCAGGCGCTGGAAAACATCGCCAAAGCCCTGGGTGAAACGCCTCATCTGCCGATGCAGCAGATCGACATTCTGCCTGCTGCGGAACGGCATCTGCTGTTGAATGAATGGAATAACACCGCCAAAGCGTATCCAGAGGTGGCTTATACCCACCAGATGTTTGAGGCGCAGGTAAAACGCACGCCGTCGGCGACGGCGCTGCGCTTCGGTCAGCGCCAACTGAGCTACGCCGAGCTGGAGGCATTATCCAACCAACTGGCGCACATGCTGCACCAGCAAGGGGTGAAACCGGACGATCGCGTCGCCATCTGTCTGGATCGCAGTCTTGAGATGGTGGTTGGCCTGATGGGCATCATGAAGGCCGGTGCGGCCTATGTGCCGCTTGACCCGGATTACCCGGTTGACCGTCTTGACTATATCCTGCAAGACGCGACGCCGAAGCTGCTGTTACTCGATCCCCGTGGACGCGAGATCACCGCCGGGCTGGATACGGCTGGCCTGCAGACCCTGGATCTCAACGTTGACGTACTGGCGGCGTCTTCCTTCTCTCGCACACCGCTCTCCCCTGATGAACTGGGTCTGAAGTCACATCACCTGGCCTACGTTATCTATACTTCAGGCTCAACCGGCAAGCCAAAAGGGGTGGAAAACGAACACCGTGGCCTGATCAACCGCTTGCAGTGGATGCAGGACGCCTATCAACTCGACAGCAGCGATGCTGTCCTACAGAAAACCACCTTTAGCTTTGACGTGTCCGTGTGGGAATTCTTCTGGCCGCTTTCCGTGGGGGCAACGCTGGTGGTGGCCCCGCCAGGCGCGCACAAAGATACGCAAGCGCTGGCCCAGGTGATTCAGGAGAATCACATCACGACGCTGCACTTTGTTCCGTCGATGTTGAACCTGTTCCTGGCAAGCGAAGGCGCTTCGGCATGCCGTTCGTTACGCCGCATTGTGTGCAGTGGTGAAGCGCTGAGCTCTGCCAGCGTGGTCGCCTGTCACACTGCGTTGCCGGATACCGCCGTGCATAACTTGTATGGACCCACCGAAGCGGCAATCGACGTGACCGCCTGGACCTGCCCGCGTGATTTGCCAGCCGCAGCCATTGTGCCGATTGGCCGCCCTATCGCTAACCTGCGCATCTATCTGCTCGATCAGCACCTGCGCCCGGTGCCGCTCGGCGTGGCGGGTGAGCTGTATATTGCCGGAACCGGCGTCGCGCGCGGTTACCTCAATCGCCCGGATCTGACGGCTGAGCGCTTCCTCAAAGATCCGTTTGTCACCGATAGCCACGCCCGCATGTACCGCACTGGCGATCTGGCACGCTACCTGCGTAATGGCGACATCGAATATCTCGGACGTAACGATAATCAGGTCAAGATCCGCGGTTTCCGTATCGAACTGGGTGAGATTGATGCCGTGTTGCTGCAACAGCCTGACATCAGTGAGGCCGTCGTGGTCGCCCGTGATGACGCGCAAGGCGATCTGCGCCTGGTGGCCTATGTGGTGCTGAATGCCACTGCGCAGCGCCACAATACTTCAGAATCTATCGCCCAGTGGCGTGAGCGCCTGGCTGCGCAACTGCCGGACTACATGGTGCCAGCCGCCTTCGTCAGGCTTGACGGGCTCCCGCTGACCGCTAACGGCAAGCTGGATCGTAAGGCTCTGCCGTTGCCTGATGACGACGCGTTCTTCCGCAACACCTACGTTGCGCCAGAGAGCGATGTTGAGATCGTCATGGCCGAACTGTGGCAGGAGCTGTTGGGCGTGGAACGTATTGGTCGTCACGATAACTTCTTCGAATTAGGCGGCCATTCGCTGTTGGCGGTGCAGCTGATGCAGCAACTGCGCCAGCGCGATTTGAGTATCGAGATCCGCGAGCTGTTTGAAAATCCGACGATAGCAGAGCTCGCCGAACGCACCGTTGAACTCGATGAGATGAGAATATGATCGATTTTGATGGCCTGTTACAGGCCCTTGACGAGGCGAATATTGCCTTGTCCCTTGATGGCGAATCACTGGTCATTAAGGCGGCTAAGGGCGCATTAACCCCGGAGATTAAGCTGGCGCTGCGTGAGCATAAACCCGCCCTGGTGGACGCTTTGCGCGCAGGCCGGGATTTCTCCGCTCAGGGAGGCAGTCACGGTGCGCGCGTGCCCGCCAATCTGATTACGCCTCAGACCACGCACCTGACGCCAGAGATGCTACCGCTGATTGATCTGACGCCAGAGGATATTGCCCACATTGTCGCCCAGGTTCCGGGCGGCATGGCAAATATTCAGGATATCTATGCGCTGACGCCGTTGCAGGAGGGGATCCTCTTCCTGCATCAACTCAGCGATAACGGCGATCCTTACCTCCAGTTTGCCCGGGTTTCTCTGGCAAACCGCGCAGTGATGACGCAATACATCGAGGCCGTCCAGCAGACCATTAACCGGCACGATGCTCTGCGCACCGCCTTTATCTGGCAGGGGCTGTCGACACCGGCACAGGTAGTGTTACGGCAGGCCCCTGTGCAGGTGACGGAGCTGGTGCTCGATCCGGCCAACGGCCCTGTCATGTCGCAACTCACCCAGCGCTATGATCCGGCACATTACCGGATCGATTTGACGCAGGCTCCCCTGCTGAGCCTGCATACCGCGCAGGACCCGCACACCGGACGTTGGGAAATGGTGATGCTGCAACATCACCTTATCGACGATATCGCGTCGTTGCAGATAATGATCGAGGATATCCGCGCTTTCATGCTCAATCGCGGTCATCTGTTGCCCGCGCCACAGCCTTTTCGCCGCTTGATTGCCCACATCCGGGCATCCGCTTCCGCCGCGCAGCACGAGCAGTTTTTCCGCGCGATGCTGGCGGATATCGATGCCCCAACGCTGCCGTTTGGCATCGCGAATGTGACCGTGGATAACGCAACGGTGGTTGAACACCACCAGAACGTTGAAAAGCCGCTGGTTGACCGCTTACGGGCCCATGCCCGTCGGCTGGGGGTCAGTATGGGAAGCCTCTGCCACCTGGTGTGGGGGCAGGTCATGGCGCGTGCCAGCGACAGCGATACCGTGGTCTTTGGCACCATCCTGCTGGGCCGTTTGCAGGCAGGCGCGGGGGCTGAGCAGATCATGGGGCCGTTTATCAACACGCTGCCTATCCGTCTGGATCTGGGTGACGTGGGTGTCGAGGAGAGCGTGCGCACCACGCATAAGCGCCTGGCAGCCTTACTTGAGTATGAACATGCATCCCTGGGCCTGGCCCAGCGGTGCAGTGGGATTGCACCGCCAACGCCGCTGTTCAACGTGTTATTCAACTATCGCCACAATCAGCAGTCAGCCGATGAAACCCCGGCTACTCCGGCGGGCGAACGCGATGCCATTGAGTGGCACGGCTTTGAGGAGCGTACAGACTATCCGCTGACGGTCTCGGTGGACGACTTTGGCGATACGCTGCGTCTGAATGTACTCGCGGTGCCAGAGCTCAGCGCGGCACGCATCATGGGCTATCTTCTGCAAACCCTGGCAAGCCTGGCGGAGGCGCTGGATAACACGCCAGCACTGCCGATGCATGCGCTGAACATCCTGCCTGCCGCGGAGCGTCACACCCTGCTGGACGAGTGGAATGATACGCAACGGGAGTATCCGGCGACGGCAAGCGTGCACCATCTGTTTGAGCAACAGGTCGCCCGCACGCCTGACGCCGTGGCGGTGATTGAAGGTGACGCGCAGTTGCGCTATCGCGAACTGGATCTGCAGGCTAACCGCCTGGCCTCGGCGCTCATCGCCTGGGGCATCCAGCCTGGTGATATTGTGGCGCTGCTGTTGCCCCGTGGTCGCGCATTGCTGGTCGCGACGCTGGGCATCCTCAAGGCGGGGGCAACCTACGTGCCGCTGGATCCGCTCGCCCCGCAGGCGCGCCTGAACGGGATGATTGATGACTGTGCCGCGCGGTTGTTAGTCAGCGATGCGCATCAACCGCTGGCCGCACACCTGAACCTGCCGATGATGGATATCGGCAGTAACGAAATAACGCGAGCAACGCCCATCCCGGAGGGCATTCTGCGTGCTGGCACCGCACCTGCGTATCTTATTTACACCTCCGGCTCTACCGGGGTGCCGAAGGGCGTGCTGGTCCCACACCGGGCGATCAGTCGTTTGATTTTCAACAGTGGCGTTGGCGAGTTCCAGCCGGGTGATCGCATGGCGCTGGCCGCCAATACCGCTTTCGATGCCAGCACGCTGGAAATTTGGGGACCGTTACTGACGGGCGGCACCTGCGTGGTGATCCCGGCGGAGACCCTGCTCTCCCCGGCGGAGCTGGTGCAGGTACTCAGGCAGCATCATGTCCAGCAGATGTGGCTCACGGTGGGTTTGTTCAACCAGCTGTATACCGAACTGGCCCCGGTGATCCCGCAGTTCACGTCGCTGTTTATCGGCGGTGATGTGCTCGATGCGGGCGTAATTGCTCAGGTCATGCGCACTTCGCCGTCTGCGAAGCTGGTGAATGGCTATGGCCCAACGGAAACCACCACGTTCGCAACCACCTACGCCATTGATGAGGCCAGCGTCCTGGCATCGGCTATCCCTGTTGGACGCCCCATCGGCAATACCCGCACCTATGTGCTGGACCGCCATCAACATCCCGTTCCGTTAGGGGCCGTGGGTGAACTCTATATCGGTGGTGACGGTGTCGCCCTTGGCTATCTCAACCGTGAGACGTTGACCCGCGAGCGCTTCGTGGCCGATCCCTTTACCGCTGACCCTGCGGCACGAATGTATCGCACAGGCGATCTGGTGCGTTATCGTGAAGACGGCAATTTGCTGTTCGTTGGCCGTAACGATCAGCAGGTTAAACTGCGCGGTTTCCGTATTGAACTGGGCGAAATTGAGGCCCGTCTGGCCGAACATCCACTTGTGGAAAAAACGCGGGTGCTGGCTCTCGACGCTGGAAGCAGTAAGCGCCTGGTCGCCTATGTCATCAGCACCGCAGAAGAAGCGGAGTTGCTGGATTATCTGAACGCGCGGCTACCGGATTATATGGTACCTGACCGTATCGTCGCCGTGGCGCAGTTCCCGTTAACGGCGAACGGTAAAGTGGACCTCAAAGCGCTGCCCGCTGTGGCGTTCACGGAAACAACCGCCTGGCGCGCACCGCGTTCGGCGCAAGAAGAGGTGCTCTGTCAGCTCTACGCTGAATTGCTACAGGTGCCGCGTGTCGGTATTGATGACGATTTCTTTGCGCTGGGCGGCCATTCTATTCTGGCAACGGGCCTGATTGCCCGTATCCGCGCCCGGCTGGGCGTCGAGCTGCCGGTTCGTGTGCTGTTTGAGCATCCCACGGTGGTGGGACTGGCCAGACACCTCAATACACCACACAAAATCCGTCAGCCACTGACCCAGATAACGCCGCGTCCGGTCCCGCTCCCGGTCTCCTACAGCCAGCATTTGATGTGGGTCGGACAGAATACGCGCGGCAACAACTCGTCGCTCAATACGCCGATCGTGGTTTCACTGGAAGGCTCACTGAATCTGGCCGCGTTAACCGCCGGGCTGAACGATCTGGTTGAACGTCATGAAACACTGCGAACCCGTTTTGCCGTCATCAACAATCAGCCGGTGCAGGTGGTTTCACCGTTTAGCGAGATGCAGATCGAGGTGCCCTGCATTGACATCAGCGCGGAGAAGATGAATCAAACCGTGTTTGACGCGATTACCTATGTCTTCGATCTCGCCGTTGATTTTCCGTTCCGCCCCGCTATTTTGCGCGTCACGCCACAGCAGCACATCCTGGTGTTGTTGTTCCACCATATTGCCTGTGACGCCTTTTCACTCGCGCCGTTAACGCGTGATCTGACGCTGGCTTATCAGGCACGCAGCGCAGGCCGTGCGCCTGATTTCATCCCGTTGCCGGTGCAATATGCCGACTATGCGGTGTGGCATCGGGCGTTACTCGGCGATCCGAATCAGCCGGACAGCCTGTATGCCGAACAGTTGTCCTACTGGAAAGACACCCTCCACGGTGTCCCCGCGACCTTGTCCCTCCCGCAAGACTACCCACGCCCGGAACGCCCGAGCTATCGGGGAGAAGTCTTGCCACTGCGTATTCCTGCCGCTCTGCATCAGCGTCTGAGCCGGCTGGCACGCGAGCGCAACATGACACTGTCGATGGTATTGCAGGCCGCATTGGGGATCTTTTACACCCGCCTGGGTGCTGGGGAGGATATTCCACTGGGGGCCATTTTGGCCGGGCGCAGTGACGAGGCGCTCAACGAACTGGTGGGATGCTTCCTGACGCAGTGGGTCATGCGCGTCGATACCTCGGGGAACCCTTGCGCCAACGATGTTCTTGAGCGAGTCAGGACGCAAGCGCTGGCCTCTTATGATCACCAGGACATCCCCTACCTTAAGTTGGTTAGTGAGCTCCTCCCGGTGCGTTCACCGGCGCACTATCCGCTGTTCCAGACCATGATGATCCTGCAAAACACCCCTGCGGAGGTGTTTAACGTGCCGGGCCTTGAAGCCCGCGTCCTGCCGGTTCACAGCGGCAACACCAAGTGGGATCTCTACTACATGCTGTACGAAAAATACGGCGATGAAGGCACCCCGCTGGGCATGGAGGGCATCCTCGAGTACGCCGTGGATCTGTTTAGCCGTGAAACCGCTGAAATGCTGGTGACGGGTTATCTCGCCACCCTGGAAGCGATGGCTGAGTCCCCCGAGAAGCCGATTACGCAGTTGTCCGTGAGTGGCCTTTCTGGCCGTTGATAACAATAGACTGAGTGAGCGTAAATGACTGAGTTACTTGATGTTATGGAAGAAAATATTAATACGCTTCCGCTAGAGCAGCTGAACCCTGCCCGCCGCGATCGGTTTGTGAATGCCACCGAATTGCCGGTGTTTGAACGTTTACGCCGGGAAGATCCGGTGCATTACACGCCGGACAGCGAATTTGGCCCTTACTGGTCGCTGACGCTGTGGGAGGACATTCGTGCCGTGGGCAATAACCATCACGATTTTACTTCTACGGAAAATATTGACCTCAAGTCGATTGAAGAAAAAATCAATCTTGAAGCCGCGTTAAAGGCACTCGGCCATAAACGCCGCAAGAATATCGGGTTTATTACCATGGACCCGCCGGAACACACGAAGCACCGTAAAGCCGTAGCGCCGGGTATGGGACCGGCTATCCTGGCCCAGATGGAGCCACTCCTGCGTGAGCGTGCGGGGGTTATTCTCGATAATCTGCCGGTGGGCCTCCCCTTTGACTGGGTGGATAAAGTCTCCAAAGAGCTGACCGCCACCGTGCTGGCGACACTGTTTGATTTCCCGTTTGAGGATCGCCGCCTGCTGACCTATTGGTCAGATATGCTGATGTACGAGCCTGGGCACGGCCCGGTAAAAAGCTGGGAACACAAAGCTGAAGAGACGGTGAAATGTTATCAGGCCTTTGAGGCGCTGTGGGAAAAACGCCGCAACGAGCCGCCCTCCCATGACCTGATCTCGATGCTCGCCCACCACCCTGAGACCTGCAACATGACCCTTGAAGCGTTCCGGGGCACCATCGTGCTGCTGATTATCGGCGGCAATGACACAACGCGGAACACCATATCCGCCAGCCTTTACTGGCTGGATAAATACCCTAAGGAGTACGCCAAACTCAAGGCTAACCCGGAACTGGTGATGTCGATGGTGTCAGAGACGCTGCGTTTTCAGACGCCAATTAACTTTATGAGCCGCGTGGCGAATCGCGATGTTGAGATCCGTGGCAAGCATATCCGCCAGGGTGACCGTGTCCTGATGTGGTATCTGTCCGGTAACCGGGACGCTGCGGTGATTGACGATCCGGATACCTTTTGCATCGATCGTGAGCGCGCACGTCGTCATCTCTCATTTGGCGTGGGGGTTCATGCCTGTATCGGCAGCCGGGTTGCCGAAATGCAGTTATCGATTATCTGGCAGGAGATCCTCAAGCGCTTCTCCCATATTAAGGTTCTCGGCGAGCCCACACGCAGCTACTCCAATTTTTTACACGGGTTCGAGAACCTTCAGGCCATCATTCCAAAGAATACTCAAGATGCGAATCAGTAATTTAGCGGTTTGCCGCGCATTTAAGGGCGGTGTTTGATGAAAATATCCTTGTTTACGGCGGGTTCTATGGGCGACATTCGCCCCTTTATTGTACTGGGTAAACGGCTGCAACAGATGGGGCATCAATGCGCCATCATGTCGGGCGAAAGAAACGAAAAAATCGTTACTGACGAGGGACTGGAGTACGACCGATGGGATCTTGACCTTCCCGAGGCGCGTCAGGTGGAACAAGGCCTGATGAACGGTGACTCGGCCCATAAGGCAGCGAAAAAAATGTCGGGTGTGGTCGATAAACTGATGTCGCTGTGGGTCGAGCAAGCCACTGAGGCTGTGCAAGGTAGCCGCCTGATCATCGCTGCGAATCAGGCGGTTCCCCTCGCGCTGTCTGTTGGGGAAAAGTTTGATATCCCGGTGGTCTCCCTCTATTTCGCTCCTTTAACGCCGTCACGCTCCATACCGCCCCTTTTCCTGAAGCCCATCATCAGGTTGCCGGGGTTTCTCAATATCGCGCTCAGCAAAGTACTACGTCTCGTGATGTGGCGTTTTGTGGCGAAGTCCTATGCGGCGTGCCGGGCCAACCTGGGGCTTCCCGCCTGGAAATGGGGCGGCCCCTGGTCTGACAAAATCTATGATTCCAGAAAAATCATTTATGCATTTAGCCCGTATCTAGTGCCAAGGCCAGAGGAGTGGCCGGAAGCCTCCATCAAGATAGCGGGCAGCTTGTCCGGTGAAATGAGCAGTACACAAGGCGTTTCACCGGCGCTGGAACAGTTCATCGTCAGCGGTGAGAAACCGGTTTATATCGGTTTTGGCAGTATGGTTTGCGTTGATCCCGAAAGTCTGACGCAAAAAATCATCAACGTCATTAAACGTTCAGGTCTGCGTGCTGTAATCATGACCGGCGGGGGGGCGCTCAATAAGGAACTGATTGCGGCCGCCAATCTGCCGGGCGTGTTTTGCGTGGAAAACGTGTCTCACTCATGGCTTTTCCCACGCGTGAAAACCGTATTCCACCACGGAGGCAGTGGCACCGTAGCCGCCGCCGCGCGCGCTGGAGCACCACAGGTCGTTATGCCCTTTATCTATGACCAGTTTTACTGGGCATGGCAGATGGAGATGTTGGGGGTCAGCGGCGGCAGCCTCAATGTCAAACGCATCGAGGAAGGCGACATTGAAAACGCCCTGCAGAAAAGTTTTTCCCCGGAGGTGGCTCAATGCGCGCATACGCTCCGGCAAAAAATAAGCGTTGAGAACGGCGTAGATAACACCATTACGGAACTGCAGCATTGGGGTTTGCTGTGAAAGAATAAATAAAAGAGGTTTGTGAATATGTATAACGGAACTTCTGCAAAAGACTATTTTAACCACACCGGTGAATACGCCTCAGACAGTGAGGTAACGGATATTATTCCTGACAGATTGCATCTGGATGCCCTCCAGGTAGGACAAGTTTTTCACAGCCATGAATATTATGTCAGCGCTGATGAAATCAGGGCATTCTCGTCCAAATACGATCCTCAGCCTTTTCATATGGACGATGAACTGGCGAAGGACTCTATCTTCAATGGCCTGACGGCCAGCGGTTGGCTTACGGTCAGTATCACCATGAATCTACTGGTGAAAAGTCTGCCGCTGGCGCAGGGAATTATTGGCACCGGCGTGGAGAAAATTAACTGGCACCGGCCGACCCGGCCTGGAGACAGACTGCGAATCAGCGCTACTATCACGGAAATCACACGATCTCCCGCCCGTCCAGACCGCGCCGGGGTGAGTATTCATATTTCAACCATCGGTCAGGATAATAAAATACGACAAGAGCTGGTCGGCAACTTACTTATTTTGCGGGCAAAAGATCCCTCCGCGACTTGTTAAACAGAACAATAAGTGCTTCGTCGCTTTCAACCTAAGGAAACAATGCGTGATCACTGATATTTCTGGCAGCGAAAAAAATACGTTGCTTCAAGGTTCAATATTGCGTTCTCTGGCCCAAATTGGTGTCCCCGTAATTGTAGCGAATCTCCTGCAATCCGGTTACATCATGGTGGATGCTTTCTGGGTTGGCCGTCTGGGAGACAAAGCCGTTGCCGCGATATCGGTCAGTCAGCCGATCGTTTTTCTCGTTTTTGCCCTGGGGATCGGCTTTAGCGTTGCGGGAGCGACGCTGGTTGCACAGTATATCGGCGCTAACAAGCATCATGAGGCGAATACTATTGCATCGCAGGTCTTCATGTTGGCGCTGCTGTTCGGTATCCCGATTTCCGCAGGTGCTTATATGCTGTCGCCCGCGCTGCTGCGAACGCTGGGCACGCAAGATGATATCTTCGCGTTGGCGCTGAGTTTTCTGCGGGTGATCGTCAGCGGCATGGTCTTTACCTTTGGGTTTGCGATGTTGCAGTCACTGATGAGAGGCGCAGGTGAAGTCCGCATCCCCTTAATGATCACACTGGGAACCCTGATCCTGAATGCGGTTCTGGATCCGTTACTGATCTATGGTTGGGGGGCACTCCCCGCCTTTGGGGTAACGGGTGCGGCCATCGCGACGCTGATCAGTCAGGGCATCGCCATGGTGGCTGGGCTTGTCGTATTACATTCACGCTTTGTTGTGCTCAGCGTCCATTTTCGGGCCATGAGACCTCGCCTCGATCTCTTAAAGTCAGTCCTGCGACTTGGGGTACCAGCATCTATTGAGCTTTGTGCGCATGCCTTGAGCGCCAGCGGAATGGTGGCGCTGGTTGCCGTGCTGGGAACCACCGTGACGGCCGCTTACGGCGTGGTCAACAACATCAATGCATTGGTGATTGTTCCGGCGATTGGTATGTCGATAGCGACGGCAACGCTGGTGGGCCAAAACATTGGCGCAGGCCATTTCAGGCGGGCGCAGGCAATCGGGCGTTTAAGTGCCATGATCGCCTTTATCGCGTTGACGCTGGTGGGGCTGTGCGCATTTATTTTTGCCTCCGAGATTGTGGCCTTCTTCGTGCCCCATCAGGCGCAGGTGATCGCACAGGGCAGCCATTTTCTGCATATCATTGCCCCCAGTTACGGTCTTATCGGGTTACAGATGGTGATTAACGGCGCTTTCCGCGCGATGGGACGCACCATGACGACCATGACACTGGCACTGGTTTCGCAATGGGTGGTGCTGATTCCACTGGCCTGGGTGCTCTCGCACTCAACCTCGCTCGGCATCTCCGGCCTGTGGTATGCGTTTCCGATCACCAACCTGCTGATCGCGGTGGTGGCCGTTATTCTGTTTGTACGCACGGACTGGCAACGTGCAAGTCTGGTAAACCAGCCTGAAAAGGCTCCCCAAGGGGAGATGGTAACCCCGGCTGATGCCCCGTCTGTTTAGTCGTTTGATAGCAGGGAAACCGGTGCGTGGCAGCGTCTTGCTGTCACGCCGTTACCGGCGGTAGGTGAAGGTTTACGGGGCAATGGCTAACAGTGCAGTAAGACAATGGTCAGTAGTGGTAACGGCAGGATGCGATCAGTAGGGCATCATCGCCTACAGCATATACAAGCCGGTGCTCTGCCGTGATTCGACGGGACCAGAATCCCGCCAAATTGTGCTTCAGAGGCTCTGGCTTTCCCTTTCCGTCAAAAGGCGTCCTGCTGGCATCCTTAATAAGCTCGTTTATTTTTTTAACGGTTTTTTTGTCCGTTTCCTGCCAGTAAAGATAATCTTCCCATGCTTCCGCAGACCATGTCAGTTTCACTCAATAAGATTCCTTTCCACACCATCACCGTTTTTCAGGCTTTCAATCGAATCCATCAGCCTGCGCGCATTCTTCGGAGAACGCAGCAGATAGGCAGTTTCTTCGAGCGAATTATATTCCTCAAGGGACATCAACACACACGACTCCCCGTTCTGGCGGGTAATAAGGATTGGCGCCCTGTCTTCAACAGTTTGAATCATCGTTGTAGACAGGTTTTGTCGTGCTTCACTGTAACTTACTGTTCTCATATACACCTCCAGCATTTGTACATGTAATTGTACAACAGTTCTTGCTCACAATATACTTATCCCTCTTCCGACACAAGATTCCCCCTTAAAGCTTAAGCAGGGCATTTTACACGCTGCTGGCTTTTACCGAAGACAGTTGGGGGGCATTAGCGCCCGACGAACTGTGGCTGAACTAAGCCACCAATCATCGCGAACCCGTTAAAAAGTGGCGATGGAAGCCGGGTCGATAATAAGGCCCGGCAAACAGGTTCGCGACTACAGCCGCTGAATGTAAAGTTGCTATCCTGTCATTGAGCAGAATCCAGAGAGATATCAAGATGAGTAAACTACGCGTAGGTATTGTCGGTTTGGGTGCGATTGCGCAAAAAGCCTGGCTGCCAGTGATCACCTGTACTGACAGTTGGCAGGTCGCTGGGGCATTTTCTCCAAATTTACAAAAGGCGCAGCCCGTCTGCGATCGCTACCGCATACCGCTTTTTTCATCGCTAGATGCGCTCGCAGAGGCCAGTGATGCCGTTTTTGTGCATAGCAGCACAGCAAGTCATTTTACGATAATCGATAAGCTTCTGCGGGCGGGTAAGGATGTCTGCGTTGATAAGCCACTGGCGGCTACGTTAAGTGAGGCGGAACAGCTGGTAGAGCTGGCAGCGAAGTCAGGCCGCAAACTGATGGTGGCTTTTAATCGCCGTTTTGCGCCGCGTTATCTCCAGCTACAGGCTGCGCTTCAACAACCGGCTTCGATACGCATGGACAAACATCGAAGCAACAATATTGGACCCGAAGATGCAAGATTCACGCTGCTAGACGACTATCTGCATGTGCTGGATAGCGCGCTTTGGCTGAGCGGCGGAGCTGGCACATTGAAAAGTGGTACCCTTCAAGTCAATGACCAGGGATGCCTGGTGTATGCCGAACATCATTTCACGGTAGATAATATACAAGTGACAACCAGCATGCACCGCAACGCTGGCAGTCAGGCTGAACGTATTTCTGTGGTGGATAACGGTGCGCTGTATCAAATCAGTGAGATGCGTGACTGGCAGTGCGAACAGGAAGGGAAGCTGATTATAGACCCTGTTCCGGGCTGGCAGAGTACGCTAGAGCTGCGCGGTTTTGTGGGTTGTGCATTACATTTCATTCGCTGTGCCGAAAATCAGACAGCGCCTCTGATAAGCGGTGATCAGGCGCTTATTGCGCAACGGGTGGTCGAAAAATTATGGCTCGATGCGCATAAAGGGTAAATCGCCTTTAACTGCGGACATCAATTAACATGCAGTGAGAGGGTCACTGATTTAAAACAGTGACCCTCTTATAAGAATACGAACGGTTTTTTGTGTTCAACGACCAGTACATCATGATTTAACTTATGCAAGATTTACACATCTCAAGCTCAAACTTGCCTTTCATCACATCCTTTCTCATTTTCCTGAACTCATTGCTACGCCAGATTTCGATGATGCTTTTTTCTTTGACGTTGCCGAAAGAGGTTGTTTCATGGAAATCGTTAGTGCAAAGGACATTGCCTAAATGCGTGACGGAGATTTCATCTGAAATATAAAAGCATCGTTTTAACTTTCTTGATTTTTTAGGTTCGACGCTTCCACTTCTGTTGAAAAGCGTTAAGTTATCAAGGGTTCTCACCTTTAGTGTTCCATGTTTAGCATATTTTTCTTCCACCAAACGCTGAACGTTTCTTGGCATTTTTGGTGTGTGTTGTGTGACGAGGAACCCCGTAACCCCAGCAGCCATACACTCATCATACGTTGTCTTGCTTAGCCGAATGCCATTGGTATGTATGATTATCTGGCATTTGGGGAGCTTTTCTCTTGCATAGGCCATCAACCTCGGCAGCCTCTCATCCAACAAGGGTTCGCCAAAAAAATGCGGCGATATGCGGCCTGAATAATTAATGGTCGCGAGATCGTCAATCACCTTCCTGAACATCAGTTCATCCATATACTTAGTCCCTCTTCCTCCCTCAAAAGAGGTGGGACAATAGCTACACTCTAAATTGCAATGAGAGTTTATTTCAAAATCAATGGCGGTAAATATATCCCGGTTAAAGAAGCCGTAGGTGACGATTTTGTTCAGCAGGTTGTACCACCCCCTCAGCGTAGGCTTTATCGTTTCAGGGGTGTTTTGCGCAAGTATCCGATACAAAGGGTTTAAAATTAACGGTAATTTCATCTGCCCTCCCAATGCGGTTTAGGATTTTTCCTATTACACCCTTCCGCGAGATGAAAAACAACCGGTATTAGAATTTAAAATTTATTAAGCCGACATTACTCTTTACGCCCTATTATCTCTTTTACTATCCCTGCGGGATTGATAAAATTGCCACGCAGCCCTGGGCTAGCGTCCTCTCCCGACGACCATATCGGTGATGACACCAGGTTCGTTCTGGTCCTGTTTAGCAGGACCATCCCTTTCAGACAAAACCGCCTTTGGGCGGTTTTGTCGTTTCAGCCCTGCACAAGACTTTGAGTGTTTTTTGCATGGTAAGGTATCACGGTTTGTGTGCCGCCAGCGGATATTCGATGGGCCTCCAAAAGAGGCCTGTATTTTACTTTTTGCGCTGCAATGTTATGCGCGTGAGTTCTGAAGGACGTCCCAATCTTATTGCCATTCCAGGCCAGAGTGCGGTGCCGTTATTTACATACAGCTGCATGCCATCAACCTCATAAAGCCCTGAGACAAAACCCGCATTGGGTTTAACAAACAGCCTGTCAAAACCCAGAATCAGTCCGCCGTGCGTATGACCGGAGAGCTGCAAATCCACTTTTTTCGTCGCGTTGTTACGGGCATTTTTAGGTTGATGATCAAGCAGTATCACTGGGGCATCAGCGGGGCTTCCCTGCAATGCTTTCTCAAGGTCAGGGCCGGTAGCCTCTCTGCGGGACGCTGAGGTGTCGGGCAAACCTGCAATCACTAATTCGGCATCGCCGCGTTTGATCGTTGTGTGGCTGTTGAGCAAGGGTTTTAGCCCTAAAGTTGCGAGATGCTCAGTCCATCGTTGCTGTTCGAAAAAGTATTCGTGATTCCCGGTGATAGCAAATACGCCGTCTGGTGCATGCAAACCGCGTAAGGGTGCTACGTCGTTGATGCGATTTTCCACCGTTCCGTCAATCACATCGCCAGTTACCAAAATCAGATCGGCGTTCAGCGCCATCGCCTTGTTCACCACGGCAGTGGTCCATTTGGCGTTGAAGAGTTTGGTGATGTGCAGGTCGGTCAACTGCAGCAGCTGGTAGCCCTCAAATTCGCGCGGAAGATCCTCTATTTTGATCGTCACCTCTTTGACCGGCGGCACGCGGATGGCCTGATGAACCCCCACCGCCGAGATGACCATTGCAACAAGCGCGATCACATAACGCCCCCCTGGGGCAATCGTCAACGGATGCCTTACCAGCAGTGAAAGTACCGTCACCACATCGACGAGTAATTGCATAAACGCGAGCAGCAAAACCGCGCCAAATGCCCAGTTGAACAGGATAGTAACGGCTCGCGGCATCTCAGGAGAGAAGATTCCGCCCGGCGTAAACCGGCTGATTAACAGGTACTGGGAAGCCAGCAACACCAGCAAAGACAAGACGATTTTTAAGCCGAGTGGGATGGCTAATGGAAAAAGGAAGCGTGCGATAACATACCAACTCGGTATGCTGAAAATGAGATGGAACATGACTCTCTGCCCTGTTGATCAACATAACGTATCACGCATGGTACAGGATTTAACCCGATGATCCCCAATACATCATCCTGATATAAGGTATTCTGGCCGTGCAAAACGGCCAGAATACCCCTTCAGGTTATCTACGGGTTTTGCATCTCAGGCCCACCTGATTTTCCAAAGGGTGCTCCCTCCGATGAAGGAGGGAGGGGAATTTGGACGAGCTTGAAAAGCCCGCGCTTTTAGCCCCGTTGGTTTTGAATGTATTTTTTTACGACTTCCAATGGGGCACCTCCGCATGAACCCGCAAAGTAGCTGCGCGACCAGAGTACAGGCTTGCTATAGGCGGCGCGTAGGTCAAGATATTCATTTCTCAGTCGCCTGCTGGTGACTGCTTTGAGTGAATTTACTAACTTCGTGATCTGCACTGTAGGCGGGTATTCAATCAACATGTGAAGATGGTCTGCCTCGCCGTCACACTCTTTTAATTCAGCACCAAACTCAGTACAAACCTCAGATACATACTGACGTGCGCTATTGATATGCAATTCGCCAAAAACCTTGCGCCGATACTTAGTTACAAACACAATGTGAACATGCAGAAGAAAGGCGGCATGACGGCTACGATTAAACTCGTTCTTCACTTGACTACCTGTGGATTTATACATTAGATTAGCCTAAATGTTACTACATACTGAATGATAATGTTAATCCAGAAAGCCTTTAAATTCAGACTCGAGCCAACCGATATTCAGGCGCTGAGATTGCGCCAGTTATGCGGCTGTGCTCGATTTGTCTGGAATTACGGGCTTGCGGAAACAAAGAGGCTTCTGGATTCTGGAAATAAGATCCCTTCTTACTTTGACCTCAGCAAACTGCTTACCGCGTGGAAGAAGCAGGAAGACATGGCATTTCTCGCGGAAGGCTATACGGACAACCTCCAGCAAAAACTGAAAGACTTACACACTGCCTGGAAGCGTTGTTTCGATAAGAAACTTGCAGCCAACGCGCCAGTATTTAAGAAAAAATCAGACGGTCGTGACTCAATCCGGTTTGTTAACTTCAACAAATACTGTGAACTGCGTGCCCGCAGAGTGAAAATGCCGTCAGGTTTGGGCTGGATTAAATTTCGCCAGTCGAGAGAAATTGCCGGGAATGTTAAAAATGCGACAATCACCCAAAAAGGCGAGCACTGGTTTATCTCTTTTCAGGTTGAGTTTGAAGTAGCGTCACCAAAGCATCCATCCACCTCAATGGTTGGCTTAGATGCTGGCATTTCTAAGCTCGCGACGTTGTCAGATGGGACAGTTTTCACGCCAGTTAACAGTCTCAAAGCGAGTCAGGAAAAGCTGGCGAAACTACAACGCAAACTGAGTCGTAAAGTTAAGTTCAGTAGTAACTGGAAAAAGCAAAAGCGTAAAATTCAAAAGCTGCATACTCAAATCGCAGATACTCGCCGCGATTACCTTCAAAAAGTCACAACAACAATCAGCAAAAACCACGCGATGATCGTTATTGAGGATTTGAAGGTGTCTAACCTCTCAAAATCGGCGGCAGGGACAACAGACAAGCCGGGGCGCAATGTTGCGGCTAAATCAGGTCTGAACAAGGCGATATTAGATCAGGGCTGGTACGAATTACGCCGCCAGCTTGAGTACAAGCAATCCTGGCGAGGCGGTCAGGTGTTAGCGATAAACCCGGCTTACACCAGCCAGAAATGTGCATGTTGTGGTCACACGTCAAAAGAAAATCGCAAATCACAATCGCGTTTTGTTTGTCTGGCGTGCGGCTACAAAGAGAACGCGGATATAAACGGCGCGCGTAATATTTTAGCGGCAGGACATGCCGTTTTAGCCTGTGAAGTGAACGGTGCATCAATGCCGTCAGCAACAGGAACCAGATAACTGAGTGATCAGTGAGTCGCCCTGTAATGGGAATCCCCCTCCTGAGTCGCGCAGCGTGAAGGTGGGGGAGGATGTCAATGTTCTTTGCATTCAGCATCCCGATTTTGGCCGCAATAAAGATCATCTGCCAACGGAGAGCCTGGCAGATGACAGGCGTAATACGGGAAATTTCCGTGGGATCAGACTTTCTCCGTCTGCACCGACAGCGTATTTTTCAGCATCTTCGCTTCCGCGACCTTTTCGATATCTTCCAGTGCGATACCGCGGGTTTCCGGCACATAGCGCGACAAGAACCAGTAACAGAACGCGTTGAACACCACAAAGATCCACATGGAGAATGCGCCATGGAACTGCTCCTGCAACCAGGCATTGTCGTTAACGATTGGGAACACCAGCGTGATCAGGAAGTTGGTGACCCACATCAGGCCCACGGCCAATCCCATGCTGGATTCGCGGATTCTGTCCGGGAAAATTTCCGAGATCATCACCCAGGCACCTGCGCCCCACCCCATGCCAAAGAACAAGGTAAAGATCAGGATGCCGCTAATGGCGATATAACCGACATCATTGGTATACAGACCCCAGGAGGCGATCAGCAGCCCGGTGATGGCCCCTACGGTACCCATCTTCATGATCGGCAGGCGGCCATAATGGTCAAACAGGTGCATGCCGATAAACGCGCCAACACCATTGAGCAAGGCCACAAAAATGGTCTCGAAGAAGATAATGTCTTTATTACTGGTGGTGCCTTCCAGCATCATCGGCGTGTAGTAGTTGATGACGTTGATGCCGGTAAACTGCTGCAGAACGGCAATCGCTACCCCAACCACCAGGATATAGCGCAATACCGGATTTTCCGGCATCACGCCCTTGCGCGCCGTGGTGGATTTTTTGCCAGCAGACGATGGCAGCTGAAACAGCAGGCGCGCCTCTTCCTGATTGAACTCCGGATAGATACGCGAAAGCACTTTGATCGCCTGCTCGCTGCGGTTATGCCGGACACACCAGTGCGGTGACTCAGGAACCAAAATGATCAAGACCAACATTGCCAGCGATGGCACCAGCTGTACCGCCATCATGATGCGCCAACCGGTTTCTACCATCCATGCCTGCGGCATGCCACGCGCAATCAGATAGTTGACGGTAAATACCGCCAGCACCCCGGCTACAATAGAGAGGTCGTAAGTACCGGTGGCTTTCCCGCGCATTTTGGCCGGCGAAATTTCAGAGATATACATGGGTGTGACTGTCGCCGCCAGCCCCACCGCGATGCCACATATCAACCGTGCGCCGGTAAACAGCGTAAACGAATGGGCTGCGGCGGAGAGATAAGACGTGATGACGAACAGGATGGCGCTGACCAGCATCACCGGTTTGCGGCCGGTTTTATCCGCCATTTTTCCGGCGGTCAGTGCACCGATGACGCCACCGAAGATGATGCTGGACACTGCCCAGCCGGTTTCCATTGAGCTCAGCCCGAAGACCTTCTGAATCGACTCCAGCGTAGCGGCAATCACCCCTTCGGAGTAACCAAACATAAATCCGCCAGCGGCTGCTGCCAGGCAAAGCATATACACATACCGAGCATTAAACTTGTGCTGATAAGACATGATATTGCTCTCCGTTATGCTCGGCCAGGCAGGACAGTGCTGAGCCAGTCACGAGCTCTGGCTACGGTGATCTCCGGACGTTCGAGTGAAGGGTCCTGCTCAGCTTCCACTACCACCCAGCCCGCATAACCAGAGTCATTAATGAACTCGACCAGCGGCAGGAAGTCGATCGCGCCGTCTCCGGGGATGCTAAACATGCCGGCCCGAACCGCCTCGTTGAAAGAGAGATCGTTGCTGCGTACGGTGTCCAGTATTGGCGTGCGTACATCTTTCAGATGGATGTGCTTAATACGTGGGCCAAACTCGGTGATCAGATCGACATAACTGAATCCACCGGTCAGCGCATGCCCGGTATCCAGCAGCAGGCCAACTTCATCACCGGTTGCCGCCATCAGTTGGCGGATTTCATCCTGCGTTTCCACCACCATCATCAGGTGGTGGTGGTACGCCAACGCCAGGCCGTAGCGCTGTGCCAGCTTACTGGCGAATTTGGTCAGACGTGCGCCATAGGCGGCCATCTGCTCTGGGTTCAAGCGGCGGCGGCGGGACATGGGGACATCCAGCGCGTTATCTGCCATTGCGGCACACTCGCCATACACCATCACCTGCGATCCGGTTTTTTGCAGCAGTGTGGCAAACTCATGCACCGCACTCAGCTCTTCATCCACGCTGCGCTCAGCCAGAAAGCCGCTGTGCCAGCCGGAGGCAAGGGAGAGGTGATAACCCGATAACAGCAGATTCAGTTCGTCTGGATTACGGGGAAATAAGCGGCTCATCTCGACGCCCTCATAACCTGCTGCCTGGGCACCCGTCAGGCAGATATCCGCTGTGGCATCTTTGCCAAACTCTTCAATCACTTCATTGGCCCAGGAAAGCGGACTGATGGCCACTTTCACTGATAAGCGCGGAGCTTTGATCGTTTTATTCATATTGTTCTCTCAGTCACTCATTGATGCAGGGAGGTAATAAAGGCGATAACCATCCGAAGTGATTAATTAACAATGATTGTTATCACCCAAAATCTGATGTTTTTTAAATTAAAAAGCGTGTTTCTTAATAGAGGCTAGCAGTTCCTTTGTTAACCACGCGGGATCCCGTTCCCATAAGCGCGGGCTAATTAATTCAATCGACCAGGCTCCGTTATATCCGGTGGATTTAACGGCTTCTGACCAGGCGCGCAGATCAATTTCCCCTTCGCCGGGTATGCAGTCGCGTAATACCGTTTCATCCCAGGGTTCATCAGGGCTGTGCGGCACGCGACCGTCGCCGAAGTGCACCCCAAAAATCATCGTTTTATCCATCTTCGCGACCTCCTCTGGTGTTGCGCCAGCGGCGTAGAAGTGCCAAAAATCCACCACCACACCGACATTCCTCTTACCAATGCGGCGGATCACTTCCCGCGCCTGGCTCAGCGTACGGAATTTAGTGAAAGCGGGCAGCTCAATCATATAGCGAATACCGTGCTGTTCACCGATGGCGGCAATAGCCGCAATATTTTCACTCATGATGTCCATGATCTTTTCATCAGAAAAGTGGTCAATCCCGTTACGCGGCAATACCATGACGGTGTCCGTGCCCAGCTCAACGGCTTCACGGGTGATCTTTTCCGCTTCAGCCAGCAGCTGCTGTTTTTCACTGCCCTGATGCCGTTCAATTCTGTCCAGCGCGCTGAGAAAAGAAATAGAAAGTCCGGCATCCGCAATAATGTGTTTTATTTCCTGCGTCGTACCGCCATTTTCTAAATAACGCACCAGCTTTGGATAAAATATTTCTAACGCATCGAAGCCCGCCTCTTTAGCAAGGCGTACATCAGTTATTAAATTGCCGTGGCTGGTCGAAATACCGTGTAAAGAGGTCAGCATAATAATCACCATAGTATGCAGATAATAATCGTATGTTTTCGTCAGGCGCTCTGCACAGGCAGAGCGCCATTTAACAGACTATTTAGGGTAAGGCGTAGGCAATAACGTAATCGCCGCGATTTTTGTTGGTGCCGGTTCGCGTCGCACCGCCATCCACCACCACGATGTACTGCTTACCATCCTTGCCGATATAGCTCATTGGCGTGCCCTGGCCGCCGACAGGCAGACGGGTGCGCCAGACTTCTTTGCCGGTATCGTTATCGAACGCGCGCAGGTAATAGTCCAGCGTGCCGTGGAAGAAGCTCAAGCCACCCGCCGTGACCAGCGGACCACCGAGGTTCGGCATGCCCAGCGGGATGTACAGGTTGGGCACAATGCCCTCTTTCGGTAAGAAGTTATTGTGGATTGTCGCATCCTGGATCCCACCAAGCGGCACCTGCCATTTCACTTTATTATTCGCCAGGTCAATGGCGGTCAGTGAACCGAACGGCGGTTTAAAGCATGGCGTACCCAGTGGTGACAGGAACATACCGCGTTCCACGCCCCACGGCGTGCCCTTCTGCTCGGAGTATTCGCCTTCAGTTGACGGCTTCAGGCCACCTTTTGCTGCTTCCTCACGAGACAGGAAACGCCCCACCATCGCCATGCGAATGTCATTCACATAGAGGGTGCCGGTGGCCGGGTTGATCGCCATGCTGCCCCAGTTCTGGCCGCCGTAATAGCCAGGCCAAATCAGTGTGTCCTGCTTATCCGAAAGCGGTGTCCACTCACCTTCATAGCGCAGTTTCTTAAACTGGATGCGGCAGTAGAGCTGGTCGAAGATCGTGGCTCCCCACATGTCAGACTCTTTCAGCTTATCAACGCCCACGGAGAGCGCGGAATACGGTTGGGTTTCAGAGACCTGCATGCCTGGCATCACATCGGTCGGCACTTTACGCTGCTCTACCGGGTAAACCGGCTTTCCGGTACGGCGATCCAGCACAAAGATCTGGCTGCGTTTCGTGCCCTGGATGATCACCGGCAGGGTTGTGCCATCCCTCTGCGGCATGTCGTACAAAATCGGCTGTGTAGACACGTCGTAGTCAAACTGGTCAATGTTGGCAGTACGGAAGTGCCAACGCTCCTTGCCGGTTTTCAGGTCTACCGCCACGATGGCATCGGTATACTCGTTCGAGTAAGGATGGCGATCGCCGGTCCAGAAGTCAGGTGTCTGGTTGCCCGTCGGGAAATAGGCCAGACCCAGTTTAGGATCGTAAGCGGCCGTACCCCAGAAGTTAGGCGTTTCACGCGGGTAAGTCTCACCCGCGGGCAGCGGGCTGCTGTCGCTGGCACCGCGTTTCGCATCCCAGGCCCACAGGATCTTACCGCTGACCACATCATATCCACGGACCACGCCGCCAGGCTCGCCCACGGTGAGGTTATCGTTCAGACGTCCACCCACCATGATCACGCCATCGGCCACCAGTGGCGCAGAGGTCACGTTATAGCTCCCCTGCTGCCCGCCTTTGGCGTCAGCCGGCATGTTCACTGTCAGATCGACATAGCCGCCGTTACCAAAGTCTTCACACAGTTTTCCGGTTTCGGCATCCAGCGCCACAATGCGGGCATCAATGGTGGTTTCAATGATGCGTTTGCGACAAGTGGCCGCTGTAGAAACAGCCGTATCAGCCACCTCGCCAGAGGCGGGCTTTTTAGCCGCTAACTGGTCAAGATCGGCATAGCCAACCCCACGGCAGCGTTTCCAGCCTTTGTCGCTTTCAAAGATTTCCGGATGTGGATCGAAACGCCACTTCTCCTTGCCCGTGGTGGCATCAACCGCAATCACTTTGCTGAGCGGAGTACAGAGATAAACCGTGTCAGCCACTTTCAAAGGCGTAACCTGATATTCGGCACCATCAACCGCCATGTCGCCGGTACGATAGGTCCAGGCAACTTTCAGGTCCTTAACATTGCTTTTGTTGATCTGGTCAAACTGGACATATTTTTCGCCGAGGGTATTACGCCCCCAGGCTGACCAGTCGTTGCCCCCCTCGTGACCGGCCTGAGGATTAATCACCGGCGCGGCTTCCCCGGAGGCGGTGACTTCCGCATGGGGTACAAAAATGCCACTGATCAGCGCGACCAGGGCAATCAAGAAGGCACCCGCCGTGGCGAAAGCCGACTTCTTAGGTACCGGCAGACCATTTTTACGGCTTAGCCACGGCACACACACCGACGCCAGTATGGCGAAACCGAGGAACACCGTGACGCGCGGTAAAAATTGCCAAAAGTCATCACCAATTTCCCACCACGCCCACACTACGCTGTAGAGCGCCAGTACCAGCGCCACCGGCCAGGCAAAAAAACGCCTGCGCAGCAGCCCGTAGCCCATGATGCACAATAAAATCCCTGCGAATAAGTAGAACCAGGCTCCCCCTAGTACCGCGAGATACACACCGCCTGCTGCCAGTGCTGCCCCCGCAATAGTCACCAGTGCGCCCAGCGCACCCAGTAGCCAAACAGATTTTCTCATTTTTTCTTCTTCCACTGACTTGCCATTGTTATCCATGAGGTATCAACAGATGCCGCATTTTGACTCTTATTGATACATTAATAAATGCATCAGAGACAAAATAGATCATTACCGATAACAAGCACAACGAAAGATGATCAAAACTGAGACGTAAATCGAATTTTTGTTTCAATAACGCCTTGCAATGAACTGTATGCTCTAAAGAAGTGCATGAATCGTGCTGCGGGTAGCATGCGATCATTGCTGTGGCTCTTTTTTGCTTCTGCATTTGAGACAAAATGACTCAATAGTCAGTATTTGGCTAGATAGCGTTGAAGGGGAAATTGAGACAGTGGCTTCACGAAAAGGGGCAGGTTGCAATCCTCAAATCAGAACGGGCTTGATGTTGCTACACCGCGCCATAAGAAGCAGTGGCAGGCCTTGAAGGTTATGTTTGAAATACATCCCGGAAAAGCCGAAGCCTGAAGACAAGGAATCTGTGTGCTTCTCGTTTATAGGCGTGCCCACATTATCCGAGTATGGTCACCCTTACGACTATTGCTGGTGGACAAGCCACCAGCACACTTACTGACCTAGCAAGCTACAAATGAATCAATCTTGCCATATCTGACACGATCAAGATCTTTTATGAGACGCTGTTCATGCATGTTTTCCAGCGTATGGTGAATGACTTTCTCATCACCAACGTATGCAAGTTCGTTCACATAAATCCTCGAATGGCCGGTCTGCGAGAGATAGCCGCTAATCTTTCCTTGAGCACTGGTATCCAGTACACAATGTTGATGAGAGAACACAATCCCATCACAAACACATTCTGCACTTACGAAGTAAGCATCTCTTTTAGCAACTAAACGTTTGAACACCGATTCGATTTCATCTTCCGGGATAAGGTGCACAACCTGATTGGGAAAAAGGATGCGTTTAAACTGCGTAGCCATACGCATTAAATTGTAATCAATAACAATCTTCTCTAACTCTTTATAATTGTTCATAAAATCTCCTTATTACCCTTTCAGGCATTGTTAAGTAAATCAGTCAGACTAACCCCGGCTGAAAGTGGATTCTCAGAGGTTTGTACTTTCCAGGCTCACAATTTTTCTACCTGACATCATTTTCTCAAATGTTGCATCTCATGATGTTTACCTGGAGAGAAAATTTCTGGCATCGAAAGTATGCTGAAAGTGAGTTATCTGGACGGAGGCTTTGCAGATTCGTGAATTGGTAATAGCGTAGCAGCCACGGTGATTGCACGCTGGTGTTGCGAATTTAAAGAGGATGACGCGAAAAACAGCTCAGCCGAATGTTGGGCCGAATGAGAAGCACCGTGTTGACCTCCTCCCCGCCTGATTCGCGCGGCGAAAAGGTGGAGAGGGTGTTAAATCGCCAGGTTTACCAGGGCACGGGTTTACCAAAGCGGTCGAGATATTCCAGGCCAGCTCTGCCTTGTTTAGTCTCGATCACATTGACGATATCGGGAATGGTTTCTTCGAGGCTAAAAGTCCCCTCTTCACCGCCCAAGTCGGTGCGTATCCAGCCCGGTGCCAGCAGAAGCAAAGCACGGTGCGGATGCGTAACCGCCTGTCGTGCGGCATAGCAGCGCATATATTGATTCAATGCCGCTTTGCTGCCGCGATAAACCTCTTTCCCGCCTTTCACATTATTGCTTACGCTGCCCTGCCCCGAAGACATCACGCCGATAAGTCCGTCCGATTTGATCAGCGACTGTAAGTTTTCAATCACTCTTAGCGGAGACAGCGCGTTAGTGATCATCACTTGCATAAACGCCTCCGTGCTTACTTCAGCGATGGTTTCCTCCTGGTTATGATTAGCGGTACCGGCATTGACAAAGAGTGCATCGAAATTCTGGCCCTGAAGGCGCTGTTTAAGGGCGGAGAGTTGGTCTGCGTCGTTGATGTCCAGTTGCTCGATCGTCAAGGCATTGGGGTAGCGCGCCACAAGCTGATGCAAAGCCGGTTGGCTTGACGCGCGAAGCGTCGCGGTAACTTCCCAACCTTGTAGCAGCAAAGCTTCGGCAAGGGCAAGGCCAATCCCTTTTGACGCGCCAATCAGCAACATGCGCGGTTTTTCTGTTTCGAATAAGTGATGTGACATGTTTCTTGCTCCCAATCTCTGGTGAACAATGACTTTAATATGCGGGACAGAGATTGAGCCAGACGCACAGCATGCAATAATAGATTGCATATGATGCAAGAGTTTTGACTGATGCCTGATATCGACCTGAATCTACTGACCGCATTGAATGCGTTACTGACGGAGTGCAGCGTCACGCGTGCAGCAAAACGCGTGGGGCTAAGCACTTCAGCGATGAGCCGGACGTTAACCCGTTTACGCCAGGCGACGGGCGATTTGCTCCTGGTGCAGGCTGGTCGTCACATGGTGCCGACGCCTTATGCGATAGCGCTGGCTGAACGTGTACATGAAACGACGATCAATGCACATGCCCTGCTGCAACCGGCGAATCAGCATCTTGATCTGGCGAACCTGGAACGTAACTTTGTCATTCGTGCCAGCGAAGGGTTTATTGATCTCACCGCAGCAGCACTGCTGAAAGAAATGCAACAGACGGCACCGAAAATACGCCTGCTGTTTGTCAACAAAGCGGATAAAGACGCGCAGGCGCTGCGAGCCGGAGACATTGACCTCGAAATTGGTGTATTAGGCACCGATGCGCCAGAGCTTAAGACCCGGTTGTTGTTCAGCGATCGCTTCGTCGGGGTCTGCCGCAGGGGCCACCCGCTGTTAAACGCGGGCGTTACGCCTGAACGCTATGCCAGTTTCCCTCATATCGTCATTTCCCGTAAAAACCAACTGCACGGACCCGTCGATGCCGCACTTGGACGCCTGGGCATAAAGCGGCAGATCAGCATGTGTGTGCCTTCTTATCACAGTGCCATCAAAGTCGTAGCGGCTTCGGACGCGATTGGCCTAATGCCCTTTACGGTCATGTGCTGGTCTGATCCGGCTTCAGAATTGGTGCATTTCGAGTTGCCGGTTAACACACCGCCGATCAAAGTCTCAGCTATCTGGCACCCAAGACTGCAAGCAGATCCGGTTCACCGCTGGCTACGGGAAACCATCCTGGCGATATGCCGAAGCGAGCATGAGCGTTACACCGGGCCGCAGGCATAAAGGAAAGCTGCCCTCTAGCGGCCAAGTGCCACCAGGATCGCAGTTTCCATTTTCTCCGGGGTAGTGAACGGCGCGAAACGCGCTAGCGGTTTGCCGTCACGGCCGATCAGGAACTTGGTGAAATTCCACTTAATACGCCCACCCAGCACACCGGGCAGTGCGGTTTTTAAATAACGAAACAGCGGGTGTGCTGCGCGCCCATTGACCTCAGTTTTCCCGAACATCGGGAAGCTCACGCCGTAGTTGATGTGGCAGGTTTTCGCGATGTCGTCAGCGCCGCCAGGCTCCTGCTTGCCGAACTGGTTGCAGGGGAAACCCAACACCACCAGGCCCTTGTCGGCGTACTTTTTGTAGAGCGTTTCAAGGCCTGCATATTGTGGCGTGAAGCCGCAATGGCTGGCGGTGTTCACCACCAGAACCACCTTACCCGCGTAGTCAGCCATCGGGACCGGCTCACCGGCAAGGCTAGTGGCAGTGAATTGATAAAAAGGGGTCATGTTGCAATCCTCAAGCCAGAGTCAGTTCGATGTCGCTATTGCTACGCCGTGCATAGCGAGGCAGGTCTTTTGAGATATATCCTGGCAAAGTCGAACCCTCAGGACAAGGAACCGAAGCGTCTTGCCTGCTTGTTAACATTAAAGTCATTACTCATCGCATTGCACAACGCGACAATTTGTCGCATACTTTCATCTGTCGTGCGTCAGGCGCTGGCGTATCGATTGAAACCACCCCAATACCTTACTGGCACGGGTGACTACATCGTGAGGTTTAAAATGGCAACAAGCATCCGGTTAGATGATGATTTTGTTGAAGAAGTGAAAGTACACGCAGAGGCAATGAGCCGCAGTGTGCCCAAGCAGATTGAATACTGGGCTAAAATTGGCCGTATTGCGGAGGACAACCCCGATCTGCCGTTTTCCTTTATTAATGAAATTCTGCTGGCGAAATCAGAAATGGACAACGGGAGAATGAAAAAGTATGTGCGCCGAAAAGACAGAACAGGAAATTGAGGTTTTCCAGTCGAGCCGCTTTGAAAAAGCGTTTAACCGTCTGAACAAAATGGAGCAGGACAGCGTTGATGACGAGATAGATCGCATCATCGAAAACCCGGAAATAGGCGAACGCAAGAAAGGCGATCTCAGCTATCTGTGGGTGCATAAGTTTTATTTGGGGAAACAACAGTACCTGCTTGGCTACTCCTGGCTGGGCCAAAAGCTGGAAATCTACCTCCTCAGCATGGGAACACATGAGAACTATTATGATGAGCAAAAGAGGCAGCGCAAAGCCGATCTTAAGCTCATTGGATAATCAAATAAGATGTGAAGGTTTAGCCCTAGGAAGCCAGAAGGAAAAACGCGTGCCTTTTAGCGCGTTCTGTTCACAATAAACCTTGCCGCCGTGGGCCTGAACAATCGCTTTCACCACCGCAAGCCCCAGCCCTGTTCCTCCGCTGTTGCGCGAACGAGATGCATCAGTACGTACAAATGCATCCCACAGGGTTGAGGCCAGCGCCTGATCGATACCCGGTCCTTCGTCATCAATATGAATCATGACGCCTTCGCTATCTTCCTCACAGGAAATCATGATAACGCCGGGAACAGAGTAGCGACGTGCATTCTCCAGAAAGGCCAACATCACTTGCCTGAAGCGCGAAACATCGCATTCAATCACAACGGGATTGAGTTTGAGCACCAGCGAAAGGTGGCTCTCTTTAAAATCCTCTTTTACCAGCCCTGATAACGTACAGATTTCAGTATCGATATTCACGCGATCGTAATAAATATGCAGATGTCCGGACTGAGCCAGGCTCAGTGTTCTCAGATCTTCAATGAGCCGCGTGAGACTGTCCGTTTGATGGACCAGACTGACGAAAAGCTTATTCTCCGGCGCAAATATGCCATCGGCTAAACCCTGAAGCCTGCCCCGTAAAATCGTCACTGGCGTTCTTAATTCGTGAGCAATAGCGGCGTTCCACGTACGAATGTCCTGAGACATGGTTTCTAACGTTTCAGCCATACGGTTGAAATCTTTTACCAGGGCGCTGATCTCCCCAAGTTCCACTGCCCCACCCACGGCTCGTGCGGTTAAATCGCCCTCAGCAACACGCTTTGCGCTTTGCGTTAGCGATTCAAGAGGCACGATCATTTGACGCGCAAACTTTGCAGAAACAAGGACAGAAACCAGTATGGTTAATATCGTGGTGACGATCATTGTTATCCAGTCTCCCAGGTTGCCAACGTCGAAATCCGGAGGCAGGAATTTGCCTGAAAAGAATCCCACGAAGGTGGGATAAAATGCATAGGTCGTGAATGAAGTCAGAAATGAATAAAAGGTAATTTTGATGATCAGCCAGTTTAGCTGTTGGCTGAGACCTCGACGCTTCATTTCCGCTCTCCAAGACGGTAACCAAAGCCCCTGACATTTTGCAAAAGCCCTGCTGCCTCGGCATCCTCAAGTTTCTTACGCAGTTTGCTGATGTGGCTGTCAACGGTTCTGGGAAGCGTATCCCCTTCAGGGAAGCAGGCCTCCAGCAGTTCCTCTCTGCTGAAGACACGGTTCGGTTCCCGCACAAACTGCGTGATTAAGCGAAATTCCGTGGTGGTTAAACGCGGCGCGATATCCACTGAGCTGGCTTTTACAATAACGCTATGCTGCGCCAGGTTGATGGAAAGCGAGGGGGTAGACAGAATTTCTTCGGAAAAACTTGCCGCCCGTGAGCGCCTCAACACCGCCTGAACCCTCGCCACCACTTCGGCTGGATTAAAAGGTTTTACAACGTAATCATCTGCGCCAATACGCAGCGCTGAAAGCTTATCCACATCATCATCATTCGCGGTCAGCATGATTACCGGGGTATTGCCACGACGTCGGACTTCAGCAAGGACTTGCCACCCGTCCATAACGGGCATACGCACATCAAGAATGATTAAGTGAGGGGGCGATGAAGCACAATACTCCAGCGCTAGCGCACCGTTTTCAGCATGGTGAGTGTGGTAACCCGCATTTTGTAGATATGCGGTTAATATCGCAGCTATCTCGTGGTCATCTTCGACGATCAAAATCAGTGTGTTATGCATAATGACTCTTTTATGATTGAAATCACCCGCCGTGGCGGGTGATAAATCCTTACTCTTTGATACCACCGCCAAGCGCTTTGTACAGAGTGATGGCGTTATCAATCTCGTTCTGCCGTAAAGTGAGTAACGTTTGCTGCGCGCTGTAAAGCTGGCGCTGAGCGTCAAGCAGTTCAAGGCGATTATCCAGGCCTGCCTGATAGCGCTGCATCGACAAATGCAATCGACGTTCGGCACTCTCCACGACGCGCTGTTGCGCGGACATCTGTTTACGGTAGGTGGCGTTGCCCGCCAGTCCATCAGAGACTTCGCGAAAGGCGACCTGAATCGCTTTGTCATAGTCTGCCACTGCTGTGGATTTTTTCAGCTTTGCGACATCCAGTTCGGCTTGAAGACGTCCTCCCTGGAAGAGCGGTATAGAGACCTGTGGCAGGAATTGCCATGTCTGGCTCCCCGAGTCAAACAGCTGTGACAGCTGCGGACTTGCCTGACCAAAGGACGCGGTAAGGGAAATCCTCGGGAAAAAGGCAGCCCGTGCTGCACCAATATCCGCATTCGCCGCCTGCAGGTTCAACTCCGCCTGAATGATATCAGGTCTGCGCGTCAGTAAATCTGATGGAATGCCTGCGGGTAACTCGGTTTCGATGTCGCTCTTCATCAACGTACTTTGTGGCACGGGTAGCGTCTCGCGGGTGCCCACCAGTAACCTTAATGCATTTCCAGCCTGAAGGTACGCCCGTTCGTTGGCCTGGACGTCGGCTTCCGCCGTCGCGACCTGCCCCTCAGCTTGTGCGACATCGATCGCGCTGTTCTGATTAGCGGCCTGCAATTGGCGCGCAAGCACTAAGGAGTGTTGCCAGTCTTGTAAGGTTTGCCGGGATAACGCCAACTGCTCTGCGGTTTGCATCTGGTTATACCAGGCGCGCGCAACCGAGGCAATCAGGGATATCCGGGCAGCCCGCGAACCGGCTTCTGTCGCCAGGTATCTGGCATAAGCAGCGGTAGATAAAGACTTCACCCGGCCGAAGAGATCAATTTCAAACGCGCTGAGATTCACACCAGCCGTGGTCTGATCCGTGATGCCTCCCGTGCCTGAAGCCGCATTACTTCCGCTGTTCTGACGCGTCCAGCTTCCATTCATCTCCACGCCAGGCAAACGCGCAGCGCGTTGAATGCGGTACTGAGCTTGCACCGTGTCGACATTTAACATGGCAATACGCAAATCCCGGTTATTGGATAATGCCAGGGCAATGGCCTGCTGTAGTTGGGGATCTTTAAACATTTCCCGCCAGCCGAGGTCTGCGCCATTCCCTGTTGCCGCATTCTGCTGTGCATAATGTTGCGCCACTGGCGAGGGGCCATGTGTTAGCGCGGGATTTAATGAACATCCACTGACGAATAACGCCAAAAGAAGAAGCGTTCTGTTCATTATTGATTCTCCAGCGCTTTTTTGGCACTACGGCGCGCCAGTTTATTTCTTAATGACATGACACTGACAAAAAACAGCGGGACAAAAATAATCGCCAGTAGCGTCGCGCTGACGATCCCACCAAAGACGCCAGTGCCAATAGCATGCTGGGTCTCACTGCTTGCACCAGAAGCAATGATCAACGGAACAACCCCTAAGCCGAACGCCAGGGAGGTCATGATGATGGGGCGCAGGCGCATTTTGGCTGCAGTCATGGCGGCCTGCCAGAGGCTCTGCCCCTCTTCATGCAGCTGTTTGGCAAACTCCACGATAAGAATGGCGTTTTTCGCTGACAGTCCAATCACGGTGATCAAGCCGACTTTAAAGAACACATCATTCGGTAATCCTCGTACCATGATGGCGAGAACAGCCCCCACAATCCCCAATGGGATAACCAACATCACAGACAGTGGAATGGCCCAGCTTTCGTATAACGCGGCTAAGACTAAAAAAATAACCAGGATGGAAAGTGCCATGAGCATAGGAGCCTGGGCTGACGACTCCTGCTCCTGTAACGACTGCCCGGTCCACTCCACCGCAAACCCTGGCGGCAGCTGTGAAGCCAGTTTTTCCATTTCCGCCATGGCATCGCCGCTGGAAACGCCTGCGGCGGCACTGCCTGATATCCTCATTGCAGGATATCCCTGATAACGAACCTGTTGCAGCGGTGCATCTGACCACACAGGGTGAATGAACGTTTTCAGCGCAACCATCTGGTTATCGCTGTTGCGTACATACAGGTTCAGGATGTCATCGATTTGCATGCGATCTTTAGCATCTGCCTGAATGATGACCTGCTGCATACGACCTTTATCAGGAAAATCATTGACGTACAGCGAACCTATTGCAGAGGAAAGTGTGTCACTGATACTGGTGAAGGGGACACCCATGGCATTGGCTTTTTCACGATCGATATCAAGGCGAATGTTTGTTCCTGGGGCCAAACCATCAGGGTATACCTGTACCACTTTGTGGCTTTTCGCGGCGAGTTGCAGCAGCTGAGTCTGCGCAGCCTCCAGTGCCTGGTAGCCCTGGTTGGCGCGGTCTTCAAGCCGCAAGGTAAATCCTGAAGAGGTCCCTAACTCCTCAATGGCAGGTGGCATCAGGCTCATGACAGAGCCCTCCGGCGTGTCACTCATCGCCTGCTGCGCAAACGCGATCTCCTTCTGGGTAGACGTGTTGCCCCGTTCCTTCCAGTCTTTCAGGACAGTAAATGCAAGTGCGGTATTGGCACCGGAACCGGAGAATCCAAAACCAATAATCGATTGGTTCGTCGCGATTGCTGGACGTGAAGCCACCGCATTCTCATATTTTTTGACGACCGCGAGCGTACGCTGCTGGGTTGCATCCGCAGGTAATTGAAACGCGGTCATAAAATAGCCTTGATCTTCTTCTGGCAGGAAACTTGAGGACAGCTGACTAAATGCCAGCCCCATTCCCGCACTGATCGCCACAAACAGCAGCAGCATTCGCGTTGAACGTTTCAGCGTGGTTCTGACCCACTGTGAATAACGCTGTGTCAGCCGATCAAACCCTCGGTTAAAGAGGCCGAAAAAGCCCCTTTTTGCATGCTCTTCCGGGATCTTTTTAAGCAGCGTTGCGCACAGAGCAGGCGTCAGCGTCAGCGCCAGGAGCGCGGAGAACAAAATGGACGTCGCCATTGAGAAGGCAAACTGGCGGTAGATAACGCCCACTGAACCACTGGCAAACCCCATCGGAATGAAGACCGCCGTAAGCACCAACGTAATCCCGATGATCGCACCCGTGATCTCCTGCATCGCACGTGAGGTGGCTTCGCGGGGTTCGAGGTTTTCTTCGCGCATAATGCGCTCGACATTCTCAACCACGACAATCGCATCATCGACGATGATGCCGATAGCGAGAACCAGTCCAAACATCGTCAAAACGTTGACGGAGTAGCCAATGAGCAGCATCACGGATAGCGTGCCCAACAAGGCGATCGGCGCAACAATCGCGGGTATAAAGGTGTAGCGGATGTTCTGTAAAAACAGATACATGACAATGAACACCAGCACCATTGCTTCGAGAAGCGTGTGAATCACCTTCTCGATGGAGAGCTTTACGAAAGGGGCAGTATTGAAAGGGATGGAGTACTGCATGTCCTGCGGCATTGACAGGCTCAATTCGTGCATACGCGCCGCCACCGCATCAGCGGTTTTTACGGCATTTGCACCTGGTGCAAGCATAACCGCAGCACCGGTTGAGCTCTTACCGTTGTCACGGATCATCATGCTGTAGCTTTGAGCCCCGAGAGCGACTTTTGCCACGTCAGATAATTTCACTTTGGAGCCATCTTGATTGGCACGCAGGACAATATTGGCAAACTCCTCAGGCGTAGAGAGCTGTCCCTGCACCGTTAAAGGGATAGTAACGGTTTGATTCGGCATCGTCGGCTCATCACCTACCCGTCCAGGCGCGATTTGCACATTTTGTTGGGAAATCGCCGTGGAAACGTCACCTATCGTCAGATTGAAAGCCACCAGTTTGGCGGGGTCCACCCAAACGCGCATGGCTCTTTCGGCCCCAAACAGCTGAACGCGACCCACACCAGGTATTCTGCGCAGTTCGTCAACCACATTTCTGGCCATATAGTCGCTTAAGGCTTCGCTGTTCATTTGGCCTTGTTTTGAGGTCAGACTGACAATCATGAGGAAGCCTGAGCTGGCAGATTCGACCTGCAGCCCGTTTTGACGCACAGTCTGAGGCAGGCGAGGTTCTACCGTCTTGATACGGTTTTGTACATCTACCTGAGCCAGCTCAGGATCGGTGCCCGGCTTGAAGGTGACGGTGATCGTCGCCTGGCCTGAGGTATCGGTAGATGATTCAAAATAAAGCAGATTTTTAACACTGGACAGTTCGCGTTCAATCAGCCCCACCACGGAGTCGTTCATGGTCTGCGGTGAAGCCCCAGGATAGGTCGCGGTGATGGTGACATTCGGCGGTGCAACGGAGGGATAGCGCGCAACCGGGAGTTTAGGTATCGCAATGACGCCAAACAAAATGATAAACAGCGCCAGCACCCAGGCGAACACCGGACGTTTAATAAAAAACTGAGCCATTTTACTCTCCTGCTGTCATCGTCAGAGGTGTCGGGGACGCCGGAGCTAATGCCGCCGCGACTTTGACGCCGTCAGCCAGCTTCTCCATTCCCATGACAACAACGCGGCTCCCTGCCGGCAAACCGGAGGATATGCGGTATTCCCCCTGTGATAACTCTCCAACATCGACGTTTACCTGGTGTGCTTGCTGCTGTTCATCCACCACCCAAAGCGTGGGTGTTCCCTCGTGTCGGGACACTGCCTGCTGAGGAACCATCAAAGCGTCGTCGTAGTGCTGGCGGGGGATCTGCACACGTACAAACATGCCAGGCAATAATTCTCGATTCGGATTTTTGACCTCAATACGCACCAGCACGTCTCCCGTGCCAGCATCAACAGAAATTCCAGAGAAAAGGATCTTTCCGGGGTGTTGATAGACCGTGCCGTCCGGTAATAACACCTGGACGGGAAGCGCAGCGGCAGTACCCTGCTCACCGCCTACCTGTCGGCGAAGCTGGCTATAAACCTCAGCAGGTTGGCGTACGTCAACGTAGATAGGATCGGTTTGATAGATACGTGCAAGTGGGCTGGTATCCCCTGGCGTCACGTATGCCCCCTCTGTCACTAGCGTCTGATCAATCCGGCCAGAGATCGGGGCGTCGACAGTGGCGAAACTTAAGTCGAGCTGTTTACGCGCTAGCGTAGCACGGGCCTGAGCAACGTCCGCTGCTGCCTGACGCGCATTGGCAACCGCATCGTCATAACTTTGACGGCTGACGGCTTCGGATAACATCAGCGGCTTCAGGCGATTGACTTGCTGTTGGGCTTTATCGTTCGCCGCGTCTACCCGCAGTAACCCGGCTTTCGCATTGGCAACATCCGCGGCAAAAGGGGCGGCGTTAATCTGGAAAAGTGCTGTGCCCTTGGTCACCTCTGCACCCTGTTCAAAGAGGCGGCGCTGGATCACTCCGTTAACCTGTGGTCGTATTTCGGCCGTGCGCCAGGCGGTAACCCGACCGGGCAACGTCTCTTTTACTGATAAAACGCGGGGCTGAATGACCTCAACAGCGACCTGAGGAGGATGAACGTCGGTCTCTTGACTGGCTTTCTTATCACAACCCGTCAGGACGGCACCTGTTAAAATCAGAAGTAGCGGTAGTGGGAAATGTTTAATACCGGGCATGGTACTCTCGTGTTGGAAAATGATGGCCAATGGTAGCGAAGTTGCGTTTACTGGCCGTTGAGGATGTGTTTAGGTTGTGTGTAGCCGATAAATAATTTTGTAAATTTAAAGAGTGGGTTAATTTTAAAAAAGCGTTCTCCCCGAAGGCATAATGTCACACCACTGTTTTTTGTACTGCCATGCCGGGTTGTAAGCACCAAGTGAAAAAATACATTTTTTATTCGCTGACGCTGACAACGCTTTTGCCTCGCGGATGTTTTCCCACAGTAAAACACTGCCAATACCCAGTGACTTGAACTGCGGATCTAATCCGCCATTAAAGTCTTCAAAGTAATACCAGGATGGGCACTCCACTTTATAGTTAAGGTCGAACGCGCAAGGCCTATCATTGACAAATAAAATTTTGCCAAAAATCATGTCCCTGAATTCGGTAAATGTTTCATGCAAAACGTCTCTGTTTATACATTTAACCGTGTTTTGCCAGCGTAAGTTAAACAACTGATGGTAAATGGTTGATATTTCATCAGGCGAAAAGGCGGTAACATCTTCGATAACCCCGCCATTTTGTTGAAATCGTCTGACTTCGCCATTTCTTTTTTTTACCGATTTAGCGGAAAAATCGGACTTAATGTGCGCAATTTTCTTCTTGAAGAGGTTATGGCGAATGCTGTTGCGTACAGACGTTTGAGAGTATGGGGATAACCGTTTGGTTTTAAAAGGAAGCATGACTTTCACCCCTGGTTTCACAGGGAGGATCAAGTCATCAAAAACAAAGGGGATGCCGGGGTTTTTATATTCCAGGGAACCATTGATCGAAAAGACAGCAGCGACAGGACCCGAAGCTGAACGTTTTAAATAGTATTGAACGCTGAGACTCTCCCGTTCAGAGAGATATGAAAGCACCCTGGGATGGGTACAGAAACTTCCCCCAAACGTATTATAAATTTGCGTGTAAGCAGCAAGCCCGCACTCTTCCCAGCCCGTTTGTTTAAGTTTTAAATGTGTGAGAAACAAAATTAACACCTGAAGTTAAACAGTAAAAAACCGACAACCTGTTACGGTTGATTTCACAAGGAAGTGACTGTTTAAATCAGTGAGATTAAACAAAATATAAACGAGCGCATGAGAAATTCAATGAAATTCGGTTAATTTCATTTCTACACACATTCTACACATTAACTACACGTATTCTACACAGATATAAATGAAATTTTCATCACTCTCAAAATATACACAAAGTTCAAAATAAAATTAAGAAAAAAACGGTGACAATGCAAATCTTTATGGGCAGAGCGAGTTTTTTAACGCTCTGCCCCCCGGAGAATGACACTTGATTGCAGCCTAACTCATCTTTCAGACGGGTTAGATCGTCTGTGGTTGGGGCTGAGTAGTTTTTTACAATGCACACAGATGCCCCAAATGTAAAAAGCCCCCTTGCGGGGGCTTTTTACTAAAGTATTTTCAATAAAAACGTGGTGCAGGCTACGACCACACCGATAAGCCCCGTTGCGATGGCCACCGGATACCAGAAGATTTCGCGGAAGGTGTTGCCGGTATCAGCCAGGAGTTTTATTGTCTCCGCATTCATTTTGCTGGTTTCTGCGTTCAGTTTAATGCTTTCGGCAATCAGCTTAGAAATTTCGGCCTGCAATTTGATGGATTCGTCAGCGGTCATGGTGTTGTCACTCATTTTTCATCCGTTCGGGATTTACGTGCCGCACCTCTTGCACAGCCCTACATGAAACACAATCGACCCAATGTACCTCCCTGTCAACACTCAATACCTGCGTCTACCGGTTCTTTTTGAAAAAAATTATCAAGCAGAACCTGAGTAACCGCTGGTCTTGCGATAGGTATCGCTATGAGTCGCAATCCTCCCCGCCCTAAAGTACAAGGAACCGGGATGCCCCTCACTTGGCTTCATTCGGCATAAGATTGATGTCTTGAATTCGTCTTTCATTCGGATTGACCAGGTTTTCCGAACAATCTATTCCGCCTGTTGAACACGCTGTAAATAGCGTTTACGCACCTGTGCAACGACGATAAGTAAAATGATCCCCATGCCTAAACACAGTGCGGTAATGCCCTTTACTGGCCCCATTTGGGCCGTGGCGATACCGGCAACCCACGGCATCGCGCCACCCAGGAGATAACCGCCGGATTGTGTCACGCCACTGATCCGGGTTGCTTCTTCACGCGAGGAAGAAAATTCCAGTGGCAGCAGCAAGGCTATCGGGAACAAGCCCCCGGTGGCGATACCCAGAAGCACAGCGGCAGCCCAAACGGTCTGGGATAAATCCCCCAACATCAGGAAGCCGGTGAGCGCGCAAACCGTGTAAATGATCATCGCTCCGGCCACCTTGACGCGCATCAGGCGCATCAACAGCGGGAAAAACAGGCTGGTGAGGGTCTGCAACAGCATAAACACCGCAATAAATCCGCTGCTCGCCTGCTGCGCAAAGCCGGAAGCGAGGTATAAACTGGGCAACCACGCCACAATCGTATAGTTAATGCCGGCCTGTAAGCCAAAAAACAGCGTCAAGGCCACCCTCCCCAGATGATCCAGACGTTGAGATTGTCCACGCGGGACCTCAGCAGCCTCATGTTTAGCGCCGCCTGACCACATCACCCACAGCATCGCCGCAATCAGTGCCGGAATAGCCCAAAATGCCAGACCACCTTGCCAGCTCCCGTAGGCGGTGGACAAAAAAGGTGTGGTATAGGCAGCAACGGCAGAGCCTACCCCCATGGCCGTGGCGTAAACGCCCATCGCCGCGTGGGTCCTGTCGTGAAACGTCTCTTTGATAAAACCGCTTAACAGCGGCCGAATAATAGCATCACCGATGCCGACCAACGCTGCCGTTAACAACAGAAGGCCAAAGGTTTCGGTTTTCAGGCGCAGTGCAAGGCCAGCCATCAGCACAATAAAAGCCAGCATCATTGACGTCTTTAGCCCAAACCGACGGTCGAAAGCGTGTCCAAGTGGAGACAACACCCCCATGCAAACCACCGGGATTGCGGTCAAAAGGCCGAGATAGCTGCTACCGATCCCCAGTTGATGCTGGATGGTGTCCAGCATCGGTGAAAGCGATGAGATACCGGTGCGCAGGCAAAGTCCTGCGCCAAAAACCATCAACCAGGGCAATAACATTCTGTCTTTCATTCCATTCATCCCGTTGCAAAATCACCACAGGGTAGCGGTCGTCCCGCATCAATGCTTTCGATATAATGACAATATATATCGAACAGCTGCCAAAGGAGCGCGCCGGTGCGAGCGAGTCTGAATAACAAAGAGTGGATTCTGGCCACCACCTCTTCCCTGAAAACATTGCCCCGGCAGGTGTACTTTCGGGCCTACGGTATCCATGCTGGAACCTGTGTACAGCCACATCAGCACAGCTGGTGGCAATTTCTCTTCGCACGAGAAGGCCTGATGCAAGTGCAGGCCGGGGAAATGACGATTCTACTGCCGCCCGATTATGGCGTTTGGATACCGCCAGGATGCCTTCACACGCTCTGGGTCAGCGAAGAGGTTGAGCTGGAGAGTTTATACATCAAGGCGGAGGTTATTACTCTCAAGCCAAATGAAACCCGGGTGGTGATGGTGGATGATTTTGTGCGTGCATTTATTCATCACGGCTGCACGTCACTCCCGGTGCACTATGACGAAACGGGGGCTGAGGGCCGAAAAGTAGAGGTGCTGCTGGATTTACTCCAGTCCCTGCCAGATGCCCCGCTTAACCTTCCCTTTCCTGCCAACGCCAGGTTGCTTGATGTCTGCCTTGCTGTTCAGGCCACACCGCATCTGCCGCATACGCTCGAACAATCCGCAGATCTCGCTTGCATGTCAACGCGATCATTTTCGCGACATTTTCTGCGCGCGACGGGGTTGCCGTTTCATCAATGGCGGCAACGTCTGCGGCTGTTGAGCGCCCTTGAAATGCTGCGTTCCGGCAGGACAGTCACTGAGGTCGCACTGACCGTCGGGTATTCGACACCCTCGGCGTTTATTCATGCTTTCAGGCAACTGTTTGGCCAGTCTCCAAAGCACTTTTTCTGAACCGGTCCAACCGTTTCGGGTTTACCAGAGAAACAGATCTGTCCACTTGCCACACCAGGTCAAAAAACCGTCAAGGTTGCCCAGGCGCTTTTCCAGAAAAATGACATAGCGGGCACGTTCGACCGGTTTATCGCACGTGACTCCCCGGTCACTCAGCGCCTGCCAGGCGGCTAACCTCACTTTGAAGACAAAATCGTGTTTCACCAGATACTGTAGCGCCTCTTCGCTGTGGCTATCGGTGCGTCCCTTTAATACGCCAATCAGCTTCAGCCGCTTTTGAAAGTCGCTCTTGTCTTTCAAAAGGGCTGCGACTTCATCCTGTTGCACTGCTCACTCCTTGTTATGCGAAATATCGGACTAACTGCGTTGCCATTGACTAATTAGTGGGCCTTGCGCACCCGTCACAGGATCGCTGGCCGGAAACGGGAGATGTGCCATACGGTCGATCATCGCCTGCGTAGGGGCTTCACGACAGATATCCCAGTTTTGTTGTGGCGGGTACGCGCCCACGACCAGAAAATCGTCACTGCTTCCCTGATTGCAGTGCCCGGTTCCCGTTGGCAACAGTACCACATCACCTGCGGAGAGCGTGACAACATGCCCGCCAGGGCCACCCAGCATCACGTCCGCTTTGCCGCTTACGCAGCCGAGCACCTCATGGGCGGTGCTGTGATAATGGTGATAGTCAAAAATGGAAGCCACCCACTGAGGCGGCCACTGATGTTGTTCAAATTGCGCTTCAGCCGCCCCGGTTCGATCGGTTGCGGGAGCCAACGCCTGCTTGTAGAGGATAACCGGCAAGTGAGCATTGTTAGGAACCCAGCTGTTACGTTCAAGGTGCAGTAACTGCACATTGTCGGCGTGGGGAGCGGCTGCCGCATAGCGACTAAACAGGGTGGGAGCCGCCAGGGCCAGGCCGGATATCCAGGACATAAAATGTCTGCGCGATAACTCAGTCATAACTGTTCCCTCTTACGATGAATTTGTGACAGCGATCAAAGTATAGCGAGAGTCATCGCCTTGCCCACATTAAGATTGTTACATTATTTCTCATGAAACTAATTCGCTTGAAGCCAGCGGGATCGTGGTATGTGTCACTGTTTCAGCGTCCCGAAGCAGAGAGAACCTGAACCTGGGCGGAAGTTTCGTGGCATTTATCTAACCTTTGCTTATCACATCACCTGAACTCCCTATGCCTTCTTTATCCCATTCCCCTGCTATAACAATATCCTGACTCAATCGAAAAGAAGCGAAACCATGGATATTCGTAAAATTAAGAAGCTGATCGAACTGGTAGAAGAGTCTGGTATCGCTGAGCTGGAAATTGCCGAAGACGAAGGGTCTGTGCGTATCCGCCGTGCATCGGCTAATCCTGTGATGCAGCAGGCGTATGCGGCACCCGTCGCACAGCCTGTTGCTGCGCCGGTAGTTGCTGCTACGGAAGCTGCACCTGCGGCTGCTGAAGTCAGCGGCCATCTGGTTCGTTCACCCATGGTGGGGACGTTTTATCGTACCCCCAGCCCGGATGCGAAAGCATTCGTGGAAGTGGGGCAGCGCGTCAATGTAGGCGATACCCTGTGCATCGTTGAAGCGATGAAAATGATGAACCAGATCGAAGCGGATAAAGCGGGCGTCGTGAAAGCGATCCTGATTGAAAGTGGGCAGCCGGTGGAATATGACGAGCCGCTGGTCGTCATCGAATAACAGGGGATACCATGCTCGAGAAAATTGTCATTGCTAACCGTGGTGAGATCGCCCTGCGTATCCTGCGCGCATGTAAAGAGTTAGGCATCAAGACTGTTGCGGTTCACTCAACGGCTGACCGTGACCTGCAACATGTCTTGCTAGCCGACGAAACCGTCTGCATCGGCCCGCCGCAGTCGGTTAAAAGCTACCTCAACATTCCGGCTCTGATCTCCGCAGCCGATGTCACCGGTGCTGTTGCTATCCACCCAGGGTATGGCTTCCTGTCTGAAAATGCGGACTTCGCAGAGCAGGTTGAAAACTCTGGCTTTATCTTCATCGGCCCACGCGCTGAAACCATTCGCCTGATGGGCGATAAAGTTTCGGCGATCACCGCGATGAAAAAAGCCGGCGTTCCTACCGTTCCGGGTTCAGACGGCTCACTGACTGAAGACATGGAAAAAAACCGTGCGTTTGCAAAACGCATTGGCTATCCGGTCATCATCAAAGCGTCTGGCGGCGGCGGTGGTCGTGGTATGCGTGTTGTGCGCAGCGACAAAGACCTGGAACAATCCATCAACATGACGAAAGCGGAAGCCAAAGCGGCTTTCAACAACGACATGGTGTACATGGAGAAATACCTTGAGAACCCACGTCACATCGAAATTCAGGTGATGGCGGATGGTCAGGGTAACGCTATCTATCTGGCAGAACGTGACTGCTCTATGCAGCGTCGTCACCAGAAAGTCGTTGAAGAAGCGCCAGCACCGGGCATCACGCCAGAGCTGCGTCGCTACATCGGCGAGCGTTGTGCCAAAGCCTGTATCGATATCAACTATCGCGGCGCGGGTACTTTCGAGTTCCTGTATGAAAACGGTGAGTTCTACTTCATTGAAATGAACACCCGTATTCAGGTTGAGCATCCGGTGACCGAGATGATCACGGGCGTAGACCTGATCAAAGAGCAGCTGCGTATTGCTGCCGGTCTGCCACTGTCGATCAAACAGGAAGATGTGATCATTCGCGGCCATGCGGTTGAGTGCCGTATTAATGCGGAAGATCCGAATACCTTCCTGCCAAGCCCAGGCAAAATCACGCGCTTCCATGCGCCAGGTGGTTTTGGTGTGCGTTGGGAGTCTCATATCTACGCCGGCTACAGCGTGCCGCCGTACTATGACTCCATGATCGGTAAATTGATCACTTACGGCGAAAACCGTGATGTGGCCATTTCTCGCATGAAAAATGCGCTGGCAGAACTGATCATCGATGGGATCAAAACCAACGTTGATCTGCAAGTGAAAATCATGACGGACGAAAACTTCCAGCAGGGTGGTACCAACATCCACTATCTGGAGAAAAAACTCGGTCTGCACGAGAAGTAAGTTTGCATTTTGCTGTGTACAGAGGCCGGATAATCCGGCCTTTTTCTTTTGTTTTTCGCCTGGATTGCATTGATGGACGCCCGTTTTCCACAAGCACATAAAGAGGCCCGCTGGTCGTTATATCTTACTCTCGGCTGGTTAGCCGTCTGGGGCTTAAGCGCCTGGTTAGGCGGTAGTGAAATCGGTATTACCGGTTTGCCGCACTGGTTTGAACTCTCCTGCATATTTGCCCCGTTGTTATTTATTTTTCTCTGCTGGCTGATGGTGCGCTACGTATTCCGAGAGATGTCACTGGAGGATGAAGATGTCTCATGAAATCATTTTGCCGCTTATCGGCTATTTGCTGCTAATCGCTGCACTTTCAGTTTTTGCGGTGCGTAAACAGCGCCAGGGTAACTTCCTGACTGAATACTTCCTTGGCAGTCGCTCCATGGGTGGCTTTGTGCTAGCCATGACCATCACCGCAACCTATATCAGCGCTAGCTCCTTCATTGGCGGACCGGGTGCGGCGTATAAATATGGCCTTGGCTGGGTTCTGCTGGCGATGGTGCAAGTCCCCGCTGTCTGGCTATCTCTGGGTGTCTTAGGGAAAAAATTTGCCATTCTGGCACGCCGCTACAACGCCGTGACGCTCAACGATATGCTGTATGGCCGTTATCGCAGCCCGCTATTGATCTGGCTCTCCAGCATTAGCTTGCTGGTGGCATTTATTGGCGCAATGACCGTGCAGTTCATTGGTGGTGCTCGGCTACTGGAGACCGCAGCCGGCATTCCCTATGACACCGGATTGCTGATTTTCGGCGGTACCATTGCGATCTACACCGCTTTTGGCGGGTTCCGTGCCAGCGTCCTGAATGATGCGATGCAAGGTATGGTGATGCTGATCGGAACTTTTCTGCTGCTGTTTGCAGTTATTCACTATGCCGGGGGGCTGGAAAGTGCGGTGGCTAAACTGCAAGCCATTGATCCGCAGCTTGTTGAACCAGAAGGCGTGGGTAATGTCATCAACCCAACGTTCCTCAGCTCCTTCGCGGTACTGGTGTGCCTTGGCGTTATTGGGTTACCCCACACGGCGGTGCGTTGCATCTCTTACAAAGACAGCAAAGCCATGCACCGTGGCATTATTCTTGGCACCATTGTGGTTGTCGTGCTGATGTTTGGCATGCACCTGGCAGGCGCGCTTGGTCGGGCGATCCTCCCGGATCTTCAGGTTCCCGATCAGGTGATCCCAACGTTGATGATCAAAGTATTGCCGCCGCTGGCCGCAGGGATCTTTCTCGCCGCTCCCATGGCCGCGATTATGTCGACCATCAATGCGCAATTGCTACAGTCTTCCGCTACGCTAATCAAGGATCTCTATTTACGTGTTGCGCCGCATCAAGCGGAGAACGAGCGTCACCTGCGTCGGCTTTCAGGGGCGATTACCCTGGTTCTGGGTATACTGCTGCTGATTGCTGCCTGGCACCCGCCACAAATGATTATCTGGCTCAATTTGCTGGCCTTCGGCGGGCTTGAAGCGGTCTTTCTCTGGCCACTGGTGTTAGGCCTCTATTGGGAGCGAGCCAACGCAACCGGCGCAATTAGCGCGATGATTATCGGCGCAGGATGTTATACCCTGCTCGCCAGCCTGAATCTGGAACTCTGGGGCTTCCACCCGATTGTTCCTTCACTGTTACTAAGCCTGCTGGCCTTTCTGGCAGGTAACCTGTTTGGCGATGCGCCGCACAGCGCCACTACTGAATTAAAGAGATAAGCTATGCCATGGATTCAAATCAAAATTAACAGCTCTGGAACACACGCTGAAGCGCTGAGTGATGCGTTAATGGATGTTGGCGCTGTGTCGGTCACGTTCCAGGACACCAACGATACGCCCGTTTATGAGCCTTTACCGGGTGAAACCCTGCTGTGGGGCGATACCGATGTTATCGGGCTGTTTGATGCCGAAACGGAAATGAGTGATGTGGTGGCTGAGCTGTCACAGCATCCGCTGCTGGGCGCTAATTTCCGCCATAAGATCGAGCAAATCGAAGACAAAGACTGGGAACGTGAATGGATGGATAACTTCCACCCAATGCGTTTTGGCGAGCGTCTGTGGATCTGCCCAAGCTGGCGTGATATTCCCGACCCAGAGGCCGTTAACGTCATGCTAGACCCAGGACTCGCTTTCGGCACGGGTACTCACCCAACAACTTCACTTTGCCTTACCTGGCTCGATGGCCTCGATTTGGCAGGTAAAACCGTTATCGATTTTGGCTGTGGCTCCGGCATCCTGGCAATTGCGGCATTGAAGCTCGGCGCAGTAAAAGCAATCGGCATCGATATCGATCCACAGGCCATTGAAGCCAGCCGAGCTAATGCAGAACGTAACGGTGTTTCTGAGCGCCTGGAGCTCTATTTACCTCATCAGCAACCTGAGAACTTGCAGGCGGATGTGGTGGTCGCAAACATCCTGGCTGGCCCGCTACGTGAGCTGGCTCCATTGATTAGCGTACTGCCGGTTTCGGGTGGTCATCTTGGTCTTTCAGGCGTACTGGAAAGCCAGGCTGAGGGTGTATGTGAAGCTTATACCTCGCTGTTCACGCTAGACCCGGTCGCCGTTAAAGAAGAGTGGTGCCGCATTACAGGCGTCAAAAACTGATGACTGTGTGCCCTGCATAATTGTGGTGTAGGGCACATTTTTTTATTAATTGATGATTACCGTTTTTATCACGATTAAATTCAGCGAAAAACCATAATTCAGCCAGTAAAATCCGCACCTTGTGTCGTTAATTCCCCAATGTGACGATTTTTATGTTGAGATTTTGTGCTATATTCGCAAAAAATTTTTGCTCACAATTTCATCATTAATTGCTAACTTAATGATAAATAATAACTTTTAACATATTGACACTCCCAATCTTCTAATTCCTTGTTTTTTCATTGCGTATTGTTCAAAGTTTGGCCTTTCATCTTCGTGAAAAAATGCGTAATATACGCCGCCTTGCAGACATAGTATGGCTACTCTGAACTTCATGCGTATTGGAAATCTCCAGCTAAGAAATCGGCTGATTGCAGCGCCTATGGCGGGCATTACCGACCGACCTTTCAGAACCTTGTGTCATGAAATGGGTGCAGGTATGGCGGTTTCCGAGATGTTGTCGTCTAACCCGGAAGTTTGGGCAAGCGATAAATCTCGTTTACGCATGGTACACAGTGATGAGCCAGGGATTCGCGCCGTGCAGATTGCCGGTTGTGATCCCCACGACATGGCGCAGGCAGCACGTATTAATGTTGAGGCTGGTGCACAAGTCATCGATATCAATATGGGTTGCCCGGCTAAAAAGGTGAATCGGAAAATGGCAGGCTCCGCCTTGCTGCAATACCCCGACGTAGTGGAATCGATTCTCTCCGCCGTGGTAAATGCCGTTGAGGTGCCAGTTACGCTAAAAATTCGCACCGGTTGGGATCCTGATAACAGGAACTGTGTCGAGATTGCCCAATTGGCTGAACGCTGTGGTATTCAAGCCCTGACGATACATGGGCGCACACGCGCCTGTTTGTTCAACGGGGAAGCTGAATACGACAGCATTCGGACAGTTAAGCAGAGTGTTTCCATACCGATCATTGCGAATGGAGACATAACTGACCCGCACAAAGCCAGAGCAGTACTCGACTATACGGGGGCTGATGCCCTGATGATAGGCCGTGCTGCTCAGGGAAGACCGTGGATCTTCCGGGAAATCCAGCATTATCTGGACACTGGGGAGCTGCTTGCCCCGCTGCCTTTGGCAGAGGTAAAGCGCTTGCTTGTTTCGCATATACGTGAGCTGCACGACTTTTATGGTCCAGGCAAGGGATACCGTATTGCGCGCAAACACGTCTCCTGGTATTTGCAGGAGCACGCCCCGAATGACCAGTTTCGGCGCACATTCAACGCCATAGAGGATGCCAGCGAACAGCTGGAGGCGTTGGAGGCATACTTCGAAAATCTTGCGTAAACGAAATAAAGAGCTGAAAGAACTATGTTCGAACAACGCGTAAATTCTGACGTACTGACCGTTTCTACCGTTAACTCACAGGATCAGGTGACGCAAAAGCCTCTGCGTGATTCGGTTAAACAGGCACTGAAGAACTATTTTGCTCAACTGAACGGTCAGGATGTTAGCGACCTGTATGAGCTGGTATTGGCTGAAGTCGAGCAGCCACTGTTGGACATGGTCATGCAGTATACCCGTGGCAACCAGACCCGTGCAGCACTGATGATGGGTATCAACCGTGGTACTCTGCGTAAGAAACTGAAAAAATATGGCATGAACTGATTTTTAATCAGTTCGGTCATTTGTAGAAAAGGTGCCAGCCCTCGGGTCTGGCACCTTTTTTATGTGCGGTACTTTTCTTTATTCTCATACGATTACGAGCAATGTCGTCGCTGTAATTGCCTGCCAGACATACCTTCTCTCAGTCTTACTCTATGGCCGTTTCAAGCCGCCCTTCTATGACGGTTTATCCCAATCAGCTTTAGTATCAAGCATGCCATTTATAATGGCTGGCTGTAAGAGCCGCATCTTATTTAAAGGCCACCATTGGACGACTCAGAGGTGGTTGCTGTTGTCCAGCCTCGTTGCCGTGTACACGTATGATATCGGCAGAGCCGATCGTATGAGGATTACTGGCAGTTTTGAGTGCGGATAAGAGGGCATTAATGTTGCGTCTGGCACCTTATCCAAGGGCTATGCAGACAGCGCAAACCCAACTGATTGTCTGTGCAAATCGGTATTTTCCCGCTGCATGGCTGGCTAGCATCAGCTTATACCGCGTTACAGAGGGATCACGGCTCGCATTTAGCTGTTGAGAGGCCGGTTGTTACGCAGCCACGCTTAGTGAATTCAATGAGAGATGCCCAGACAGAGCATAAAATTAGGGGAGTGTCGTTTAAATACAACTTATGGCCCTGTTTGATAATGCCCCTGAATGCAAAAAGCCCCTGTCTTTCGACAGGGGCTTCTCACTAATTTAATGCCTGGCAGTTCCCTACTCTCGCATGGGGAGACCCCACACTACCATCGGCGCTACGGCGTTTCACTTCTGAGTTCGGCATGGGGTCAGGTGGGACCACCGCGCTAAAGCCGCCAGGCAAATTCTG